>SVNQ01000053.1 GCA_015066865.1 Ruminococcus sp.
ATAAGCAACGCAAAGCCACTTTTGACATCAATATCAAACGTGGCTTTTTAATACTTCTATATGACTATCGGAATAAAAGCAGGGGCAGCTCAGTCTGTCGAAAAAGTCCCGTCCAGCCAGTGCGCCTTATGGCGCACAGCTGGACTAATTATATTATTATGGGTTGCGCCTTCGGCGCATGTAGGGGGCGAATCCCCCTACAACCCCCAATAAATAGCCAAAAAGCGCTCTGCAAGAGGGCAGGGCAAGGGTGCGGCAGCACCCTCCCTCTTCCCCCCTCCCCTTTGGGGAGGGGGGAAGGGGGTGGGGCAAAATTAAGTGAAATCATACTTCTTTGACAAACTGAGCTGCCCCTGCATAAAAGCAGGGGCAGCTTCCGTTATTTTCTTCCCGCAGCAAGTCGTGCATATTTCTGCTTGGTTGCCAGACCTCCGCGGATATGGCGCTCCTGTTTATTCTGCAAAAGCACTTCCCGCACCTCCTCGGCAAGCTGCGGCTTGATATATGGCAGTCGTTCACTGACATCCTTATGTACCGTGCTTTTGGAAATTCCGAATTGCTTTGCTGCGGCACGAACTGTGGTACGATGTTCCAGAATATACTGCCCCAGCATGATTGCCCTTTCATTTGGCTGATTATGCATACCCTCACTCCCATTGACCGCACGTCAGCTCCGCACGGCCGTTCAGATTTGCCCCTTCGATCGGTGGCTCTGTACACTATATGCGGAATTTTTACGGCAATATGTTTAACATAAAAAATTTGCTTTACAATGTGCATGAAAATGTGGTATAATATAGGTAACAACTTTCTGATGATAGGGGCGATCCTTATGATGAACATGTTTAATGTCCGTTTCCTGATGGTGGTCATTCTTGTATTTTGCGCAATCGCTGCGCTCATTGCAGTCATTGCCATCCTCTGTGCGGGACGGAAGAAGAAGCAAAACACCACAGTACCGCTGGATGCGTCCGCTGCAGAGCCGCTTCCGGGCGGCGGCGGCAGCTATACCATGCGTATTTCCGGCATGAACTGCGAGCATTGCAGGGCAAATGCGGAAGCGGCGCTCAATGCTTTTGACGGCGTGCAGGCACAGGTTGACCTGAAAACCGAAACTGCACACATCAAATACACCGGCTATCCCGATCTGGAACTGCTTGATCGTCTGCGCAAGGCCGTAGAGGATGCGGGATTCTCAGTAACGGAGATCCAATAATAGGGGGAACACACGATGCTGAACATAGATCTGAACGGAAAACTTGCACTGGTTACAGGTGCGTCCGGTGAACTCGGCAGCGTCATTGCACGCACACTTGCAGAATGCGGTGCAGACGTGGTTCTGCACTACTGCCGCAGTGCGGAACGTGCAAAGCGTGCTGCGGAAATGGTGGAGCAAACAGGCAGACGTGCATTTCTCGTACAGTGTGATGTGACGGATTTTGCGGATGTGCAGAGAATGCAGAAAACAGTTGCTGCACAGTTTGGCAGAGTGAATCTGCTGGTTGCGAATGCAGTGATCCAATACGAATGGAAGTCCATCCTGGATCAGCCGCTTGCAGATTTTCAGAGTCAGTTCGACTCCTGTGTGATGCAGACCGTGCATCTGGCAAAGGCATTTCTGCCCGACATGATCGCACAAAGCTACGGCAGGATCGTGGCAATCAACACGGAATGCGCTGCAATGGCAGAACCGGGCGTAGGCGCCTACACCGCAGGAAAACGTGGTCTTGACGGCATTGTCCGCTGTCTTGCCAAGGAAGTGGGCTGTCACGGAATTACCGTGAATCAGGTCGCACCCGGATGGACGATCTCCGAGCGTGACAGGCAGAATCACACCGAATCTGCACCCGAATACGATAAGACCGTTCCGCTTGGCAGACGCGGCACGGACATGGAAATTGCTCAGATGACGGCATTCCTGCTCTCGGATCTGGCAAGCTTTACGACCGGCGCTTATATTCCGGTTTCCGGAGGCAGAGTGATGCCGGCAATTTAGCCGATGGAGGTATTTTATGGAACAGGAACATATCTGCGGTGCGTGCATTCACCACCAAACGCTGATTGATGAAATGATGCAGAAAATGCCCGACACGGAGCTTCTGACAAGGGTGGCAGACCTGCTGAAGATGTTCGGAGAACCGACCCGTGTACGGATTCTCTTTGAATTGCTCGATCACGAACGCTGCGTCGGAGAGATCGCAGAACGGCTTTCTATGACAGTTTCTTCCATTTCCCATCAGCTGCGTGTACTGAAACAGGCTCGGCTTGTTAAAAGCCGCCGTGACGGGAAAACCATCTACTATTCCCTTGCGGATGCACATGTCAAAACCATTTTTTACCATGCTCTGGAACATGTAATGGAATAACGGCTGCTGCAGATGGTTCCTTTTTGTGCAAAACGGTGGATTTTTTGATGAAAAATAGTGCAAAATAGTAATTGCATTTTTTTTAAAAACATGTTATAATTGTATAACGATACAGTGGTAACTGTATCCGGATAGAACGAAATTATGATGTGCCTGCTCCGTGCATGCGCAGGTACAAGGATTGGAGTTTGATTATGATGATGAGAAAGTATAAGGCGGCGCTTGCGCTGCTGCTGGTAGCAGGCATGTCCATGACAAGCTTCGGCTGCGACGGCAAGACAGAAAGTTACAAGGAAATGGATTCCTCTGTTCGTGAGGAGGTTGCAAGTCTCGCCGGAGAGGATGACAGACTGACCGGTGAACTGGAAAACAAGACCATCAAATGGCTGTCCGACTGGGATATTAACCCCGGTACGACTGCGAAAAGTACGCCTGTAGATCTGGCGATGTTCCAGGAACGCTACGGCGGTAAAGTTGAGTGGATCTCCTGTACATACGCTGAGCGTTATGACAAGCTGGCAAACTCCATCAACAGTGATGAGGGTATCGACTTCTTCTACGGCGGCAACTTTGACGCATTCCCGAAGGGTGCAATCCGTGGTATGTTCGTTCCGGCTGATGATTACATCGACTTCGAAAGCGAAGCATGGAAGGACATTAAGGAAGCAAATGACAATATTATGTGGAACGGCAAGCACTATATGATTGTTACTCAGGTAACGGGCGATGGCTGTGCAGTGATTTACAACCGTGATACCATCGAGGAACTCGGCTTTGATGATCCCGCTGAGCTTTTGGAAAAGGACGAATGGACATGGGAAGCATTCAAGGAAATGCTGGAAGCATTCGTAGATCCTGAGAATGGCAAGTACGGTATTGACGGTTGGTGGTTCGAGGGCGGTCTTTCCGCTACAACCGGTGTTCCCTACATCGGTCTGGAGGGCGGCAAGCTCGTAAACAACCTGTCAGATCCGTCCGTTGAGCGTGTACAGAATTTCATGTATGACCTGTACACCTCCAATGCAGTTGCAATTGGTGTCGGTGATTATGGCTGGACAGCGCATCCCGAATACATCGGCGAAGGCAAGCTCCTGTTCTACCCCGTAGGTCTGTGGGCACTGTACGGCGGCGACCTTGATACCAAGGATGACGATTCCAGACCTGACTGGATGAAGCAGTTCGGTGACAATTGCTTCTTCGTTCCGATGCCGAGAGATCCCGATGCAGACGAGCACTACATTCCGACCAATATGGAATCCTACCTGTTCGTAGCAGGCGGTCATAACCCCGAAGGCGTTGCTAAGTACCTTGAGTGCAAGCGTGTTTCCATGATGAATGAGGAAGCAATCCGTATCGGCAATGAAGCATTCGTTGAAGACTATCAGTGGTCCGAGGAAATGATTGAAATGAAGAAGAAGATGGACGAGATCGCACTCGAAAATCCGACATTTGACTTCATGAACGGCGTTTCCACTGACCTTGGAAAGATCCTTGACAGCAACGAAAACGGTGTTCGTGCCGCAGCTAAGGGTAAACCTTGGAACGAATCCCTTGCTACAATCAAGGATGCTGTTGATACAATGGTAGAGGAAGCAAATAGCGCACAGTAACAAAAACAGATTATTTCAGCAGCTCTGGAGAATCCTGCAGAGCTGCTGTTCTGATGATTGGGGAAGTATGATAACAGCAGGACGGGCATGAGAAAACACATTTGATTTCTGAAGCGTTGAACTTTTTATGTATTCGGTGTTTCTTTAGTATAAAGTTCACAATTTATACTTGAATTGCGTGAGAAATCATGCTATAATATAATTAATTAGAAATTACAGGAGGCTTGCTCGTATGGCAAAAGTACTGGTAACAGGCGGCTGTGGATTAATTGGTGACCATGTTTGCTCCGGTTTTTTGAAAAAAGGGTATGAGGTCATTGCTGTTGATCATCAGACCAGCGACTATAATATCAATAAGGAAAATTTCACATTTGTACAAGCTAAGCCGTCGGATAAGTCTACATATGCAGATGTTTTTGACCGCAATAAGATAGACACTGTGATTCATCTGGCATGTACTGTGGATAACGATCTGGGACCTATTGTCACAGAAAAGGAAATAGAACTGAATAAACAATGCAACAGCTTCATTTATCGCTTTGCGATTTCTCATGATGTAAAGCGTTTCATTCTCATCAGTACAACACAGGTATATCAAATGCCGAAAACCCGCGAACCGCTGCGTGAGGATGATTTCACAAAGCCGGTTACGAACTATGCAAAGCTCAAATCCGACTCTGAGAATACAATGGCGTCCGATATTGGACGTGCAAAGGGTATGGTGTGTGCAATCATTCGTATTCCTCCGGTATATACCAAAAAATTCGGTGCAAACCTGGAAGCAAAGATCACAGATCCAAAGGATCATACCAAATTCATCTATCGTACCGGCGAGTATGGTTTCCATTTCTGCTGCGTACATAATATGGTGGATTTCCTGCTTGGCTTCACTCGTGCTGCGGAAGACCATTCCTACAACGGCATTTACAATGTAGCGGATAAGACTCTGACAATGGCTTCTGAGATCATTGAATACATGAAGGCAAATCATCGCATTGGTGTAGTACTGCAGCGCATTCCTCCGAATGCAAGTGTTACTTCCATCAAGAGCCTGATTGGAAATAAGGAAATGAAAACCAATTACCGTTTCCTCGATTTTACGCGCATTTTAAACAACAATATGTTTGATGTCAGCAAGGCATCCAAGTTCTGTTCCTTCCGTTGGAATGTGAAAAATACTAAGTAACATCAAACCTCCCTGCCAATCGGCAGGGAGGTTTTTGTTTGTCATAAATTCACCCTGCGGCATCACATTGCCGCAAGCTTTGCAAACTGCGCTTTCAGCGCAGGATAGATCTCACGATAGAGCTGATAGTATTTCTCATATTCCGGTACATTCTCTGCCACCGGCTCCTGTACATTTGCCGTGTGAACAATCGCATCGCATGCTTCAGGCACGCTGCTGTACATACCGGCACCAACCGCTGCCAGAATTGCCACGCCAAGTGCAGGGCCTTCCTTAGAATCCACTGTCTTTACAGGACATCCATACAGATCTGCCAGCATCTGTCTCCATACAGGGGAAGAACCGCCGCCGCCGCATGCCATCATATCACTCACGGAAACGCCCATCTCACGGCATACTTCCACACAGTCACGCAAAGAATAGGTCACGCCCTCCATCACGGCACGCAGCATGTCACGCTTTTCATGAATTGCAGAAAGTCCGAAGAATACACCCCTTGCATTCGGGTCAAGATGCGGTGTACGCTCGCCCATCAGATAGGGCAGATACAGGAGCTTGTTCGCCCCGATCGGGGATTCCAGAACCGCCTTGTCCATCAGATAATAGGGATCCACGCCCATTGCCATTGCTGTTTCCTTTTCCGCATTGCAGAAATTGTCACGGAACCATTTCAGGGAAAGACCTGCACCCTGCGTTACGCCCATAACATGCCAGCAGTCCGGAACTGCACAGCAGAATGTATGCACCCTGCCTCCCTTGTCGATGGTAATATCGGAGGTATGCGCAAATACCACACCGCTTGTACCAATGGTGGTAAATGCCTTTCCGTCACGAACTACGCCCGTCCCAACTGCAGCGGCGGCATTGTCACCCGCACCGCCGACTACGATCGTTCCCTTCTTCAATCCCGTCCTTGCTGCCGCTTCCGCAGTCAGTCCACCCGTAATTTCGGGACTTTCGTAAACTTTTGCAAGCAGGGACTTCTCGATCCCCAGCTTTTCCAGCACCTCATCCGACCATTGACGCTTCGGAATATCCAGCAGCTGCATTCCCGATGCATCGGAAACCTCCGTTGCAAATTCGCCCGTCAAGCAAAAACGCACATAGTCCTTCGGCAAGAGAATGTGACGGCATTTCTCATAATTCTCAGGTTCGTGATTGCGCACCCACAGGATCTTCGAAGCCGTAAATCCAGTCAGTGCGGGGTTCGCCGTGATCTCAATCAGGCGTTCCTTCCCCACCCTTTCCGTAATCTCCTCACATTCCTTCGCCGTTCTCTGATCGCACCAGATGATCGAATTGCGGATGACATTGCAGTCCTTGTCCAGCATCACAAGTCCGTGCATCTGTCCGGAAAGTCCGATTCCCTTCACTTCATCGGCAGAAACACCGCTCTTGTCCATCACCGCACGAATCGTCGTGAAGGCTGCTTCACGCCAGTCCGCAGGGTCCTGCTCTGCATAGCCATTCTTCGGCTGATACATGGGGTATTCCACCGTATGCGCTGCAATTACCTTTCCTGTTTCATCAAACAATACGGTCTTGGTTCCACTCGTGCCAAGATCCACGCCTATTACATATGCCATTCTTTTTCACTCCATTCCATTTCCTCCGGTGGCTTTCCTGTGCCGCCCAGTTATTCACATTATACTATATTTCCATCCATTTTGCAAGGATTTCAGTGGATTTTACAGGCATTTTTTTACGCACCCAAGCCACATTTTCGATAAAAGAAAAAATATTATTGTTTTTCAATAAAAAACTCTTGACAAATGATAATTTTTGTGATATACTAAAAGCACAACATAAATTTTCAAAGTGGAGGTAACACCTATGTGGAACAAAACAAAATCTCTGCAGCTTTCCCTGCTTCTGGTGAAGGTACTGTTCGTCTTCATTCCGATTCTCATGACCTGCGTGCCGGTCATTGCCGAATGGTATGATGCAGTTTATGGCGAGGGCGTGGGATTTCTGAATGGATCGGTCTACTGGCCGCTTTCCATTACGCTGTATCTGGCGGCGATCTGCGGAATGGCATGCCTGTATGCGCTGCACAAGCTTCTGAGGAGCATCAAGAAAGACGAGGTATTTACTGCAAACAACTGCAAGTGCCTGCGTATCATTTCCTGGTGCTGCATCCTTGCTGCAATTCCATTCGGCATATTTGGAATCTGGCGTTTTCTGAGTTTTATCGTGGCGCTGGCAGCAGCATTTTTCGGGCTGATCCTTCGGGTTCTGAAAAATGTCTTTGAAAAGGCAGTGGAACTCAAAGAAGAAAACGACTACACCATCTAAAGGAGGAAAAAAGTATGCCAATTATTGTCAATCTGGATGTGATGATGGCAAAGCGGAAGATTTCCTCCGGCGATCTTGCCAAGAAAATCGACATCACACCGGCAAATCTTTCCATTCTCAAAACAGGCAAAGCCAAAGCCATCCGCTTTTCCACACTTGAAAAGCTCTGCGAGGTTCTCCAATGCCAACCGGGTGATATATTGGAATGGAGAGATGAAGAAGAATCATGATAACTTCGCTTCCGCTTGTGCGAAGCACAAAAGGAAGCAGATCACCGGCGGCGGTTCGCCGCTGCCAGCCGGGTGATATATTGGAATGGAGAGATGAAGAAGAATCATGATAACTTCGCTTTCGCTTGTGCGAAGCACAAAAGGAAGCAGATCACCGGCGGCGGTTCGCCGCTGCCAGCCGGGTGATATATTGGAATGGAGAGATGAAGAAGAATCATGATAACTTCGCTTCCGCTTGTGCGAAGCACAAAAGGAAGCAGATCACCGGCGGAGGTTCGCCGCTGTCAGCCGGGTGATATATTGGAATGGAGAGATGAAGAAGAAGTATAACTCAACTGCTACTTCTGTTTTTTGATAGGAGAGATGAGGAATGAAACAAGAATCTAAAACTGCTCTGGGCTATGTCGCAGCATCCATTCTGCTGTTTCTGACGGAGATCGTTATCGGCATCTACGGTCTGGGGATCGTGCGTGCCTACATCGGGGATGTCCTGATTGTCATGCTGCTGTACTGCCTGATCCGTATCTTTACAAAGGCTCTGCCGAAAACACTGCCCCTCTGGATGTTCGGAGTCGGCTGTCTGGCAGAAATTTTGCAGTATTTCCGTCTGAGCGATTTGCTCGGATTTGAACGCGGAAGCCTGCCTGCAACGCTCATCGGTACCAGTGCAAGCTGGTGGGATATTGTAAGCTATGCAATTGGTGCTGTGCTCATCTATGCTGCAATGTTTCTGCTGCATGGATTGTCCCGAATGCCGCAGAAACTTCAGCGCACAGTCTGTACCCTCGGAGTAGTTGCAGTCGCAGCGGGCGTTGCGGGATGGTGGGCGCAGATGGCTCTCACCTATCGCTTCGATTTTGATCCCGACTGGATGAAGGGACGCTCACTCGCAGCCGTGCAAAAGCGCTATGTTCGCTATGACGCACAGGAACGCAGTAATGAAACTCTTGAAGAACAGGGATATGTATTCATCGGGCAGGACTGCTATTTCCATGACTGGATCAATAGTGCCGGAAATTACTACTATCTCTACTATGCTAAATGCAACGAAAACAACATTGTAACCGATGTACAGATCATCGACACCGGAAAAGGAGGATAAATCATGAAAAAAGCAATCCTAATTACCGCAATCACACTTGGAAGTCTGGTTCTGATTTTTGGAGCATACTGCATCTGGGGAGCATTTGACTATGTAAACAGAGTGCCGAAAATTGAATCCCACACCCCCGTTCGTGCAAAAATCGGCGATACCCTGCAGCTGAGCGATCTTGCAGAAATCCGCTGCGGCGGTGATTATACTGCCAAATTGAAGCTGAGTTCCATAGACAATATCTATGATGCAAAAGTCGCAGCGGATGGTCAGTCCATTTATGTGGGCGGCAACGAGGGAACACTCTCCGTATCCATCATAGCGTATGGAAGCGAATCGTCCGGCGAAGTTGTGCAGGTGAATGTCTATGCACCTGAAAAATAAGCTAACGAAGGGAAGAACTGTACGATGAATGATTATAACGAAATCTACAATGCAACGGCTGCGCTGCCCTCGCATGCCGCTGCCGATACCGCCGAAAAACCGGCGGAAGTCTTTGAGAAGAAGGAACAGATTCTTTCCTTTCTCTGCATGGCAGCAGGATTTCTGTTCGTCCGCTTTTGCTGCTATCATGTCACAGGTCTGCTGACAACTGTTCTGTTCTGCCTGATGATTACCATGTACATGATCTACCTCAAACGAAGCGGCAAGGCATTTGCAAAACATCACAAGGCACTTGCGGGTGTGCTGTACATATTTTCCGCTGTATACACAATTACAGCGAATCACCTTCTTACCTTTCTGTGCACGGTATTTCTCATTGTTGTGAGCGCACTGCTTGTCTATGCGGTATGCCAGACTGACAGCAATACATTCCGATGGCTGCCCTTCACCATGGAAAAGGCGCTGTTTTCTCACCCATTCGGCAGTTACCAAAAATGTGCATCCGCTGCACTTTCGGGCATGCGTGAAAAGAACGGCTTGAAAAACATCCTTCACATCATTCTGGGGCTTATCATCACCATTCCCCTGACAGCAATTGTTGCGGTACTTCTGAGCAGAGCGGACGAAGGCGTGGCAAAAATGCTGAACAGCCTGATTTTTGAGCCGTCCTTCGATTCTCTCATCCTGATCCCCCATGCAGCATTCGGACTTCTCATTGGATTCTATATCTTCGGCATGCTCTACAGCAATGTCAAAACGCCAAAATGCGTGGAGGATTCGGCATGCGAACACCGTATTCTCAAAATGCGCATCATGCCCAATGCCATGGTCTATGCTGCAGTGACCCCCATCTGCATTCTCTATGTTCTGTTCTTTGTTTCCCAGTTCCAGTATTTTCTGGGCGGCTTCACAGGGCAGCTTTCCGATGGCTACACCTATGCGGAATATGCAAGAAAGGGATTCTTTGAACTCTGTCAGGTTTGCTGCATCAATTTTGTCGTAATCGGCGTAATGAGCTTTCTTGCAAAGCACTGCGGCAAGGAAAGACCCCTCATTCTGCGGATCTATACCCTCTTTCTTTCCGTCAGCTCCCT
>SVNQ01000054.1 GCA_015066865.1 Ruminococcus sp.
CTCGCAGGCACAGCAATGGCAAAAATGTTCCTGTACATCCGTGCCTACGGCATGACACAGCTTCGCATTTACACAACATGGTTCATGCTGCTGCTTGTAATGGGCTTTGTACTCATCATTATCCGCCAGTTCAAAATACAGCTTCCTGTTTGCAAAATCGGGTTTATTCTGTTTACGGCAATGTTCGGACTTCTCTGCTTCTCCCGTCCCGATGCATGGATGACAGAATACAATGCGAAAATGTATCTTTCCGGACAGCTTGAAGAATTTGACTACAATCACCTGCACAGCCTTTCGGATGACGCTCTGGTTACAGCAATGTCGTACAAAGACGTGCTGGACACAAGCCGTATCGAATCGGAGCTGATGGATTTTGATTCCAAATGCAGGGAAGATTTCTACCGTTACCTCAATCTATCCGCATGGCAGATCATGGCAAGCGGAGGTGCATCCAAATGAATCCGTTTCCATATTCCTTTGACAACAAACGCTACCACACGCTGTATTACCATAACCTGCAGACCTTCGGCGGCAGAGTTTACAAGGCGGTACTCAACGGCGGCTTCACCTGTCCGAATATTGACGGTACAAAGGGAGTGGGCGGCTGCGCATTCTGTGACGGCGGCAGCGGTGCATTCACGCATCCTGCACCGCTGACCGAACAGCTTCAACTGGAGCTTGCACGCATTCACAGACGCAGCCCCGATGCAAAGGCAATTGCATATTTTCAGGTGCATACAAACACCTATGCACCTGTATCCCGCCTGAAAGATTGCTACGAAACCGCCCTTTCCCATCCCGACATCATCGGGCTTTCCATCGGCACTCGTCCTGACTGCCTGCCGGAGGAAGTACTCGAATATCTTGCCCTGCTCAATCGGCGTACCCATCTGACGGTGGAGCTTGGAGTACAGACGGTGCATGACTGTACAGCGGATGATTTCGGGCGTGGGTACACTTTTTCGGAATTTCTCAAAAGCTACGAAAAACTGCAAGCGCTCGGCATCCGTACCTGCCTGCACATCATCAACGGACTGCCTCACGAAAGCATGGAGGACATGCTGCAAACGGCTGAAATTCTTGGAAATCTTCGTCCGCAGGCAATCAAAATACAGCTTCTGCACATTCTGGAAGGCACACGCTTTGCACAGCGTTACCGTCATGGGGAGATCATCCCCATGACACAGGAAGCGTATATCGAAACAGTTGTCCGTCAGCTTGAGTACTTCCCTGCTGAAACTGTGGTGGAACGTGTAACAGGCGACGGCGAAAAGGCAAAACTGCTTGCTCCCATGTGGAGCATGGACAAGATCCGCACGCTTGGAGGAATCGACAAGCTGCAAAAAGAAATGGACAGCTGGCAGGGCAAAAAACACGCACCATCAAGGAGAAAATTATGAGACACAAAATTATTTCACCACTGTTGATCCTACTGAATACGATCGGGCTTATCTGTCTGATTTATTTTTCAATTCCGTATTGCACCCATGATACATATGTTGCAAATCCGGATGCAATGCTGCCAATTGAGGCTTGGGATGGTTCAGGAATGGTTCTGACGATTGGATTGCTTCCGATGATAATTGCAAATACATCCGGTTTCTTATTTATTCTCAAAAAGGAAACGCCCATAATACTCCGGCTTTTGTTTTTTATTCCAAGCATCGTGGAAATGATTCTTGTGGCGCACTATTGGAACATTTCGTTACTTTTATAAATCAAAAAATCACCCCTGCACCAAAGTGCAGGGGTGATTTTCATCATATGCGATTGGCTTACCACCAGAAACCGGGGAATCCCGGGAATCCACCGTTATTTCCACCCGAAACAGGGCCGCCTTTCTCAATTACCTTATCCAGATAATCCAGTGCATACTTTGCACGTTCCTGATAGAATCTGCGCACAGCGTCAACGCTGCTGTTGTAGCCGTTGACCTGTCTGTCGGCGTTGTAGCCGCCGAATCTTCTCCAGCTTGCAGCCGTCGGTTCACGAAGCGCCTGCACATAAGCGTCGATCAGCGGTGCTACGTCACTCTGGTAATTAAATTCGTTTTCCACGATCTTCTTGTAATTCGCCGCAAACTCGGTCTTGAATGTTTCATTCTCCAGGAGCTTATAGAACAGTGCGCCGATGTTCTTCCATTCCTTCTCCGTACTCATGTTGGAAAGTGCATCATAGTTGTAGTTGGTACGGTTTTCGTTGTAGAGTGCGCTGGAATATTCGGTATCAAATACCATGTAACGCCATTTGCAGTCACCGTATTCGTTGCCGTCAACCGCTTCGTTGGTGCGCCACATCTGCCAGTTATTGATGCCGTTGGAACTGCACCAGTCCGCATTGCAGATATAGGTTTCCAGCGTGATATAATCCATAAAGCTCTGCATGTCGATGGTGTCGCAGACCTTCTGATAGTTTGCGTCATTCTTCATGTCCGCAGCAATCGCCCAGTTGTAGAAATCAACGTACTCCTGACCGACTGCCTCATTGCCTTCGATTTCTCCGTTCTTGATGGTGGTTACGTTGGTCTTGTCAATGCCATAGTGGGATTCCACATAATCATCCTCCAGGCGCTCCTTGATGGAATACATACCCCAGAATTCGCCGTCAATGAAGAGGATGCAGTAGTCATTTGCCTGCAGTGCAACATCCAGATTCTTTGCAAGTGCCTGCACGAGATCGTCACGGAACTTGACACCATCCACGTCGTTGCCGCCATTTCGGAGCGTCACCTTATCGAATTTGGTGATGGGCTTGCCGGTAATATCCGTCAGTTCCTCAAAGAACGCATACTTCAGATTGGAATCGCCGTACTCACTGCGTGCATACAGACGGATGCTCTTCTGCGCACTGCTTCTTGTTGCATTGCCCGCAATGCGGATGCCCACGCCTGTTTCATAAGAAAGTGCGCCCTTTTCAAAGATCTGAATATTGGCGGGGCGCTCCCACTCAACGCCGGACTGGTTGTAATTGGTGGGCAGTCTGGTATCCCATTCTCTGAGGGTAGGATCAAATTCGGGGCTGTTGCGCCACTGATAATACGCATCGCCGACCATATAGATGCCCTTGTCGGTGCTGAACATGTTGTCCGGCTCCGTTACGAGGGAAATCACACGCATATCCTGATAATATGCCGCATTCTTGCCAATGAAATAGCTCTCCGTGACAACGTCACTGAAATTGCCCTGCGCATCCTTGCAGACCGCACGGAATACCATGCCCTTGTCAACAGGCTTGCTCGGTGCGGAAGTCCCCGTTACGGTAATATCCGTAATGGCACTGAGAACATTCGGATCATTTGTGTTATCCTTCACCGCAATCGCACTCTGATAGGTCTTTGCAGTTTTTGAAGTTCTCGGATCCGTGCCGTCGAGAGTATACAGGATCGTTGAACCGGATGCACCCGTGATCGTCAGATCAAAACCGCTTGCGTAGAAGCCGCTTTCCTTAGAAAATTCAGGTGTGGAAACGCCAACCGGAGGATCGATATCCACTTCCACCTTCTGTGCCGTGCTGTTGCTTGCGTTCGGTGTGGGAGTGAGCGTTTCAAATGTTTCTTCGCCGTTCTTGTATCTGCCGTAGGTCACATCCGTCACCGCCGCAGGTACTTCCACCACATCAAGTGTACCATGACCGGGATGTGTGAGATACAGTGTCTCACCCGTGGAGCTGAGCTTAAAGGGTGCATGATGCTCCTTCGGATCCGTGCTTGTCAGTCCATCATCGCAGCAGATCATCAGATAACCGTCTGCGGGAATCACCGTTCCCTCAGGGAAAACATATTTGAACAGATTCTTCTTGCCATCAGCAAAGCCGTAGCCGCTGAGGTTGACCGATGTTTTGCCTGCATTATAAAGCTCCACCCAGTCAGGCTCTCTGCCGTCGGCATCCGACCAGCATTCCTGATTGGAAGCGCAGACCTCATTGATCATCAGACCGGTAAAATCCTCAGGCTTGTATTTGCCAACAACCATTTTCTTGAGCAGTGCCAGATCAAAGGCGTCAATTTTGCCGCTTGCTGAAAGATCCGCATTGATGGAAACCTTTTTATCCTGATTCTGCAGGAATTTTGTGAGCTTCACAACGTCCGCAACGCTGACGCTTCCGTTTGCGTCCGCATCGCCAAGGCATGTGATCTCACACATTCTGACATCGGATTCCGCTGCCAGAACGGGAAGGCTTGTCAGCAGAAGCGTTCCTGCCGACAGCGCCGCCCAGAGTCGTTTTTTGTTCATAACCATTCCTCCTAAATAGTTTTGTACTCCGGTATGCCTCCTTGCCGCTGCTGCGGTTTTCTGTTTCTGTGATGCATACCACCGTTCCATACAAAACCCCCTCAGTTTAAGCATACCACAGATTTACCAAAAAATCAAGAGCAAATGCGAAAAAAGCAGCAGAATCGCATGAAAAAACAGATACCGCCGCAGAAATACTGCGGCGGCGATCCGTTAACCTCTTATCCCATTATTTAACATTGGAAGAAATGTCTACGCCCAGACCCTTGATAGCATTTGCCACAAGGCCTGCCACGGCATTTGCACCGGTTTCCGTAAAGTGTGTCTGGTCGGTGGAGCCGTTGCCCGTGGAGATCATGTGATAGTTGTACGCCTTATTATAGCCGATGGAATTGTAGTGATTCACCATCAGCGTATTCAGGTCGATACAGGGGATCTTGTAGTATGCAGCGCATTTTTTCATTGCGTCACAGTAATTTGTGTAGCTTCCCACGAACTTCTTAGAATTATTGTCATAGGATTTCAGACCGATAACAGTTGTTACAAGCACGGGGGTTGCGCCCTTTGCCTTTGCACCCTCGATGTACTTTGCCATGTAGAACTCAAAGCTGCCGTCCGTACCCGGAACAGAACCGCAGGTCGGTGCATAACGTTCTGCCTTGTTGTAGGCGGCATCGTTGATGCCGAACTGCACGAACAGGTAATCGCCGGGCTTGATCTCGTTGAGGATCGTATCGAGTCTGCCGTTGTCATAGAAGCTCTTGGAGCTTCTGCCTGCAATGGCGTGGTTGGAAACGTTCACGCCGTTGAGGTAATTGCCCAGGAATGCGCCCCAGCCCTGCTGCGGAGCATAGCTTGCATTATATGTCTGCACGGTGGAGTCACCTGCAATGTAGATCGTCTTGCCGGATGCGCCCGGAGTTTCGGGTGTGGTGGTAGGATTGTAAATGCCTGCGATCGGTTCATCCGTCCATTCCAGACGCAGATAGTCGATATTCGGGCCGCCCTCCGCCGTTGCGGATGTGGTACGGATAATGTTTTTGCCTGCCTTCAGCGGAAGTACAATGCCTCTTTCCTGCCATGTTGTCCAAGCACCCGTTGTCAGGAAGTCCTGCATCCAGTAATCCTTCTCGTTGTTTACTTCGATCTTCATGGTGCGGTTATTCGCACTGCCGTTTGCGATCAGGAAAGTGCAGAGGAAATTGCCGTCCTTCGGAACGGTCACGCTCCACTCCGCAAAGCTGCCCATCTTGTTATCCAGATTCAGATAAGCATCGGATACATAACCGAGGTTGTAATCCTCCTCAACACCGCTGTAATATGCCTGATCCACCGCATAATACACACGGTTGCCCGTTGCGGAAGGCTCAATGCTGCCTCTGTTCAGCACAAAATCGCTGACCATTTTGCAGTCATCCGCTTTCAGACCAAAGTCCGCATTTGCATCCGCTGTGC
This sequence comes from Ruminococcus sp., assembly GCA_015066865.1. Classification (GTDB taxonomy): domain Bacteria; phylum Bacillota; class Clostridia; order Oscillospirales; family Ruminococcaceae; genus UBA3855. The sequence goes on from SVNQ01000054.1 coordinate 5,688, forward strand.
GCTTCTGTCTGCGGGTAAGTGCATCATCACTGAGCATTTTCTTCATGATCGCCACGTCGAATGCATTGATCACGCCGTCTTCGTTGACATCTCCGGGGGTAAATTCGTCAGTTGCCGCATTTACCTTTTCGAGGAACCATGCCTGACACGCATGACCGTTGCGCTCCCACTGACGGATATTTGCACCGCTTGTTGTTTCTGCATTGATGACATCCGCACAGCGCTTGTCATCGCTTGCCTTTGTTGCAATGACATAGCTGCCGTCTGCCTGCGGAATGAATTTGAAAAGCTGCGCATCGGAGCCGCTGTTGCCCCAGATTGCAATATTCGTGCCGTTTTCATTCTTGCCCTCTGTTACATCCAGAAGCATGCTGTCATTTGCACAGCTGTAAAGTCTGTAGTAGCCATCCTCTGCAGCCTCTGCCTTCCAGAGATTGCGGCCCTCATCAAGACCGGTGATTCCGGTCTGGGCAACGTTGGTTCCCTGTTCAGCAGTCCCCTCAACAGAGAGATACAGACCGCTGTTGGAATTGCGCAGCAGGAAGGGAGTCCCCTCCTCGATCTCTGCGCCGCCGGCAACATTGCCGGTATTTGACCAGTCGATCTGCGAGGAAGCAAGCTCTGCAAGCTTCATAGCACCCTTACGGTTCGGATGGAGATCGTCGCCGCTGCAGTAAAGTCCCAGTGTAGCGTCATATCCGATGGATGTTGTGTGGTTCTGCCACAGTGTGAACAGGTCGATGACCTGCACGCCCTCGGCAGCACCGATGGCATCAAGTTCTCCGCCGAACCATCTTCCGCCCAGCAGCGGATTTCTGTTGACGTCGCTTGCACGTCCCTGCTGCTTGACGAGGATGACCTGCATGCCCTTTGCCTTTGCCTGCTGCACCATGGAAGTTACTACTTCCTTATATTCGGTTGCGTTGGAATAATTTGTATCATTGATACCGATGGAAATGATGTAAATATCGCCCTGTTTTCCGTATTTGAGGATGGGTGCAAACTGTCCCGCATCCACAAAGCCCTTGGCGAACTGACCGCTGGCAGCCATATTACGAACCTGCCATGAAGGATCCACATACTGATCAAGTACCTGTCCCCAGCCTGCCTGACCGCTTGTTGCCTTGGGATAGTAGTTGCAGACTGTGGAGTCACCGCACATCCAGATGGTGGGCGGAAGTGTTGTTTCACCGGATACCCACTCAATATCCAGCGCACTCATCGTATGCGCATAGCCTGCCTTACCGTTGGTCGCCATAATATTGAGCTGACCGTCGGTGATCGGGATCAGGATGCTGTCGGTTGCGTTATTGCCCGTCATGTTGATGATCTGCAGCATTCCCTCCATCACAACGGAGGTACGGTTTGTATTGCCAAGTGTTACATTTACACGGTACAGACCGTTGGGCAAGTCGACATTGAAGGTGTTGCTCCAGCTGGTATTGGTGAACTGCACAGCATCGCTCAATGCACCGCTGCCGCTCGCCCCGACATTCTTAACGTTAGCCGTATTGGCAAATCCGTAGCCCGTGGACTTGTTGTAGCCCGTGGTTGCACTGACTCCCGTGTAGCCTCCCGCTGTGCCGCCGCCGCCGAAATCAAAGTGATAGTTTGTGCCTGCTGCAGAAACTGTTTTTTCCTTTTTCGGCAGCATATCACCCGAAACTGTCGGCAACGCCATTGCACAGGCAAGCAATGCACCTGTCAGGCGTTTCCAGAATTTTGAACTCATATTGACTCCTCCTTAAAAATATGAATATTGCACGCTATTCAATAATATTTTACATTATTTTTGTTAATATTTCAATGAATAATTATATCTCAAACAGCACAATTGCATTCCTTTTAGCTAAAAACAGAAGCTGTCCGTATCACAGGGACAGCTTCCGGCAAAAAAAGATACAGATTTCAGCGGATTTCCGCATAATTACAGGATTCCAAGTTCCGGCAGATAATCCACAAGTTTCAGACCAAATTTTTCTGCAAGTGCAATGCAGGTTCTGTGCATGTGCAGATTGTCCATGCGATCGGGAGTATGCGCATCAATTCCAATGATAGCGGTATTTCCCACTTCCTGTGCAATTTTCAGAAAACGCGGCGAGGTATAATGACGCTTCTCCACGATGCCCAGCAGATTGATCTCCACGGGGATGTCCTTCTCCTTGAGATACTCGCAAAGACGGCGGTAATGCTGTTCGTAAACCGCATCATCCCCGACAAAATTGAAAAGGTCGGGATGTGCAAGGTACTTGTATTTTCCCGTTTCCATCCCCTCAATGACAAGGTCGATGTATTTCACAAATGCCGCTTCATCATTAACGGGCATGCCGGTGTAGCTGCCGAATGGCTCACGCTCTGTAAAATGCTCACCCAGTATCATATAGTCCACCGGATAATCCGCAAGCAGTTTTTCCTGAGCCTCCATCAGCTCCGGAACATACTCCGATTCAAAGCCGATGTAGATCGTAATATCCCTTGCATATTCCTTTTTCAATGCAAGCAGCGAGGAAAAATATTCATCGAGCTGAGAAGGGAGCATCCGTACACGGGAAGCGTAGCCGTCATCAAATACCCACGGGCAATGATCTGAGAAACCCAGAACCTTCATGCCGCTGCGAATGGCATGCTCGACATATTCCCTATCCTCTCCCAACGCATGCTGACATCGCTCGGTATGGGTATGATAGTTTGCAAGAATCATAAAAATCAGTCCTTTTTGAATTTCATTTCTTCTCTTATTATATCTCAGATCCTGACTTTTGTCAAATTGACGGATATTTTTACATCAGGTCTAAAATTTTTTCATTCCAGGCATTAAAAAATTTCTTTACATACACTTTAAAATATGCTATAATAAAATTGTCGGTATCCTGATACAATTGTCCGTCCGACACGGGCAGCTATGCAGGATTTCCGCATGGCTGAAATATTACGCATGGAGGAATCAATATGGAAAAGATCAGAATCGGTATTGCAGGCTACGGCAACCTCGGCAAGGGTGTGGAGCTTGCGATCAGACAGAATGACGACATGGAGCTGGTCGGTGTATTCACTCGACGTGATCCTGCAAATGTAAAGCTCATGACAGAAGGTGTTCCGGCATACAGACTGAGTGATGCACAGAACATGCAGGACTCCATTGATGTGATGATCATCTGCGGGGGCAGTGCAACGGATCTTCCGGAGCAGACACCTGCACTTGCACAGTACTTCAACGTCATTGACAGCTTTGATACCCATGCGAGAATACCGGAGCATTTTGCAAATGTGGATAAGGCGGCAAAAGAAAACGGTCATCTTGCGATGATCTCCCTCGGCTGGGATCCGGGTCTGTTCTCCCTGAACAGAGTATATGCGGAATCCATCCTCCCCAACGGCAAGACCTATACTTTCTGGGGAAAGGGCGTAAGTCAGGGACATTCCGACGCAATTCGCAGAGTTGCGGGTGTTAAGAAGGGCATTCAGTACACGGTGCCGGTTGAAGCTGCAATGGACGCAGTTCGCAGCGGCGTGCAGCCGGAGCTTTCCACGAGAGAAAAGCATGAGAGAGTATGCTTTGTAGTTGCCGAGGATGGTGCTGACAAGGATGCGATCACGGCAGAAATCAAGGGCATGAAGAATTATTTTGACCAGTACAACACAACGGTGAATTTCATCACGGACGAGGAATTTGACGCACAGCACAACACCATGCCACATGGCGGATTTGTAATGCGCAGTGCAAAGACGGGCGACGGGGAAAAGACACACCAGATGATCGAGTATTCTCTCAAGCTTGAATCAAATCCCGAATTTACCGCAAGTGTTCTGGTGGCATATGCAAGGGCGCTGTACCGTATGAAGGCAGAGGGTATGACAGGCTGCAAGACGGCATTCGATGTAGCACCCGCCTACCTGTCCAGAATGAGTGCAGCGGAGCTGCGTGCGCAAATGCTGTAATATGAACATAATCCTCCTTGAAAATTTTATTTCAAGGAGGATTTGACAATTATATTATTATGTGCTATAATGTAGTGGATGCGAGTATGGCGGAACTGGCAGACGCACCAGATTTAGGGTGCGTCACTACAGTGTATTTGTGTGAGGTGATGAGTCTTGGCTTTATTTGGCAAAACCATATCCTTGTTTTTAATCGAAGGAGATCCGAACAAGCGTTGGGTATGTGAACTATCAAATTGGAATGGCAAGGCTTA
>SVNQ01000055.1 GCA_015066865.1 Ruminococcus sp.
CACGGATTGTGTATAATACAAGCATTTCGTTGTAGCTGATACCATGCTTCTTAGACCATGCGGAATACACCCCACGGAACTTGATGATTGCACGGTTCACATCGTTTAAAAGCTGATGCGTTTTCTGATTCATATTTACCTCCATAGTCCCATTTGGGACTATATTATTATAGCGCATTATGAGAAATATGTCAATAGCGTGTGTGACATACGTTTTATGTCAAGTCCGGAAACCGGGCTTGTGGTTAAATGTTTACGACGTTCCTTTGTGTTGTGTGATATGTTCGGTCAATAGTAAAAAAGAGCCTTCGTGAAAGAAGGCTCTTTGTATGGTACTCAATTGCTTTTTAATCTGTAACGGTATTATAACTCGATTATGAAATCTTTTGCGATATTTGCAGCTTGTCCGTATTTTTGAAACCATTCCGCATTTTGAGTATGCACCGGCACGATGATTCTCGGCACAGCCTTTTGAATCAGACTGTCGATCGTCATGGAATCAGCATGTCCACTTGTATGAAGGATATGGAGTTTCACGCCTTTGCTCTGCATAAATTCAATAAAACCTTTCACTTTCGGCTGTTCCATATATCCCTTCCACATACCATAGAAAAGTACACCATCCTCAAATGAAATCTTCTCATTACGTTTTTCAAGATAGGATTTCATAGATGATCGAACACACATAATGAAACGGGACTTCATCATCCCTTTCTCACCAATTTTAGCAGAGCCATAACTGCAAAGCTCATCATGCTGATCGGGACTTGTCAAAAACACACGGATTCCGTTTTTGCAGTCGGGAACGGCACAGCCTGAAGCAGTCGCAACTCTTGCTGTGTACAAATCCTCAAGCAAAAGCCTGCCTGTTCGCCTTGCGACATTTTCAATGGTTTTCAATCTGTCGATATTCATTGCAGACATCATGATAAAAGCGGGACCGCTATGTTTTTCAAGATAATTGACAGCGATTTCTTCCAGTGTTTCTTCTTCAATATTGCGGATATTGTATTCGCGGGAGAGTGTTGTTCCCTCGATGATCACTGCATCCACCTTAGGCATCCGATCAAGCAGTTTATCAAAATCAAGTCTGCCGTTTGCACGGAAATCACCCGTATAAAGAACACACTTGTCCTCGGCTTCGATAAGGAACATATACGAGTCAAAAGCGGAATGGTCACATAACAGTGGCGTTACCGTAATATCCCCGATCTGTACAGTTTGTCCATCGTGAATAGATTGCGTAGAAAATGGTACATCCAGCTTTCTGTATGAATAGGCGGAACATAAAATATCGAAGGCTTTTTCTCCCATGTAAACAGGAATATCATCAATCAGCGCACCAAGCAGCCCGATATGATCTGGGTGATAATGGGATATGAAAACAGCATCGTATTTCTTTATGCCAACAAACAGTCCGTCTATGGTAGGAACTTCAATCTGATCCGATTCGTCAAGCTCTGTGCCCACATCAAATATCAATCTTGTGGTAGCGGTTGAGATCTCGATGATAGAACCGCCGATCTGGTCTTGGCCTCGGTGAATGTGGATTTTCATTTAAATCTTCCTTTGTTATTTTCTTCTTGCAGATACAAGCATAGCTTCATACATACGATCAATAAGATTAACGACGATATCAATGTTATCGCTTTCCGAACTGACTATTGGCTCTCTAAAGGAAATAGGTATAATCACCGTTCGTTCCCCCTCTTTATGTGCGGCTCCCACACTAATCCCATTAATAACACCTTGAATGTATTTTGAAAGATTGGAAGCTATATCCATCAGCTCTTGTAAAATTGCCTCAGATTCTGAAGAAGTGCAGTATGTCTGTGCATTGATGAAAAACTCAAATTTCACCTCATTCTTCTCATATACGCCTTTATCTATATGGGTAATTCTTAAAAAACGACCCACGCCACTACCGGCGTCAGATTTCAATGGTATCGTGTCATAAAACCGATTCATATCTGTTTGGTGCTATACTAAAAAAGTGGACAAAAAAAGAAGAACGATGTATAATAAAAGAAAAGGCCAGGAGGAAAAAGAAATGACAGGAAAGAAAAGTCCACGATACAGTGAAGACTTCAAGAAAACGATTGTAAATCTGCACCAAAACGGCAAAAGCTATGCAGAGATCGAGCAGGAATACGGCGTGTCCCACAGCGCCTTAGCCAAATGGATCAAGCAGTATTCCGTAGTGAAGCTCGATGACGACACTCTCATTACCGCTGAGCAGATCAAAGCTTTGCAAAAGAGAAACGCTCAGTTGGAAGAGGAAAATCTAATCCTAAAAAAAGCCATTGCGATATTCACGCCACACTCAGGCAAAGACTAAACGCAGTCCATTCGCTGCGTCATGAGCACGCTGTGACAACACTTTGTCGGGTTCTGGGTGTCAATCGGAGTACTTACTACAAATTCCGCAACCACAAAGATTCTCGCAGAACCGTTGAAAACAGAGAGCTTCGTGCAAAGATCCTTGCACTTTACATCAAAAGCGACAAGCGATTGGGTTCACAGAAAATGACCGAATGCCTTGCACGGGAATATCGCATTCACATCAGCTGCGGCAGAGTGTACCGCCTGATGAAAACCATGAATCTGCCCAAAATGAGCACTTTTAAGCCGCCGAAGCAGAAATTACATTCCGATGATGAAGGAGGCATCTGCAAAAATCTACTGCAGCAGCAATTCAAGCCGGAGAGGCCGAAAATGGCTTGGGTCTGCGATTTTACATATATTAGAGCAGGCGGTCGATTCTATTATCTTTGTGCTATTATGGATCTGTTCTCCCGCAAAATCATAGCATTTCGCCTGTCTGCCCGAATCAACACCGACCTTGCCATTGCAACGCTGGAGGATGCCATTCGGGCACGAGGCGTATCTTCCGGCGTGATGTTTCACACGGATCGGGGCAGTCAGTTTACGGCAAAGAGGTTCCGGCAGTTTCTGGATCAACACGGTATGATCCAGTCGTTTTCTGCGAAAGGCTATCCTTACGATAATGCTGTGATGGAATGTTTTTTCAGATATCTCAAGCACGAGGAAACGGATCGACGTTCTTACTCCTCCCCGCACGAACTGCAGGATGCTGTATTTCGTTACATTCATGGATTTTACAATACCTTGCGTCCGCACTCTCATAACAATGGGCTCCCGCCTATTGCTGCTGAAGATCTTGTTACTTAATTCTCTCCTTTTTTCTGTCTACTTTATTGACATTGGACCAAAAGTATGCTTGACAGAATAACCAGTCACCCCGTATTTGCATCCGGATGGATTTGAGATATGTCCAATGAATATGTGACGCAGCAGAAAAACACCTTTGAGATGCTATTTCCCGAAGGTGTTTTCTTATGTGCTGAGTGTACCTTTCCCATTAGTAAAGAAAAAATTTCGAAAAGATGTAAGATTTTGCATTCTTGCTTGTTTAGTATTATGAATGCACATAGAAGCTTCAAACCGCCGGAAAGGAGGGTGTGTATGACGGACAGTGAGCTGCTGGCACTCATTGATTCCTCCCCTGCTCAGGGACACAGAGCATTGTATGATGCATATGTAAAATATGTATACGCTATTATCTTTCACATCCTTCGGGACTGCGGAAGTGCGGAGGATGTGGAGGATTGTCTTGTGGAAACGTTTACCGATGTCATTGAGCATATTGACAATATCAATGGTAGTTACCTCAAGGCATATATTGGACAGTCCGCCCGCAACAGGGCAATGAATTACTACCACATGCTCAAACGGCACAAGCAGAATACGGTTGCCATCGACAGTGTTCCGGAACCGTCCGTGAAGCATGTGCAGGAACAATTGGAACGAAAAGAGATGCAGGAAAGACTCCTGCAGTCGATTCATGCACTCGGAGAACCTGATGCTACCATTCTCATTCAGAAATATTACTACGGCAGAAAAATGGCTGCAATCGGCAAAATGGTTGGTCTTACTGCCAATGCAGCACAGGTACGGTGCAGCAGGGCACTCAAACGACTGCAGAAAGAACTTGCGGATTGGAGGGATTAAGATGCAAAAAAAGGATTTGATCCAAATGCTTCATGATGTGGACGAGAATACCGCTGTGAACATCGGGGAGCAGTATTCCGGCATACCGGATGCCGATCATGAACGGATCTTCCGAAGGATCGAAGAACGGCTGCAGACGGACACGGATGCACAAGTCGAAACGTTTGCCATCGGGCATGCTCCCCGTTTTTCATGGATGCAGTATGCATCCACTGCTGCGGCGTGTGTGCTTGTTCTGTTCGGAACGTTTGCGGGGATGTTTGTTCTGAAAGAACATATGCCGCCATCCGAGCAGGAAGATCCGCCCCTTCTTGTTCATGAAACAGGTGATCCCTATGCAGTCGGAAATCTTACACAGCACGGCAAGCTTCTGCTGACCGTGGAGGATTTCGAAATGATGAAGGACGGTCTTTACCATGTCAGCATCACCCTTGAAAGCGAGAATGCGGCATCCCATGTCCCCGAACAGCCCAATGTGTTCATGGCGGATAATTTCATGCTTGCCGTCGGGCAGGACGGCAGTCTGTGGAAAGCGGTGCAGGCGTGCAAAATAGAAACGGGCGGAGAACAGAAGGCACATCCCTATATGTTTACCCTGCATTCGGGCGAAACAAGACTGCTGGAGCTGTGGTACAAAATGGACAGCGAGCCATCGGAATGTTACCTCGTGACAAGCTATTCCACGGAACACCCCTATACGGAACTCATTGACAAGGAGAAATGATATGAAATGCAAACGAATTTTTGCCGCAGTCACGGCACTGTGCCTACTGCTCTGCGGCTGTCAGAACCCCCAAAAGCCGGAAGATTCCACGGTACAGCAGGAGAATGCTGCAACAGAAGCGGACGGCAGTGTGACATCGGTCAGCAAGGGTGCTCTTACAACCAAAGCCAAAAAACAGGATTTTCCGTTTCCCGATGGGCTTAACTTTCTTTTTGACTTCAAGCGTACAGCGGACGGTATGGCATGTCTGGGCAGCGGCATGGAATCTGTGTTCCTGTGCAAATTCAATGCGGATTTTTCAAGTCCCACCACAAGTAAACTCGTGACGCCTGCCTCGTATGACGGATATTATTGTGCTGGGGTTCGCTATGTGATCGGCGAAGATCAGATCTACAGCATTGCCATTATGGAAAATCACAGCAATATGGAGCCGTACCGTGTGGGAATGGAGGACTACGACTGGGATACCTATAACGCCACATGGGAGAGCGATTACTTCCTGTGTACCAATGCAATGGACGGTACGCTGACAAGTGCAGTCCCGATCGCGAAACTGGAGAATTACCTCCAATCGGATGGTAATTCTCAGATAAATCAGCTCTGCATCGGAGATGGTGTGCTCTGGCTCACAATGATGGATGGAAGGATCCTCAAAATTGCACTGGACGGTACACTTGAAGAAGCGTATGTTCCCGAACTTCAGGGAAATGAGCATATACAGCGTGCCGGTATTCTGTTTGACCGTGACGGGAAGTCCGTGTACACGCAGTATCGTATTGATACTGTACCGGGGGATGGGCACACCATCACCAAAATTCTCCTTTCGGAGTTTGACAGAAAGACCGGAGCAGTTTCCGAACCGTTCTGCACGGTGGTGGAGGATCCTGATGTTGGCTTCACCCCGATGATTAATTCCGGTGGTCAGGGCGACTATCGGATGTTTGTCTCCAGATCGGACGCTCTCTACGGCATCAAGGACGACGGTACACTGGAGGAGGTCATCAACTGGGAGGCATCCGATCTTACCGTACTGCAGGATATTGTTCCGCTGGAGGACGGTACGTTCCTTGGCACAAGCTATGAGAACGGCATAAAAATATACCGTCTGACCCGTCAATACGAATCGGAGCAGACGGAGGAGCTGACAATCACGATCGGCGTTCTCGGTTCGGGAGAAGATATTTCCGATTTTGTGCGAAAATTCAATCAAACCAATGAGAATATACGAGTGAAAATCGTTAGCTACGAAAACTCCGACGGCACCTACTATGGTGAGCCAAATGGAGCAAACGATGCCCTCCAGAACTTCAAGCTGGATATCATCAGTGACAATGCACCGGACATCATCTATATGAGAGATACCATACGAGGGAAAGACAGTCATGAAACCATTATGCAGCTTGGAAAGCGCGGGGCATTCCTTGACCTCTATGACTTCATGGAGGAGGATGCGGAAATCAACCGCAGCACGCTGGTTCCGAATGTTGTGGAGGCGGCAGAGGCAGAAAACGGTGCTTTGTATGCGATCCCGCAGGAGTTTTCCATATCCACAATGGCAGTCAAGTCCCGTCTTTTCGATCGGGAAAACTGGACGGTGGATGACATGATCGACCTCTATGCCGATGCAACGGAGAACCAGTACAAATGGCTCTCACAGAACGATGCGCTGCAGATGCTGCTGTACGGTACGGATTTCACGGATGAGGAAAAGGGTACTTGCAGCTTCAATTCGCCGGAATTTATCGAGATGCTGGAGTTTTGCAGAAATTATCCTGTAAAGGTCGATGAACCCGAAAAGAATTATGATGATCCTGATGCAATGGCGAAACTGGATAAATTCCTCTATGACCAGTCAATGAAATATCTTCGTGATGAGGACTATCTCTGTCCCTTGACGCTTGGTAGGGGGGATTCGTATGCAGCAGGCGGCTATTCCTATGCAAAGTATGGGGATATGGGGGAGGAAATCACATTAGTTGGCTATCCCTCCAATAATGGCGAAGGCGGCAAGATCGTACCTTGTGCGGAAATTGCCATCTCCTCCGCCTGCAAGGATACAGCGGCAGCATGGCAGGTAGTCAAGGCATTCCTTTATCCGGAAAACTATAACGGATACTCCATCGTAGAAACAAAGTTTGAGACGCAGCTGGATGATGAAATGTACATCATAGATTTCGAAGGGCGAAGTGATGCGGAATACTATGATAATCAGGGATGGAAAATTTATCCGCTGACACAGGAGGAGCGTGACGATCTGGAGGACTATATCCGTTCCTGTGACACCGTTATGACGATGAATGAGAATGTGGTGAACATTGTCCTTGAGGAAGCGGAAATGTACTTTGCAGGTGATCTTTCTGCCGAGGATGCTGCAAAGAGAATACAGAGCAGAGCGGAAATTCTGGTGAGCGAACAGAACTGACAAAGCGATACATAAACTCAAATTGCCCTGCCGGTCGGCAGGGCAATTTTGTATACTGTACATGAGATCGGGGAAGGTGTCAGTTCTCCTGCCTTTTCTCCTTTACGACCTCTATGAAAGTACTGAATCTGCAAACAGCGGCATAATCGTCAGTATTGATCTGTTCATTGCAGTGTTCAGAAATAATGGGTGGCACGCTCGATCTCGTTCTGAGCGTCGCTGCCCTTTTTTCGTCCCTCTTTGATATAGCGATTGATCTGGATGAAGCTATGCCGCAGATGCGAAATATGCGGCAGTATCTTTTTAACAGAATCTCTTGCATAACGATGGGATCTGTGATATAATGATTGCAATTCTGAATGATAGCAGGTGATGGATTGGAACATCGGATTATGATCGCAATCGTCGATGACGAAGATGTATTTGCAGAAAAAATCCATGAAAAGGTGGATGGATTTCTGCGAAATATCGGAATGGATTTTGAAATACGGATTTTTACGGACGGCACTGCACTGCTGGATTCCCGCAGCGATGTCAGATTTGACCTTGTGTTTCTGGATATTGATATGCCAAAGATCACAGGAATTCACTGGAATGGGCATCCTTCTCCGCTGTGCTGTATGTGTCACTGTACATTGAGTGTATCATCTTGCAATTTAGGCATTACACAAATTCCCCCTCTTCGATTCTTCCGAAAAGAATCGGGATCTTCCTGATTGTCTTCAATATCCTGGTGTATCTGCTCATGCGGAAGATTCGTCGGATGAATGCGGAAAAAATGGCACTTCTCATCGACAAACTACAGCTCGAACAGTACAAAACACAGCTTGCCGACACGGAAAAGCAGTATCGGGAAATGTGTCAGATTCGCCATGACATGGAAAACCACCTGCAGTGCATCTCCGTTCTGCTGCGTGACAGCGGAAATTCGGAGGCACAGGCGTATGTCAATGATATGATCCGCAACAAACTGAATTTCGGATATGCCGGTGTAAAAACAGGACATCGTGTTGTGGATGCGATTGCTAATACGAAGCTGTCCCAGTGCAATACGGAGCAGATCAGAACAACTGTGAACACCAGCGGGTTTGATCTGGAAATGGACGATGTGGACATTTGCATCATACTCGGAAATCTGTTTGATAATGCGGCACTGATTTTGCAGTATGCGGCGTAT
>SVNQ01000008.1 GCA_015066865.1 Ruminococcus sp.
GTGGCGTGCTTCGCAGAGCTTGCATTACGGATTCTTGTGAGCAGATCTGCGATTGTATCTGAAATTTGCATGCCAATGACCTCCTTATACTATTTTACCAGCTTGCCTTCTTAACACCGGGAATCTGACCATCATGTGCCAGCTCTCTGAAGCAAACACGGCATACGCCGTACTTTCTCAGATAAGCGTGCGGTCTGCCGCAGATCTTGCATCTGCTGTACGCTCTTGTGGAGTACTTCGGTGTTCTCTGCTGCTTGTTAATCATTGCCTTCTTAGCCATTTGATTTCCTCCTATTAACCAGCGAACGGAGCGCCGAGCAGTCTCAGCAGTTCCTTAGCTTCTTCGTCGGTTTCAGCAGTTGTAATGAAGTTGATGTCCATACCACGAACCTTGTCGATCTTGTCGTACTCGATTTCGGGGAAAATCAGCTGCTCCTTGATACCTGTGGAATAGTTGCCCTTGCCGTCGAAGGAATTACCATTGATTCCTCTGAAGTCACGTACACGGGGGAATGCCACGTTGAACAGCTTATCTACAAAATCATACATTCTCTCGCCACGGAGAGTTACCTTTACACCGATCGGCATGCCTTCACGCAGCTTGAAGTTCGCAACGGACTTCTTTGCGCGGCATACGATGGGCTTCTGGCCTGTGATAATTGCCAGATCGTTCATGATCGCATCAATTACCTTGGAGTTATCCTTTGCCTCACCGGCACCAACGTTGATGACTACCTTGTCGAGCTTCGGAATCTGCATTACGCTCTTGTATCCGAACTTCTGCATCAAAGCGGGAGCAACGGTGCTGACATACATATCCTTTAATCTTGCCATTGTCGTTCCTCCTTTACATTATTCAAAAGACTTGCCGCACTTCTTGCAGACACGAAGCTTCTTGCCATCCTCAAAAGTGTGACCTACTCTTGTGGGCTTGCCGCACTTCGGGCACACCAGCTGTACCTTGCATGCGTAAATCGGAGCCTCAGCCTTTACAATGCTGCCTGTCTGACCCATTGCTGTGGGCTTTACGTGCTTTGTAATCATGTTGAAGCCTTCAACGATTACCTTGCCCTCCTTCGGGCTAACTTCCAGAACCTTACCTGTTCTCAGGTCCTTGTCCTTGTTCTTATACTTGTAATCGTACTTGCCTGTCAGCAGTACTACGGTGTCACCGGTCTTTACATGAACCTTGTTACTCATCTCGACACCTCCATTAGAGTACTTCCGGAGCAAGGCTCAGGATCTTCATATATTCCTTATCTCTCAGCTCTCTTGCTACCGGCCCGAAAATACGTGTGCCTCTCGGGTTCTTATCTTCCTTGATGATAACAGCAGCATTTTCGTCGAAACGAATGTATGTGCCGTCTTCTCTTCTCAGACCCTTTGCGGAGCGAACGATAACTGCCTTAACAACATCGCCCTTCTTTACCACGCCGCCGGGTGTTGCTTTCTTTACTGATGCTACGACTACATCACCGATGTTAGCATATCTTCTGCGTGTACCGCCCAATACTCTGATACACATCAGCTCTTTTGCGCCGGTGTTGTCCGCAACTTTCAGGTAAGACTGCATCTGAATCATGTGCGTTCCTCCTCTCGGAAACCGCTATCTGCCGTTTCCTTGTCGCTTTTAATTCTTACTTAGCCTTCTCAATGATGTTGACTACACGCCATCTCTTATCCTTGGACAGGGGGCGTGTTTCCATAACCGCTACACGGTCGCCGACTCTGCACTCATTGTTCTCATCATGAGCCTTCAGTCTAACTGTACGCTTGATGATCTTCTTGTAAAGCGGGTGCTTTACGTTGTCAACAATTGCTACAACGACTGTCTTATCCATCTTGTCGCTGACAACCATGCCGGTTCTTGTCTTTCTAAGATTTCTTTCAGCCACAGCGTTTATCCTCCTATCTTACTTTGCGCTCTGTGCAAGCTCTGCTTCACGCAGGCAGGTCTTAACGCGTGCAATGTCCTTCTTGACAGCCTTTACCTTTGCAGTGTTATCAAGCTGATTTACTGCAAGCTGGAAGCGGAGTGCAAAAAGCTCTTCCTTCAAGCTGACAAGCTTCTGGTTCATTTCATCGACAGTCATCTCTTTGATTTCTGTTGCTTTCATGACGACTCCCCTCCTTACTGATCTTCCTTGGTAACAAACTTACACTTGATCGGCAGCTTGTGCATTGCAAGACGCATAGCTTCTCTTGCAGTCTCCTCCGGAACACCCTTGATCTCAAACAGGATTCTGCCCGGCTTTACTACAGCTACCCAGTACTCAGGAGAACCCTTACCGGAACCCATTCGAGTTTCTGCAGGCTTCTCTGTGATCGGCTTGTCAGGGAAAATCTTGATCCATACCTGACCGCCTCTCTTAATATAACGTGTCATTGCAATACGGGCAGACTCGATCTGGTTGGATGTGATCCATGCCGGCTCCATTGCCTGCAGACCGAAATCACCGTATGCGATTGTATTGCCTCTGTGTGCTTTACCCGTCAGACGTCCTCTGTGAACTCTGCGGTACTTTACTCTCTTCGGAAGCAGCATTACTTGTTACCTCCCTCTCTTCTCGGCGCACGATCCTTGTTGAACGGACGCTTGTTATCACGGTTGTCACGACGATCTCCACGCTTTCTGTCAGGTCTGTCAGCTCTGCGCTTCTTGTCGTTCTTCTCTCTCATTGCAGCTGCCTTTGCAGCATCGCCCTTCAGAACCTCACCCTTGTAGATCCATACCTTAACGCCGAGCTTGCCGTATGTGGTGTCTGCCTCAGCAAAACCATAGTCAATGTCAGCACGGATGGTCTGCAGCGGGATTGTTCCCTCATGGTAGCTCTCAGAACGTGCGATTTCTGCACCGCCCAGTCTGCCGCTTACCATTGTCTTGATGCCCTTTGCGTTCAGACGCATTGCTCTGCCGATGCACTGCTTCATTGCACGACGGAAGGATACTCTGTTCTCCAGATCCAGTGCAATTCTCTCTGCAACCAGCTGTGCGTCCAGGTCGGGCTGCTTTACTTCCAGAATGTTGATTGCAACACTCTTGTTCATCATCTTCTCAAGCTGTACACGCAGCTTTTCGATTTCTGCACCGCCTCTGCCGATTACAATACCCGGCTTTGCGCAGTGAATGTGGATTCTTACCTTATCTTCAGCGTAACGCTCGATCTCTACACGCGGAACACCTGCAGCCTTCAGAGTCTTCAGGATGAAATTACGCACGTTGTAGTCTTCTACCAGTGTATCGCCGAAGTCTGCCTTCTTGGCATACCAACGAGAATCCCAATCTTTAATAACGCCGACACGGAGACCGTGCGGATTAACCTTCTGGCCCATACTTAACCTCCTTGGGATTATTCTTTTTCTTTCAGCACCATTGTGATGTGCGATGTTCTCTTCAAAATCCGGAATGCTCTACCCTGTGCTCTGGGCATTACACGCTTCATAATCGGACCGGGTGTCACAAAGCACTCAGCAACATAAAGGTTATCCTTGTTCATGTTGTGATTGTTGTCTGCATTTGCAATAGCGGACTTCAAAAGCTTTTCCAGAATCGGACTTGCTGCCTTCGGTGTGAGGCGAAGCGTTGCCAATGCTACATCTGTAGGCTTGTTTCTGATCAGATCCAGAACGATCTGCACCTTTCTGGGAGAGATGCGAACGTTTCTCAGATATGCTCTAGCTTCCATTTCGGTTCCTCCTTCCGCTATTACTTCTTACCGTTATTGGATGTCTTGGAGCCTGCGTGGCCCTTATAAGTTCTTGTCGGTGCAAACTCGCCGAGCTTGTGACCAACCATATCCTCAGTTACATATACCGGCACATGCTTTCTGCCGTCATGCACTGCGAAGGTATGACCTACGAAGTCCGGGAAGATTGTGGAAGAACGGCTCCAGGTTTTGAGCACCTTCTTCTCTCCTGCCTCGTTCATTGCCATAACTCTCTTCAGGAGTACCTCTTGTACATAAGGTCCTTTTTTTACACTTCTGCTCATAATGCGGTTCCTCCTTTCCGATTACTTGCCATTGCGGCGCTTTACGATAAACTTGTCTGTACGGTTGTGTGTCTTTCTTGTCTTGTAACCCAGTGCAGGCTTGCCCCAAGGTGTAACAGGACCGGGACGGCCGATCGGAGATCTGCCCTCACCACCACCGTGCGGGTGATCGCAGGGGTTCATTACGGAACCTCTTACTGTAGGTCTCCAGCCCATGTGGCGCTTTCTGCCAGCCTTACCGTAGTTTACGTTCTCGTGGTCAATGTTGGATACCTGACCAATTGCAGCCTTGCAGCCAACCGGAACTTTTCTCATCTCGCCGCTGGGGAGACGGATCAGTGCATATGCGCCTTCCTTACCCATCAGCTGTGCCATGTTGCCGGCAGATCTTACCAGCTGTGCACCCTTGCCGGGATACAGTTCAATTGCATGGATGAATGTACCGGTAGGAATATCAGCAAGCTTCAGTGCGTTGCCGGGCTTGATGTCTGCATCTGCGCCTGCTCTTACAACATCGCCAACCTTCAGGCCGTGCGGTGCAAGAATGTAACGCTTCTCGCCATCCTCGTACTGTACCAGTGCGATAAATGCGCTTCTGTTCGGATCGTATTCCAGTGTCATAACGGTAGCATTCATTGCTTCCTTATCACGCTTGAAATCAATTACACGATACTTTGTTCTGTTTCCGCCGCCTCTGTGACGAACGGTGATACGGCCATAGCTGTTGCGGCCGCTCTTCTTCTTCATCGGCTCCAGCAAGCTCTTCTCCGGGCCTGTCTTGCTCAGTGCAGAATAATCTGTTACTGTCATCTGACGGCGGGACGGAGTAGTAGGCTTGTAGCTCTTAATTGCCATTGTATTTCACTCCTTAACATGCTATTTGCGGGAGCATCCTCCCATACCTCGAATGGGTCGTATTTACGGTATTTCGGATTAATACATACCGTCGAAGAACTCGATTGTTCCTCTCTTCTTCTCGGACTTCTTTGCGCCCTTGTTTGCAGGCTCCGGATTTACGGTAACAACTGCCTTCTTATAAGAAGCGGTTGTGCCTACAAATCTGCCCATTCTCTTCTGTCTGCCACGGCAGTTCACGGTGTTAACCTTAACAACCTCTACGTTGAACAGCTCTTCTACGGCAGCCTTGATTTCCAGCTTGTTAGCATCCTTTGCTACCTGGAAAGTGTACTTATTGTTCGGCAGACCATCCATGCTCTGCTCTGTGATGATCGGCTTGAGGATGATATCCTGTGCTGCTTTCATTATGCGTACACCTCCTCAATTTTTGCGATGGCATTCTTTGCAACGATGAACTTGCCGCCGTTGAGAATGTCATATACATTCAGAGTGTTGACTGCTGCAGTCTTAACACCGGGAATGTTTGCTGCGCTTCTGTAAACCTTTGCATCAGCCTCTGCTGTTACGATCAGTGCCTTCTTTTCAACACCGAGTGCCTTCAGCATTGCTGCGATTGTCTTTGTCTTGTACTCATCCATTGTCAGAGTATCGAGAACAATGATGTTGTTTTCCTGAACCATTGTGGAAAGTGCGGACTTCATAGCCAGTCTGCGAACCTTCTTGTTCAGTGTATATCTGTAATCTCTGGGCTTCGGGCCGAGTGCTACGCCGCCGTGTGTCCACTGGGGAGCTCTTGTGGAACCCTGTCTTGCATGACCTGTTCCCTTCTGTCTCCAGGGCTTTCTGCCGCCGCCGCTTACCTCAGTACGAGTCAGTGTGGACTGTGTACCCTGACGCTGGTTTGCCAGATAGTTCTTTACTACCATGTGCATAACGGAAACATTCGGTTCAATGCCGAATACCGCATCAGAAAGCTCTGTTTCGGATACTGCGTTGCCCGCCATATCGAATACTTTAACTGTTGCCATTTACGTTTCCTCCTTCCTTACGCCTTTACACTGTCAACGATGGTAACAATGCCGCCCTTGGGGCCCGGAATTGCACCCTTGATTGCAATCAGGTTGTTTTCTGCATCAACCTTCACAACCTCAAGGTTCTGTACAGTAACCTTTTCAGCACCCATCTGACCTGCCATGCCCTTGCCCTTATAAATTCTGGACGGAGAGGAGCATGCGCCCATGGAACCTGCCTGTCTGTGAACAGGACCTGTACCGTGAGTATCCTTCAGACTGTGCTGGTTGTGACGCTTGATCGCACCCTGGAATCCCTTACCCTTGCTGGTACCGGAAACATCAACGATGTCGCCTACCGCAAAAGTATCAGCCTTTACAAGGCTGCCAGCCTCCATGCTGCAGTCATCGAACTTGAATTCCTTCAGAGTTCTCTTGTAGCCTGCGCCTGCCTTGTCGAAGTGACCCTTCATCGGCTTGTTCACTCTCTGAGCCTTCTTGTCGCCATAGCCCAGCTGAACAGCTGCATAACCGTCATTTTCCACTGTCTTTACCTGAACTACTACGCAGGGACCAGCTTCAACAACCGTTACCGGGATTACCTTGCCGTTTTCGTCGAAGATCTGAGTCATGCCGATCTTCTTGCCGATAATACCTTTTTGCATTTGTTTTCCTCCTTATGGTTATTGGTTGGCATTCGCCAACATGACCGAATGAATCGCGCTTCATTCAAACGACGTGCATTGCACGATTTTTTGCAGGTTTTTGGAATTACTTGCATTCCATTACGATGTCAACACCTGCGGGGAGCTCGAGCTTCTGCAGAGCCTCTGTTGTCTTGCCTGTCGGACGGATTACGTCGATCAGACGCTTGTGAGTACGCTGCTCAAACTGCTCACGGCTGTCCTTGTACTTATGTGTTGCTCTCAGGATTGTTACGATCTCCTTCTCAGTCGGCAACGGGATCGGACCGGATACGCTTGCGCCGCTTCTCTTAGCTGCCTCAACAATCTTTGCTGCTGCAGCGTCTACAGTTGCATGCTCATAGCCCTTGATCTTGATTCTGATCTTTTCACTTACTGCCATTTCTTTTTCGCCTCCTTGTACGGGTTGATACAGGGTGGGACATTTGCGGAATTATTATGACACTCTGCCGGGTGTATCACACCCACTATGATATAAAAAACCGAAATCTGAAAGGATTTTTCAGGATTCCGGACGCATCTGTAGCATATGAACCATAACGCACCTACAGCAACCCCGCAGCCTGTCGTAACCCAAGCAGCGCATTTCGCCGTGCCTTATGCTCCACATACCGTGTCATCATTCCTTGTCGCCCGGTTTAAAATCGGACATACTCCACGAAAATTCCCCGACATACCGCCGGCAACCTTTCGCTTCAACGCATATCTTTTGGTCAGCTCCTGCTGAACCTTAAACATTATAACATAATCCCCCGAAAATTGCAAGCTTTTTCCGGGGGATTTTTCATTTTTAATTGTAAATTTTTTGTGAACTTTATTAATCGGCATTCACTCTCAAGTAATGTCCGGGATCAACGCAGATATTATTGAGTCTGACTTCATAGTGACAATGGTTGCCGGTGGAGTTTCCGGTGGAACCGACTTTTGCAATAACCTGTCCCTTCTCGACAGTCTGTCCCTCGTAGGCAATGACAACGCTGCAATGCGCATAGAGTGTACGGTAGCCATCGGCGTGTTCGATGATGACGTAATAGCCATAGCCGCCGGAGTTCCATCCCGCTGTTACAACAAAGCCCGCTTCCGATGCATAGATGTCGCTGCCGTAGGGTGCGGCAATGTCGATTCCCTTGTGATTTCGGTCACTGATATACCCGTCACTGATATAGCCGCCGTCCACGGGCCAGCCAAACATACCGTTTCCTCGGAACACAGTTTCCTTGCTTGCGGGTTCCGGAGAATAGGTGCCGATACCGATCTGTTCCGGAACCGGCTCTTTGGTAACGGCAGAACTGAGGATCCTTCGCTCGCTCTCTACGCCGTCAATTACGGTAACCTCCACTTCACTGGATTTCTCACCCATGACGCCCTTGGCGACCACTTTCCTTTCACCGAGATTCAGCGCCGAAGTTTCTACCTCCACACTTGCGTAGTCGATAAAGCTGGTAACGGTCAGATTCTTGGTGTAGGCAATGGGAATATATCTTGATACCGTCCTGACTTTGAGCATGCTGCCTTCACTGAAGCTGCGCTCCATATGCGGATTAAGCTCCTGCAGTTCCTCAAGCGTCATATTGAATTTGGCTGCAACCAGCTGTGGGGAATCCCCTGACTGAATTGTGTAACGGCTTTCCGTTTCCTCCTCGGCAGTCAGGATTTTCAGAATTTCCTGCGGCTGCTTTACGCTATCGGCAAGATAGATTCCCTCCTGATATTCGATGCTTTTGGTATAATACACCTCGCTGACAAGATCATTGAGATTTGTAGCATAATCGGAAAGATTCTTATCCATGGTATCAGAAATCTTCTTGACATCCGTCACTGCACCAATAAATTCACCGTCCACGTAGACGCCCGTTGCTTCTTCCAATGTTTCCTGAGAACCGGCAAGCAGCTTATCCGCCAGCGTGCGGGAGCTGACATACTGGTCGTTCTCCGAAACGATCTTCAGCGTATAGACGGGATTGAAGCTCACGCCCTCGCCATCGGTTCCGACACGCTGACGAACCTCTGCTTCAGCCGCTTCAAATTCGCTTTCCGAACTGATGATCCCCAGCTCCTCACCGTTGCATACAACACTGATTGCATAATCCAGACCCGTGCCATACTGCACAATGGCAATCAGAAATGCAATGGAAAGCACGGGTATCAGGTAATTGAAGCCGGTGCGCAGAATACCATGCTCGCCGAATATGTATAATCCTATAAAACGGATGACCTGCTTGACGAACTGCTTACCGCCGTCCTTCTTTGCATGGCGCACCTCAAGCAGCATTTCCTGTGCTGCTCGGTTATGCTCGGCAAATGCATTTCTGACGCTCCGACCCAAAGCCCGAAAAATCCTGCCGATCTGTCGGAGTGAATACCACACCATTTGGAAAACACCACGGACGATTGCCCATATCACACCCCATACAGCCAACAAGCTATGCACGACCATAATCCCGATCTGCACCATCAGGCGTTCAAAGCCGTTCCGGCGTTTTCGTCCGGCGTTCTTTGTAAGTCTTTTCATCGTCTGCATCTCCTTTCTCGTCGTGTCCGCTTTGCAAAAACATCAGCTGCGATGGTTACAAAGCGGTAACACTTGTTATTCATTATAGCAGACTTCTCAAATAAATCAACCTTTTTTGGAAACAAGTTCCTGATTCTTTGCAAATTCTGTAGCCTTGCACAAATTTCATGCCGGAAATACAAGGGAAATCACCCGATCCTCCAAGGACAATCCTGTAAAATTCTCCAAATTTCGCCATTTTAGTACAATTCATCCATTTTAGGCGCATGTCCGGATCTCTGCTCCGCGCACGGGAAATCTATCTACAGGGGACGCTTCCTGTTGTTCCCACTCACGCATTCGGATGTGCAAAAATAGAGTACAGCTCACCATGAAATGCGGCAGCATAAACGGGATCGTCACCACCGGCAGCATGGTCGGAAGATAGGCAATGATGAGCAGAATGAAATATACATAATGCCCACGGAGCATGTCCCGTGATTTCCGCACTGCCAGAAACGGCGACGCATCCGGCTGCTCCAGCCAAAGAAACGGCACGGCTGCGATCCCCAGAGAAAACCGCAGGTAATACAAACCGCATGCCGCTGCAAAGCAAAGGCACTGCGCTGCAAGAAACAGCGGAAATCCGCCTTCCGGCAAATCAATACTGTATCGGAAGAACACCCCCGCACCCAGCAGTCCCGCAATAATGGGGAGAAGCAGCAGCGTGCGCTGCAATTCCACGCATGCATAAAAATACACGGCACGCAGATAAGCTGCGAGGGTTCTCAGGCGAACACCTTCTGTTTTCCTTCGCTCAAGTCCCGTCAGCGCCGTCAGCCGTCCGCATGTTCCGCAGCAAAGCGGCAGCAGAACGCCGAAACGCAAAACTGACCAGAGCACAGAAAACAGCGTCCACAGCGGCATGCCTCCGAAAATCAGCATGTTTGCCGTCATGCGTCCCTGTGAGATCAGCACACCTGCAAGAATGCAGGGAACGATCCGAAAAATCAGCCACGCAAGCGGATACAGAAGGGATATGCCGAGTACCCGTCCATACCGTCCTCGGATCGTGCGGCGTGTACAGGCAAATAATTCCCGAAAATTCATCTTGGTTGCTCCTCTCATACTATAATAGGAATAGCATCGCTATTCTATGTAAAAGGAGCATCCGGCATCAATCCCTGGAATAGGGCGTCATACCCAGAATTTCAAATGCCTGTGCCTGCTGCCACATCTGGGCAGTGAACAGGATCTCAAAGCCCTCGCCCGGTTCGCAGGAAATCTCTTTGATCGGCAGCTTGGGAAGTCCGAAGCACGCAAGCATGTTGGTGATCACACCGCCATGTGTGATCACGGCGCAATGCTCCAGATCGGATTCCATCATATCCAGCAGCATCCTGTGCAGCACCTTGTAGCTGCGGATGCACAGTTCTTCCGCACTCTCGCCGCCCGGCGGACGAACATCGGGCGATCCGCCCTTGAGCCATGTCTTGTAGTCCTCACGGTGTATCAGCTCATCCACGGACTTTCCGTCAAATTCCCCGAAATTCAGTTCACGCAGATCCTCCGCTACATACAGCTCCTGATCCGGAAACAGAATTTCCGCTGTTTCCGTGCAGCGTCTGAGCGGACTGCTGTATACTCTCTGTACCCTCGGATATTCATACAGATCCATTTTTCCGCAAAGTTCCGAAGCACCCTTGTCAGAAAGCGGATAATCCGTGCTTCCGATGTAGATTCCCTTTTCATTTGCCTGTGTTCTTCCGTGACGGATCAGGCTCATGCGATACCCACGCATATGATTTCCTCCTCATTTCTAAAATGGTTCACCCAATATTAATATTTCACAAATACTGTACACGTTTTTTGGGGCATTTGCTTTTTTTCACAAGTTTCTTGTAAAATTCTACACTTTTTTTAATGAAATTCACGCTTTACAAATAGTATAATTTGTATTATAATAATTGTAGTAGGATATTTTTGAAAAAAATACGGTGCAGCAAGTCAGCTTTCATCAAGCACCGCATAGGATTTATCAGGAAAGGAGATCCCGATTTATGAATACAGATTTTCCAAGAATTATCGCACTGCAGCGCAAAGAACGGCAGATCAGCCAGAAGCAGGCTGCAGCAGACCTCGGCATTTCACAGGCACTTCTCTCACATTACGAAAAAGGTATCCGTGAATGCGGTCTGGACTTTCTGGTAAAAATAGCAGATTATTATAATGTTTCCTGCGACTATCTGCTTGGCAGAACCCCGGAGCCGGAGGGAAAGATCATTTCCATGGATGATATTCCCGATGATGACGGCAACAACAGCATGCCCAGTCCTGAGGTTGTAGCATTTAACAGAAAGATCATCAACAACTCCATCAGCCTTCTGTTCTCTCTGGCGCAGAAAGCAAACAGCATTACGCTCATCAAGGAGATCTCCTCCTATCTGATGCTCTCCGTTTACAAGCTGTTCCGCATTGTTTACAACGCCAACCCCCACAATGACCAGAAGCTGTTCTCCGTGCCGAAGGTTGTGGCAAATGACGACGCAAGTGCGATCGTGTGCATGAACGAAGCAAACATTAAAGCGGCTTCCAGCGGCATTCCGATCGGCGACAATGACTGCGTAACAAATTCCGAGATCCTCTATCTGACGACCTCCATCCTGTCGCAGTCCTATCCGGAGTATTCCTCCTCGATGCTGAAGCTGATCAAGGTCAGCGAGGACAGCATCCACAAAAAGAGAAATGCCTGAACGGATGCATGCTTATTTTTATTTTACCACATTTTTCAGAAAAATAAAAGTATTTTTTTAATTTTTTTCATTATCCGCTGTCATACCATGCAGTCCGAGCGCTCTGATTTGTTCGGAAAGAACGCACTGTAGGGATTTCTCAGCCAACCAGCTGGGAGATCCCATATTTTCTGCATACTGCAGCGGAATCCCAAGGAGGTTTTTATGCGAAAACTCAAGGGTATACGGCTTGCGCATGAAAAGCGCACAGCGGAAAATGCATTTGTGAATCTGCCGATTCCGCAAAAAGTTGTCATTCCCATGGCAATGCACATGGGAACTCCCTGTGAACCGACCGTAAAGCTGAAACAGCAGGTCAGTGTGGGCGAATGCATCGGCACAAGCGACGCATTCTTCTCCGCCGACATTCACGCAAGCGTTTCCGGTACGGTAACGGCGATTTCCGATTACCGCATGCCGAACGGCAATTACTGCAAAGCGGTAGAGATCACTTCCGATAGTTTGCAGACACCTTATTCTGAACTCAAGCCGCCGGTATATACAAACCGTGAGGAATTTATTGCCGCAGTACGCAAAAGCGGTGCGGTGGGACTGGGAGGCGCAGGATTCCCAACGCATTTTAAGCTCAATCCCAAGAATAAAATTGAGTATCTGATCATCAACGCCGCCGAGTGCGAACCGTACATCACCTCCGATGACCGCACAATGCAGGAAAAACAGCAGGAGATCATCTCCAGCATCCGCCGTATGATGAAAATGCTGGAGATCCCCGAATGCTACATCGGCGTGGAGGGGAACAAACCCGAGGCGATCAGGATCCTCACCGAATGCGCTGACGCCGATCCTTCCATTACGATCGTCACCCTGCCCCCCATTTATCCGCAGGGTGCGGAAAAGGTACTGATCTACAATATCACGGGACGCATTGTCGCTGAAGGGCAGCTCCCGTCCGATCAGGGCGTCATTGTCCTGAACGTATCGACAATGGCATTTCTGGAGGAATACTTCCGCACGGGCATGCCCCTTGTCAGCCGCAGTCTGACGATTGACGGTGATGCGGTGGATCGTCCCTGCAACGTGACAGTTCCTGTGGGTACTTCCATGCGTGAGGTGCTGGAATACGCAAATTGCCGCTTTGACGATGTCAGCCGTCTGATCGGCGGCGGCCCCATGATGGGCGCAGGTCTGCCGGAGTTTGACATGCCCATCACCAAGACAAACAACGCCATTCTGGCGTTTACCAAGGATAAACCTGCAACCGTGACCGCATGCATCCGCTGCGGCAGATGCCTGAACGTCTGTCCGCTGAACCTGATGCCCACGTCAATGGAACAGGCATACCGCAAACGTGACAAGGCGGAGCTTGAGGCACTGCACATGAATCTTTGCATGCTGTGCGGCTGCTGCAGCTATGTTTGTCCGGCTAATCGTCCGCTGGTGGAAAGTCACCGTCTGGCGAAGGATTTCCTTCGCAGAAAGTAAGGAGGGAAGATGATGAAAAAATTACATATCGCCACCTCTCCCCATGTGCGTGACAGTATTTCCACACAGAAGGTCATGCTCCTTGTGATCGCTGCCCTTCTCCCCTCTGCCGTTGCGGCAGTTGTGCATTTCGGATGGCGTGCGCTGATGCTGATGGTATTCTGCGTGGTCGTTTCGGTTGCATGCGAGGGCGTTTGCCGTCAGGTCATGAAGCGTGAGCAGACAATTACCGACGGCAGTGCAGCGCTGACGGGCCTTCTGCTTGCAATGAACCTCCCCGTAACGCTCCCCCTCTGGGAGGCAGCGCTGGGGTGCTTTATTGCCATTGTGATCGTCAAGCAGCTCTTTGGCGGTCTGGGTCAGAATTTCGCAAACCCCGCCATCACCGCAAGAGTGGTGCTGATGGTTTCCCTTGCTCCCGACATGACGAACTGGATTTTGCCCAAAACTGCGGCAGGCAGCGCATTTTCCTATGATGCGGTATCCTCCGCAACGCCCCTTGTTTCCGGCAGTGCATCCATACAGGATCTGTTCTGGGGCAGCACGGGCGGCTGTCTGGGTGAAACCTGTGCCGCTGCGATCCTGTTCGGCGGGGTGTTCCTCATTTTCATGGACATCATCTCCCCCGTCACACCCCTTGCCTACCTCGGAACTGTTGCTGCTTTGACCTTCATTGCAACGGGCAGTGTGAATGAGATGTTCTATCAGCTCATGGCAGGCGGTCTGCTGCTGGGCGCATTCTTCATGGCAACCGATTATGTAACGACACCCATTACCGCAAAGGGAAAACTGATTTTCGGCATCGGCTGCGGACTTCTGACGTTCCTCATCCGATTCTACGGCAGCTTCCCGGAAGGCGTTTCTCTTGCGATCCTGCTGATGAATATTCTCACGCCGTACATTGACAAATTCACCATGACACGTCCGTTCGGTGCGGTTTCCCAAAAGAAGGAGGCTAAGTGATGCAGAAAATTCTCCCCTCCCTCGTACTCATGCTCGTATGCGCCGTGGTCTGCGGTCTGCTGGCGGCTGCCAACGCCGTTACCAAGGATAAAATCGCACAGGCAGAAGCCGAAAAGGTGCAGAAAAGCCTGACTGCCGTATTCGGTGAGGACACCTACACGGAACTTGAAAATACTACTGAGGATATCACCGCCGTAGAGGATATCACAGCCGTGTATGAAAATTCCAAGGGCATGCTGATTTTCGACGTGACTGCGGACGGCTACGCAAAGGGCGGCATACGTGCACTCATCGGCATCAACCCCGATGGTACAGTGGCAAGTGTGGGTATTGTATCGCTTTCCGAAACGCCCGGACTTGGCACAAAGATCAATGATCCTGCGTATCTTTCGAAATACACAGGTATTGTCGGCGTTAAGGAAGCTCCCGATGCGATTTCCGGCGCAACCTATTCCTCGAAAGGTCTGAAGCGTGCAGTCGATACTGCGCTTACGGCATTTGCACAGCAAAAGGAGGTGCAGTAATGGCAGAAAAAAGCTATCTCAAGGAATTTACCAAAGGACTGATCAAGGAAAATCCCACACTGGTGGGACTTCTGGGCATGTGTCCGACACTTGCAGTCACCACACAGGCAGTCAACGGACTTGGCATGGGGCTTGCAACGACCTTCGTTCTGGTCGGCTCCAACCTTGTCATCTCCCTCCTTAGAAAGGTGATTCCCCAGACTGTCAAGCTCCCCTGCTACATCGTCATTATTGCAGGCTTTGTAACACTCATTGAGTTCCTGATGCACGGCTTCCTGCCGGATCTGTATGACGCACTCGGCACGTTCCTTTCCCTGATTACAGTCAACTGCATCATCCTCGGACGTGCGGAAATGTTCGCCTGCAAAAACTCCGTACTCCCCTCCGTTCTTGACGGACTGGGCATGGGACTGGGCTTCACGCTCGCCCTGTTCACAATGGGCTCGCTTCGTGAGATCTTCGGTGCGGCAAGCTGGATGGGACTTTCCCTGCCCGAAACCTTCCCGACACTGACCATTTTCGTTCTGCCTGCGGGCGGATTCTTCGTGCTGGGCTGTGTGATCGCAGCAGTCAGCAAGCTGACAAAGAAAAAAGCCCCTGCGGGCGTGGGCTGCGCAGGATGTCCGAATGCGGCAGCATGCCACGGCGGCGGCTGCGATGAAAAGGAGGCACAGGCATGACAGTTTTGCAGACAATGGTTTCCGTCATGCTTGCAGCAATCCTGACGGACAATTATGTACTTTCTAAATTCATGGGCATCTGCCCGTTTCTGGGTGTATCCAAAAAACTTTCCTCCAGTCTGGGCATGGGGGCTGCGGTTATTTTCGTTATGGCATGCGCTGCGGCGGTGACCTATCCGATCTATCAGCTGCTTTTGTACTTTGACCTTGCGTACCTGCAAACGGTCGCATTCATTCTGATCATCGCTCTTTTTGTCCAGCTCGTGGAGATCATACTCCGCAAGCTTCTGCCCCCCCTCTACAGGGCTCTGGGCGTGTACCTGCCGCTGATCACCACCAACTGCGCCGTACTGGGCGTAACGCTCAACAACATTGATGACGGCTACAGCTATGGCATGTCCATCTGGAATGCTGTCTGCGTGGGAATCGGCTTTACGCTGTCCCTGATCATTTTCGCCGGCGTGCGCAGCAAGCTTGACGCAGCGGATATCCCCGAAACCTTCAAGGGGATCCCTGCAACACTCGTTGCCGCATCCATTGTTTCGCTGAGTTTTTCGGCGTTTTCAGGCATGATTTAAGGAGGTAAGGATGGATATTTTACTTCCCGTTCTGATTTTTGCCGCCATGGGTCTGGCGGCAGGCATTCTGCTGACCGTGGCATCGAAATTCTTTGCCGTTGAGGTGGATCCCACCAAAGAAAAAATTACGGCAGCGCTCCCCGGCGCAAACTGCGGTGCATGCGGATTTGCAGGCTGTGCGGATTATGCCGATGCCATTGCTGAGGGCAAGGCAGAACCCAATCTCTGCAAGCCCGGCGGTGCGGATTCTGCCGCAAAGATCGGCGAGATCCTCGGAAAAACCGTAACGGCTGCCGAACCTGAGGTCATGGCACTGCACTGCAACGGCAACTGCAATGCCACGGATACCTATTACGAATACAAGGGTACGCCGACATGCCGTGCGGCAGTGGCAAACTATGGCGGAAGCGGCATGTGCAGCTTCGGCTGTCTGGGATTCGGTGACTGTATGGCGGTGTGTGAAGAAAACGCCATCTGCATCAAAGACGGCATTGCCCACATCATTCCGGAACGCTGTCTTGCCTGCGGAAAATGTGCGGCGGCATGTCCCAAGGGACTGCTTTCCCTGCGTCCCGCATCCAATCCCGTTGTGGTGGCTTGTTCCTCAAAGGCAAACGGCAAGAACACCAAGCTTGCGTGCAAAAACGGCTGCATCGGATGTAAAATGTGCGAAAAGAAATGCCCGAATGGTGCAATCACCGTGCAGGATTTCCATGCAGTGATCGACTATGCAAAATGCACCGGATGCGGCGCATGCGCAGAATGCTGCCCTGTAAAGGCGATTCAGGTTAATTAAGAATGGGGGGTGGCTTCATGACAAATACTGATCGCATTTTGCTTTTCTATCTGACGATGTATCTCAGCTTTGCAATTGCTTTTGCATTGGTGGTCGCTGGAATCGCAATGTACAAAACAAAAAAGAAAGCGGCCAGAATTATGCTGATTATCGGCGGAGGATATTTTGGTTTATACATTGTCGGTTATTTTGTTATCATGATTATTGGTTTATTCGATTTATTCATGCAAGGAAATTAATCACGTTTATGCAGCACAAAATCCGGAGAAGGAAGTTCCTTCTCCGGATTTATTTCGTTATCGCATCATGCGTTCAGCAGCATGCGCTTGAGCAACGCCAGATCAAATGCATTGACAAAACCATCCTTGGTCAGATCCGCATTCATTGCGCCCTGTTCTTCCATACCCTTCTGTCCGAGCAGATACTTCTGTACGATGATAATATCCAGAATGGTTACCTCTCCATCACCGTTTGCATCGCCCGTTAATTCCGGA
Source organism: Ruminococcus sp. (assembly GCA_015066865.1). GTDB lineage: Bacteria > Bacillota > Clostridia > Oscillospirales > Ruminococcaceae > UBA3855. Next base: position 17,325 of record SVNQ01000008.1, read on the forward strand.
GTCTCCGACTCTGTGGTGGTCGTTGTTTCCGTGGTGGTTGTCGTGGAAACTGTAGTCGCTGTTGTAGTGGTTGTGGTTTCCGTTTTTGTGGTCGTTGTTGTCGTGATCTTCTGTTCCGTTGTGGTTGCTGCAGTAGTTGTGGTGGTAGTAGTTGCTTCCGTTGTTGTAGTGGTTGCTTCGGTTGTAGTAGTTTCCTCAGTTGTTGTGGTGGTTTCTTCCGTTGTTGTGGTTGCCTCGGTTGTCGTGGTGGTTTCTTCTGTCGTTGTGGTTACCTCGGTTGTCGTGGTGGTTTCTTCTGTTGTTGTGGTAGTTGCCTCGGTTGTAGTAGTTTCCTCTGTAGTTGTGGTTTCCTCTGTTGTAGTAGTTTCCTCAGTTGTCGTGGTGGTTTCTTCCGTTGTCGTTTCCGTCTCTTCTTCGCCCAGAGCCTGATCTATACGGGATTTGATGTGTTCATCTGTCAGATCAATTACCATCTCCGTCGGAGCAATGTACTTATTAACAGAAACATAATAGTACAGCAAATCTCCCTCAATTCTCATACCGTAGATGTTTCCATATTCAGCTTGCTGTTCATCTGTCAAGCCTGCCAGCCAGTGATGCAGATCATCATGTATGAATAAAATATCCTTTGGAGCGGAATAGAACAGCAGACCATTCCATACTGCCGGAACAAGGTGAGCAGTTTCAGAGCCGGAACCGCCGTCTGTTCCAGACCATGAACCTATGATTTCTTCCGTATACTCTCCGGTTTCTGCATCAAATGCATATCTGACGAACCAGCTTGTTTCGTTTTCATCCACTTCAATGGATACCCAGCTGTTATCCTGATAGGGGGTGATCACGGATTCAGTCTGTGCCCAGAATGCGTCATCATACTTTTGGGATACGAACAAATCATCGGTATCAGTACCCGTCACAAGCTTCCAGTCGGAACTGTTATGTCCCGTGCTTTCCAGTGCGCTGCGACTTACCAGGAAATTCTCATGCTGCACAAGACCGGGATGGTACGCATAAAAATCGTCCCACGTTACATCGACATAATACCATGCGCCCTCTATCTGCAGCGCATTCCATGCATGGAGCAGTTCCACGCTCTCTACCATCAGGGATTCAACCCCAACTCGGCGCAGAAGCAATCCATACAGCCATGAATAACCCTCGCATACGGCGATATTTCGCTTGAGCATGCCATATGCAGTATGTCTTAGGTAAGTTTCTTCCGTTGTTTCATACTCATTATTGTCATAGTTGTAAGCGTTTGCCATCCAATCATGGATATACAGTGCCTTTTCCGCATCCGTCCAGCTGCTGTCAACACCGGAAACAGCCTCATCCATCAGTGATACCATCGCTTGGTATTCACTTTCATACACATCATCCTCCACCAAATAGGTGGGAACAATTTCCAGAACACCGTATCTGTCCATTCGATAGGACATGCTGTTCTTCATCGTCAGGATACCAACATCCCAGCCGGCAATTACACTTCGATAAATACTTGCAAGCGACTCTATGGACGTAACATCCGTACCGATCGACGGCAAACCGGATTGCCTGAGATTAATATTGCTCTCATGATTTTCAAGCCCTCTATAAATCGCTTTTGCAAGCTGTTCAGTTTCTTCAGTTGTGAAACTGCCAACTGCACCAAAACCGAAAAAATCCGGTTTGGTATCCGCTGCATTGGACGGCAGAACAAGACATTGCATCATTGCTACGCAGATTGATAACAGCACTGCTGCTTTCTTTTTTATACTATTTGTCATACTACCGTCTCCTTTTTCAAAAAGTTATTATGCATTTTTTGTGAAATACGATGCATCTTTACCAATATTTTACCACTATCTGTGCAAAATGTCAATGGTTTTTGAAAAAATCGTCACCTTGCATATACGGAACGTAAATGTTTTTACATATTGCATTGAATTTTTTTAAGAATTAACCGCACGGGGTGAAAAAATAAAAAACGCCGGCATTTTCAGCCGGCGAATGTAATTTTCCAGCCCGCCTGCAGCGGGCCGGAAAACGATAAAAATTCTTTTTAACGAACCTCACCCATAAGGGAAGCACGTTTTATGTATTATTCCTCCATCTGTGCTTTGAGCAGATCTCTGATTTCCGTCAGCAGTTCCTGATCCTTTGTGGGCTTCGGAGGTTCAGCGGGCTTTGCTTCCTCCTTGCGCTTGAATGCATTGATGAACTTGATAATTGCAAACAGGCACAGTGCCGTCAGCAGGAACGTGATAACACTCTGAATGAAGCTGCCAAAATTGATGTACGGTTGATTTCCCCACGGGATAGTAACACCGAGCTCATTGAAATTCACACCGGCAAGCATTGTTCCGATCAACGGTGTGAAAATATCAGCTACCAGAGAATTGACAATGGCTGTAAATGCGCCGCCGATAATTACGCCGACTGCCATATCCACAACATTACCTCTGGAGATAAAATCCTTAAATTCCTTTGCCACACCTCCGGCTTTTTTGACACCGTTTACGGCTGTTCCCTTTACATTCTTCTTTTCTGCCATAACATTTCATTCCTTCCTGGTTTTTATATCTCATCCGTCACTTCTGAATCGTCCGATTCCACAGAAATCCCCTCTGCCTCCAGCAAAGCCTGTGCTGCTGCTGCAACTGCGGGATCGTCCACCGCTGCCTGCGCATCCAGATTGCTGTCTGCCGCTTCCATGGTACGCTTGGACTTCTTCTTCTCGCCATGCTCCAAAGCTGCAAGCTGCGCCGCAAATTTTTCATCATCCTCAATAACCGTCGTATCCAGCTTCATGTTCTTCAATCTGCGTCCGACAGGGGAGGTGTCATCTCCGAAAAATTCATCCGGTGAAACAATACGCTGCACCTTCTTCGGCTTTGCAGGTTCCTTTTCAGTCGCCTTCTTCGCAGGCTTTTTCTTGGGCTTATCCTTCGGCTTTTCCTTTGTCTTTTCCTTTGCTTCATCGCTTACGGGGGATTCGCTTTCCGCAGCATTTTTCGCCTTGGAAGGTGCGGGCATTTCTTCATCACGCACGCTGGTTATTTCACTTGCCGAAAGATTGATCGAAAATGTCTGTGCGCCTGCTTTTGTCCCAAGACTCATACCATACTGTTTCGGACGATCTCCGAAAATCTGATCGAGGATTTCCTCCTCGCTCGGCATTCTCGTCATTTCTTCCGCTGCATGGGCATTTTCTTCCTCATACATCAGTGCATCCGCACTCACCGGAATTTCCGAATAGGAATTTACCTTCATCTCCACCACCGGAGCCTGCTGTACCGGTGCTGCCTGCGGCATCGGCTGTACCTGCGGCATGGGTGGTACCTGCGGCATCGGCTGTACCTGCGGCATCGGCTGTACCTGCGGCATCGGCTGTGCCTGCGGCATGGGTGGTGCCTGCGGCATCGGCTGTGCCTGCGGCATGGGTGGTGCCTGCGGCATTGGCTGTCCCTGCGGCATCTGCGGCATTACACCCATCGTTGGCTGTGCCATCATGGGCTGCATTCCCTGCATACCGTATGTCTGTACGGGAACCATGGTATACATCGGATTTCCGTAAGCGTCATAGCCCATCAGCTGGGGCATCATCTGCATATATATGGGCATACCATTCTGGTCATACCCCATAAAACTCTGGAACGTTCCCATCATCTGCGGCATACCCATCATCTGCGGGTTCACCATACCCTGCATCTGGGGCATTCCCTGCATCTGCGGCTGGGGTACACCCTGCATTTGCGGCTGCTGGGGCATCCTCGGCATTTGCGGCTGAGGCACACCCTGCATCTGCTGCTGGGGCATCCTCGGCATTTGCGGCTGAGGCACACCCTGCATCTGCTGCTGGGGCATCCTCGGCATTTGCGGCTGAGGCACACCTTGCATCTGCTGCTGGGGCATCCTCGGCACCTGCGGCTGAGGCACACTCTGCGGCTGCTGAGGCATTCTTGGCATCTGCTGCGCCATTCCCTGCATTTGCACGGCTGCTGTATTCGGCGATACCGCCGGTTTCTGCTGCATTTGCGCCTGCTGAACAGAAGCCTTTCTCTGTGCAGCTGCAATTTCCTCTGCTCTGGTTTTGCCGGCAGTTCCGGAATCCTTCGCAAACATTCCTTTTTGCGCTGTGTTCCCCTTCAGCGGCGTGCCGCATTTGACACAGAACGCATATTTACTCTCGTTATCTGCTCCGCAACTCGGACATATCACGATAATCACCGACTTTCTATCCTATGGATCCAAAAATCCTGTTTTGTTACTTATTTATTATAGCATACTCCCAGCAAAATAGCAAGATATTTTCCGCTTTTGTACATCGGCGTTACATAACAAACAAAAACATTGTGCATGATGCACAATGTTTTTATTCTTTCGGTATATATCAAATCTAAAAGTACGGATTGACTATTCCTGTGCCACTGTGGTGGTTTCAGTTTCCAAGGTTGCTGCCGTTGTTGCCGATGCTTCTTCCGGATCGGTTGTTTTCACAGTCGTTGTGGTTGCAGCGGTAGTTTCCGTAGTGGTTGTGGTAGTCGTTTCGGTTGTTGTCGTTGTGGTTTCCGTCGGCGGCTCGGTAGTTTCTGCTTCCGTCGGAATTTCACCGGTCTCACCCGTATCTACAGTGACAATGAACCCATCGGAATTATTGCCCGAAACCTCGTATTTCAGATCTGCCGGAACGGGAACCATGGTTGTATCAAAGGAAGGATCCATTGCGACATAATAAACCTCATAGATCTTACCATCATAGTTGGTGAATGTGAGATGCTCGCCGTCATAGGGGTATTCCTTGATCTGTACCATGTATTCCTCCAGACACAGACGGTTGGACTTCATATAATATGCATGGGGAACACCGACATAGCGATAATGCCACGGCTCATACTGGATCTCTGTGATCATTGTCTTTTCATCCGGATAACGCAGTACAAATCCATATTCAAAGCAATGCTCGTTGATCCACTCATAAATTCCGGTGCCGTCATAGTCCTCACCGCCGATCAGGCTCAGATCCACACAATATCCCGTCTGATGCTCACTGTGACCTGCCTTTGCAACACGTTCGGAGAAGGTGTTGCCCGTTGCAGCCAGATCCTCCTCATACAGCTCCTGCTGACGTTTCTTGGAACGGTAGCCACTCAGCACAAGGATGTTGTCATCATAGGTTTTATCAAAAAAGTCATCAAACATCAGCACAAGATTATCCGCAACAGTCTGACGAACAAGAAGCTCCGCATCACGAACAGAAAAACTATGGCTGTCCGCATTCAGCTTTACTTCATAGAGACTCACAATGTCATCCTCACTGCCCTGAAAAATATACTTATTATTTACAAGCATCAGAGCTCCATTGTATACATCCTCATTCGGATGTTCCTCATTCTGGTAGATGGTTTTGGGCTCGTCCGTTTCTTCTGTCGGTGCAGTTTCATCCGTATTCTGCAAATAGGTGGTTGTCTGGTTGATTTTTTCAATGTCGGATACAACATAGTAGCAGCCATAACCGATCACACCCAAAAGCACAATGGAAAGCAGGACGTCCATCAGCCGCTTTTTTCCACCGTCCTGTTTCTTCTGATTCGGTTTATCCATCATAATACACTCCATTTCTCTTTGTTTTCTATATCTTTTTCAGCCGTACCGCACTGCACGGCCTTGGGTAATGGTGTATACCCATATATTATAGCACATATTTTCAAAAAATGGAAGTCTTTTTTTCAAATTTTATGTCAAAAATGCAAAAACCTCCTATTCGCAGCATATTCAGCTCCATTCCCATCATACTGTAGCAGTATAGTATATGCACGCCGAACGAACCGAACTTCTCATTCGAGTGCTGTCCTTACACAGATATTCAGGAGGATGACCAATGAAATGCATACTGCTCTGTCTGCTGATCGCATGCAGCCTGCTGCTGCAGGGCTGCAGAAAGGATGCGCCTGCCGCGCAGGAATTGTATATTCAGGAGGTAGCACATTTGTATCCCCTTGCCGAGCTTCCGGAATCCGATGCGAACAGCGTTGCATCAACAGAACCCGATATGGAATCTGCACCGCTTAATTACGAACAGGTGCATGCCGTCTGGATTCCCGTAATGCAGTACGGCGAATGGATGACGGGGAAATCCGCAGAATCATTCCGCAGCAGTGTAAAAACGGCATTCGGAAACTGCAAGGCGCTTGGGATCAACACACTGTACGTTCATGTGCGGTCATACGGTGACGCATACTACACATCGGACTTGTTTCCGACGGGCAGTTATCTGGACGGAAACTACGATCCGCTCGCCATCATGCTGGAGGAGGCGCATGCACTTTCCCTTTCGGTGCATGCATGGATCAATCCCATGCGTGCTTCACATGCGGACAGGCTTTCCACAACGGACGCAAGCTATCCTCTTGGCAAATGGTATAACGATGCGGAAAAGAACGGAACATATCTGATTGCTTTGGGCTCACAGTACTACCTCAACCCTGCATATGCCGAAGTACGGCAGCTGATTGCGGATGGCGTGACAGAAATTCTGGAACGATACGATGTGGATGGGATTCACATTGATGATTATTTTTATCCGACACAGGATGCAGGATTCGATGCAGAGGCATTTGCCGAAAGCGGCGCAGACGATCTTGCGGCATGGCGCAGAGAAAACTGCAATGCCATGGTTAAGGCAATGTACGATGCCGTGAAAGCACGGGATGAACGGCTGCAATTCGGCATTAGTCCGCAGGGAAATATGCGCACCAATTATAGTCAGCTCTATGCAGATACAGCACTCTGGTGCAGTACGGAAGGGTACTGCGATTACATTGCACCGCAAATCTACTACGGCTTTGAAAATGAAACCTGCCCCTTTGCTGAAACTGCCGCCCTTTGGGCAGAAACAGCAACACAGGCAAAGCTCATTGTCGGGCTTGCCCCGTACAAAATCGGATATGAGGATGAATGGGCAGGTCACGGCAAGGACGAATGGACGTCCGATCCGCTTGTGCTTTCCAAGCAGGCTGATTTCTTACAGTATCTTGACAATGTTGACGGAACGGCACTGTACAGCTACACCTCGTTGTTTTCACCCGATGAAGCTGTTGCTGCGATGGTAACGGCAGAATCAGAACGAATCACTGAACTCTGGAAATCGAAATAACACTGAAAAACGCCTGTGAGCAAATACTCACAGGCGTTTTGGGATTATCTGACTACGGAAGAATGGCTATAAATATAGAACTCCTCCTGACTCGGCATCCATGCCTTTTCCTTTGGCGGAAAATCCGCATCGAATGCCTCCACTGCGGCGGTATCGTCGCAGCAGTCGGCGGCAGTGCTTGGGATGTACATCCACTTTCTGCCGTCAAGTGCGCCCGGAACAAGCTCACAGACAAGAAGCGCCGTCGGGAAATTTCCGTCCATGACAAAGCTGATATTCTTCTTTTTGCAGCTGACAAATCCACGGCCAACGTAGTTGCCGGGATTGCCGAACATCACGTTCACATCGTAGCCCATCTTGCGAGCCACCTCAAAAGAATGCTCGATGAGAAGCTTGCCGTACTTCTGTCTTTGATATTTTGGGGCAACGCAAAGCGGCCCGAAGGAGAGAATCTCCTTCCTCTCGCCGTTCTCGTCCTCAAGCCATGCCTTTGTGTACATGATGTTGCCGACAATCTCGCCGTCCTTTTCAATCACGAATGCAAGCTCAGGGATAAAATCGGGATGCGAACGCATCGTATGGACATAATAATGCTCGCTGCATCCGGGAACGTAGACGTTCCAGAACGCTTCCCTTGTCAGATTTTCAACTGCTCTGTAATCGCTTGGCTGTTCCAAACGGATAATTTCTTTTGTATGCATGATAATTCCTCCTAAAATAAATGTTGATCATTCCTATCGGGAGGCCTTGCACGGTGTTGGTTTTATGCAACCCTCCCGCTTAGCATACAATCTCCAGTGTACCGAAATTCTTCAAAAAAACACTCCTAATTACAAATTTTATATAGTTTCTTACATTTCTGCAAGCGCTGCCTTGATGGCATCCACCTTGTCGGTCTTTTCCCAGACAACGCCGATATTTTCTCTGCCGAAATGGCCGTATGCCGCAAGCTTTCTGTACTGCGGACGGCGCAGGTTGAGCATTTCCATAATGCCGTTGGGGCGCAGATCGAACACCTTGTCCACTGCCTTGGCAAGCTTTGCATCATCCACCTTGCCCGTACCGAAGGTATCCACCAAAACAGAAACGGGACGAGCCACACCGATTGCATAGGCAAGCTGGATCTCGCACTTTTCTGCAAGTCCTGCCGCTACGATGTTCTTTGCAATGTATCTTGCCGCATATGCTGCGGATCTGTCCACCTTCGTCGGATCCTTACCGCTGAATGCACCGCCGCCGTGTCTGGAATAACCGCCGTAGGTGTCAACGATGATCTTTCTGCCCGTCAGACCGCTGTCGCCCTGCGGACCGCCGACTACAAAACGGCCGGTGGGATTGATGTAAATCTTGGTTTCCGCATCCATCAGCTCTGCGGGGATCACAGCGTCAATGACCAGCTCCTTGATGTCCTCACGGATCTGCTCTGTGGAAATTTCAGCGGCATGCTGTGTGGAAATAACAACTGCATCCACACGCAGTGGCTTTCCGTTCTCGTCATATTCCACTGTTACCTGTGATTTGCCGTCGGGACGCAGATAGCGCAGTGTGCCGTTCTTGCGGATCTCCGTGAGCTTCAGCACCAGCTTATGTGCCAGAGAAATGGGCATCGGCATCAGCTCGGGGGTTTCGTTGCAGGCATAGCCAAACATCAGTCCCTGATCTCCTGCGCCTGTTTCCTTTTCATCCTCGTAGGAATTATTCACGCCCATGGCAATATCGGGGGACTGCTCGTCAATGGCAGTCAGCACGTTGCAGGTGTGACCGTCAAAGCCGAATTTTGCGCGATCATAGCCAATATCAATTACTACTTCTCTCGCGATCTTGGGAATATCAACCTTCGCAGTTGTGGTGATCTCACCCATACAAAGCACCATACCCGTGGTGCAGGCAGTTTCGCATGCAACTCTTGCCATGGGATCCTGTGCCAGAATGGCATCGAGTACGGCATCAGAGATCTGGTCGCAGATCTTATCGGGATGTCCTTCGGTTACGGACTCGGATGTAAACAATCTTTTCTGCATATTTCTTCCTCCTGATTCTAAATGTTCCAAAAGATGACAACAAAAAACGGCATTCGTTTACCGAATGCCGTGATTTTTCTCAGAAATCCTCATCTCTCGGTAATACCGCAGGATTTAGCACCTTGTCCGTTACGGACAGGTTGCCGGGCTTCACAGGACCTGTTCCTCAGCCACTCTTGATAAGGTTGCAGCATCTGCTGCTATTTTATTATACAACAAATCGTATTTTTTGTCAATGGGAAATTTCAGGCAAAATGCATTGAAACCGATGTCGCTTTTTGGGGAATTTGGCGAAAGGTTCAACATTTTTCCAGAAAAACCTTCCATGCATCCGCAATCTCCTGTGCCTGCTCAACATAGAGCTGATGGCTTTTTGCGCTGCGCACCTCCCAGCCCATCTTTTCTGCATAGGCTGTATTCTCCGCCTTCCACGTGGTTTTCTTAAGCTTACAGTCCATATCACTGATGAACAGGATCGCCGGTATGCTGCGCAAATCGGCATTCTGAACCTGCTGCGCATTCTCCGTGGACTTTGCCTGCTCGTCAATCAATTCGGAATTACAGATATTCCGGAAAAACAGGCGGCAGTATTCCGCACGTTCAACAGCATCCAGACATTCACTTTTCCAGAGATCCGCCTTGCCAAAGAACATCTTTGCATACATTTTCTGCAAGAACTCCGATTTCTGCGCAGGACGAAGGAAACGGCTCTGTCGTTTCATCATGGCTGCCTTCTTTTCCGCCGGAATTTCCGCATTCTGTACCAATGCAAAAGACGGCGTGACCATGTCAAGTCCCAGAATGCATTCCACCTCGGATGGGTACTGCAGTGCCCAGAAGATCGCCTCCAGCCCCGAATAGGAATGCGCAGCAAGGCAGTACGGCGGCAGGACACCTGCCCTTGCAAGTGCCTCACGGCTTTCATCCACCATGGTTTTCACATCACGGGATGCACCGGTATTACCCTGACTATAGCCATAACCAGCCTTCTCCACAACTGCAATGCGAAAAGTATCCGTCAGCGTTTTCCAGAGAGGCTTATATTCCAACGCAGGTGCAGTAACTGCTGCACCTGCAAGAAATATGATGGTTTTATCGCCCCTGCCCGCACCAAAGACATTCACATCATGACCATTGACACAGATGGGGTTGAGATATTTCTCCATTATTTCGTACCAAAAATTCTGTCACCCGCATCGCCCAGACCCGGAACGATGTACTTGTCATCATTAAGACGCTCATCCATGACACCGCAGTAGATGTCCACATCGGGGTGTGTCTGCATCATGTTGTCCGCACCCTCGGGGGAACTGATAATGCACATGAACTTAATGTTCTTCACGCCCAATGCTTTGAGTTCATCAATCGCTGCACATGCGGTATTTCCCGTTGCCAGCATGGGGTCTACGATGATGACATCACGCTCTGCAATATCCTCGGGGAGCTTTGCATAGTACTTCACAGGCTCGTGCGTATCGGGATCACGGAACATGCCGATGTGACCGATCTTCGCAGCAGGAACGAGGGAAGTCACGCCGTCGATCATACCCAGACCTGCACGCAGCAGCGGTACAAAGGCAAGCTTTCTGCCGGATACGATCTTGGTTCTTGCCATGCAAAGCGGTGTTTCCATTTCGATCTCCTTCAGCGGCAGATCACGGGTAGCCTCATAACAGATGAGCATTGCCGTTTCGGAAACCAGCTCACGGAACTCCTTGGTTCCGGTGTTCTTATCACGCATCAGCGAAATTTTATGCTGAATCAGCGGATGATCAATGATATGAAGATTTGCCATTCTCATTTCCTCCAGTCTTTTTATTCAGTATGCCCCTATGTTTGCAGGGCATGCAGTTTACTTGGCTTCAAGCGCAGTGATCAGATCCACTCTGCGCTGGTGTCTGCCGCCTTCAAAACCTGTATTCAGGAACAGCTCCACAAGCTCCAGTGCAAGTCCCTGACCAACCACACGCTCACCCATGCACAGAACATTGGCATCGTTGTGCAGTCGGGTATACTTCACGGAAAAGCAGTCGCTTGCACATGCCGCACGGATGCCCTTGATTTTGTTGGCTGCCATGCTCATGCCAATGCCTGTTCCGCACAGCAGTATTGCCTTTTCTGCTTCGCCACCCGTTACCTTTCCGCATACCTTTGCTGCCATATCGGGGTAATCGCAGGGAACGCCTTCTTCCGTTCCGCAGTCGATATAGGGGATATTCTTTTCGTCAAGATATGCCTTGACGGCATTTTTCAGCGTACATGCTGCGTGGTCACATCCGATTGCGATCATAGTTTTCTCAACCTTTCACATATGTTTATACCGTGGGGCAATCCCCCACGCGCCCTTTTGGGGCGTACCCGCCGTCCGCTTGTGCAAAGCACAAAGGCGGCAACTGTCAGCGGCGGCCCGCCGCCTTCTGCACTTGTACTGCCTGCAAATACGATGCAGTCAGCTCCTGTGCAGTGATTTTATCCTTCCACGCCGCACAGGTGCAGACACCTGCTGCCGACTGCAGTCGGAGCATGGGCGGTGCAATGTGCAGATTGTCCGTGGGATAATTGCTTATGGCGGTGTACTGCTTCATAAATTCCTCCGCACCGTCACCGACCAGAATCACCGGTTCCTCCATGCGCTGAACGACCTCTGCAATTTCCGAAACTGTCTGCAATTCATCGGGGATCATACGTTCCACGCCATGCGGTGCATCACTCATGGAATAGCGATAGGAGAACCATCCGCAGTAGAACAGATCCGCCCTTGCGTGCATGAGCGACAGAATCTGCGGTGCGCCGTAGATGCGGCTTGCCATGGCTTCCAGTGTGGAAACGCCCACACAGGGAGTGTCATGCACCATTGCCATACCCTGCACCGCCGCAATGCCGATGCGCAGTCCCGTATAGGAACCGGGACCCACGGCAACTGCATAGCAGTCCACATCCTGCGGGGTCATGCGGCATTCTTCCAGCAGCTGCTTGCAAAGCGGCAGGATCACCTGCGAATGCGTGCGGCTTGTGTAAATCGTATGCTCACCGAGCAGGATCCCCTGTTCGGTATCCAGAATTGCCACGGACGCTGTTTTTCCGGAGGTATCAAGTCCCAGAATCCGCAAATCGTTCATCTCCCTCTATGGTAATTCGGCGTTCTTCATCGCCCAGACGCTCCAGTGTGATCCGGATGGTATGCGCGGGCAGCGCCGACATGATATTTTCCGACCATTCCACGGCAAAGACGCATTCCTCCATCGGGTAATCGAAGAAGCCCGTAGTTTCCAGTTCTTCCTCGCCCTCAATGCGGTACATATCGAAATGACAGAGCATTTTCGGCTCTCTGCCGTAGGTATGCACCAGCGCAAAGGTCGGAGAAGTAACAAGATCGGACAGTCCCATGCCGAGCGCAAGTCCCCTTGTAAAGGTCGTTTTTCCTGCACCCAGATCCCCCTGATAGGCAATCACATCGCCCGCTTTCAGCAATGCGCCGATCTTCTGCGCAAGAGCAATGGTTTCTTCGGGGGAATGGGTGGTATATATTGTTTTGGCCATCAGAACAGACCGCTGATGTTGCCGTCGTTGTCGCAGTCGATCTTGAATGCGGCAGGTGCCTTCGGCAGACCGGGCATTGTCATAATGTCGCCCGTCAGAACAACCACAAAGCCCGCACCTGCGGACAGACGCACGTCACGCACGGTGATGGTGAAATCCTCCGGACAGCCGAGCTGCTTCGGATCGTCGGACAGCGAATACTGCGTCTTTGCAATACATACGGGCAGATTGCCGTAGCCCATGTTCTCGATCTCCTGCAGTGCCTTTGCGGCAGCGGGCAGGAACTTCACGCCGTTTGCACGGTAGATTTCCTTTGCGATGGTTTCCACCTTCTTGGAGATGGACAGCTCATTCTTATAAAGCACACGGAATCCGTCATCGTTTTCGTCACACATTTCAATGGTTTCGCAAACCTTGGCTGCAAGGTCGGTACCACCCTCGCCGCCCTTGGCGAAGATCTCACACATGGAGGTTTCCACGCCCAGCTTCTTGCAGTATTCCGCTACAAATGCCAGCTCCTCATCACTGTCGGTGTGGAAGCGGTTGATTGCAACAACCACCGGCACATGGTACTTGAACATGTTCTCAATGTGGGTTCTCAGGTTCACAATACCTCTCTTGAGGGCATCCACATCGGGCGTTGTCAGGTCAGCTCTCTCCACGCCGCCATTGTATTTGAGTGCACGGATGGTCGCAACCATAACAACACAGGAGGGCTTGAGTCCGCCGTAGCGGCACTTGATGTCAAAGAATTTCTCCGCACCGAGGTCGGATCCGAAGCCAGCCTCTGTAATGCAGTAATCACCGAGCTTCAGCGCAAGCTTGGTTGCACGGATGGAGTTACAGCCGTGTGCGATATTTGCAAACGGGCCGCCGTGGATGAGAACGGGAGTATGCTCCAGCGTCTGCACGAGATTGGGCTTGAGCGCATCCTTCAGCAGTGCTGTCATTGCGCCGTGCGCCTGCAGATCCTTTGCATAAACAGGCTCACCCTTGACATTATAAGCCACCAGAATATTGCCCAGACGCTTCTTGAGATCTGCAAGATCGGTTGCCAGACAGAGAATTGCCATTACCTCGGACGCAACCGTGATCTGGAAGCCATCCTCACGCGGTACGCCGTTGAGCTTGCCGCCCATGCCCACAACAACATTGCGCAGCGCTCTGTCATTCATGTCCATGCAGCGCTTGAACATGATGCGGCGTGTGTCGATCTGCAGCTCATTGCCCTGCTGGAGGTGGTTATCCAGAAGTGCGCAGAGCAGATTGTTTGCAGCGGTCATGGCGTGAATATCGCCTGTGAAATGGAGGTTAATGTCCTCCATGGGAACAACCTGTGAATAGCCGCCGCCTGCTGCGCCGCCCTTGATGCCGAATACGGGGCCGAGGGAGGGTTCACGCAGGGCGAGCACTGCTTTCTTTCCAATTTTTGCCATTGCCTGTCCAAGACCAACGCTGACGGTGGTTTTTCCTTCGCCTGCGGGGGTGGGATTGATGGCAGTTACAAGAATGAGCTTACCGTCCGGACGGCAAGCGGTTTTTGCATACAGCTTCTCAGTCACCTTTGCCTTGTAGTGACCGTAGGGTTCTATGTCCTCGGGGGAAATGCCAAGTCCTTCAGCAATTTCTACGATGGGTTTCATTTGCGCAGCCTGTGCGATCTCGATATCGGATAACATGTTCCATACCTCCGTTTGTCATTTTGTCACGATTTTCGGAACTGTCCGCGGACAGCTTCCATCCATTTCAGTATAGCATATTTTCACTGCAATTGCAAGCGGTTTTCAGATTTCCTATAAAAAACGCCGCCCATACGGGCGGCAATTTTACAGCAATCAGACTTCCTGTGCAAAAACCTGTTCCAGAGCCTCTCCTGCGGAAAGACTGCCGTTGAGAAATCCTGCAATGGCGGCGTAATTATCATCCATAAAGGAGATCGGATACATGAAAGAATCCTCCACAACATTCTTGGTGGGTGCCTGATCAATGCAGTTCTGTCCCACACGGAAGAACAGCACGCCTGTTTCAGAATCCAGTACCAGACAGCCCAGCAGAAGTCTTGCGTTGATCTCATTGAGAAAAGCCGCAACTTCCACATAATTCTCAGGATTCACCTCAACATCGGATGCAGCAGTTACCGTGAACGCAGCTTCCCCAATAATGGCGTGAATCATCAGACCGGCGGTTTCATTGAGCTGAACACCGCTTTGGAACACGTTGTCCTCCTCAAAATAGTCATAGTGCCACTTCTGTGTTTCAAAAAAATCCTTGACCATTTTTACGATCTCATTCATACTACTTCTTTCCTTTCACAAAAACGATGCCGCCCTTCGGCGGCACCGTAATTCATTGCATTTTTCTTATTCAGCGGTAGCAACTGCACCAGCTGCCTCAGCAGCATCCGCAGCAGCGGCTGCCTCAGCAGCATCCGCAGCAGCGGCTGCCTCTGCAGCAGCAATCTGCTCCTCCAGACTCAGTGTCTCAGCAGCGGGTGTGCTCATACCCATCTCTGCCATCAGACGCTGCAGCTCAGTGTCAACCTTCTGGTCTGCCTGCAGCTGCTCAAAGGTCTCCATATCACTGGAGCTTGCGCCGTTGGAAGAAGCAATCTCAGTGAATGCCTCTGCTTCTGCCTCCTTGCGCGCAACCTTTTCTTCCATACGGTTGAACTTTTCGAAGGAACTATTGGTGTCAATACCGCCAACGGACTGTGCCAGACTCTTCTGGGTATCAGCCATCTGAGAACGTGCGATCAGCATGGACTGACGGCTCTTTGCTTCGTCCAGCTTTGCCTTGAGAGTTTCTACCTGCTCACGAATTGCATCGGTCTGCTCGGAAATTGTCTCGTACATCTGCTTGTAGTTTGCAGTCTCCTGATCAGCCTTTACCTTCTGCTGCAGTGCACGCTTTGCAAGATCTGTATTGCCGGAAGCCAGAGCAGCCTTTGCCTTTGCCTCCCAGTCAGCGGACTTGCGTTCAGCATCACGATACTGCTTTTCTGCCATACGTTCGCTTGCAACTGCCTTGCCCAGTGCCTGTGTGGACTTGGTCAGCTCCTTCTGCATGTCAATAATGATCTGCTTGACCATCTTCTCCGGATCTTCTGCACGGTCGATCAGGTCGTTCACGTTAGACTTAAAAATATCACTGATTCTCTGAAAAATTCCCATTGTTCTTTCCTCCACTTCAAGTTCGTCGTTTTGTGATTGGCGGTTACACCGTCCATACTTGTATCATACCATAAAATTCCGGAAATGTCAAGGGGTATTACAAAAAAATTTTTTGTTAATTATATTTACCTTCAAATAACAATGCGGCAGCTTAAAAAGCTGCCGCATTTCTACTCTTTTAGAATAATTTTTCCGTCATTACACGCAATTTGTTCGAATGGTGCATTGGTGCGCCATTGTTCACCCTGTTTTACATTCTGCCACTGTGCGACTGTTCCCAGATATCGCAGCATCCGGAGCTTCGCCGCATTTGCAAAGCATCCGAGCGGTAGATTTTCAGGAATCAGACCACAGGTGGGATAGTTGTTTGTGCTGCAGATCCAGACGCTCGCCGGATAAGGGAAAGTTAATACTTCCATCAACACAGGGACGCCATTCAGATACGGATAATCGCCGTTTTTCATCAGCCAACCCATCACATCACCTCCATTCATTGAAAGAGGATCCGTGCAGATGGGTTGCATCTTTTCATACAACCACAGGATTGGTTTGCATGAACGTCATACAAGTTTAGAGATTTTGCTTTTATGGATTCTCCGGCGGCGGAATCAGCACCGCACGAACGGTCACACGGGTTTGTCCGCTGAGGGTACAGGTAAACAGTGTCAGATCCCAACTATCTTCCGAACCAGCCAGCATGGACGGAATGTCCCGTCCGCCAATCATATCCGTCTCGATAACTTCATAGATAAACATTTCGCCATTCGCATTAATGAACACTATCTGATCGTCAGTATTCAGAGACTGAATATTACCGAAATGCGAACGGAAATTATGTGCTGCAATGATCAGGTCACCCGAAGCTGCCGCACCCTGATAGCAGCAGGGCGCACGCCGAAGTTTGGGATAGCTCCAGTCCTTTATGACGGGAAGCTCAATATTCAGACTGGGAATGCTGATGATTCCGATGTATTGCACACCATCAATCTCCACAACCGGATCCGTTGGGGGTTCTGTCGGCTCCGTCGTTTCCGGCTCCGTCGTATACTCCGAATACAGATCTTCTGTAGGGAGAAATTGCTGAAAGTCAAATTCCGTCGTCGGCGGTTCAGTATACTGTTCTGTGATCTGCTGCCTTAAATCATCTAAAATCATAGCGGATTCTTTTCCGCTGCCTTCGTCTTGACGCATATTGTGTAAAATAAGAAGCAATGCTGCTAACAGCAGCATTGCCCCTAACGCAATCAAGCACCATGCATGTTTTTTTTTCATGCGATTCGGTTACTCCTTTGTACGCAATTTAAATCCAATGCCCATCAGCACAAGCCCGGCAAGAGCAAGTACTGGCACCGGCCACCAAAGCTGTCCTGTCTGGGGCAGTTTCTCAGGTGTTGTGGTGGTTGTTGTAATAATTGTTGTGGATGTTGTGATGGATGTTGATGTGTTCTCCGTAGCCTTTACGGTTTCAGATGTTGCAATTGTTTCATCTGTAGATTTTTCTGTAGACTCGACTGTTTCTGTAACTACGGAATCAGTCCATTGTGTTGAATCCTCAATGGAACTTGCTGTGTTGAAACTGTTAACAACGACATACTGCTTTTCATTATTGCGGAACACAACAAAGTAATCCTTCGGAATATCAACCTCAAGCACCTTCCAGTCATAGGGTTTATCCGACGACCATGAATATGTCCAATCGTTTGATTCGTCCAATCTGACAGTCTGATACAGAAGATCATCACAATAAATCTCTACTGTAACGTAGGGGGTTCGTGTAAACGTATGAAGCTCATCATTCGCCCATACTTTTTTGACGGTATACTCTGACTTCTCCTCCGCATTCATATAGATATACTTCGGAAATGCGACCATATCATAAACCTGATTTTCACCACCAAATTCCGTTACTTCCATAAGGAATGGTGCGGGGAAGTAGTAGGTGTCATCAATCTGAACATAATCACCTGAAACCAGATACAAACCAACGCCAAGATCTTCAAACTTTAAAGCACCATTTTCGTCCGCTTTTTTGGAATCCAGCGGCTTCTCTTTGTATACTGTGGCAAATGTATTCAATGTCTCAGCAGCAAATGTGAGCGCCGATGTTGAAGTATCCTCCAAGGACACCGGGTATTTTTCAAAAGCACCCTGCAGCTCGTACTTGCCTTCAGCATCACGTCCGCCAATTTTATAAATATCCCACTGCATTCCAGCCAGCTTAACGCCTTCTTCGGTCTGGCTGAGAATCGTCAATGTTCCTTTCACATCCGCTGCCGTTGTATGAAGCAAAACGCCTGCTGTTAACCAGAGGATCACTCCGAACAGACATAAAACAGCCCCCAACCTGCGAATCGCATTCGTGCGCATATCAACCACGTCCTTTCAAACGAACTCATTCATCCTGTCCCAAGGACAGTTCATAAATTGGATTCTTATATGGCAGTTTTTTCTTTTTTCTGTCAGTAAACATCCAGATACATACCATAATAAGAAGAATTGGTGATGCAAGAACCGGTACAACGATTAAAGGGTCAACCTGAACCGCATCCGAAGTCACCTTTACATTTGCCAGCGGGATTTCCACGCCGTCCTCGTCTACAATATTGGCAATGCGGCGAGAACGCAGCAGTAATCTGTGCGTATTGATACCATATGGCGTACATGTCATCAATGTGACGTAATCACCGTCCGGAATAATCTCCAACTTGCTGAACTCGTAAGGTAATACAATCAAAATTTCCTCGACTTCATATGTGTAGGTCTGACCAAGAATATTGATCGTGAAAATATCACCGACTACAAGCTTATCAAGGTCAGTAAACAGCTTTGCCGATGGCAGTCCGCGATGTGCGGAAATCACACTATGCGTGTTTTTACCGCCAACAGGAATTGAACTTCCTTCCAAATGACCGGCGGCAATGTTGAGTACACCCTCACTCGTTCCATGATAGATCGGTATTGTCACCTGAATCAAGGGAATGTCAATATAACCCATAATACCGGTGCCGGAAACATCCAAAGTATCGTAATATCCGGCAACAAAATCATAATTCTCAAAGGGCTTGCTGAGCTTTGCAATCTGGGCATTGTAGGCATCTGCCTCTGCAAGCATTTCCAGCAGTTGGGTGTTATCCATCTCTCTAACAACCGATTCATAACTGGTAACGAGTCCACTTTGTACTTTGGAATTCCACCAGTTACTGAACGTGGGGTAGAACATCACGGAGAGTCCCACAAGAAAAACTAATGTAAAAATGATTGTTGAAATAATACTTGACTTTTTGCTCATGGGATCCTCCCTAATGGCTGCCGGCGGCATTACGCCGCCGGCAGCAAGTTAGGTTAATTAGAATTTAGATTTAAAATGTAAGATGTGTGAGGCTGTAAATTATTCCTCGTCCTTCTTCATGCGCTTCTTGGAGATCAGGTATACGCCTGCGCCAGCTGCCATTGTACCGCCGACTACGTAGAAGATTGTGGTACCGATACCACCAGTGCCGGGGAGAACCAGACCAGCATTGTTGATAACCTTAGTTGCTACTACGCCATCAGCCACTACAGCTGTGAACTTACCAGCAGACCAATCAGTAGCTGTAATAGAAGTACCCTCTGCATCGTTTACAGTCAGTACTGTCAATGCAGGTTCAATAACAGTACCATTCTCAGGATCAATTGTTTCATCAGTATGTGTAGCAGCAACTACAAACTCAATGGGATCCTTCAGCTTATTGTAGCCACCCGGTTCCTTTGTTTCTACGATCTTATACTTACCAGCGTCAAGACCCTTCCAGCTAAACTGGGATACAGCCTCTCCACCCTGTTCTTCGCCAACAGTTACCCATTCGCCTGTTTTATTTAAAGGAGTTGCCGGATCTGTTGTGTCCTTCCACTTATAAAGCTGGAACTTCGCACCAGTAAGAAGCTCACCATCGGGCTTAATCTTATCTACATCGAGCTGATATGTAAATGCTACAACAGTATCCTTGTTGGATTCGCTTGTGGTCTGATCATCAGGCTTTTCTTCCTCATTATCCGGAGTACCATCGCCATCGTCATCCTTACCGTTCTTATCTTCCTGTTCGTCCTCTTCATCAATAGTACCGTCATTATCGTTGTCCTTACCATCGGTACCTTCGGACTCGTAGTACATATCGTTGGAGTATTCGAGATAAGCGGTATTCCAGTTACCATCTTCGCCGATTACACATTCATTTGTCAGCTTCGCTGTATACAGAACAACAACCTTACCATTCGTTGTGGTAGGAGCCCATACCTTAAGGTTGGGAATCTCTACTTCAAAGTCGCAATCCCAAGCAGCATCGAGTGATGCATCATCTGCAGCTTCAGTCAGGATGTAGCCGGAAGTTGCTCCGTTTTGTACAGGAATTGTAGTATCGGTACCATCGGTATACACACCGTCACCATTTGCATCATAGAAAACGCTTGTGATAGTAACATCAGAAAATGCAGCATCATCGCCCTTGCTGTCAAGGTTATCGTGGAAAACGAGCTTATACTGATTGTAAGAATTGTAGTCTCCAGGCAGAGAAGCTGTCAGTTTGAAAGGAACAGAATCATTGATATCATAGTCTGCACTATCCTTCCAAGTATCGCTTGTTGTATCAGCCAGGTCGGAGTCATTCTTATCCATGATCTTCTTCTCGAATTCCGGTGTTTTAGATTTTACGTTAACCTCTGCACCTACAGTAGCATCATAAACACCAAGCAGGTAAGCAGTTTTTGCACCGCCGTCTACGATATTTGTTTCTTCAATTACATAGTAACCATCATTTGTATCGCCTGAAAGTGTAATCTTTTCGGAAGCACTTGTAGTACCAGCAGGATTAGCCAACAGGTTCTTGTGTTCAACAACAAATTCTGCAAAAGCACGTGCCTTGGCGGAATCATACTGATAATTAGCCAAAACTCCAGCTACATCATCCTCAACTGTACAGGTCGCAAAATCGTTTGTTGTAACTTCTGCGCCTGGCTCCCCAGTTGTGGTGTTGAAGCGTGCATCAGCCTTCAAAGCTGCGAGGAACTTAGCTGCATTATCATCAGACATATCCCAATCAAGGTTTGTCATCTGAGCTGTGCCACCAAATCCATTCGCACCGGCATTACCCTTAAATACTCTGTAAGCAGTATAGGTGTGTGTGCCTACGGTTGCATTGTTGAATGTAATCTCGCCTGCAGCTGCTGAAGCATTCATAGCTGCCATCGGTGCTGCCATGCAAGAAGCGATCATTGCGATAGCTGCGATTGTTGCGAATCTCTTCATTTTTCTTGTTTTCATAATAATTCTCCTTTTAAAAAATATTTTGTGTTCCGCCGGTGCGGTGTCACGCACCGGTCGGATAGGGTTTAAGATTTATATACTCAGCGGCGGCTTTTCTGCCAACGCTTCATACCGTAACATCCGGCGATACCGCACAGCATCAATGCTATGCCGCCAACGTAGAACCACGTTCTGCCCTCTCCGCCGGTGGAAGGCATAATGATCGGACCATTCTCATCATCAATATTGCTATTGAGGAATGAGGTGTTGATTAAATCGTTGTTTTGCTCGTCATCAAGCGGCAATCCATCGGGATGCTCGTAGCTGACTAACTGATAG
This sequence comes from Ruminococcus sp., assembly GCA_015066865.1. Taxonomy (GTDB): domain Bacteria; phylum Bacillota; class Clostridia; order Oscillospirales; family Ruminococcaceae; genus UBA3855. Next base: position 38,808 of record SVNQ01000008.1, read on the forward strand.
CGATCTGCGCCGGAACCGTAAATCGACTTTTCAACGATAACATATTCATACATGTTACCCTGACCATCTGTTACTGGGAGTCCATCAAGCGCTGCCTGCCAATTGTTTGACTCTGTCAGCTCAAGCTGGGAAACGTATACATATTCGCTGCCAAGTACCGGATCTTTACCGCTAACAGGAGGTTTTGCTTCAACCTTGGGACTGTAATCACTGTTTATAATCGTGTAGGATGATTCACCATTATCAAATGACATTACAATCTTTGAAATATCTTCAAGAGTGAAACCGTCATCAATGATTTCTCCTTCCGATTCACCAAGTATGCCTTCAATGATTCTCAGATCCGTAATACTTGTCGTGCCCGGTGCATAAGTGTGAATCATGCTGCTTTCGCTATTTTTCTTGGGTGTATTACCGGTATTTCCGTTGTTAATCGAAATTCGATCACGCGGAATGGATAAGAAGGAATCTTCGCCATAATACACGATAATGTCATCAAGATATTTTGTCTGATAAACCGAATTGTACTTCGTACCACTGGTTGTCAGCAAGTTATTTCCTGCAGCACCTGTAAAGGATGTTTCGTGGCTAAGATTATGCGGACCATCAGGTGAAACATATTCCTGGTAGTTTGAGTTCTTTATGGTATAAGTTGAAGCACCATCATCAAAGCTCATCGTAACGCTCTTGATATTTTCTAAACTGTAATCATCCGAGCCATCAATGATCTTCAGTGCATCTACGCCATACGCTGTAGCGGTACAGTTATACCTGAATTTGCCACTTCCCATTGCCTCTCCATTTGTAAGTGTCATCGATGTTGTTGTCAAATTATTATTATTATTAGGATCTCTAAACTGATAATCAATTACAATCTGATTTTGGGGAGGTGACTTAATGTTACTACCGTAATCAACAACAATATAATTCAGGTTTTTATCCCAATAGTTAGTCGACAAATAGGATTCGTCATCTAAGTGTAAATATTGCGATTGATACTGTGTACCGGATGTATTCAGCAAATTTGTGTCATTCGTAAAACCTGTGCTGTGTTCTTTTTTGATTTCTTGGTATTGTTTGAAGTTTGTGTTGTCAATGGTGTACGTTGAGTCATCATCAAATCTTACAATAATCTGATCTACTCGTGTCTGAGAAGATACTCTAAGATCCACTCGATATCCAATTACTTCACCGTTCTCACCAGGAGCATAGACAAGCTCTATCGGAGTACCTGTTTCATATACTTTCGTGCTTCCATTCCAGTATACACTTTGTCCTAAGGGCTTCTGAGATGAATCCAGGTAATTAAAGTAACTGCCATTCTCTTTCTTTTCACCGGTATGCTCCAAGTAAGTTGCAGGACTGAGAATTGCAGATGTGTTATGCTCTCTTGTAACTACCTTAACCGCTGTGACTTTTTTACCTGCAAAAGCTTTACTTAATTCATCGGGCTGAAGCACTGTATTGATGTAACCGTTCGAATCAGCTTTTGTAAGGATCGGGAAATACTTATGATTGCTAACGTATTCGGTATCCGTATAGTTGGAATTATTAACAATGTAGCTATTATTGTCGGTGGTATGAATGACAACCTTTTCCAGATTGTTCATGATGTTACTATTGAAAGTAGTGTAGGGAACTGAAGAACTCTCATTTTTAATCAGGAAAAATGCAGCATCGCTAAATTTCAGATCAGTAGTGGTAGTGGTAGTTGAATTGCCGCCGCCACTTCCCGCTGTCTGCTGGGTGAGTGTGATAGTATCAATGTTAGGAGCACTTCCAACAGCAGCATTTAAACCTACCTGAAGCGTTACAGATGTTACACCATCCGGTACTGTAAATGTACCTTCTACGGTCTTATTTGACCATTCACCTGCATCTGCGGATGAGCCTTCCGCAACTACGTTGGTAGTTCCATTGTATATCGCCTTCAGGACGAACAAACCAGAACGTTGGGTATCAACACTAAAGTTATATGTTGCTCCCGGCACAACAGTCATATTGTATTGAAGAGCGGCAGGGTCAGTTGCACTTCCACTATAAATTCTATATAATCCTGAGGTATAAATTCCTGAAGTATTGCTGCCATTAGTGTGATTACCGGTCTGCGTCCAGCTATTCTTGGTAGTGTCATTATCGTCAAACGTGGTCTTCAATACGACTGTCGGGGAGAATGTGGTGGTAGTACTCGTAACTTTAAAGCCATCATAGTATGCTATATCGTAACCACCTACGCCGCCACGCCATGCTTCGGTTTGAGCGTCTATGTCTGTGTGATTACTAAGAGCAAACTGCATTCTCAACTGGTTATTCATTACCTCGTCAGAAAGTGTGCCTTTCTTAAAGTATGCAACAACCTGTTTGATGGATTTATTATTCCATGCACTCGTCAGATCTGCAATTTCATTAAAGCCACCTAACATCCACCAGTTACCATCATTAACAGTTATCGACCTGTTGTCCGGATAGTTATTATAGTTGGTGTTCATGAGATTGATTGACGAACCATTTGTGCAATGGAAAACAACCTTTTTAACTTTGTCAGCGATAGATGTAGCAAGTGCAAACTGGAACTTATCATCAATATATACAGGATCAAATTCCCATCCACAAATCGTACCATCGTTGTTTACAAAGGCTTTTGCGTGCTGTGAACCCCAGTTTATACGGTCTGTTGTACCATCAACAGTTGTCTTCGCCCAGAGGTAGGGGTTCAGGTTTGTACCAGGGTTGTTTTGGGCATTACCAAGAACACCTTCAGCAATATGAAGTTCCATGTAATAAACGGCATTTCCTTCAAACTGTCCTTGGCTCAATTTAGAGGGAGCACTTGTTTCAGATCCGCCGAATACTGTTTTCGCTCTATTCGGATCCAACTCAACGTTGGTTCCCAATTGGTAGACAGTATTCTCAATTGCAACATTTCTGTGAATGACTGTATCATACTCACCGGCTTTTGCCAGCTTGTTGCTGTCGAGCTTCTGAATGTTCAGCGTGCTCTTGGTGAGCGCTTCCCTGTTTGCAAAGAATGCTTCGGGGGTTTTGGGTTTAGACTTGGTTGCAGATGTTAATCCAGGACCGGTAAGTGATATTTCATCTACACACATGGGGCTATCACCCCATTTCCATGCTTCTCCACCATTTTCCACCTTAACATCAACCTCAGTAACGCCTGATGGAACAGTGAAATTACCGGACAACTTTGTCCATACACCACTTTTAACGTCTACACTTGCCACAGCATCACTTTGAGAGGAAGCTAACAATTGAACGGTTTGATCTGATCCGCTCTCTTGGTAAACCCAAGCACTAAATGTATATTGTCCACCAGAAACAAGTCCAGTAGCCGTATATTTAGCCCGATAATTACTCCAACGTGTAATTTTAAGGTAACCGGATGTCTGATTTGCACCACTACCTGTTGCAAGTTCAATATTACAAACACCATCGCCAGTCCATCCACCATTTGTGGACTCAAATGTAAAGTTAATCGTGCCCTCTGTGCCGCCGCCTTGATTGCCGCCGCCGCTATCGCTTACAGCAGTCAACGTGATGTCATCGAAATACAAGTGACCCAAGTTGTAATCCATACCCGTATCCTTTTGAATACCAGGATACATAATATAAAGTTCAACACTTTGTGTTCCGGTTGGAACATCAAACTCACCTGTAAATTCTTTCCAGCCTTCAGAACCTTTCACTGTACCAGTGCTTAATGTCTGCGGAGTACCTCCATCAAAGGCTACTTGTAATTTTACACCAATTTCAGTGTCAGTCCAGACTTCACGTCTTGCCCAGACACTAAACTTATACCTCTTACCCGCTTCTAAATTCGTCAACTCACTGGTCTTAATACCACTTTCTACATTTGAGCCGATTTCCATCTTAGTAGCGTAAGTACCACTGTGTGCAGCCATGCTTGTGAACGGTGTGAGCTTTGCTCCACCAACATACTGCCAGCCATCGTTTCCGTCTTCAAACGTACTCGGCAATACAGTTGCTGTTGGATTAAGCGTAACCTTCACATCATCCACATACATCATCGTACCCATGAAACCACTGTCAGTGATCGGTACGATCTGCAGTTTCACCTTTGAAGTTCCTTCAGGTACTGTAAAGTTACCAACCAGTTCCTTCCACTCGGTTCCATTTGCAGTTGTCTGGATTCGTGCAATTTCAACAGGATCTTCGTTGTCAATTACAACGCGAAGCGCTGCATATACAGATGAGCCGGTTGTTCTTGTTACCCTTGCACTAAATTTGTAATCGCCTGCGGGAGGAAGTACAACCTCCTTCTGGATATAGGCGTTGTAGTAGTACATTTTATCTTCGATTGTACCTGCTTCACCATGAGCATGACCATTCTCCGAAATCAATCCGTAGGAATAAGCCGAACTATTATAAGTAGTACCTGTCTGCAAGCCGGACTTGTTATTAGCATTCGCATGATTTCCTATCTCAATCCAGCCCTGTGCTGTACCGTCATCATACGAATTGGTGAATCCCATCGGCTTCGTACCATCTACGGTATTGATACCCAGATCAAGCTTCTTATTGGTTGTTTTACGGTATACTTCAACAACTACCTTGTCAACGCCATCATCAATGTTGTTATACCAGTTTTTCTTGACATTGAGTGAACGTTTGAGAAGTGTATTTTCCAGTCCTATTCTCGGAACATTACCCTTCTGTACATCAGTTGCCTTAACCAAATTGTTCGTATACTTTGTTACATAACCGTAATTGTACTCTTCAACAACTCTGTAGAAATATGGCTTGTTACTATCATCGGTCTTACGAAGTCCTGTAAAGACGTGTTCCTCATAGAATTGTACTGTTTCTAAGGGTTCCCATGTCATCTGATCTGTTGAACGCTGCAGCGTCACTGTAATCGGATCTGTCCACTTTTCAACAGGGTTTACAGAGTCCTGAACGTAGTACTCATCCGGAGAATCGAGCAAATTATTACCATTTTTGTCTTCAAAGAAGTCAGTTGCATTCCATGATTTTTTTACATAAATCGAAATTTCTGAATCTTCCTTCTCTTTGTTTGTGATAAGCTTGTTAAGTGTTGCCGGTTCATTCGGATTTGCCAGCTGCCAACTATCATCATTGGGATTTGTTGCGCTGGTGTAGTTAACGGTAAATTCGGGGAATTCACTTGCATTTGCTTCTCTGATGTAGTAGTAAAGCTTGTAACCGTCTTCCTCGATCGGAAGATTGTTAAATGTAACGTTGCCGCCATCATTGTTAATGTACTCCGTTCCTACATGCGTTACAACCAACGGAATAAAGTTTACAGGCTCAAATTCGTCCGGATTCTCACCCGCAGCCGGAATATGCTTGTATTTGTATAACTCTACTTTAACCTGCTTAACTGTATTGGTAGTATTTTGGTTAAATATCCAATCCTTTGTTACACTAACACTAACCAGCTTTGTGTTGGTAACTGTTACAGATGAATCACCTGCATAAACCGGATTTTGAGAATAGCTTGATTTGTATCCATCTACATTCAATTCACGAATGTAGTAGTAGATCATCTTGCCATTCGAATCGCGAATCGGCAGATTTGTAAATGTTACCTTTTGACCGGATGTAATCGTAGCCGAATTTTTTCCGGTACCCTTTTCATCTTTAACTAAAGTGAGCTTGTTAGAAATCTCGTCAAACTTCGACATGTCAAGGTTGCGTTCCTCTGACGAGTAAAGTTCAACTGTAACACTCCAATTGTCGGGAGTGCCGCCTACCCACTTCTTATCAACGTCGATGTTCAGAAGATCTTCCTTGGTATTGGTTACAATGATTGTACCGTTGTTGGAATTTACACCATTATTCGTGTAGCTCACTGTATAATACTTCGGAACATTTTCTTCCACAACATAGTAGTAAAGCAGCTTATCGCCGTCCATTGCTGGGTATTGGTTGAAAGTGTGTGTCCAGCCATTATTTTCATTGAGCGTTGCTGTTTCAATTTTTTTCGCTGTCGGTTCCTTGAAATCCTGCGGTCTTGTAGCATCCAGACCGCCATTTGTGGACTGGTAAAGACTTACCGTGATCTCACTTCTTGTTTCGGAAACTGCGGAAAGCGCAGAAAGTGCGGAAAAGGCAGTTGTTTGAGTCTGTAATCCCTGAATGTAGGTGTCTACGATCTCTGCCCATTTTCTACCCATCGTTTCATAGCCTGCGTCATTGGGGTGAAGCCCATCAAAAAGATCATTGACAGTCAACCATCCGTGTAAATCGACAAACCTTACATTCTCGCCGGAATTTGCATAAGAATCTACAACCTTCTTGACGATGTTGTTATATTCTGTGATTTCCGTGGAATTATTATCGACAAAACGCTTAATATCCGGAATAGAAGTCAAGAAAATCACACTGTTGGACGGCAGATTTTCCAGAATATGATCGAGCAGCCTCCGAAGGTCTGATTCACAAGTTGCAGCGGGTTGGGCACCATTTAGATTGTTAGTACCTATGGTGAGAAGAACGATGTCCGGCTGAGCATTCTTGACTGCATTCGAACCCTTCAACGCCTCCAAAAGACTGTTGTTTATATTACCATCATTATCATCATCAATCCAGTATCCGCTGTAACCTGCGTGGTTATTATCATAGGTGTGATTGATTTCTCCTGTACCAAAAGGAAACGTCGCATTCTTACTGTTCTCTCCTTTTGGACCTACCATATCAATTTCGTAACTCTTATCTTTGAGGAAGTAGTCCAGATATTTTCTGTAACCGTGATTACCCCACTCAAGTCTTTGACCAAAACCTTCTGTAAGAGAGTCACCAATCGGCATAATTTTGTATGTCTTTGGAGGGTCTGTGGGAGCCTCAGTGGGAGCCTCTGTAGGTGCCTCTGTGGGAGCCTGTGTAGGAGCCTGTGTGGGTGCCTCTGTAGGTGCCTCTGTGGGAAACTCTGTGGGAGCAATGTTATCAGGCTTCCACTCCTTCTTGACTGTTACGGAAATTTTCTTGCCTTCGGTATTCGTCACAATAACAGAAGCTGTCTGTTTTTCAGCACCTGTTGTAGCCCACGAGAAACCATTTTGACTGTAGCTTACAGTATAGTTACTAATCTTGGTTTCTTCCTTAACATACCAGTACAGCAAATTATTGTTTTCGTATGCGGGATGTTCATCAAAGGAAGCTTTCCAATTATTACCCTTATTCAGAGTAATCTCTTGAACGAAATTACTTAAAGATGCGAAAGATGCAGTTGTTACATCCAGATTGGGAGTTGTTGATTTGTATAGTTTTATCTTGACCTCCGAAACATTGTACGGCACTACATTGGGTTTCCAAACCTTGGAAACCTCAATCTTCAGCTTCGGATGTTTTTGAGGCGGAGCTGTAGGTGCTTCTGTCGGAGCCTCTTCTACTGTCAGATCCCAGTCTCTGTCATTACGTTCTTCACCCTGTTTCTGAACGTCACATCTATGGGATTCACCGGTAGCGACAAATTTTCTCGCAATGATGGTACCGTTTGTGTTACCTGCGATGTTAACGTCTGCATTCGGTGCCAGAATGGAACCGTTACGGCGCTCGCCGAATACTGCCTTTCCGTCGAAAGCTGTATACGTCTTGCTGCCATTTGAACCTGTAGAATTAACGATGTTGTACAGTACTCTTGTACCGCCTTCTTCCAGTGTAACTTCACCTGTACCATAGGTGCTGTTCTGGTCATCGGACTTATAAACCAGCCAGGACTTGTTGAAGTAAGCGTCCTCACGGTCTCCTACATCAATGGTCAAGAACAGGAATTTATCTTCTGTAACACCCTTGATTTCCAAAACCTTCATCCAATTGCCGTAATCATCCATCTGGAACGTTGTCGCATCAATGGTGTAGTAAAGGTATTTGTCATTTACATTTGAAAAATCAAGTGTAATCCTTTCGCCACCATCCCATTTAACTATGTCACCTCTATTGGCATCAGTCAGCACTGTTACCGACTTTTCGGCAAGTGCCGTTGACATATTAGCAAAGTTGTTAAGTTCTTGTGTAATATTAATGTAGGGACGACCCGGTCTTTCAAACTTCAGCTGCGGCTTGTATCTGCCGCCAAACTTATCCTTGGGGATGTAGTAAGTTCTGCCAGTTGCTTTGTCTCTAATCGTATATCTGTTAGCGTGAGGCGGAGACGGTGGGGACGAGTAATTACTGCCCATGATCAACTGCGTCTGGTATGCGTTGTCCAGATTCGCATTCGGTCCCAGATTTCTGATGTAGTTGATCGAAGTCATACCACCCAGTCTGTCATTGTAAACACCGAACGCACCGTTCTGTACAAGATAGTTTGTTGCAATGTTACCATGAACGTGGGACTGCAGTGAAACAGATTCCGCAAAAATGTGGAAATGTGTTGCAACGCCCAGTATGGAACCGGCAGGTGCTTTATACTCTGAAGGCTTATCTGACGCAGGGTTTGCATAAGGAGTCTCTACAGAACCCGATGTCGCTGCGCCTGCTGCCACATTTTCCGGATCATAAAATACACTGAACAAAGAAGAGAAGTCCGGTTTTGTCGGGTAGCATTCCGCTGTATGAGTATGTACCAGCTTTTCGCAGACCAGCGTGTAGCAGAACTCGGAATGTACATGTTCTTCTGTTTCTTCCGGCACACATGCCAGTTGATAACAGTTCCCTTCCAATGTATGAACATGCTCTTCTATTCCACAAGCAGCTGCTTCTGCCATACTATCCGCCGGTTGCATTAAAATAAACGGAACCATAAAGGATACAAACAATGACAGAGCGACGAGGACTGCCAAATATTTCATTTGTCTTTCACGATTCAGTACATATTTCTGAACCAAGGCCTGCATCTCTCTCATGTATATCCCTCCTCCTTCAATACTAAATTCAATGTAAAATTAAGTGCTGATATGTTACCAGCCAACTGCTGCATTCGTTTATCATACAGTTCCAACACTATCCATCGGCCAAATTCTGAAGATCACCTTGCCTATGATGTATTCTTCAGCAATGCAGCCTACTGTTCGGGTTCGACTGTCTATGGAAGCAGCTCGATGGTCACCCATTACAAAAATACGACTCTCAGGCACCTGATACGGCATCTGAATATCACATTCACCAAGCGATTTGTTGCTTACATAGGGTTCAATCAGTTCCTCATCATTAACGTATACTGTACCATCTACATCAATGTTGATCATTTGACCGGATGTAGCGATCACTCGCTTTAACAATATTTTGTTGTTGTAATAAAATGCGATAACATCGCCGCTTTTATAATCAGCATTCTTATTACAAATTACAAGCTGATCATTCAGCAGCGTCGGTGTCATACTTGAACCGGTCACACGAAGTACCGGCAGAAACAGCATTGAAATCAGCACCGCTACCGCCGCAACAACAACCAATGAACTGAATGTACTAAAAATTGTTTTTCTGAAATTTCTGTTATATCTGATGCGTTTTACTTCTGCCGTCAGTTGTTCCACAGTCGGCAGATCTCGTTTGGTTTCTTGCTCCATCCTTATTCTCCTGATTTACGCCGATTTTATTTCTTTTTCTTGCTTGACGGATTGTTCGGCGCACCGCCCTTCAGCTCATATTTAACTGCTTTTGCAATCCTTGCAATATCTTCATTCGAAATCGCACTTGCAGCAGAGATGCTGTCCATCTGTTTTCTGAGATTTTCATTCTCCTGCTGGATCTTTTCAATCTCCTTCTGCAAATAAAACAAGATTTCCAACAGCTCTGAACGCTTGAGTTTTCGCAATTCTTTATCTGTCATTTTACCTCTCCATAACTGCTTTTTTCTATACTTAATTATACTATTTGCCAATTCAAAAGTCAAGTAATCTTCTAAGTTGTCATACAATTTCTCTCATTTTTACATTTGAAGCATTTCCATTTTGTGCATATTGACAGTTTGCAGTTTACAAAACGTATAATCCGTCGTTGGGTTGCCAAATCGTAGTTCCATAATTATTCATATTTTCCAAATATATGCCGGGAATAAATTTTGATGATCGGAACGCTTTGAATTCTTCTGACTTGGCTGCCTTCTTATTATGTTATAAGCAGCACATAAAAGCGAAAAGCAAGCGGAAGGACACGTTTTTTTACGGAATATTTCAGATACAAGCAGCATAAGCATGAACAAAGGGGACAAATCCCTATTCTGAACTTCAGGTGGTGCTTATGAATAAACAAACAAAACAGCTGCTGCACCGCATTGGTGCAGTTACTACTGCCATTGCCGCAACCATCGGTGCAGCATGTTATGGTGCAGCAAAACTTCCGCCGTCCATTCCGGCAAGTACGGACGGCAGCGAACCACGGGTGATTATTCTGGATGCGGGGCATGGCGGCATGGACGGCGGCTGCTCCTCTGCCAATGGCGATGTGGAGAAGAACATCAATCTTGCCATTCTGCTCAATCTTCGTGAACTGCTTGAAATGTCCGGATATACGGTGGTAGTTACCCGTGATACGGATATTTCCATCCACGATGAAGGAATCGAGGGCATTGCCAATCAAAAAAGTTCTGATATGGACAACAGACTGGAAATTTTCAATAGCTCGGACAATGCCATCTGCATCTCCATCCACCAGAATCAGTTCACCGATCCGAAATACAGCGGTGCGCAGATGTTTTATTCCGATACCAATTCGGAAAGCAGCGCTCTTGCCCAAATGATTCAGAATCAGTTTGTGCAGTTCCTGCAGCCCGAAAACACCCGTGAGATCAAGCTCTGCGGTAAGGAGCTGTTTCTCTGCTACTTCAGCGAAAATCCCACCGTCATGGTTGAGTGTGGCTTTCTCTCCAATCCTGAGGAGGCAGCAAAGCTTGTAACGGAAGATTACCAGCGGCAGATCGCATTTACGGTATTTGCTGCACTCGTGCAGTACTGCGCGGATGGTAAATAACGCAAGAACCTCCCTGTGAAGCACTTCACAGGGAGGTTTCTGCTGAAAGGAAATATTGTTATTTCATAGTAATGGAATTGATCACACCGCTGACGGTATCCATAGAATCGGTTACGACCTCAACAGAATAGGCACAATTGAGGTCATCTGCAGCATAAAAACGGAAAAGAGCACTGAAAGCCTGCTTGTTGTCTTTCAGTGTGACATTTTTACTAATGTATAGCACACCGCAGATTTCTTCATTTTCATAGACATAGGCATCCGCTCCCCAGCAACTGATCCCCTTGAAGGTGGCGAGCTGGCAAAAGGCATATGCCTTGTCATAATCCGTAAAATCAAAGTCATCGAGGTCAAGCAGTGCCATGTACTTGTATTCCTCGTAAAGGGAATCCGGATAATCGCCGCAAAGCTTTTCATAGCCTTCCTCCAGATTTTTGGGGGCAGGAAGCTTTTGCTCAAACTGTTGATTCAAGTCAATCTGATGCAGCGAAGGAAGTGATTGTTCCTCACCATCGGTAATGGTGATCAAAGCCTGTTTGGATTTATCTTCCGACACCAGTTGATAGGTAGTTGTTCCGGGTTCTTCTTCAAGAAGCGAAAAACCGTCAGGAATCATCAGGGAAAAACAATCATTCTCCACAAGCTGTCCGTTCTCAATTTTTGTCGAATACTGTGTGAATTTCGCACCTTCTCCGCACACATCATACATCGGACGCAGGTAAGCCTCTTCAAACTTCTTGATTGCAAGACTTGGATAAATAAATGTGCCGCAAACAGTCACCGCTGCGGCCGCCACAACTCCAACCGCAATTAATACCATTGCTTTCGTTTTCATGATAATCACTCCTTTGACTTTTGTTTTAATAAAATGTGAAATTTATTTGTACGGTTCATATTATGTTAATATTATATCATGAGATTATTCAAATGTCAATAGCATTTTAAAAAAACATAAAATCCCCATCAAAATATTTTCTGGTGGGGATTCCGGTCTGTCGAAAAAGTCCCATCCAGCCAGTGCGCCATAAGGCGCACTGGCTGGACTAATTATATTATTATATGGGTTGTGCCTTCGGCGCATGTAGGGGGCGAAGCCCCCTACAACCCCTAATAAAAAGCCAAAAAAGCTCTGATAGAGGGCGGGGTGAGGGTGGGGCAAAATTAAGTGAAATCATACTTTTTTGACAAGCTCAAATCCCCATCGGAATATTTCCGATGGGGATTTGCATCAGGATGTTGTAGTTTCTTTGGGACTTCTCCGCAGAAGGTACACGCCATATGCAACACTGACAACAGTAATGATGATCGTTGTGATGATTTGTAATGTGGCATTACCATCCACACCGAAAATACTCGTGCTGTTGACAAGGGCATGGACGATGATACAGGGGATGATGCTCCTGCCGACATAGAACAGCACCGTAAAGCAAAAGCCGATGGCGCTGGCATAGATCAGCTGCATCAGATTCTCCGCAAGCTCTGCGCCACGCAGCAGATTGACGATATGCCCGAAACCAAAGGTCAGAGAAGAAACCACGATCGCGCTCTTGACATTATCCCTGCACATTGCCTTGAACAGGAAACCACGGAAGATCAGTTCCTCCAGAAATCCCACGCCGATCATGGAGATCACAAACAAAACCACTTCCACCACAGATTTCGTACAGGAAACGCCATTCCAGAAATTCACAGATGACAGCACGATCAATGGGATGAAGTACAGAAACTGTCTGCTGCTTCCCTGCAGTCGGCAAAGTCCGAAATAGTTCATCAGATCATTCTTTTTCACAAACAGAAACAGGATGCCCGACAGCACCATCGCAAACGCCGCTGTGATAAGTTTCGGGATGCCGATGCTTTCCGAAATGCTGTCCGCTGTGCTGAATCCGACTACATAGATGATGATCCACATCACTGCAAACCAGATCTCGCTTTTCTCGAATAGTTTTCTCATTCCGCTCCTCCACTCATCATTCCGTAATAATCTGATACAACATCGTTATCAACTTCAAAATCATTTTTTACATTATACTACATCCGAACAAAAATGTCAAATCCCCGAAAATCCTTGTAATTCTCCCCTATCTGTGCTATAATAAAAGCAGAATGTAATTCCATACAGAAAGCAGGGAAATTATGGCGAAGAAGGACAGACCCGTCTATATCTGCCGTGAATGCGGCTATGAGAGCACAAAATGGAACGGCTGCTGCAACGGCTGCGGTGAATGGAACACCCTTGAGGAAGTCGAAACGGTGCAGCATCTTTCCGGCAGCCGCAAGCTTGTGAACCTTTCCGACCGCATCCATCGGATTGACGATATTGACATGGATAAGGAAATCCGCTACTGCACGGGCTGCGGAGAGCTTGACAGGGTGCTCGGCGGAGGGCTTGTAAAAGGCTCGATCGTGCTGCTTGGCGGTGAGCCGGGCATCGGTAAGAGTACGCTGCTGCTGCAGATCTGTCAGCATCTGGGGCAGAGCCACTCGGTACTCTATATTTCGGGTGAGGAATCGGCAAGGCAGCTGGGACTTCGTGCGCAGCGGCTCAATGTCAATTCCGAAAAGCTCTATATCCTCACGGAAAACGATGCACAGGCGATCTGCGACACGATTGCGGCATCAAAGCCCGACATTGTCATCATCGACTCCATCCAGACCATGCAGATCCAGCAGCTTTCCTCAAGTCCGGGAAGTCTGACGCAGGTCAGGGAATGCACGAATCTGTTCATGCACACGGCGAAAACATTGGAAATCCCCGTATTCATCGTCGGCCACGTCAATAAAGACGGTATGATTGCAGGGCCGAAGGTCATGGAGCATATTGTGGACACGGTGCTGTTCTTTGAGGGCGAACGTCACATGAGCTATCGTGTGCTGCGCGCGGTGAAGAACCGTTTCGGCTCGACAAACGAGATCGGCGTATTTGACATGCAGGACAAGGGTCTGCGTGAGGTGGAGAATCCCTCGCAGATGCTGCTGGCGGGACGTCCGCTTGGCGTTTCGGGAACCTGCATTGCCTGTGTGATGGAGGGTTCACGCCCGATTCTTGCCGAGGTACAGACGCTTGTTTCCAAGAGTGCGTATGCTTCCCCAAAGCGCACGGCTACGGGCTTTGACTACAACCGCATGGCGATTTTGCTGGCGGTACTGGAAAAGAGATTCGGGCTGACGTATGGAGCACTCGATGTGTATCTGAACATTGTCGGAGGTTTTAAGCTGGACGAGCCTGCGGGCGATCTGCCGGTGGCACTGGCACTGTATTCGGGGCTGACGGACAGGGCGCTGCCGGACAAGCTGATTGCGATCGGTGAAGTGGGACTGGGCGGTGAGATCCGCAATGTATCGCATATCGTGCGCCGTGTACAGGAGGCAAAGCGGATGGGCTTTGAGTATTGCATCGTCCCGAAGCAGGCACTTTCGGCGCTGCCGAAGAGTTCCAAGACGCTGCGTATTTTTGGTGTGAGCAATTTGCGGCAGGCGTTTTCGGCGTTGGGGAAATTGCAGGAGGAAAAAGCGGCGGATGAAACGTAAATGAGAATTTAGAGGTGAAAAATGTTAGCCTATTATCATTATCCATTTGTTCAAAATCAAGATTATCGTGAATACACCAGAGATGAATTGATAAAGCCAGAAATTGTAGAAGAATTGTTTGACTATTGTCAAATACTCGAAGCGTACATTACCAAAAAAGGTTGGGCATTTTTGATAGAATATTATGGGTACGAAAAGCTATACGAAATTGATAAAAAAAGTGGCTGGCTTGATAATGAAACGCTTGAGGAATATATTTCATCAGTTCAGTATGAAATAGATATTTCCGAAGAAGAATAATGAAAATTCCAATTTATCACACATACAGGAGGTCACCATGAAATTCACCCACTGTCCGCACTGCGGAACAAAAGCAATCCCGAAAGAAATCGGGGACGAGGGGCTGATACCCTACTGCGAAACCTGCAAAATTCCGCTGTTTGAGATGTTTTCGACCTGCGTGCTGAGCATCGTTGTGAATGAACAGCAGGTGATGTGTAAATAAGAATTTGGAGATGTTCGAATGAATAAACAGATAAAAGAATATATTGATAAATATCCGAACGACATTATTGATATGTACATTGTTTTAAGAAAACTAATTTTTGATAGTGTTTCATCTGAACCACAGGAAACAATGTGGGCTAAACTTCCAACTTATTATGTTGGTGAATCTTTTGTGAGGCTTATTCCATTCAAAGACCATATTAACATTGAAGCAAAAGCTGTGTCTGTAAACACAGAAATGTTATCAGGTTATAAAGTAACGCCCAAAGGAATGTTGCAAATTTTCCTAAAACAAGATATTCCAGCCGATGTGTTGAAGAAGATATTTATTGAAACATTAGACTAAAAAATTCCAATTTATCACACATACAGGAGGTCACCATGAAATTCACCTACTGTCCGCACTGCGGAACAAAAGCAATCCCG
Organism: Ruminococcus sp.; assembly: GCA_015066865.1. Classification (GTDB taxonomy): domain Bacteria; phylum Bacillota; class Clostridia; order Oscillospirales; family Ruminococcaceae; genus UBA3855. The sequence goes on from SVNQ01000008.1 coordinate 54,180, forward strand.
AAAGAAATCGGAGACGAGGGGCTGATCCCCTACTGCGAAGCCTGCAAAATTCCGCTGTTTGAGATGTTTTCGACCTGCGTGCTGAGCATCGTTGTGAATGAACAGAACGAGGTCGCACTGATTCAGCAAAGCTATGGGAATCCCCGCTTTGCAGGTGTTGCAGGCTATATGAAATGCGGCGAAACCGCCGAAGACACAGCAAAACGGGAAGTCATCGAGGAAATCGGACTTGTTCCCGAATCGGTCACATTCCTCGAAAGTCACTGGTACGACATCAAGTGTCAGCTGATGCTGGGATTTATGGTGCATGTGAAAAAAGCTGAATTCCGTCTGTCCGATGAAGTGGCGCAGGCGCAGTGGTTCTCCTTTGAGGAGGCTGTGCGGACGGTTCGGGAAGGAAGTATTGTGAAGAAACTAATTTGCAAGGCGCAGACAATTGTATAAAACAAAGGCACACGCTGCAAAGCGTGTGCCTTTATAATTATCGGAACATATCCCAAACCAGACAAAGCCCATAAATCAGCGGCTGATGCACCACATAAATTTCCAGTGCATGCCTGCCGATGAAATTCAGCGGTGCAATGCCCTTCCATGTCAATTTCGGGAGGAACTTCCCAATCAGACGGAACAGGAAATATCCTGTGAGGAATAAAAACAGCCACGGAAACAGCGGAAAATAGTCCGTTGAGTAGAATTCCGGAAAGTCAAAGCCAAAATATGCCGTAACATAATTTGCATAGAGCCAGTCGGGGAGATGAATCAGTTCCTTACCGAAAAATCCCAGATAGCCCCATGAAATATGTCGTGTAAAAAGGAACAGTGCAAGGCATAAAATTCCGCCAAGTATCGCCGGAATTTTTTCAAGAAGAGGCTTAAGCGGAATCATCAGCAGCATACATGAACCAATGAGGGTCAGTACCCCGAATACTACAATTTCATTCGGCATGAAAATAGCTGTCACAAGTGTGACGGCTGCGCCAATTCCAAATACGAGAAGTCCTCGTTTTAAGGGCTTTTTGCTCATTCCTGCGCAGAATCCGGACAAAAGAATGAATGTGCAGCAGATACATTGCTGCCAGATATAGGCGCCGTTTCCGTGATACCATTCCCAGTCCACGCCGAAAATGTAAACAAGATCCCAGATGGCGTGGTAAAGTACCATGTTGATGACAGTTAGTCCACGAATGGTATCGAGGAGGGCGGTGCGGGGGCGTTTTATTTGTTCCATGATAGTCCTCCCTCTGAATATAAAAAATCCGCTTCTTATGAAGCGGATTGAGAAGCCGGCACCGAACTAATTTCCCAGGTCGTGACCAACCAAGTATTTTCGTCGCGAAAGAGCTTAACTGCCGTGTTCGGAATGGGAACGGGTGGGACCTCTTTGCAATAAGCACCGGCAA
>SVNQ01000056.1 GCA_015066865.1 Ruminococcus sp.
CTTATAGACGATGAGGTTGATAGGTCTGATGTGTAAGCATGGTGACATGTTTAGCTTGCAGATACTAATCGGTCGAACACTTTTCCTTTCAGAAATCATTCTTCGATTTCTCTCCCCATTTTCATTTGTGCTTTATCTTGTTTGAAAGTAAAAAAAGTTTTTGAAAATTTTTGAAAAAACTCTTGACAAACACAAACAAATGTGATATAATAATTAAGTGATATGCACCATTAGCTCAGTCGGTAGAGCAACTGACTCTTAATCAGTGGGTCCTGGGTTCGAGTCCCCGATGGTGCACCACCTATCAGGCCCGTTGGTCAAGCGGTTAAGACTCCGCCCTCTCACGGCGGCAACACCAGTTCGAGTCTGGTACGGGTCACCACTATAATCGGTGTCTATTGCGAAGAGGTTCCACCCGTTTCCATTCCGAACACGGTAGTTAAGCTCTTCTGCGTCGAAAATACTTGGCTGGTCACGGCCCGGGAAATTAGAACGATGCCGATATAGATTCCTCCATAGCTCAGTCGGTAGAGCACTCGGCTGTTAACCGAGTTGTCGTTGGTTCGAGTCCAACTGGGGGAGCCATGAAATCCATCAGCAATTGCTGATGGATTTTTTATTATATTTAGATGTCAGGTGATGAGTAAAATGGCTTGTGACAAAATTCTGGTTGTACTTACGGGAGGAACAATCTGTTCCTCGGTAAATACTGACGGTGTGCGATATTCGGATGCCAGAAACGTGGAAATAATCAGTGTATTCTATCAGAATCATCCGGAATACTGCGAAAAAATTGAATTTGATTCGGTTACGCCGCTGGATATTCTGAGTGAGAATATGACCATCGACAGCTGGAATGTACTTCTGGATTTTTTTCGTACCGATGTGAATTGGAACTCCTATCAAGGCGTGATCATACTGCATGGTACTGATACACTTGCCTATACTTCCTCGCTGCTCTCCCTTGTTCTGGCAGGAGTAGGGATTCCCGTGTGCATGGTGTCCGCTCAGCTACCGCTTTCTTTTGCGGAAACCAACGGTCATGATAATTTCCGGGCAGCGGTGGAACTGATCATGAATGGCATTGCCCCGAATGTCTATGCGGTATATCGCAACAGTGATGGGGCGATGTATGCGCATTATGGCGCAAATCTGCTGCAGTGCGGCAATTACAGCCAGGACTTTTTCAGCAGCAATGCAATGAAAATTGATACGTCTTGTCCTGCAAAGGCAACGGGACAGGCATTTGAAACACAGGGGATGCTGCTTGAACGCATGTCCGATCTGACACCATGCGTACTGCAGATCATGCCGCATGTGGGACTTCGCTATGATTTTGTCTGTCTTGATGAGGTTCGGGCGATCGTCCATGGTACTTATCATTCGCAGTCCGTGTGTGTGGAACGGAAAAATGGCGAAGGAGAGTATTCCGCTTTGTCCGTGCTGTACTTGCTTGACAGGTGCAAAAAGCTTGAAATTCCGGTGTTTCTTGCGCCGTGCAGTCCGCAGTCCTACTGCTATGAATCCACCGGCGATGCTCTCAGACATGGGGCACGCAGCATTGACGGGATGACCTCGGAAATGGCGTATGTCAAAACACTTGTCGGTTGTGCGCTGGGACTTGAGGGTGCGAAGCTGCAGGAATTTCTCAATTCCTCTGTGAATCACGAGTGCAGATATGGCGAATAGCAGGGCTTGTCATTGTAAAATCTGACAAATGATTTCCCGTAATTTGTCGTTCGATTTTTCGGATTTTGCTATTGACATCGCCATAAAAATGTGATATACTGTATCTATAATGGCGATGATGGAGAGAGTACTGCAGGGTACTTGTTCAAAGAGAGCTGTTGATGGTGGAAATACAGCAGCAAGTCCTGTGAGAAAAACACTCCGGAGCCTGCGGAAGAAAATCGGAAATCCGATGAGTAGAACCGCACGTTCATCCCGTAAGGATGCAAACGAGTGGATCGGCAACGATCAATTTGGGTGGTATCGCGGAAGTTAACTTTCGTCCCATGTTCAGGGACGGAAGTTTTTTTATTTTTACGCAAGATGTATGGATTTCCGTCATGAAGGAATACTATATCAGAAACTTTTGGAGGAAAATGCTATGTTGAGAACTCATACCTGTAATGAGCTGAACCCCGAGCATATCGGGCAGAATGTCAAGCTGACCGGCTGGATCGACACGATCCGTGACCACGGCGGCGTACTGTTTGTGGATCTGCGTGACCACTACGGTGTAACACAGATCGTATTCTCCGATGACAGCCTGATCGCAGGCATGTCCAAGGAAACCGTTGTTCTGGTTGAGGGCACGGTTACCATGAGAGATGAGGAAACTGTTAACCCGAAGATCAGCACCGGTCTGATCGAAGTTCGTGCTGAAAAGATCGAGGTACTTGGTCCCTGCCAGCTCGGACTGCCGTTTGAAATTGACGCATCCACACAGACAAGAGAAGAAGTTCGTCTGAAGTATCGTTACCTGGATCTGCGCAACAACAAGATCCACAACAATATCGTGCTTCGTTCCAAGATTCTCAGCTTCCTGCGCCGTCAGATGGAAGACATGGGCTTTATGGAAATCCAGACTCCCATTCTGACTGCATCCTCACCCGAGGGCGCAAGAGACTATCTCGTTCCCAGCCGTAAGCACAAGGGCAAGTTCTACGCCCTGCCGCAGGCTCCGCAGCAGTTCAAGCAGCTGCTGATGGCATCCGGTTTTGACCGTTATTTCCAGATCGCTCCCTGCTTCCGTGATGAGGACGCTCGTCAGGATCGTTCCCCCGGCGAATTCTACCAGCTCGACTTTGAGATGGCATTTGCAACGCAGGAGGACGTATTCGACATTGCAGAAAAGGTGATCTACAACACCTTCAAGGAATTTTCCGATAAGGAAATTTCCAAGCCCCCGTTCCGCCGCATTCCCTTTGCGGAATCCATGCTCAAGTACGGTACTGATAAGCCCGACCTGAGAAACCCCCTGCTGATTCAGGATCTGACGGATTTCTTTGCAAAGCATGAATTTTTGACCATCAATGGCAGAACTGTTCCCTTCAAGAACAAGCTCGTTCGGGGTATCGTAGCCAACTACCTCGTGAAGAAGGATGGCGACGGCGACGGCAAAAAGGCATTTGAAAAGGCAATTGACGCTTACTCCAGAAGCATTGGCATGAAGTTCGGTATCGGCTATATCACGCTGGAGGACGGCGAGTACAAGGGCCCGATCGCAAAGTTCCTGACCGATGAGCAGAAGGCAGAGCTGACGGCTCTGGTTGGCATCAAGGAAGGCGAATCCCTGTTCTTCATCAGCGATACCGCAAAGGTGATCAACCAGCTTTCTGGTGAAATGAGAACATGGATCGCAAACGAACTGGGACTGATCAAGGACGATTCCTTCGAGTTCTGCTTTATCGTGGATTTCCCGATGTATGAGCTGAATCCCGATACCAACAAGATCGACTTTACACACAATCCCTTCTCCATGCCGCAGGGTGGTATGGATGCACTGATGAACAAGGATCCGCTGGAGATCTTCGCATACCAGTATGATATTGTCTGCAACGGCGTGGAACTTTCCTCCGGTGCGGTTCGTAACCACAATCCTGAGATCATGAGAAAGGCATTCGAGATCGCAGGCTATGGCGAGGAAGATCTCAAGGCAAAGTTCGGCGCACTCTACACCGCATTTGCATACGGTGCACCGCCCCATGCAGGTATGGCACCGGGCGTTGACAGAATGATCATGCTGATCGCAGGTGAAGAAACCATCCGTGACGTTATCGCATTCCCGCTTAACGGTAATGCACAGGATCTGATGATGGGCGCACCGGGCGAGGTAACAGAGCTGCAGCTGCGTGAGGTTCACATTAAGGTAAGAGATTAAGTCCCGTTAATTCGGCAAATAGGGTGCTTTAATGGATTCAAAAGGCGATAGCCTTTGGCGGGTGAGGGTACGCAGTACCCTCTGCCTATAGCCCCTCCCCTTGGGGAGGGGTTGGGGCAGTTATAAAGTGCAATCCCCCCAAAAGCACCTGTATTTAATTGCCGGAGTCATAAATACGGAAATTGCAGTCCGTCCGTTCTGTGACGGGCGGACTGCTTCGATATACCAGAGAAAAGGAGCAAGCTTGTATGGAAAGAGATACACTCAGAAGGCTTGAACTGCTTAATCAGCTCAGCCTTACCGATACGCAGAAGGAAGATTTCCTTGCATTCTGCGCAAGCCGTGAAAAGGAATTGGAAGTTCTCAATGCAGTGGATACTTCCGATGTTGAAAGAATGGTTCACGTTATGCCCATTCTGACTGTTGTGCGTGAGGATGTCGCTTCCCAGCCGTTTTCAAGGGAAGACCTCCAGCGTGGCGCACCCGAAACCGATGAGGGCTACTGGTGCGTTCCCCGTGTCGTAGAGTAATCAGCAGAGGAGGAAAACGGAATGAAATTATATACAGTAAAAACAGATACCGCAGCAGATCGCAAGATCATTGTGGATGATATGATCCTAACAAAGGATATGCCCACCGCTGCAGGCTCCAAAATGCTTGACGGTTACATGAGCCTGTTTGATGCAGAGGTTGTGACAAGACTTCAGCAGGCGGGCTATGCCATCGGCGGCAAGGCAGATGTCGGTGAATTTGCAATCGACATGCTGGGCGAAACCTCCTATAACGGAACTCCCGAAGCAGACGGAACACTGGTCAATGCGTCCGCAGAGATCCTCAAGGAGGGCGGCGTGACAGCAGTGGTTGGCATGGATGTGAATGGTTCCGTGCGCCGTGCAGCAGCCGTGAACGGTCTTGTGAGCGTAAAGCCCACCTACGGTACGGTTTCCCGCTATGGTACAATTCCGGTAGCATGCTCCGGCGAAACTGTCAGTGTGATGGCAAAGACCGCAGATGACTGCTTTGACGTACTCAAGGCAATTGCAGGACATGACGACAAGGACGGCACAAGCCTTTCCGAGGAACAGTGCGCGGCTGCGGCATCCCAGTCCGCACCGATTCGCCGTGTGGCAGTGGTAACATCCCTGACAGCCGGCGTGGATGCGCAGGTTTCTGCAAAGCTGGAGGCTGCAAAGGCAGCGCTTTCTGCAAACGGCATTGAGGTTTGCGAAATTGAGGAAACAAAGCTTGCTGCTGCACGCATTGCGTGGAACATCCTGATGAGTGCGGAGCTTTGCAATAATGTTTCCCGTTATGACGGTGTCAAGTACGGCTACCGCAGCCAGAATTTCACCAACATTGATGAGCTGTACACCAACAGCCGTACCGAGGCATTCGGTGAACTGCTCAAGACAGCGATTCTTTTCGGTTCCGATACACTTTCCACGGAAAATTATATGAAGGTCTATGATAAAGCACTGCGCATGCGCCGTGTGACTGCAGAGGCTTTCGATGCGATCTTTGCACAGTTTGACGCAGTACTTGCACCCGTTTGCGCTAAGACTGCTTATACAACGGAGGATGTGAAGGCGGACAAATATCTTTCCTTTACAGAGAACCTCTACACGGCTCCTGCATCCATTACAGGACTTCCCACCGTTGTTGCAGGCGGCGTTCAGCTGATCGGCAAGGCGTTTTCCGATGGTGCGCTGCTTGCAGCCGCAAAGCTGTTTGAAAAGGAGGGCGAATAATCATGAGATACGAAACCGTCATTGGTCTGGAAGTGCATGTGGAGCTTGCCACAAAGTCCAAGATCTTCTGTTCCTGCAACGCAAAGTACGGTGCAGGCCCGAATGAACATGTCTGCCCTGCCTGCTGCGGTATGCCCGGCATGCTGCCCGTCGTCAACAAGCGTGTTGTGGATTACGGCATGAAAGCCGGCATGATGCTCAACTGCCACATCAACCGCACCACGACTTTTGATAAAAAGAGCTATTACTATCCCGATCTGCCCTGTGCATACCAGACAACACAGTGGTTTGCACCCGTTGCCGTAAACGGCACTGTGGAGATCGAAACCTCCAAGGGAAAGAAGAGTGTCCGCATCAAGCAGATTCACATGGAGGAGGACGCAGGCAAGCTCGTACACGATATTGCAGAGGATACCACCCATGTGGACTTCAACCGCACAAGCGTTCCGCTGATCGAGATCGTAAGCCAGCCGGATCTTTCCAGTGCTGAGGAAGTGGAGGCATATCTGGAGCGTCTGAAGATGCTGCTGCGTTATGCAAAGGTTGCAGAATGCGCCATGGAACACGGTACAATGCGCTGCGACGTAAACCTCTCCGTTCGTCCCGAGGGCAGTGATCAGCTCGGTGTTCGTACCGAGATGAAGAACATGAACTCCATCGAGGCGATCAAGCATGCGATTGAATACGAGACAGCTCGTCACATTGATGCCATCGAAAACGGCACAGAGGTACTCGTGCAGGAAACCCGCCGCTGGGATGACATCAAGGGCAAGAGCTTTGCAATGAGAAACAAGGAAACTGCAGGCGATTACCGTTACTTCCCCGATCCGAACGTAATGCCCGTTGTCATTGACGATGCATGGTTCAATTCCATTCAGGAATCCCTGCCGGAGCTTCCTGAGGTGAAGTTTGCACGTTACACAGAGGAGCTGGGACTGAGCGAATATGACGCAACACAGCTGATCAAGAGCATTGCGCTGTGCGAGTGCTTTGAGTCTGCCTATGCAGTCTGCGGCAACGCAAAGGATGCGGCAAACTGGATGATCTCCGAGATCATGAGCATCCTTAACAAGAGACAGATGACCTATGACATGCTCAACATCAACGGCACTGCACTTGGTGCGCTGATCAAGCTTGTTATGGACGGCAAGGTTGGCCGTGCAAACGGCAAGAAGATCCTTGCTGCAATGTTTGAGGATACCACCATCGAGCCCGTAGCCTATGCGGAAGCAAACGGCTATGTGATGTCCAACGACACAGGTCTGGTAGAAAAGGTCGTCAAGGAAGTGATCGCAGCAGAGGAAAAGGCTGTGAACGACTACAAGAACGGCAAGGAAAAGGCACTGATGTCCATCTTCGGCAGATGCATGAAGGAACTGAAGGGCAACTGCGATCCGCAGACGCTCAGAACGATCCTCACGGATACCCTCAATAAGATGTAATCGCATAATTTTGATCCGCTTCGCAGAAAGCGGAGCGGATCAAAAAATTTTTCAGACCGTGTATACAATCCGCACTTTCTGCATATACTATTATCAGAGAGGGGGAGAAATCCCTCACAGATTCCTCCATAGCTCAGTCGGTAGAGCACTCGGCTGTTAACCGAGTTGTCGTTGGTTCGAGTCCAACTGGGGGAGCCAGCGGCGGGTCGCCGCAGACGATTCGCGTATGAAAGCTTCTCTTTTGGGGAAGCTTTCTTTTTTCGCGGAACGGTGCAGGTTACCGCATGATTCCGTTGCTTCGCAAGCGGAATCATCGCTGCCGGTAGTTTTGAAACAGAA
>SVNQ01000009.1 GCA_015066865.1 Ruminococcus sp.
GTTCTATTTCAGAACAACTGACGTTACTGGTATCGTAACTCTGCCGGAGGGCGTAGAAATGTGCCGTCCTGGCGACAACGTAGAGATGGATGTTGAGCTGATCACTCCTATCGCTATCGAGCAGAACCTCCGTTTCGCTATCCGTGAGGGTGGTAGAACAGTTGGTTCCGGCGTTGTTATCGCTATCAACGAATAATTTCGCTTTTTAAAAGAGGACTCTTAGGAGTCCTCTTTTTTGTTGTATCGAAATATTTTGTTAATAAAAATTACTTAAAATAAGCCTAATAATCTCTAATTATTACCTAATATGCCGAGCTATTACTCCGCCTTTTGTTTGAAATCACTAAAAAACTGAAAAAACATTGACAAGTACTGCCATTATATGCTAAAATAAATTATACGCTAATGAAGCGGATTAAACTAATTTAAGGAAGGATGAGCGATATGCTGAGAAAAAAATTAGCAGGAAGTACAGTTGCGTGTGCGATGCTGTTCAACACTCTTTTGGCAGTTCCTTTTGGTGTAACAGCTGCTGAAACAAAATTTGAGTTTGAAGATGGCACACAGACGGGTTCTGCAACCGTTTTATCCGAACAGAAGGGCTTTTCCGGCACGGGATATGTATTCCTGCAGGACAATGCGGATACAATTTCCGTAACGGTAACGGTTCCGGAAACGGGCATGTACGAACTGAATATCGGTTATGCTGCGATCTATGGTGATAAAATTCAGGGACTGGAGATCAACGGTGCCAACCAGGGTAACGTGAGTTTTGCGGAGGGCAAGACATTTGAGGAAGTGAAATTTGGTACTGTTAAACTTGAAAAGGGCGATAATACGGTAACTATCGTTGGTTCATGGGGTTGGACACTGTTTGACTATGTGAGCATTGCACCTGCAGAAATTGCAAAACTGGAATGTTCCAATAAGCTCTGTGACCCCAAGGCATCCGCTGAGGCACAGGGTCTGATGAACTACATGGCTACCGTTTACGGTGATTACATCGTTTCCGGACAACAGGAAATCTATGCTAACGGACACGGCGGAAATTTTGAGTGGGAATTTGACTATCTGCTCGATTTAACAGGAAAGTCCCCCGCAATTCGTGGTTTTGATTTCATGAACTATAATTCCCTGTACGGCTGGGATGACGGCACAACCGACCGTGTGATCGACTGGGTAAACGAAAAGGGCGGTATTGCAACTGCTTCCTGGCATATCAATGTTCCGAAGGAAATTGAGGGTTACAGCGTCGGTGATAAGGTGGACTGGGGTAATGCGACCTACAGCAACCAGACCACATTCAGCCCCTCAAAGATTCTGAGCGATCCGGAATCCATTGAAGCAAAGTACTTTGATAATGCTGTTGAGCTGCTTGCAGCGGAGCTTACAAAGCTGCAGGATGCAGATGTTCCGCTGCTGTTCCGTCCATTCCACGAGGCAGAAGGCTCCGGCGGTGAAACAGGTTCTTGGTTCTGGTGGGGCAAGGATGGTTCCGCAACCTACAAGGCACTGTGGAAGCTTCTGTATGAGAAGCTGACAGAGGAATACGGCCTGCACAACCTGATCTGGGAATTCAACAGCTACACCTATGCAAATTCCAAGAACTGGTATCCGGGTGATGAGTATGTGGACATCATCGGCTATGATAAGTATAACGGTGCTGCAAACAAGCCCAACGAAAGTCCGATTTCTTCGACATTCTTCAATCTTGTGGATATGTACGGCGGTTCCGGTAAGATGGTTGCATTGACTGAGTGTGATACCGTTCCTGCAATTGATGCAATGCTTGAAGAAGGTGCATACTGGTCCTATTTCTGTCCGTGGTATGAAGGTGAAAACGGTTCTCCGCTGTTCCTGACGGAATACAATAATGCGGATACCCTCAAGAAGCTTTATCAGAGTGAGGCAGTTATTACACTCGATGAGCTGCCGGATTACAAGACCTATGAGTACACCGGTGAGGAATTTGTTCCGGAGCCCACAACGCCCACTGAACCTACAGATCCTCCCAAGCCCACTGAGCCTCCGAAGGAAGGTCACGCAAAGCTGACAGAGGAAACAGGCTATGTTCAGATCGTATTCCCCGAGGCAGTCGGTGAAGCCGTATATCTGGTAGTAGATCTGGGCGATGAGATTTCCTATGCAAACGGCGGACTTGGCGGCGGCGTAGAGATCGGCGGAGAATATTACTGGGTCAATACACCTTGGGAAGCTACCAAGAGCGGTGCTGTGAAGGTGGACATGACCAAGCCTCTGAATGTAACCCTTGGCACTGAAGTGGTTGAAGATGAGGAAATCATTGCAAAGGCAATTGAGCTGATTCAGAAGCAGACTACTTTCCAGGGTCAGATATGGTGGGCTGACATTGACGGTGAAGCTGCAAATGTGGGTGACGTTACGATTACGGATGCATATCTGCTGACTGCAGCCGAAGGACCTACAGTGGATCCTTCCGATGATGTGGCTTACGGTGATGCTGATGACAATGGCAAGGTTGATATTCTGGACATCATTGTGCTGAACAAGGCGCTTCTGGGTTCAGGCTCCCTGTCGGATCAGGGTGCGAAGAACGCCGATGTAGACAAGGACGGCAAGCCTTCGACAGCTGATTCCCTGATGATCATGAAATTCCTTGTGAAATTGATCGACAAGCTCCCTTATGAAAGCAACAACTAAAAACTGATTTCTTATGAGCATTCCTCCGCCTATGGCGGCGGAATGCTCATTCATATTTTTTTGACAAACAGAAAAACCCCTGTAACTGACAGGGGTTTTGTTGTGTATGGATTAATCGAGGAAATCCTTGACTTTTTTGCTTCTGCTGGGATGGCGCAGCTTGCGCAGTGCCTTTGCTTCGATCTGACGGATGCGCTCTCTGGTGACATTGAACTGTGCTCCCACTTCCTCAAGTGTACGGGAACGACCGTCAATCAGACCAAAACGCAGACGGAGTACATTTGCCTCACGATCGGTCAGTGTGGAAAGCACCTCCTCCAACTGTTCTTTGAGCAGCGTAAGCGATGCAGCATCCGCAGGTGCAGGTGCATCATCATCAGGGATGAAGTCGCCCAGATGGCTGTCCTCCTCCTCACCGATGGGAGTTTCCAGAGAAACAGGATCCTGCGCAATGCGCATGATCTCACGCACACGCTCTACCGGCATTTCCAGACGCTCTGCAATTTCCTCCGGCGTCGGATCGTGACCATTTTCATGCAGCAGCTGGCTGGAGATTTTTTTTACCTTTGTGATGGTTTCCACCATGTGCACGGGAATACGGATGGTTCTTGCCTGATCGGCAATGGCACGGGTGATTGCCTGTCGGATCCACCATGTTGCATAGGTAGAAAACTTAAAGCCCTTGCTATGGTCGAATTTCTCGACAGCCTTGATCAGACCGAGGTTTCCCTCCTGAATCAGATCAAGGAACTGCATGCCTCTGCCCACATATTTTTTTGCAATGCTGACAACAAGGCGCAGATTGGCTTCGGAAAGACGCTGCTTTGCACGCTTTGCCTCAAGCGGTGTGCCTTCTGCCATAAGCTTGGCAAGCTTTATTTCCTCGTCACCGGAAAGCAGCGGTACACGACCAATTTCCTTCAGATAAATCTTAACCGGATCGTCTACAGCAAGCCCTTCAGTAGAAAGAGCGGATTCCAGATCCTCGTCCAGATTTTCAATGATGGGAATATTATTCAGATCCAAGGAATCATCGACTACATTGTTGTCAATAATCTCAATGTTCAGCTGTTCACAGCTGTCGTAAAAGGAGTTGAGCTGATCGGCGTCAAAATCCATTTCCTCAAGTGCGTCGGAAATTTGCTTGGTAGTGAGTTTTCCGGCGGATTTACCCTTTTCGAGCAGCGCTTCAATTGTTGACTTCTTGTCCATTTCTGTTCCTCCTGCTTTGGTTATATTTCTTCGGTACAATGCCTTTATAAAGGACATTGTTTTTCGGAGTATGTGAAAGCGGTATTATGGGAAATTGCTGTAAGAACGGATACCGCCGGATCCATTCTTTTCAGATATGTAGCAGGTTATTGCGGATGCAGTGAAATACAGCATCGTTTCATTGACAGAGGCATAACCCCATCATTTCTTTTTCTTTTGTGCGATGACCGCAAGCAGGTCATCGTCCGACATTTGTTCACTTGGTCGGATCTTGCTGCGTGATTCCTTCAGAACGCGGATGCATTCTTCAAGCGTATCCCTGTCCACCGTAAATTCACGGCTTTTGGCATCAATGCCGCTGATACGTCCCATTTCCTCTACTGAGAATTTTCCTGCCAGCATGGAAAGATTGAAGTGCGCATAATCGGGCATCATCAGACAGATTGCCTCGTACACTCTTCGGTGAAAATCCGTGATAAAGTAGTCCGGTGACAGGTTGTTCCAAACCATTTCATATTCTTCGGGGAATCGCAGCAGATAGGAAATGATCTGTTCCTCCGCTTTGCTCTCCTTCGGAAACTGCTGTGCCAGCGGATTGATCTCATCCTTCTGCAGGGAGCGGGCCTCAATCGCACGGAATTGTGATTTTTTCGTACCGGAGGTATTGCGGCGCACTGTATGATCCACCTGTGCCCGAAGCACATCCACACGAATTTCCAGTTCCTTTGCCGTGCGAGTGATATAGACGTCACGCTCCAGCGGATTGCTGATTGCTGCAAGCACGTTGACACTGCGGCGAAGAAGTTCTGTTTTTCCGATTTCTGTTTCAAGATCCAAACCCTCACGGCATTTGTCCAGACGGAAATTGAGCGCATCGCCGGCATGATCTATGAGAATGCGGAACTGTTCTGTTCCGTATTTTTTGATAAATTCATCGGGGTCTTTTGCCCCTTCAATTTTCAGAATGCGTGCGGGAAGTCCCACGGCACTGAAATGATTCAGCGCCTTTTGCGTAGCTGCCTGTCCTGCGCCATCGCTGTCGTAGGCGATGACTACCTCCTTGGCATACTGAGAGATCAGTCTTGCCTGATCTGGGGTAATTGCCGTGCCGAGCGTTGCAACGACATTTTCAAAGCCTGCCTGATGAATGGCAATGACATCCATATAACCCTCCGCCAGAATCATGGTTGTGGAGGATGCATTCTTGGCAAACTGCATCGAAAACAGATTGCGTCCTTTGTCAAATACGGGGGATTTTCCCGTGTTGAGGTATTTCGGCTTGCTGTCATCAAGCACTCTCCCGCCGAATCCAATGACATTTCCCCGAAGATCTACAATGGGGAACATCACACGGTTGCGGAAATTGTCGTAAATGTTACCGTTCTGGCTCTGCTGACAGACGCCTGCGACTACCATTTCTTCATCGGAATACCCCTTGGAACGCAGGTGATCACGCAGCTGATGCCAGTCATCGGGAGCAAATCCCAACCCGTATTTCTTGACGATGGCGGGCTGCAGCTTACGCTGCGCAAAATACTCCAGACCTCTTTTATCTTTTCCCGAAATGAGTTGTTTATAAAAGAAATTTGCCGCTTCTCGATTGATTTCCAGACAACGTACTCGCCGTCTGGCATTTCTGGCTTCTTCCGGATTTTCTGTGGGAAGCTCCATGCCGCAGCGCTGGGCAAGCAGACGGACTGCCTCGATGTAGCTGAGGTTTTCCATCTTCATGGTAAAGGTGATCACATCGCCGCCGGCACCGCATCCAAAGCAATAAAAGCTCTGTGTGTCGGGAAATACCGTACAGGACGGTGTCTTTTCCGAATGGAACGGGCAGTTGCAGACATGCGTCCTGCCGCGTTTTTTCAGGTTGACATACATCCCGAATGCAGAAGTAATATCATTGGCTTCACGAAGCCGATAAATAAAATCTTCGGAAAGCACGGGATCACCTACTTCCAGAATTTCGGAATAAACAATTCCGAATACAGATCCACGGCAAAACCGTCACTCATACCGGAAATATAATCGCACACTGCTCTGTCAACATCCATTTTCTTTGCGATCCTGCGGTATTCCTCCGGCATTTTTTCGGGATTGCTGTGAAAATATCCATAGAGCTTTTCAAGCAAAAGCTCCGCTTTCTTTTCCTCACGTTTTGCGGTCGGATTGTGATAGACATTTTCATACATGAACGCATGCAGGATGTCGTGAGCCTTCTGAATATGCGGAACCATTTCGATACTTTCGGTACCGTGTTCCACAACGGCTGCCACCATTGTTGTAATGCGTGCGGATTTTTCATATCCGAGGACGCTGATCGCATCCTGCGGCAGATCTTCGTTGCGAAGCAGACCTGCACGAACGGCATCTTCAATATCGTGGTTGATGTAGGCAATTTTGTCCGCAACACGGACAATATTTCCCTCAAGGGTTTCAGCCACACCATTTGTGTGGCATGCAATGCCGTTTCGGACAGCGAAGGTGAGATTCAGTCCCTCACCTTTTTTTTCTATGTAATCCACCACACGAACACTTTGCAGGTAATGTTTGTATCCGTGGGGACAAATCGCATTCAATACCGATTCGCCTGCGTGACCGAACGGAGAATGCCCCAGATCGTGTCCAAGCGCCGCCGCTTCCGTCAGATCTTCATTGAGTGACATTGCGCGTGCGATGGTTCTTGCGATCTGAGAAACTTCCAGTGTATGCGTCAGACGTGTGCGGTAATGATCGCCGACGGGGGAGAGGAATACCTGTGTTTTGCGCTTGAGTCTGCGAAATGCGTTGGAATGCAGGATCCTGTCGCGGTCACGCTGGAATGCCGTGCGAAATGTGCATGGTTCTTCCGGATTCTGACGCATTGTCATTTTTTCGTCATTGCTCAGACATGCAGCCGCAGCGAGCGTTTTTTCTTCACGCTCCTCGATCTGTTCACGAATGGTCATACGCTTCCCCCTTTTTTATGTTCTATAATATTATACGTTTCTATAACTGAAAAACCCTCTTTTTTCTAAAAAATTATCCCACGGAAGAAAAATCCGCAAACTGCTGCTTTCCGCATTCCATCCGAATTTTACCGCCGGATAATTCCGTCAGGTCTTTTTTTAGCTGCTCCAATACTTCCAGCCGGACATTCAGTTCCAGAAATACATCACTGCCAAATTCGCTGGAAACCTCAATTACGCCGTATTTCGGCAGAATATGGGTTACTTTGCCATAAAGTGTGTAGTCCATCCGCAGCGTCAGCGGACAGCATTCACACATATGCAGGATGTTTGCAGCATCACAGGTGATTGCTGCGCTATGGGAGTATGCACGCACCAGACCGCCGCCGCCGAGCAGAATGCCGCCGAAATAGCGTACCACCACGCAGCAGACATCCGTCAGTCCTCGTTTTTGCAGCACATCCAGAACCGGAACGCCTGCCGTGCCCTGCGGCTCGCCATCGTCGCTGTATCGGGTAATGTTTGAATCTCTCAGAATATAAGCATACACATGATGCTTTGCCTTGCGGTGTCCCGCTTTGATCTCATTGATCCACGCCACTGCCTCGTCGTTTGTGCGAACCGGCGCAAGGTATCCGAGAAACTCCGAACGTTTTTCGGTAAACGTGGTTTCGGCGGTATCCGCAATCGTAAAATAATCCATAACATCCCTGCCTTTATCGGTAATTGCGTGAATATGACGAAAAAACGGGCAGCCTTACAACTACCCGTATCTTTCATGACAATCAAATTACTTATCCAGATTGAAACGCTTCTTGACTCTGTCAACACGTCCGCCGGTATCTACAAGCTTCTGCTTACCGGTGAAGAACGGATGGCACTTGGAGCAAATTTCCACCTTGATATCCTGCTTGGTAGACTGTGTTTCGATCACGTTACCGCAGTGGCAGGTAATGGTTGTCTTGTACAGTGTAGGATGGATGTCCTTTCTCATCTGAATTCACCTCTTTCATCAATGTGTAAATGCATAGTAGCCCATCAGTTCCTTTAGACAGTAGTACTATTTAACTTATATAGTATAGCACATGTTTTTGCTGAATGCAAGTCTTTTTGTAAAAAAAATTTTTTTTCGTCGTTATGTACAAAATGGGTAAAGTGATAAATCCAAAATACGTTGTTTCCACGGCGGCAATTGCACTTTTGCATAAATTTTTTAAATTTTGTAAAGCGCTGTTGACAATGCAGCGGGAATGCGATATAATTAAAATAGATATATCGAAAAATATTGTTTTGTGTAGAAAAATAAACAGATTGTGTAGAAAATTGAGAGAATGGAGGCGTTACCATTGCAGCAAAAACGCAGAAGACGCCGCAGACGTGTTTCCCCTGCCGGTGTTGTGCTGCTGGTCGTTATGGGTCTTATCATTGTTGCGGGAATTTGGGGAATCATTTGGGTTCTTACCGATTCCGGCGATGAGCCAAAGACTCCGGAAGCAGAAAAAGTAATTCTTATTGAAACAGAACCAACCACAGAACCGCCTACGGAACCGCCCCCGCCGGTGAGTTATCCTGAGCGTGGAACGGACATTGTTCCGATCGGCGGCGGCGTTGACAGTCAATATGCAATTCTTGTGGACTTTGACAACAACAAGGTGATTGCAGAAAAGGAAAGTCAGACGGTCATTTACCCTGCTTCCATGACGAAACTGATGACGCTGATCGTTGCCATTGAACATATTGAGGATTTTAATGCCACCTTTACCATGACGGATGAGATCATTGCGCCGCTCTATGCTGCGCAGGCATCCCTTGCCGGTTTTCAAACGGGTGAGGAATGTACGATGACGGATCTTCTCTATGGTACGGCACTTTCATCCGGTGCGGATGCCACCACGGCACTTGCGATCCATGTTGCAGGTTCGGAGGAAGCGTTTGTACGGCTGATGAATGAAAAGGTGGAGGAGCTTGGACTGAAGAATACGCATTTTATGAATGCCAGTGGTCTGCATGATCCTCAGCATTACAGTACCGTGACAGATATTGCGCTGATCATGGATTACTGTCTGCAGAATCCGCTCTGCAAAAAGGTGATCTCCACTTATACATATACAACCAGACAAACTCCGCAGAGTCCTGAGGGCATCAAGCTGTTCAGTACGATGTTCAGCCGCATGTACGGAACGGAAGTGGAGGGGATCACCATTCTTGGCGGAAAAACCGGCTTTACCGATGAAGCAGGGCAGTGCCTTGCAAGCTATGCACAGACATTGGATGGGCGCACTTATATCGCGGTGACTGCCAATGGACAGACAAAATGGCGTCCCATATTCGACGCATTTAAGATCTACGGTATTATTACAGGTACTTATCCGATGGATGAAACGGATGAATATATGCAACAAGAAACAGAAAATGCACCCACAGATACAACAAAGGTGCAGTAGATAAGAACAAGAGAGAAAAAAAGGTGACAAAAAATGAATAGAAAGAATCAAAGCGAGTTGTCGTTGAAGAACGTTGCGCTGTTGATCGGTGCAGCAATTGCTGTTATGTGGGCAGCGGATGCGGTTTGCCGTCTGGTGAGAAAACCCGATGCAAGTGCAGTTCGTTGGAGCGATGAGATCGTTGCAGATAATTTGATCATTGATGCAGGAGATACGGCGGAAACACAGGGAACCACTGAAATTCCGGAAGGTACACTTGGGATTCCTGTACATGATGCCGGCATTGGAACTGAGCCAAAGTCGGATCTGCCGGATGGCTGTGTAGGGATTCCGAAGGATGACAGCCATATTTATTCAGGAATTTTGGTGCAGATCGACCAGTCCCACCCCTATACGGGAAGTACAGGGGAACTGACCACATTTGCGGAGAAGAATGAAACTTACCGCATGAAACGAATGGATCTTTCCACACGTCCTGAGGTGTTGGCTGCCATGAATAGTATGGGCAGTGCATATATGAGTGTGAGCGGCGTTGCGAACCTCATGGTATATAGCACAATTGCGCCCTATGATGTGGCAGGCAGTCTGTATCCCAGTGCACTGCCGGACCGCAGCAGTGGTTATTGTGTTGACCTTTGTCTGCTTAATGAGGATGGTACGATTTCCAAATTCAGTGAGCCAAATGCATGGGTGAAGGAGAATTGCTGGAAGTATGGTTTTGTGCTGAGCTATCCGGAGACGGACAGCGCTGCCACCGGTGTGGAATACGCACCCTACCATCTGCGCTATATCGGACCGGTGCATGCAGCACTGATGCATGACAATCATCTGACATTGTCCGCTTATTATGCATATCTGAAGGAACATCCCTATTCTGTGCCGCTGTACCAGACGGTCGGCGATACGATGTACATGGTTTACTATGTTCAGGCTGTTTCCGGCGGAACTGAGGTTCCGGTGCCAAGAGATAAGGAATTTGACATTTCCGGTAATAACAGTGATGGTTTCATTGTAACAGTGAAAAATTAAATGATAAATGCTCCCGATTGCCTGTGTGATCGGGAGCATTTTTTGTAAAATAGATTTTTCGTCAGCAGAAAATGCCGAAAAGCAATTACTTGGACGGGATGAATCTTGCAACAATACTTGCAAACTTAGGAAGCGGCATGGTCTGCAGCCAGATACGGCCGGGGCCGGAAACTCTGGTGTTGAAGAAGCCTTCGCCGCCGAGCAGCGCATTGCCAACGCCCTTTACAGTTTCAACGGACATCGAGCAGGTTGCTTCCATTGCAGCAAGATGACCTGTATCGATCATCATGGACTGACCGGGAGCCAGATCGTATGTAACCACGCTGCCGTCGATTTCCAGCAGCAGCAAACCGTTGCCTGTGAACTTCTGCATGATGAAGCCTTCACCGCCAAAGAAACCGGCAGAGAGCTTCTTCTGGAAGTGTGTTTCCTGTGTGACGCCTGGTGCGGATGCGAGGAAAGCAGATTTTTGTGCAATGATGGACTTACCGCCGGAAAGCTCAATTGCCATGATTTCGCCGGGTGCAGCAGCTGCAAATGCAATCAGACCGGGACCGCCCTGTGCGGTGTAGGTGTTCTGGAACATGGATTCGCCGGTGAGTGCACGTCCGAACATTTTGCCCAGAGAACCGCCCTTTGTCTGCATTTCAACGTTCGGAGTTACCCATGACATGCCGCCTCTTTGACAGTTGATGCTTTCGTTGGCTTCCAGCGTGATGGTTGCCACGGGGTAGGGTTTGCCTTGGATTTCGTACTTCATAGTGATTTCCTCCTATAATATGATCTTATCATGATCGGTCAGACATCTCATCCACAGTTCTGCGAGCGTGCGCATTCCCTGATAGGTGGGATGAATACCGTCAATGGTTTCAATAGGATCATCAAATTGTGCAAGATCTGTCACCATACACTCATGGAGTGCAGCATTTTTTTTGATGACCGTGTTATATTCTTCGATTGGATGGAGCGCATCCGGAACTGCATTATTTTTCTGGAATAACGTAGCGCAGACGATGCGGCTTTCGGGATATTTTGATTTCAGCTTGCGCAGCATAACATCATATGCGTAGCAGAAGTTGTTTTTGCTTTGTAGATCACCCTCAATAGGTGAGCGGAAGCACCAGTCATTTGTTCCCATAGTTACCAGAATGATGTCCGGATAAAGAAGCTTTGTACAAAGAGATTTTTGTATTCTGCCATTCCGCATGGGAAAATGATATGCACCCGGATTGCAGTGCAGTTCCCCAAAACGCAGCAGATGCGTTGCACTGGGGAAATCCATACCGCAGACCAGACTGCCGGAATAGGAATTGTTGATGCAAAGATCCCCTCCAAGCTGTGAAATGATCTGCATCCACCATGTATCCTCCGGTCTGGAAATGCCGGAGCAGTCTGCATGGGGATTCTGCATATAGAACGATTTGCAGAACGGCGGCAGAAATCCCTTCAGCGTACTGATGGAATCACCCAGTATTGAAATTTGTTTTCCGGAAAATAAAGTGTTTGCGGGCATCAAAGGTACCTCCAAATGGTTGGGAAACTCACTTCTCCCATTTATTGCAGATTTCTGTCAGCTGGTCTGTGAGCTTTGCAATGTCCTTATTGGTGCGTCCGGTGCTGCGGTTGATGAGCTTTGTCAGACGATCAAGCACAGCCAGCAGGCGCTGGAATACAGGATTGCCGGACTTGGCGGCGGACTTGCGTTCGATGCGTTTTGGTTCTGCTTCAAAAGTAACAGTGTTGGCAAGAATATCAAATTCCGTGCCGCTGTACGGTGCATAGGCATCCAGCCCCAGTCTGTTGTGAATATGTGCGGTGAATGCATCCGCTGTATCGCTTTCGCCATGTACGACGAATACACGCTTGACATTTTTGATATTGGCAACCCAGTCCGTCAGACCGTTGAGATCCGCATGACCGCTGATACCGGGCAGCTGCTTGATCTCTGCGGCAACTTGTATGGTCTCACCGAAGAGTTTCGCAGTCTTTGCACCCTCCACCAGAGAACGGCCGAGCGTGCCATAGGACTGGTAGCCGACAAAGAGAATGGTATTGGCACTTTGCCAGAGATTATGCTTGAGATGATGCTTGATGCGGCCTGCTTCGCACATGCCGGATGCAGAAATGATCACCTTGCAGTTCTTGTCAAAGTTGATGGCTCTGGATTCATCCGCCGATGTGGCAAGTACCAGATCGGGGAATGCAAGAGGATTGATGCCGCGGTTGACGAAGCTCAATGCTTCCTCATCGTAGCAGCTTTCCTGATTGCTCAGGAATACATTGGTGGCTTCAATTGCAAGCGGGCTGTCCATATAGACGGGGAATCCGTCGTGCCCCTTGACCAGTCCCTGCTCCTTGATCTGTCTTAGGAAGTACAGCAGCTCCTGGGAACGTCCCACCGCAAAGGAGGGAATGATCACGCTGCCGCCGCGATCAAAGGTACGCTGGAGTACATCGGCGAATGCCGTCACATAATCCTTCGGTCGTTCGTGAGTGCGGTCTCCATAGGTCGATTCCATCACCACGAAATCCGCTTCCTCGATGAAGATCGGATCACGCAGCAGCGGCTGGTTGATGTTGCCGATGTCGCCGGAAAATACAAGTTTTCGGGTTTCGCCATCTTCCGTTGCCCAGATCTCAATGCTTGCGGAACCAAGCAGATGTCCTGCGTCGGTAAATCGAATATCCACACCTTCACAAAGGGTGAAGCGTTCATCATATTTATGGGGACGCATCAGTTCGATCGTACCCAATGCATCCTTCATGGTGTAAAGAGGCTCATATGGCTCTTCGCCCTTTCGCTGTGCCTTGCGGGTACGCCACTGCGCTTCAAATTCCTGAATATGCGCACTGTCACGCAGCATGATGCTGCAGAGTGAAGCGGTTGCCTGTGTTGTGTGAATTTCACCCTGGAATCCGCCTGCAAACAACAGCGGCAGCAGTCCGGAATGGTCAATATGTGCATGCGTCAGCAGCACATAGTCAATTTCAGCCGGAGCGCAGGGGATGCGGGCGTTTTCGTAAACGTCGCGTCCCTGTTCCATGCCGAAATCTACAAGGATTTTTCGGTTTCCGATTTCGAGATAGGTGCAGCTTCCTGTAACTTCATGCGCCGCACCGATGAATTGCATTTTCATAGCAGACCCTCCTTGTGATAAAGTGTTAAATTTAGTATAACACATTTTTCGTCATAATGCAATAGATGTAATTAAATTTTTTGTATTTTTTGGTAAAAATATTGTAACTATCATCCGGCATAAGACAGGACATCCGAATCAGCCGCCAAAAAACAAAAAAACTTGCATTTTTCGGGCAGTTGTGTTATAATAAAATGTGAGACTTTATTAGGAACAGGAGGAGAACCTTTGCCGGAAACACTCAATTTGAACGATTTGCCGTCTCCGGAAATATGTGTGCAGGAGGTGCGCAGATGGACGGAAAAGCTGCCGCAGCCGCCGCTTGCCTATCTTCATAGCTTTGGCTGTCAGCTCAATGTAGCGGATGGCGAAAAGCTCAGCGGCATTCTCAGGCAGATGGGTTATGGGTTTACAGAGGACATGACCGAGGCGTCCCTGATTCTGTACAACACCTGCGCTGTGCGTGAAAATGCGGAGGATCGTGTGTTCGGCACGCTTGGGAGCATCAAGAAGCTCAAGCGTGAGAATCCCGCACTAATCATCTGCGTGACGGGCTGTATGACGGCACAGCAGCAGGTTGCCGATAAAATTCGTGAGTCCTACCGCCATGTGGATATTGTACTGGGTACGTCCGCTGTGAGCAGACTGGCGCAGATGCTGTATGCGCATATGCACGGGGTGCGGTATGCACAGGATATTCAGATTTATACCGACATTCCCGAGGGACTTGAGGCGATGCGTGAGAGCAGCTTCAAGGCGTCCGTTCCGATCATGTTCGGGTGCAACAATTTCTGCACCTACTGCATCGTTCCCTATGTCAGAGGACGGGAGCGCAGCAGAAAGCCTGAACACATCATTGAGGAAGTTCGTGATCTGGTACAGCAGGGCTATAAGGAGATCATGCTGCTGGGTCAGAATGTCAATTCCTATGGTAAGGATTTAGAGGACGGCATGGATTTCCCGACGCTGCTTCGGGAGCTTGATCGGATCGAGGGCGAATTTTGGATCCGCTTTATGTCCTCGCATCCGAAGGATGCAACGCCTGAAATGATGGATGCGATCATCGAATGCAGGCATCTTGCAAAGCATCTGCATCTTCCGGTGCAGTCGGGCAGCGATGACGTCCTGCAGCGGATGAACCGCCGCTATACAGTGGAGAAATATCTGGAAAAGGTTCGCTACATCCGAAGCTTTGATGCGGAATTTTCCCTGACGACGGATCTCATCGTAGGATTCCCCGATGAAACGGCGGAGGATTTTGAAGGCACGCTCTCGCTCATGCGTGAGGTGCGCTATGACAATGTGTATTCCTTCATTTACTCCAAGCGTACCGGAACCAAGGCGGCAGTGATGCCTGATGCAATTTCCGATGCGGAGAAAAGTGAGCGCATGCAGCGGCTGCTTGCATTGCAGCGTGAAATTTCGGTGGAAAACAACCGCCGTTTTCTGGGCAGAACGATGCTTGTTCTGGCGGACGGCAGAAGCCGCAAGCGCCCTGACATGCTCACGGGCAGAAGCTCGGAGAACATGCTGGTGGAATTTGCAGGTGATGCAGAGCTCATCGGCACATTTGTGGATGTCCGCATTACGGAAACACACAATGGTCTGGTGACAGGTGAATTGGTGAAATAAATCATGCCCGAAGGGCAAACAATCATAAGGAGAGTTAACTATGGATATTATTCAGATGACAAGAGAACTGGGAAAGGCAATTCAGGCGGATGACCGTTATATTGCGTATAATCTTGCAAAGCAGGCAAACGATGAGGACGAGCAGCTGCAGAATCTGATCGGCGCATTCAATCTCAAGCGCATGGAGATCAACATGGAAATGAGCAAAGAGGACAAGAACGATGAGAAGATCGCAGAGCTGAACGATGTCATTCGTTCCCTTTATAAGCAGATCATGGAAAACCCGAAGATGATGGTGTTCAATGCCGCAAAGGAGGGCATGGACAGCCTGATGAATCAGATCAACCACATCATCACCATGGCAGCAAACGGAGAGGATCCCGAAACCTGCGGTACGGGTGAAATTTCCTGCGGCGGCAACTGCAGCAGCTGCAGCGGATGTCACTAATTGAAAATCACAAAGCTGCCCTGTTTTATACAGGGCAGCTATATCGAATAGAAAGGGAGGCGTCAGCGTGGAACTGAAGGATCTGAAGGATAAAAAGCTGTCACCGATGATGCAGCAATATGTGGAAACCAAGCTGAAATACATGGATTGTGTATTGTTTTACCGGCTGGGGGATTTTTATGAGATGTTCTTTGATGACGCCATCCGTGTATCCCGTGATCTGGAACTGACGCTCACGGGCAGGGACTGCGGGCTGGAGGAGCGTGCGCCGATGTGCGGCGTACCGCATCACAGCTGCGAGCTGTACATCAAGCGTCTGATCGACCTTGGCTACCGTGTTGCCATCTGCGAGCAGATGACGGAGCCTGGCAAGGGACTTGTGGAGCGTGAGGTGGTCAGGATCGTCACCCCCGGTACGGTCATTGAAAACAACATGCTTGACGATGCGTCAAACAACTACCTGTGCAGCGCCTATTGCGGATTGGACGGCACTGCACTCTGCTTTGCGGATCTTTCCACGGGTGAGGCGGCACTCTATCCGGTTTCCGAAAAGAATACGGAGGATGAGATCATCAACCTCCTGTCACGTTACATGCCTGCGGAAATCATCTTCAACAAGGCGTTCCTGTCGCTGCGTGAGGTGGGGGATTTTCTAAAGATTCGCCTTCGATGTGCGGCGGCGCTTCGTGATGAGGAAAGCTTTTCTCCCGATGTATCGGGAGAAATCGTATGCAGTCAGTTTTCTGTTGACAGCCTTGCAAAGCTGGGACTGAAGGAATCTGGCTGTGAAACCGCAGCCGTCTGCGGCATGTTCTCCTACATACAGGACACACAGAAAGTTCCCGTTGGACGATTTGTGGGACTTGAACTGAGCGACAATGCAGCGTACATGACGCTGGATTACAATGCCATGCGCAATCTGGAGCTTGTGCGCACCATGCGCACGGGCGAAAAGCGCGGTTCGCTGCTGTGGGTCATGGACAGTACACGCACTTCCATGGGCAAGCGTATGCTTAAAGCGTGGGTGGAACGCCCCCTGCGCAGCCCTGCGAAAATCATGGCAAGACTCGATGCCGTCGAAACGCTCACACAGCACAGCATGGAGCTGATCGAGCTGCAGGACTGCCTTGACAGGGTGTATGACCTTGAACGTCTGATGACACGCATTGTCTACAAGAAAGCGATGCCCCGTGATCTCCGTGCGCTTGCAGCAACGGCACAGGAATTGCCCCATCTGAAAGCGCAGCTGGAAGCGCTTTCGGGCTGCGCACTTCTGCGAAAGCTCAATGCACAGATCTCCGATCTGCACAGCATTGCGGATCTTGTTGACTGTGCCATTGTCGAGGAACCGCCTGCGCTGATCAAGGACGGCGGCGTGATCCGTGAGGGTTTTGATGAACAGCTTGACGAGCTGCGCAGGATCCAGAACGGCGGCAGCAGCCTGATCGACGAGATCTGCGAGCAGGAGCGTGAACGCACGGGCATCAAGAATCTGAAGGTCGGCTACAACCGTGTATTCGGCTATTATATCGAGGTCACACGTTCTTATTATGAGCTTGTCCCCGAGCACTACATCCGCAAGCAGACGCTTGCCAACTGTGAGCGTTTCATTACGCAGGAGCTGAAGGATGCAGAAAATACGGTGCTCGGTGCCAAGGACAAGGCGCTGCAGCTGGAGCAGGATCTCTATGCGCAGGTGCGTGATTACCTTGCACAGGCACTTGTGAGCGTGCAGGAAACCGCCGCCGCAGTCGCAGCAGTGGACGTACTGGTCTGCTTTGCGGAAATTGCCGCAAGGAACAATTACTGCAAGCCCGAAATTGCCATTGATGGAACGCTTTTCATTCGTGATGGCCGCCATCCCGTGGTCGAGCAGATGCTTGACGAGGAAGTGTTCGTTCCCAATGATACTTATCTGGATACGGGCGCAAACCGCCTGTCCATTATTACGGGCCCGAATATGTCGGGTAAATCCACCTACATGCGGCAGACGGCACTGATCGTGCTGATGGCGCAGGTCGGATGCTTTGTGCCTGCCTCCTATGCGAAAATTTCCGTTGCAGACAGAATTTTCACCAGAGTCGGCGCATCCGATGACCTTGCCGCAGGACAGAGTACCTTTATGGTGGAGATGCGTGAGGTTGCGGAAATTCTCAACTACGCCACAAAGGACAGCCTTGTGGTGCTTGACGAGGTCGGCAGAGGAACCTCCACATTTGACGGCATCAGCATTGCAAGAGCCGTAGCGGAGCATATCTGCAGTGCCAGAAATCTCGGCTGCAAGACGCTGTTTGCAACGCATTATCATGAACTGATCGCACTCGAATCCCTCATGGACGGCGTGCGCAATTACAGTGTTGCCGTAAAGAAGGGTAGGGACGGCATTCGTTTCCTGCGTAAGATCGTTTCCGGCGGCACGGACGACAGCTACGGCATTGACGTTGCAAAGCTTGCAGGTCTGCCGAATAAGGTGCTCAGTCGTGCAAGACAGCTGCTCTCGGAGCTTGAGGAACAGGCAGCGGCGGCAAAGGCTGCCGAACGCACGCAGGACGACGGACAGTTCAGCTTCGGTGCACAGAGAGAATCGGAAATTCCCGACCGCCTGCGCCGCACGAATGTGGCAGAGTTGACGGACAGCGAATGCCGTGAGCTTCTTGAGGAACTGGCGGCAATGCTGGAATAAATCAGGTGACATTTAGCGGGTGTGGGTACGCAGTACCCACACAATATAGCCCCTCCCCTTGGGGATGGGCTGGGGCAGCACTGTCACTTTTCTATAAGCTGTGTAGGGCGAATGCCCTTTGAGTGCATAAGAAAGGAGAGCCGGATATGGCAGTCATCAGCGTACTTGATAAACATGTGTCCGAACTGATCGCCGCAGGCGAGGTGATCGAACGCCCGTCCTCGGTCATCAAGGAACTTGTGGAAAATTCCATCGACGCAGGCGCAAGACACATCACCGTGGAGATCAAAAACGGCGGAACAACGTTCATGCGCATTGTGGATGACGGCTGCGGTATGGCAGCGGAGGACGTTCCCACGGCTTTCCTGCGCCATGCGACCAGCAAAATTACGGAAAAGGCGGATCTTGATACCATCTGCACGCTCGGATTCCGTGGTGAGGCACTCGCTTCCATTGCGGCAGTTGCAAGAGTGACGGTGCTGACAAAGCGTCCGCAGGACGACTTCGGCACGAAATATGAAATTGCAGGTGCGGATGCAGGTGTTCCCGAAGAATGCGGATGCCCCGATGGAACCACACTCATCATCAAGGATCTGTTCTTCAACGTGCCTGCTCGACGCAAATTCATGAAGCGGGATTCCGCAGAGGGAAATGCCGTTTCACAGATCATACAGAAGATCGCCATTTCCCATCCCGAAATCGCCTTCCGCTTCATCCGTGACAATAAAATGGAATTTCATTCCGACGGCAGCGGTACGCTCCTTGCGGCGATCCACGCCGTCTACGGCAGGGATTTTGCAAGGGATCTGCTGCCCGTGGATTACGAGCAGGACGGTGTTTCCGTGAAGGGCTTTGTCATCAAGCCCCTCTACGCAAAAAACAACCGCAGCTTCCAGAATTTCTTTGTCAATACGCGTTATGTGCGTTCAAGGGCATGCACTGTGGCACTGGAAAGCGCTTATGAGAATTTGCTCATGACCAATAAATTCCCTGCATGCGTTCTCATGCTGCAGATGCCGCCCGACACGCTTGATGTCAACATCCATCCTGCCAAGGCGGAGGTACGCTTTTCCGATGAAAAGACCATCATCAACGCCATTTATTTTGCAGTGAAGAATGCACTGCTCAAGGCAGGGCTGATCTACGAATTTCAGACAAGAAAGCCTGCGCAGGACTGGTATGCAAAGCCGGAACCTGAATATACCCAGCAGCCCCTCGTTCCTGAGGAACCAAAGAAGGCGGCTCCTCCACTGCAGCCGTCACCGTCCCCGAAAAAAGCGGAGCCGCTGCCGGTGGGGGCAATGCCCTTTGCTGCACCGCCCGTCAGTGTTCCGGAAAAGAAGGAACCTGCCCCGATGCAGCAAAAGCCAAGTATTTTTGCGGAGAAAACACCGCCGAAAATGGCGATCGAGACGGGAGACATGCAGGAATGCGAGCAGGCAGCACCTCCTGTGCAGCCTGAACCTGCAAAGACCGTACAAATGGCAGAAACACCGCAGGAAACAGCACCGCCCACCGTACCTGCTCCGCAGGTTGCCGAGATTGAAACCGATCCCTTCCCCGATGTGAAGGTCATCGGAGAGCTGTTTGCCAATTACATTCTGGCACAGTCGGGCGATACCATGATCATCATCGACAAGCACGCCGCGCATGAGCGTGTGATATTTGAAAAGCTTCGCCGTGACAATTGCAGGCAATATCAGCAGATGCTCCTTGCACCCTGCCGTGTGCTGCTGACAATGGACGAATTTTCGGCGATGGAGGA
Organism: Ruminococcus sp.; assembly: GCA_015066865.1. Lineage (GTDB taxonomy): Bacteria > Bacillota > Clostridia > Oscillospirales > Ruminococcaceae > UBA3855. The sequence goes on from SVNQ01000009.1 coordinate 19,978, forward strand.
GAATACCGAGCTGCTCGGCAGGCTTGGCTTTGCATTCGATTTCTCCCAGAAGCCCTATGCCGTGACAACGGCAGCGCCCGTATTCTTTGACGGGCTGAATATTGACGAGATCGTGCAGGAGTTGGCGCATAACCTGTTTCTGGGCAAGGTCAATCCCCAGACGCACCTGCTTGACGATATGCTGCACGAACTTGCATGCAAATCCGCCATTCGTGCCAATGACAAAAATTCCATCGAGGAGCTGCAGTCACTGACGGAACGTGTGTGCAGGGATGAGAACATCCGCCACTGCCCCCATGGCAGACCCGTGATGTTCACAATGTCTAAATACAATCTGGAAAAGCAGTTCCGCCGAAAGGTGTAGGTGAGGTATGGAAAAACAACGTGTTCTTGCGGTTGTAGGCCCTACCGCATCGGGAAAAACAGCACTGGGCGTTGTACTTGCAAAAAACCTGAACGGCGAGATCGTTTCTGCCGATTCCATGCAGATCTACGAGGGGCTGGATATTGCCACCGCAAAGCCCACGCAGGAGGAAATGCAGGGGATACCCCATCATCTGATCAGTGTGATTCCCAGAAATCGTTCCTTCTCCGTGGCAGAATATGTAGCGCTTGCAGCGGAAACCATTGCCGAGATTGCCGCGAGAGGAAAACTCCCCATTCTTGTCGGCGGTACAGGACTGTATGTGGACAGTCTCCTGAATGGCATGCGGTTTTCCGAGGAGGGCAATGACCCGAAGCTTCGTGAGGAACTTTATGCCCGTGCGGAGCAGGAGGGCAGGGATGCGCTCCATGCGCAGCTTGCAGCACTTGATCCGAAGGCAGCGGAAAGTATTCACCCAAATAATGTCGTGCGTGTTGTGCGTGCGCTGGAGGTGTGCCTTTCCAGCGGCAGGACATTTTCTGAAATCAAAGCGGAAAACGCTGCTGCACCATCTCCCTATGACAGCGTGCTGATCGGTCTGGATTATCCCGACAGGGATGTCCTCTATACCCGCATCAACCGCCGAGTGTCCGCTATGCTTGCACAGGGACTGCTTGAAGAAGCTCATGCAGTGTGGGCGGCAGGGGACTGCGGTACGGCGGCAAACGCCATCGGCTGCAAGGAACTGATCCCATATTTCGAGAAAAAAGCTTCACTTGATGAATGTATTGAAAAAATTCGACTGGAAACACGACGCTACGCCAAACGACAGCTTACTTGGTTTCGTCGAAATCATCAAATAAAGTGGTTGAATTTGGGTAAAAATGATGAAGTGCAAGAAATTTTCGAAAAAGCTGAAAAAATGATAGCCAAATGAAAAATTTTGTGGTATAATGAATTATAAGTGCATTTCTATATATAGACAGAAAGCATAAAAGCATAAACCCGTTTACGGGAAAGGAGAAAACATCATGAACAAGTCAATTAATCTGCAGGATACATTTCTGAATCTTGCACGCAAGGAACGAAATGTGGTGACCATTTATCTGGTCAACGGTTTCCAGTTCAAGGGAATCGTAAAAGGCTTCGACAATTACATTGTCATTCTCGATTGTGACGGCAAGCAGCAGCTTGTGTACAAGCATGCAATTTCTACCATTGCACCTGCTCGCCCCATTTCCATTTTAGATGCTGAAGAAAAATCAGAATAAAGGTGATGCTATGAATTCCGGAATGCTGAAGATAGTATTCGGACTGGTAGCGATTTTTGTCATTCTGACGGCTGTAAATATCGGCTATCAGAGAATGCGGAAAGGATATACAACGGAGACGGCGCTTCTGGCTGTGGGCAGTGATTCCGAACAGGTACAGGGCGTTTTCATACGGGATGAGGAAGTCATAAACTATAGCGGCAGCGGCGTGATCAGTTATGAAGTCGCTGACGGCGGAAAGCTTGGCATCGGTTCCGTCATTGCCAATGTATATTCTACCGAAAATCAGATCGAAATCAAGCAGCGCATAAAAAATCTCGAAAACACATTGTCCCTGCTTGAGCGTATCTCTAATCCGGGAACAACCAAGACGGCGCAGCCGTCCAATATATCTGATCTGCTCAATGAAATGTACAGAGGTTTCCTCTATCATCGTGAGCAGGGGCAGCTTTCCAACCTGCAGTCCGAGCGTGAGGAAATGGTCGTACTGTTCAGTACTTATCAGCTTGTAACGGGAAAACACAGTGGTTATGATGCGAGAATGGACAGTATTGCGTCCGAAATCACGTCTCTGACCATAGCGCAGGAACCGCCTCTGGATGTCATCCGTGCGAATCGTGCCGCATATTTTGTGAGCTATGCCGATGGATATGAGCAGACGCTTACAATGGATAATCTGGATTCTCTTACCGTGGAACAGCTGCAGGAAGTGACCGATATTCCGAAATCCGATGGAAAAATCGTCGGCAAACTGATTGACGGCTATAGCTGGGTGCTTGCTGCGGTGGTGGATAATTCGGAACGAATTTACAAATTGGAAGATCGGGTAACACTGAAATTTGCGTCCACCTCGGATACTGTAACCGGAGAGATCATCCTTCTCAATAAGGAGCAGGGTGATGATAAAACCATTATGGCAGTTCAGTGTGAGACCCTGACGCATGATCTTGTGCAGCACCGCACAGAGACGGTGGAGATCATTCGCGGTGAGTACAGAGGAATCATGGTTCCCCGCAGCGCACTGCATTTTCGGGAAATTACAGAAGAAGTAACGGATCCTGAAACAGGTGAGGTATCCACTGTAACAAGCAATCACAGAGGCGTTTATGTTCTTGACGGTGAACAGCCGGAATTTCGGAAGCTGGACGTGCTTTATGAGGGAACGGATTATGTCATTTCTGCACAAAATGCGGGCAGTGGCTATCTGATGCTGTATGATTCCATAATTACGGAGGGAATTGATGCGGATGGAACATGATTTTTCCTATGTGCGTGAAAACTATGCACGCATTCGTGAAGCTGTCAACACAGCCGCATTGAAATGCGGCAGAGATCCGAACGAGATCACACTCATGGCGGTAACAAAAACCGTTGCGCCTGAAATTGTCAATTGTGCCATTGACTGCGGTATTCGTTTTCTCGGTGAAAATCGGGTGCAGGAGTACCAGTCAAAGCGTGAATTGTATCATCCGGATGCACAGGTGCATTTCATCGGGCATCTGCAGGCAAATAAAGTCAAATACCTCATCGGCAATGTAGCGATGATTCATTCCGTAGATCGCATGTCGCTTGCACAGGAGATCAATCGCTGTGCCATGAAGCATGGCATCCGTCAGGATGTTCTGCTGGAGGTCAATATTGGCGGCGAGGAAAGCAAGAGCGGCGTTATGCCGCAGCAGCTGCCGGAGCTTCTGGAACAGGTCGCTGCACTTACAAATGTGCGGGTGTGCGGTCTGATGACCATACCGCCCCCGACGCAGGATACCTGCCATCTGGAGGCAATGCAGAGATTGTTTGAAGATACAAAGGCACTTCATGTGCCGGATACCGAAATGCGGATCCTTTCTATGGGAATGTCCGGCGATTTTGAAGCTGCAATTGCCTGCGGCTCTACGCTGGTGAGAATCGGTTCTGCATTGTTCGGTGCAAGGATGTATAGATAAAATTGGTGCCCGCACGCACCGAAAGAAATTACAACGTGTGGAGAAAAGGAGAAAACTATGAAAATTTTTGACAACATGAAGGAATTCTTTTTCCCGTCCGATATGCCCTCCGAGCCAATGCCGGGTACCGAGATCCCGACACCGCATCAGAACATTAATGTTGAGGAGGCAGCGTTTGAGAGAACTCCCGGTTCCAATATTGTAAATATTCAGGCTACTGCACAGCTGCAGGTCGTTCTGGTAAAGCCTGAGGTTTTCACAGATGCTAAGGCAATTGCGGATCATCTGATCGGCAGAAAGACCGTTGTTCTGAATCTGGAAACCGCATCCCCCGAAAACAGAAGAAGAATCATTGATTTTCTGGTTGGCGTTTCTTATGCAATCAGTGGCACATTGAAGCCCGTTGCAAACCTTACTTATATTATCACTCCCTACAATGTTGGATTCATCGGCGATGATCTGGCAGCGGAGCTGGAAAATAACGGCGTGATCATCTGACATGCTGCTTGATAAAAAACAGCAGGAAGCGGATCGCATTCTTCTGGCTCATGTCGGAGATATGGTGAAACGCGGAGCGTTCCGCAGTTTTACCGCATTTCTGGACATGCGTCAGTACACCTTGCTGTCACAGCATCTGCAGGCGGGCACCTACCGATTTTATGGCGGTTATCCGCAGGCAGAACGAGGTATTCTCTGCATCCATCCGCAGGATTTTCCACCGGAGGATGAGGAGTATCCGCTTGTGTGCCTGACCATTACGCATCGTCAGGCGGATAAGCTGACGCATCGTGATGTGCTCGGAAGCATCATGGCACAACAGGTGCAGCGTGATACCATCGGAGATATTGTTGTGACTCCCGGTAAGATCCAGTGCTTTGCAACACCGCCGGCAGCCGCAGTCTGTATGCAGCTGGAAAAAATCGGCAGAGTCGGCGTTCAGGTGACGGATTCCCTGCCGTTTTCCTGCGAGTATACGCAGGAAACAAAGGAAATCAGCGGTACTGTGGCAGCGCCGAGACTGGATGCGGTATTGCGCACAGCACTGAATACGGGCAGAAATGCTTGTGCGGATTATATCCGCGGCGGACTTGTTGCACTCAATTATATGCAGGTGCAGGACATATCCTGCCTTGTGAAAGAGGGCGATGTGTTTTCTGTCCGAGGTTATGGCAAATTTCGGGTAAGTCAGCTTAGCGGCCCTACAAAAAAGGGACGTTTGCATATAACAATCGAAAAATTTCTATAATTATTAAGAGGTGAAATCATTATGATGACTGCACAGGACATCAGAGACAAGCGTTTTGAAAAGGCAGCATGGGGCTATCGTCCCGAGGATATTGATGAATTTCTCGGTCAGCTGGAAGCTGCTTTTCAGGAAATCGACAACGAGCGTGAAGAAAGTAATCGTAAGATTCAGATTCTTGCTGACAAGGTACGAGAGTACATGAGAGATGAGGAGGCGCTCAAGGATGCTCTGCTCGGTGCGCAGAAGCAGGGCCATCAGGTGATTGCGGAAGCCAACGAAAAGGCAGCGCAGATCATGGAAAAGGCAAAGGAAGAGGCTGCAGTTCTTCTGGATGAAGCAACACGTCAGCATGAAGTTGCAATGGAAAAGAACCGTGCGGAAATCGCAAAGGAGCAGGAATCCCTGCTGCAGGCAAAGAAGATGGTTGCAGACTTCAAGCGTGGCCTGTTCGATATGTACAAGAGCCATCTGGAAATGATCTCTGCAATGCCCGAGGCAGACGATGCGGAAGAAGAAGCACCTGCTGCAGAGCCTAAGGAAGAAGCACCTGCTGCAAAGTCCGTTGAGAAGCCCGCAGCGGAAACAAAGTCCGATCCGTTTGCAACCTCACAGTTCTCCACAAGAGTGATTCGTGGTGCGTATGAATCCAGATTCAGTGATCTGAAGTTTGGCGAGAACAATAACCAGGGCACTCAGAATACCACAGAAGCATAATTCTGCGGTTTGATATTTTCGTTGAGAAAGGAAACTACCACAATGGCACAGGATTACAAGAACAGCTTGAACATGCCGCAGACAGATTTCCCCATGCGTGGAAATCTGCCCAAGCGTGAACCGGATACACTGGAAAAGTGGGAAACACGCCGTCTTTATTACAGAATGATGGAAAAGAATGAGGGCAAGCCCACATTCATTCTCCATGACGGCCCTCCCTATGCAAACGGCAACATCCATCTGGGTACTGCACTGAATAAGACGCTTAAGGATTTCATCGTTAAGTATAAGAATATGAGAGGCTTCTATGCACCGTATGTACCCGGCTGGGATACACACGGTCTGCCGATTGAGCTGAAAGCTATGAAGGCAATCGGCGTTGAGAACGGTGCGATTTCTCCGGTAGAGCTTCGCCGTCACTGCAAGGAATTTGCAATGGCGCATGTTGCAAATCAGATGAAGCAGTTCAAGCGTCTGGGTACGCTGGGCGATTATGATGATCCCTATCTGACGCTCAAGCCTGAATATGAGGCTCGTCAGATCGAGGTGTTTGGCAAGATGGCAAGGGATGGCTATATGTATAAGGGGCTCAAGCCCGTATACTGGTGCCCTGACTGTAATACTGCACTTGCGGAAGCCGAGATCGAGTATGAGAACGATCCGTGCCATTCTATTTATGTAAAATTCCGTGTAACGGATGATAAGGGTCTGTTCACAAAGATGGGTCTGGATCTGAACAATGTATATTTCGTGATCTGGACAACAACTACATGGACAATTCCGGGCAACCTCGCAATCTGCCTTGGCCCTGAATACAACTACACCCTTGTTAAGGTTGGCAATGAGTACTATGTAATGGCTGACGAACTGGTAAAGACCACCATGGAAACCGCAGGCATTACAGAATATACCACCGATGGAATCTTCACCGGTGCAGAGCTGGAAGGCATCAAAACTGCACATCCGCTTTATGACAGACTCTCCCCGATCATCGTGGGCGATCATGTCACACTGGAAAGCGGCACGGGCTGCGTTCATACAGCGCCCGGCTACGGTGTGGAGGACTTTGAGGTCTGCAAGAATTATGATGACATCGGCATTCTCGTCTGCGTTGACTCCAAGGGCCGCCAGACAGAGGAGGCAGGCGAATTTGCAGGCATGGATACGGATACGGCAAACAAGGAAATTGCCAAGAAGCTGGAGGAACTGGGCGCACTGCTGGCGATCCAGAAGATCGTCCACCAGTATCCGCATTGCTGGAGATGCCATCAGCCGATCATCTATCGTGCAACTGAGCAGTGGTTCTGCTCTGTAAAGGGCTTCAAGGATGAAGCGATCAAGGCGATCGAGGATGTACAGTGGATTCCTGAATGGGGCGAGGAGCGCATCAAGGGTATGGTGCGTGACCGCAGTGACTGGTGTATTTCCCGTCAGAGAACATGGGGCGTTCCGATTCCGATCGTATACTGCAAGGACTGCAAAAAGCCCATCGTAACGGACGAGACCATCTCCTCCATCGCAAATGTGTTCCGTGCAGAGGGTGCGGATGCATGGTGGATCAAGGAAGCAAACGAACTGGTTCCTGCAGATACACAGTGCGAATGCGGCTGCAAGGAATTTACCAAGGAACATGACATCATGGACGTGTGGTTTGACAGCGGCGTTTCCCACACGGCTGTTATGGATAATTATGACTGCCTGAGTTGGCCGGCAGACCTCTATCTGGAGGGCGCAGACCAGTACAGAGGCTGGTTCCAGTCCTCTCTGCTGACCTCCGTTGTGTACAAGGGTACAGCACCCTATGAATCCGTATGCACTCACGGCTGGGTAGTTGACGGTAAGGGTCAGAAGATGTCCAAATCTTTGGGCAACGGTATTGAGCCGGGCGAGATCATCGAACAGTACGGTGCGGATATTCTCCGTCTGTGGGTTGCTTCCTCCGATTATCATTCCGACATCAGAATTTCCAAGGAGATCCTCGGACAGCTTTCCGATGCATATAAGAAGATCCGTAATACCGCAAGATACATTCTCGGCAACCTCAGTGACGGTGAGACAACCTTCAATCCGGATACTGACAGCGTTTCCGATGATCAGCTTGCAGAGATCGACAAGTGGATCCTCATGCGTCTGGATGCACTGACTGATAAGGTAACAGCAGGTTATGACGCATATGATTTCCATATCGTATTCCATGCAATTCACAATTTCTGCGTTGTTGATCTGTCCAGCTTCTATCTGGATATTATCAAGGACAGACTGTACTGCGAGAAGATGGATTCCGTCACACGCCGTGCAGCGCAGACAACAATGTATCGTATTCTCGATACTGTTGCGAAGCTGATCGCTCCCATCCTGAGCTTCACTGCTGAGGAAATCTGGAGCTTCATGCCGCACGGTGCAAATGACGATACAGAGAGCATTTTCCTCAATGAAATGTCTGCAAAGACGGGCATCACCTGTGATGACGCATTCACTGCAAAGTGGGATACCATCTATGCGGTGCGTGAAGCTGTCAACAAGAAGCTGGAGGAAAAGCGCAACGAAAAGCTCATCGGCAAGTCCCTTGAAGCAAAGGTTGTTATCACATGCAAGACTGCAGAACTGGCTGAGCAGTTTACAGCCATGGCAGATACGCTCAAGGATGTCCTGATTGTTTCCGCTGTTGCAGTAGCACAGGGCGAAACAGGCGATGAGGAGATTGCCTATACCATTGAAAAGGCAGAGGGCGGCAAGTGCGAACGCTGCTGGTGTTATTCCGAGACCGTTGGTCAGAATGCAGAGCATCCGACGCTTTGTGCTCGCTGTGCAGGCGTAGTAGAATAAAACGTAACGGCTTGCCGTCCGTAAAGGGCGGCAAGCTGATTTTCGGCATAAACTTCCAAATCGAATAAGGAGGTAAAACCTTGCTGATCATTGCAGCGATTGTCACAGTAGTACTGGTCGTGATTGACCAGCTGATCAAAAATTGGGCGGTTGCAGACCTCAGACCCATCGGGGAGATGGACTTCCTGAAAATCGGTGATCTTGACATCATGCATCTGACCTATGTCGAAAACACCGGTTCGGCATTCGGAAGCCTTGCAGGACATCGATGGCTGCTGCTTGCGGTTACGGTGCTGGGCATTGGTATTTGCACCTATATTCTGGTGCGCCATGCGAGGAAGAAACCATTTCTGTTCTGGAGTCTGGTGCTTGTAGTCGCAGGTGCGCTTGGCAATATGTATGATCGTTTGTTCCGCGGCGGTGCAGTCGTAGATTATCTGGATGTGCAGCTGTTTGAATTTGCGGTATTCAATTTTGCCGACTGCTGTGTGTGCATCGGTACGGCAATGCTGTTTGTGTACATCCTGTTTTTCATGGATAAGCAGCCGAAGAAAAAAGCTGTGCAGGAGGCATCCCATGACGAGGCATGAGCTGATTTTCCCGGAGGATGCAGTTGGTTCACGGCTTGACAAGTGGATCGCAACACTGGGGATCGGTCTGACTCGCTGTGCAGTGCAGGGGCTGATTGCAGCAGGTAATGTGCAGGTGGACGGGAAGGAAATTCCCAAGAACTACCGTCCGAAGGCAGGGCAGCGCATTGAGGTGATCGTGCCGCCCCCCGAAGAAATTGAGGTCGTTCCGCAGGATATTCCTTTGGATATTGTCTATGAGGATGCAGATCTGTTGGTTGTTAACAAGCCAAAGGGGATGGTCGTGCATCCCGCACCCGGAAATTATGACGAAACGCTCGTCAATGCACTGATGTTCCACTGCAAGGGCAGTCTGTCGGGCATCAACGGCAAGATCCGCCCCGGTATCGTGCATCGTATTGATAAGAATACCAGCGGTCTGCTGATCGTGGCAAAGAACGATAATGCCCATCAGAAGCTTGCGGCACAGATCAAGGAACACAGCTTTACCAGAGAATATGAAGCAATTGTCACAGGTGCATTCCGTGAGCCGACGGGTACGGTGAATGCCCCCATCGGCAGACACCCGATCGACCGCATGAAAATGTGTGTGACGGAGAAAAACTCCAAGGAAGCTGTGACGCACTATGAGCTTTTAAAGCAGTACGGCGGCTTTGCGCATGTCCGTCTGCGTCTTGAAACGGGCAGAACACACCAGATCCGTGTGCATATGTCCTACATCGGACATCCGGTCTACGGGGATGATGTCTACGGCAAGGCAGTTAAGGGCGTGCAGGGGCAATGCCTGCATGCACGCAAAATCGGCTTTGTGCATCCGGTGACGGAGGAATATCTGGAGTTTTCGAGCGAGCTGCCTGTGTACTTCCAAAAAATACTGGATAAGATGGAGAAGATGTAAATGTTTTCAGATCCCAAGAAATTGATCATCGTATCCGATCTCGATGGTACGCTGCTGCCGCCAAGCAAGATTCCGCTGGAGCGTGATCTTGCAGCGATTCGCCGCTTTGAAGCGGCGGGCGGCAGATTCGCCATTGCTACGGGACGCACCATTCAGGCAGCGATCCGTTATCAGGAGATGCTGGGACTTCAAAATCCCATGATCGTCTATAATGGCGCGGCGATTTATGATTCCGTGCATGACAGGGTGCTGTTTTCTGAATGCTTGCCGGCAGATGCAATCAGGATGACAAGAGAGATCATGGAAGCCTATCCCGAAGTCGGCGTGGAGGTGCTTCGCGCAGAAACCGCCTATGTGGTGCGCAATACGGAGTGGGAAAAACACCATATTGCCCTTTGCGGCGTGGAGCCCGTGTACTGCACGCTTGAGGAGATTCCGAAGGATGGTTGGCTCAAGGTGCTCTTTGCGATGTCGCCTGCGGAAATTCCGCCGTTTATTGAAGCGATCGGTAATATGGGTTATTCCGATGTGGATTTTATCCAGTCGGCGGATATTTTTTACGAAATGCTTCCGAAGAATGTCACGAAGGGCAGTGCCCTTGTACCGTATCGTGCGCTTGACGGTATGGAAGATGTAAAAATCGTGGCAGTCGGGGATTACGATAATGATATTGATCTGCTGCGGCAGGCTGACTTCAGCGCAGCACCTGCAAATGCAGTAGAAATTGTCAGACAAACAGCATCAATGGTGCTGAACAGAACCTGCGAGGAGGGGGCAATGGAGGAACTGATCTCCTGCCTGCTTGCAGAGCATGAAGCAAGTGTCTGATTTTGATAAGCCAAATATGGAACTGCAGTTCCTTAGAATAATGGAGGTATACTCATGGACGTAACAATCAAAAAGCAGCTGCAAAAAACAGCCTGCAACATCCGCATGGGCGTTCTGACGGGAACATTCCATGCAAAGTCCGGTCATCCCGGCGGCTCCCTTTCCATTTCCGATCTGCTGACCTATCTGTATTTTGCAAAAATGCATGTAGATCCCAAGAATCCGAATATGGAAGACCGTGACAGACTTGTACTTTCCAAGGGTCACTGCGCACCTGCACTGTATTCTGCACTTGCGGAGCGTGGTTTCTTTGATAAGGAGGAACTGACACATCTGCGTCACATCGGCGCACTGCTGCAGGGACATCCCTGCATCCACATCAACGGTGTGGATATGTCCAGCGGCTCCCTCGGTCAGGGAATTTCCGCAGCATGCGGTATGGCACTGGCAGGCAAGCTGAAATCTGCTCCCTATCATGTGTACACCATTCTTGGCGATGGTGAGATTCAGGAGGGTCAGGTATGGGAGGCTGCCATGTTTGCAGCACACTATGGACTTGACAATCTGACGGCGATTGTGGACAACAACGGTCTGCAGATCGACGGCAAGATCACCGATGTTTGCTCTCCGGAGCCCATTGATGAGAAATTCCGTGCATTCGGCTGGCATGTGATCATCATGGACGCACATGATTTTGACGATATTGAAAGAGCATTCAACGAAGCAGAAAGCATCACAGGCAAGCCCGTTGCAATTATTCAGAAGAGCACCAAGGGTAAGGGTGTATCCTTCATGGAAAATCAGGTTTCATGGCATGGTGCAGCACCGAATGCGGAACAGTATGAGCAGGCAATGGCAGAGCTTCGCCAGCAGCTGGCAGAATTGGAGGCGTAACAATGGCTGATGTAAAGAAGAAGGCAACCAGAGAAAGCTACGGCGAAGCGCTGGCAGCACTGGCAGATAAATATGAAAACCTCGTAGTTCTTGATGCAGACCTTGCAGCTGCAACCAAGACCGGTATTTTTAAGAAGGCATGCCCTGAGCGTTTCTTTGACTGCGGCATTGCCGAAGCAAATATGATGGGTGTTGCAGCAGGTCTTGCGGCATCCGGCATGATTCCGTTTGCAAGCTCCTTTGCGATGTTTGCAGCCGGCAGAGCATTTGAAATTGTCCGTAACTCCATCGGTTATCCCGGTCTGAACGTAAAGATCGGTGCAACTCATGCAGGTATTTCTGTTGGTGAGGACGGTGCGACCCACCAGTGCAACGAGGACATTGCCCTGATGCGTACCATCCCCGGCATGACTGTTATCTGTCCTTCCGATGATGTGGAGGCAAAGGCAGCTGTTGAGGCAGCAATTCTGCACAATGGCCCGGTTTACATGCGTTTCGGCAGACTTGCAGCGCCGATCCTGAATGATCCGGAAACCTACAAATTCGAGCTTGGCAAGGGCATCACGGTTCGTGACGGCAGCGATATTACGATCGTGGCAACAGGTCTGATGGTTGGCGAAGCGGCAGAAGCGGCTGAGCAGCTTGCAGCGGAGGGTATCAGCGCAAGAGTGCTGAACATCCACACCATCAAGCCCCTCGATGAGGAACTGATTCTGAAGGCTGCTCAGGAAACCGGCAGAATCGTGACTGTGGAAGAACACAGCGTTATCGGCGGTCTGGGCAGTGCGGTGGCTGACTGCGTGACAGAGAACTATCCTGTTCCTGTGACAAAGATCGGCGTAAATGATGAGTTCGGTCATTCCGGCCCTGCAGTGGATCTGCTCAAGGAGTTTGGTCTGAGCGCTGAGAACATTGTGGCAACTGTCAAGAAGGTTCTGGGCAAGTAATAAAAATACACATCCCCCTGTCAGAAACACAGGGGGATGTTTTGTATGAGAAAGCCCCGCCGATCGGCGGGGCTTTGTGTTGTGATTATTCTGCTTCAGCAATCATATCCACCATACGTTCATGGAAATTCAGAACGCCTGTGTTGCCGCTGATTGCACGGCGTCTCACGGTCATGCCCGTGTATTCACCGTCAACCACTGCCCAATACATGGTATCATCAATGGCAATGAGTGAAAGTTCTGTTTCTGTGCCGTCCGTCCGTGTGTAACGGAATACTGCAGCAGGTTCTGCGGTGACATCCACCTGTGCGTTGGTATCAATTGTTTCAAATTCGAGATTTGCGATGGAATCGTACAGCATTTTGAATGTAGAAGCCGCATTGGAATCCAGTGTGCTGATGTCCGTGCCGTCAAACTTCTGTATGCCGGCAGCAGCGTCCATTTCCATGCGGAATGAAATGCCATCTACAGCTGCATCCAGTGCAGAAACTGTCTCTATGGGAATTGTTAAAATGCGCGGATTGATAAATTCAGACATTTCAACCTTCAGGAAGTTCAAGTGTTCTGTTGCCATGGATGCAATCTCATTTTCATTCCTGAAAAACAGGTAGCTGATGCCATTGTTTGCGTCGGGTTTAGCAAAATCAATGATGGTTTCGCTGTTGTCGGTGCTTTTTACTTTCAGTGTGCAGTAGGGATTGCGCAAGCCGTAATCCGCAAGGTCAAACCCATTTGTTGTAAATCCCACATAGCTGTCAAGCTGGAGTCTGGTCAGAGAAGTGAGCAGGGAATCGACTTCGGCGGAAACAATATTTGCCTCCGGCATAGGTGCAAGCATTTTCCATTGATCGTTCTTCATCACCAGATCAAAAACCATCTTGTTTTCACGCTCCAGAGAAACCTCTGCAATGTCAACCTCGGAATAGTTGAGCATATAGGGGCTTTTCAGAAGGGTAACGGGACCGGATAATACGGAACCGTAATCAAAGCTGACACCATAAACAGTGTCGTTTCCGGGAACCATGACGTAGAAATATTCCTGCGTCGGTGTTGCATTTCCAACATGCAGTGTATACTCCGTTCTGCCGTCACTGCAGGTCAGAACCACGGGATCTGCAAGACCGTAATCAGCCAGCTTGGATGTATCCACTTGGAATTTGGTTGCTGCGGTCAGGTTGCCCATGTAGGAGCAAACCGTTGAAACATAGGCAGAATTAAGTGTGATGGGATTCGGATAATCCGTTTCGGTAATTGCCCATGCACTGTCAACGACCTCAAACTTGAAGAAGCCTTCCTTTCCATCAAGTGTAACCTGACTGATGGAATTGGAATCAAATTCAAAAAGGTGCAGGGAAGCCGCTTCATCGGCGAGCTTTTTTTCTTTTCTGCTGATAATGCCGTCTGCGATCAGATAACCGGCAATGGCGATCGCCAGAACAGCAATCATGATCAGAACCAGACGTTTTAGTTTTTTGGAACTCATGAGTACCTCCTCTTGAGCCATACGCCCAGACCGATCAGTGCCACAATGAAGGGAACAACTACAAACAGAACTACAGTGCCGGTTGCAGCAGTTTCGGAATTGAGCTTCATGTAGTCATAATCCTTTGCTTTGTCTGCAATACCCATATCCAGATCCAGACTACTGTCGTGCATCCAGGTGATCGCTGCAAGCATCAGATTTACGGGAATGATCATGTGTTCTTCCGTTGTGTCGTCAATGAAATTTGCATCGCCGAATACCAGAATCTTTGCATCGTTTCTTGCCGGACTCATCGAATGCATGACAAGATCCAGTGCATATCCGGTAATATCCTCTGTAGCGTTGCCGCCGTATGCTTCACCGACAGCGGTATAAACGGGATTTCCCATTTCATCCTTGCTTTCAACTGTCTGGATGAGTGATTCGACTTGCAGCGTCGAATCCTTAGGAGAGTTGTAACGATAAAAGCTGCGGCAGTTTCTCATAAATGCGTAGTAGCCTTTGTCGGTCATTTCAATCAGCTCATTTGTCAGGTGGGCGCTGAGATCGGATTCGGACGCTACCAGAGAAACCTGATAGGTGTACTTGTCACCAACATAGAGTGACGGGTTGGTTTCTGCAACGATGTCATAATCCATTCCGATACCGAAGGATTCCATAATGGATTCGATGTTCTTATAAATCACATCATCTTTATTGGGCGACATCAGGAAGGAAACATTACCGCCCTTGTCCAGATAAGCGTTGAGCTTTCTGGTCTCATCGTTTGTCAGGTCGTTTTGGGGAGCTGCGAGGATCACAATGGCAGCATCCTCCGGCACGCTCTCCGCCGTGGAAAGATTCAGTTCATCAGCCACATAGTTGAGCTTTGCGAGATTTGAATTGAACATGGTATAGTCATTCTCAAGTGTCTTTTCGCCGTGACCTGTCAGGAAATAGATTTTGGTGCTGCGTCCGGTAACGACTGCGTCGATGGCACCGGTGATGTGGTTTTCGCCTTCAAAATAGGCTTCTTCAACATACTGAGCACCGTTTTCGTCCGTAGAATATTTATATGTATACATATATTTTCCGGGAACTCGCTTCACATTCTCGCCGTGACGGATCACAATATCGCCGATGGTCAGCTGAAGCGTACCATCCGGATTGATTTCTTCAAGGATTTTCGGTTCATTATTGGGATCGAAATCCACAAAATTGATACAGTCATATTCACTGTACTGTTTCAGGGTATAATACAGTGCGATACTGTCATTATTCGTTGCAAGCATGTCCATATCCATCAGAAAATAGAAATCAACCGTTTCATCCAGCTTATCCAGATAGGATGTGGTCGTTTTGGAAAGCTTGTACATCTTTGCCGGCGTCATGTCCCAGATGACATTCAGACGGCTTCCCAGCAGATTTATGGGAATTGCTACCGCAAGAACCAGTGCAGAAAGCAGGGCTGCATATGCAGTAAACTTCCGGTTTTTGAGATTTTTTACTTTATTTTGATTTTGCTCCATGATAAGACCCCTCTCATTGTGTGGCGTATGATTATGCTCTGCTCCAGCGGCGCTTTTCAATGGCAATGGTTGTCCACGCCAGCACAACAGCAATTGCAGAGAGGAAGAAAATCAAGTCTTCCAGACGGAACATTCCCTGTGAAAAGTAGAAGAAACGACGCTGCAGGGAGAACCATTTTACTACGGAATCCAGTGCAGGGTAGGCTTCAACCAGCGCCGTTGCAGCAAACTTGTCAAGGAACAGGAGTCCCTCCATGATAATTTCACCAAGAATAGCGGCAATGATGGCATATTCAGTCAGGGAAGAAAGCAGCATACCCAGTGCAATACATGCAAGACCCCAGAAATAGAATCCGATGTAGGCACAGATGAGGGATGACCACATCACTTCACCGTTCAGCGCTGTAACGATCGGAAAAAACAGGGTGGATACCATCATCACCAGAAATACCGTTGCGATTGACAAAAACTTGGCAAATACAATTTTGAACACACTCAACGGACTGGAAATCAGCAGAACCTCGGTTCCGCCCCTGCGCTCATCAGCAAACGAACGCATGGTCAGGATCGGAATTACAAAAATGAAATAAAAGAAATTATTGTAAAAAATATTTGGGAATGAGAATTTCAGCATGTTGCTCGTCATCTGACCAATTTGCACTGCAAAGCCAAGTGAGAAAATAAACATGAACAGTGCAGTCAGCACATAGGCAAACGGAGAAAAGAAGAATGACTGCAGTTCCTTTTTATATAATGAAAACATTGTTATTCCTCCTCCTTCTTGTCATTGGATGCGGCAGCTTCTTTGGCGGTTTCCTCAGCGAGCATATCTTCCAAAGTAGAACGTTTCCTGCTCTGGGATGTAAGCTTCAGGAACACCTGTTCCAGACTCAGCTTTGCCATGGAAACTTCAACCACGTTGCAGTCGTTGGCAATGAGGGCGGAGAGAATCTCCTTGCGTACAGTCTCGTTTTCGATTTCAACCTTATAAGAATACAGTTCTGTGCTGATGTATGTAATATCGGTGATACTGCCCGTACCCCGAACATCCTTGATCAAACGCTGTACCTTATCCTTGTCACCCTCAACTTTAAGACTGAGTAGGTTCTTGTCCACAAGCGTCTTTTCCAGATTCTCAATGGTGTCGATCGCCATGATCTCGCCCTTGTTGATGATGACAACACGCTCGCACACAGCACTGACTTCCGCAAGGATATGGGAGCTGAAAATGATGGAGTGATCCTTTTTCAGATCGAGGATCAGATTGCGCACTTCGATTACCTGTGACGGGTCAAGACCAACTGTCGGCTCGTCCAGAATCAGGACCTTCGGATTGCCCAGCAGAGCCTGTGCAAAGCCCACACGCTGCTTGTAACCCTTGGAAAGGTTGCGGATCAGTCGTTTTCTCATGTCTGTAATGCGCAGGCGTTCCATCGCAGATTCTACCTGCGCCTTGCGTTCCGCTTTCTTGACGCCCTTGATTCCCGCCACGAAGTTCAGGTATTCCTCCACACGCATATCCGGATAAACCGGGGGGATCTCCGGCAGGTACCCAATGCATTTCTTAGCCTCCGATGCCTGTTCGGTAATGTCAAACCCGTTGATCGTAACAGTTCCTCCGGTGGAGGGAAGGTAGCCGGCAATGATGTTCATCGTTGTGGATTTACCCGCACCGTTCGGCCCGAGAAAGCCCAGTATCTCATTGTCGCGGATCTCGAAATCTATGCCACGCACAGCAGGATTTCTGCCGTAATATTTTGTCAGGTTTTTAATTTCAACCATAAAAATCTCCTTTCAAGAAATCTGTATCGTCCTTTAAGGACACACACTATAAATATAACATATTCAGATGAACTAAATACAGACAAAATATGACTGTTTTTTTAATTCCTGTCAAAATCAATAAAGAGGATTTCTGAAAAACATGTTTTTTTTAGAAAGATGGGTGCGAAATATAGCCCATCAAGATCCCTCTTTTCGCCGTTTCGAAATAAAAAAGCACGTTTTTTAAGGTAGAATTTTGACTTGAAAAAATTGTAAAATTATATTTGTCGCACTTTGACATCATATATGAAAAATGTGTGTATTGTGTGAGAGTTAACGGAAGGTTTGCGAAAAAAACAAAAGAAAAAAATAGAATATATAAAATTTATTGTCAAAATAACCAAAAAGGCAATGCTTGCCATGGTGGAAGTGACGAAAAAAATTTAAAAACAGTTCTGTTTTTATGTAAAGACTTGACAAAGAAATTAGAATCAGATATAATAAATATGAAAATGTTGTAGGCGTAGCTATAGCTATTTGCGCCCATCTGCATTTTAAATGATCTTAATATGACACCTGTACAAAAGAGGCGCAGATGTCAGATGAGAATGGGAGAAATCCCAAAACTAAGTGGGCGAAAGCCTGAAAAATTTTTACGAGAGGGGAAATTTCAATGCTTTTTAAGAAGAGCAAGGCTGTTATTGCAGCTGCACTGTCTGCTATGATGGTTGCAAATGCAATGGTAGCAACTGTTGCATCCGCAGCAGGCACAAGAACAAAGGAAGAAAAGTTCGGCGATTCTACATATGCTGAGCGTTTCCTGTCCCTGTATGACGACGTTGTAACAAACGGCGTAGAGAATGGTTATCTGAGCTCTAATGGTGCTTCCAGCAACGCTTTTGGTATTCCATTCCATGCAGTTGAAGAAGTAATTATCGAGGCTCCTGACTATGGTCATGAGACAACATCCGAGGCTATGTCCTATCTGGTATGGGTAGCTGCAATGAGAGATAACATTGCAAAGAACCATGCAGATGCTGTTGGCACATCCGTAACCAACACAAACGATCTGGCTAAGGCATGGGCAACCATGGAGAACATGATTCCTACAGTTCAGGATAATTTCTGGACAGCAGGCACTGTAAGTGCACAGTACTGTGGTGAGTATGATACTCCCGATCAGTGTCCTGATGAGTGGGCATCCGAGGCTAACAAGACAGCTTCCAACCCGATTCACAGCTATTTCACACAGGCATATTCCAGTGAAGGCAGACTGTACCTGATGCACTGGCTGGCTGACGTTGAGAACTGGTATGGTTTCGGCTCTGGCACAAACTTCACCTTCATCAACACCTTCCAGCGTGGTGAGCAGGAGTCCTGTTGGGAAACTGTTCCGCATCCTTGCGTAGAAGAGCTGAAGGCCGGTAACTCTACCAGAGGTATGAAGGGTATCTTCAACAGAGATGAAAAGGTAACTCCTCAGTATGCATACACCAATGCTCCTGACGCTGAGGACCGTGCAATTCAGGGTGTTTATGACGCAAACCGTTGGGGTGTAGGCGATTCCAGCGTAACTGCTAAGGCAGCTATGATGGGTGACGAACTCCGTAACAACATGTTCGATAAGTACTATCAGAAGATCGGTGAGAACACAAGCTGGTCCAACGGCAACGCTGGCTATGACAGTGCTCACTATCTGATGAACTGGTACACATCTTGGGGCGGCGCTCTGTCTTCTTCCGGTCAGAACTGGGTATGGCAGATCGGTTGTTCTCATGCTCATGAGTTCTATCAGAACCCGCTGGCAGCATTTGCTCTGATTCAGGACGCAGATCTGATGAGTGGCATGAAGGCTCAGGGTGCTGTTAAGGACTACACAACATCTCTCGAGAGACAGATGGAATTCTATCTGTGGCTGCAGTCCAACAATGGTCCGATCGCTGGTGGTGCTACCAACTCCTATAAGGGCCGTTATGAGGGCTATCCGTCCGGCGCATCCACATTCCATGGCATGATGTACGTTGAGCATCCTGTATACGCTGACCCGGGTTCCAACCACTGGATTGGTAACCAGGTATGGGCAGTACAGCGTCTGGCTGAGCTTTACTACTGGGTAAAGACAGAGGGCGATACCACAGGCGTTAAGCCCGGCGGCATGACTCTGGAAGCTGCTCTGGAGCAGATTCTGGACAAGTGGTGCGCATGGTTCGTAAACAACACAGTTCTGGTAGGCGAAGATGACTACTACATCCCGTCCAACCTCGACTGGAGCGGTCAGCCTGACAAGTGGGGTGGTTCCGCAACAGATAACACAGGCCTGACATGTGAGATCACAGGTTACGGCAACACCGATACCGGTTGCGTAAGCTCTCTGGCAAATACTCTGCTTTACTATGCTAAGGCAAAGGGTGTTACAGCTGATGCTCTCGAAAAGGAATATGACTGCATCGGTGCTACAGCTAAGGCTGGCATCGTTGACGAAGTAAAGAGCAGCGGCGGTACTGCTATCAAGGGCGGCGACGCAGAGCTGCCGGGTGCATGTCTGTACCTCGCTAAGAACCTGATGGATCGTCTGTGGGAACAGAGCCGTGACGACATCGGTCTGACAAGAAATGACCACAACGGTTCTCTGGCAAGATTCTTCTGCCAGCCCGTTCACGTTCCGTCTTCTTACACCGGTAAGATGCCTAACAATGATCCAATTGAAAACGGCGCAACCTTCCTGAGTCTGCGTTCTATGTACGAAGATGCTGGCAACTGCAAGGGTGTTAAGACTTCCCAGGAAGCTCTGGATCTCGTTCAGAAGCTGAAGGCTGCTTATGAGAAGGACGTAGCTGCCGGTGCTGAGTGGAGCGGTTTCAACTCTGCATCCTCTGAGGAGGGTAAGAAGGAACTGGAAGGCTTCAAGAATGTTGGTGCTGTAGATCTTAAGTATCACAGATTCTGGCATATGGGCGACGCTATGATGGCTCTGGGTACTATGGCTGAACTGTATCCGGATATTAAGCCCGGTCCGACAGGCGGTACTGAGCCCGATACTACAGAACCCAGTGTTGATGCAAAGCTGTATGGTGACGCTGACTGCAATGGTACGGTTGACATTCTGGACATCATCGTTCTGAACAGAAACCTGCTGGGTGCAGGCGAGCTGACAGCACAGGGCAAGGCAAATGCTGACGTTAACAACGACGGCAAGCCTGCTGCTGATGACTCTCTGAACATCCTGAAGTACATCGTTAAGCTGCTCGACAAGCTTCCTGTTACTAAGTAATCATTATTTCACAAGATAAAACAAAGCAGGACTGCGAAATGCAGTCCTGCTTTGTTGTGGAATGACAGTCTCATGCATTCCCATATGCCGCCTGCCTGCGGCTATGAAAGCAGTATAAAAACAGCATAAAAGTTCGCCCTTCATCAACCGATGAAGGGCGATTATATTTTTGCTTGTGGGAAATTTATTTCTTCGCATCCCTGTCACGGATGACATTATAACGGATCTTTCCGCTGATGGTCTTGGGAAGTTCCTCAACAAATTCCACGATTCTCGGACGCTTGTAGGGTGCAGTACGTTCTTTTACAAATTCCTGCAGTTCCTTTGCAAGTTCGTCGGAAGGATCTACGCCTGCCTGCAGAACTACGGTTGCCTTGATCAGATTGCCTCTTTCAGCATCCGGAACACCCGTTACAGCACATTCAACAACAGCGTGATGCTGGATCAGCGTGCTTTCCACTTCAAACGGTCCGATTCTGTATCCGCTTGATTTGATCACATCGTCCAGACGGCTCACATAGAAGAAATAGCCGTCCTCGTCACGATAGGCGATGTCACCCGTGTGAAATACACCATCCTTCCAGCAGCGTGCATTGACCTCGTCATTGTTCTCATATCCAAGGCATAGTCCCTCGGGGATCCGATCCCTTGCATCAATAACGATTTCGCCGGTTTCACCATCGGGAACTTCATTTCCATCCGCATCCATAAGCCGAATGTTGTACAGTGGAGACGGCTTTCCCATAGAACCTCTTTTTGGCTTGCCGCCTGCAAAATTCGCAATGAGCAGTGTTGTTTCAGTCTGTCCGTAACCCTCCATGATCTCCAGTCCCGTGCAGTCATGGAACAGTCGGATGATCTCCTCCTGCAGTGCTTCGCCGGCAGTGGAAACATGGCACACGCTCGCAAAAGCTTCCTTACGGATGCCGGTTTTAGCCATCAAGCGATAGAGCGTTGGAGGTGCGCAAAATGTAGTGACCTTGTGCTTTTCCAGTACATCCATCAGTTTTGAGGCGTCAAAGCGATCATAATCATACGCCATAATGGCACTACCACCGAGCCACTGTCCGTAAATTTTGCCCCATGATGCCTTTGCCCAACCTGTGTCTGCAACCGTCAGATGCAGTCCGTCATTCTTCACACAATGCCAGTATACCGCTGTCACAATATGCGCCAGGGGATAGGCGTGGTTGTGGATGACTGCCTTAGGGTATCCCGTTGTACCGGAAGTAAAGTATAGAACCAGAGCCTCGTTCACCTTGGTATCCAATCTCTCAAATACAGCGGATTCCTTCGCAATCAGCTCGTCCAGCGTACGGAATCCTCCGTGATTGCGCCGCACAGTGAAAAGATTTGTCAGACCCGGTGACTGCTTTGAGGCATCCAGAATCTTGTTGCAGAGTTCCTCATCATCCGCACAGACAATCGTGCGAATATCTGCAATATTGGAGCGATAGATAATATCACCGGTGGTTAGCATATGGCTTGCCGGAATTGCCACAGCACCGATTTTATGCAAAGCGATCAGTACATACCAATATTCAAAATGCCGTTTGAGCATGAGCATTACACGGTCGCCTTTGCGAATGCCTTGTTTTGTCAGGTAGTTCGCAGTCTGTGAAGATAGACGGCTGATTTCGCCGAATGTCAAAGTTCTCTCGTTTCCCGCATCATCACACCAGACAAGTGCGCGCTTTTCCGGTGTTTCTTCTGCAATTGCATCCACAACATCATAGGCAAAATTGAAATTATTTGGATAATCCAATGAAAATCCTGTGATCTGTCCGCTTTCGTCAAACTTAGCCTGACTGAATTTCTGATACATTGCTTCCATTGCTTAAACCTCCGTTTGCGATTCATTTGCATTCGCTTTTTCTATTGAAAGCGTAAAAGCGGTGAAATTCCATTGAAGGATTCCTCCTGTGCGGAGGAATCCATTGCAATATATTATACGTTATTGTCATGAAAAACGCCGAATTTGCGGAATCTTTGGTATCTCTGCGCAAGCAGATCTTCCTCGGACAGTGCGCAAAGAGCGTCCATTTCCCGAATAAGCGCATGCTTGAGATTCTTGCACATTTTCGGGAAGTGTTCAAAGTCCTCAGGAATGATTTCTTCAGCAACGCCAAATTCCTTCATATCTTCGGCTGTGATATGCAGACAATCCGCAGCATCTGCCACTCTGCCGGAATCTTTCCAAAGGATGCTTGCACAGCCTTCGGGGGAAATTACGGAATAAACAGCATTTTCAAGGATCAGCACTCTATCGGCGGAAGCCAGTGCCAGTGCGCCGCCGCTGCCGCCCTCACCGATGACAACGGAAATGACGGGGGTTCTCAGTCCCAGCATTTCCATAATGTTTTCTGCAATCGCCTGACCCTGACCACGTTCTTCAGCGTCCGCGCCGCAGTAGGCACCGAGCGTATCCACGAAACAGATCACGGGACGGTGGAACTTCTCAGCCTGCTTCATCAGACGCAGTGCCTTACGATAGCCCTCAGGCTTCGGACAGCCGAAATTGCGTGCGATACGGCTTTGCAGATCCGTACCTTTTTCCATTGCAATAAAGGTTACAGGGCGCTTGCCGATGTAGGCAATGCCTGCCATGATGGCGAGATCTTCACCAAAACGGCGATCGCCGTGAAATTCAAGAGGAAATTCAAAGATTTCCTTCACATATGCTCCACCCGTAGGTCTGCCGTTCTGTCTGGCAGTTTTCAGCTTTTCATAGGAATCCATAACGGCTCGCCTCCTTATTTTTTATGAATATGCAGAATTTCTGCAAGCGTATCACGCAGTTCGTTTCTGGGGATGATGGCATCAACAAAGCCATGATCCAGCAAAAACTCCGCACTCTGGAAATTATCCGGAAGCTTGCTCTTGGTGGTCTGCTCTACAACACGTCTGCCGGCAAATCCTACCAGTGCGCCCGGCTCTGCAAGAATGATGTCACCCTGCATAGCGAAGCTTGCGGTTACGCCACCCGTTGTGGGATCGGTCAGAACCGTTACATACAGAAGCCCCGCATTGCTGTGCACCTTCACAGCAGCACTTACCTTTGCCATCTGCATCAGGGAGATCACGCCCTCCTGCATTCTGGCGCCGCCCGATGCCGTAAATCCGATAACAGGGAGCCTATGCTCAGTTGCATATTCAAACAAACGTGTGATCTTCTCACCTACAACCGAGCCCATGCTTGCCATGATGAACTTAGGTTCCATGACAAATGCTGCAAAGCGGATCCCTGCAATGGTAGCAATACCGCAGATGACAGCGTCATCCTCACCGGTGGATTCCATTGCCTTGTCAAGTTTCTGCTGGTAGCTCGGAAAGTGGAGAAAATCCTTGCTTGTCAGCCCCGTGAACAGCTCGTGGAAGCTGTTCTTGTCAAACAGAAGTTTGACACGATCCCTTGCACCAATGCGGTAATGAAAACCGCAGGAGGAACAGATGTAGCTGTTCTTCTGCAGATCATATGCAGTTTCTTCTTTGCTGCACTTTTTGCAGGTTACTGTCTGCACTTCGGTCTGACTTAGCTTACCGTGCAGAAAATCCTGAATAAAACTCATATTACGCCTCCGTTGTCGGCGCTACAATTGCAAAAGAAAAATCAGCAGAAACGGCAAGCTTACCGTTTACATAACCCTTTCCAGTGCAGAAATAAAATGCGCCCTTGGATCTGGTGATTTCACATTCGGTTTCAAATGTATCTCCGGGCTTGACGGGATTTCTGAATTTCACCTTGTCAAGACCTGTGAAATACGGTGTGCAGCCCTTGCACTGATCTGCAAGCAGCACACATGCGGACTGTGCGAGGATTTCACACAGAATGACACCGGGAACAACGGGATTTCCGGGAAAATGTCCCTGAAGGAAAAACTCGCTGCCGGTGATATGGAGTTTACCGTGCGCCTTACCGTCCACAGCCTCTGCTTCATCAAGCAAGAGCATGTTATCACGATGGGGCAGGATCTGCATAATTTCTTCTCTGCGCATCTGGCTTTTCCTCCTTACACCTTTTTGAAAGCGATGACTGCATTATGACCGCCAAAGCCCAGATTGGAGGACAAAGCAAGCTCCAGCTCCGTCTTGACAGCAACATTGGGGGTATAATTCAGATCGCACTCCGGATCAGCTTCCTTATAGTTGATCGTGGGAGGTACGGTATCCTCATTCAGTGCGAGAATCGCTGCAATTGCTTCAACTGCGCCTGTTGCGCCAAGCATATGACCGGTCATGGATTTTGTGGAGCTGACGTGCAGCTTCTTTGCAAAATCCTCACCGAATGCCTTCTTCATGGCAGCGGTTTCTGTCTTGTCGTTGAGGGGGGTGCTTGTGCCGTGTGCATTCACATAAATTTTCTCCGGTGCTACGCCGCATTCTGCGTAAGCATCACGGAATGCCTTGGCTGTATAGGTTGCCTCCGGATCGGGAGCGGTAACATGGTGTGCATCGCATGTAGAGCCATAACCGCAGATTTCTGCGAGAATGGCTGCGCCACGGGAAACAGCATGCTCATATTCCTCCAGAATCAGGACGCCGGCGCCTTCTGCCATAACAAAGCCGTTTCTTCTCTTATCAAACGGCATGCATGCTTCATCCTTATTGTCAGAAGAAGTCAACGCCTGACAATTACCGAAGCCCGCCATGCAAAGCGCATTGATGGCAGCCTCTGCGCCGCCGCAGATCATGGCATCGGCATAGCCGTGCAGAATGGTGCGGTAGCCCTCACCGATTGCGGTGGTACCGGTTGCACATGCAGTGGAAACCGCAGTGCACGG
This sequence comes from Ruminococcus sp., assembly GCA_015066865.1. Taxonomy (GTDB): domain Bacteria; phylum Bacillota; class Clostridia; order Oscillospirales; family Ruminococcaceae; genus UBA3855. The sequence continues at coordinate 45,306 of SVNQ01000009.1, forward strand.
ACCATTTGCCTTGAACATAATTGCCAGATTGCCGGCTGCAATATTGTAAATCATCTTCGGTACGAATTGGGGTGAAACTCTTCTTACGCCTTTTTCCAGCAGGTTCACATGCTCACCGCAGAGTGTCTCAATGCCGCCCACGCCGCTGCCGAAGCACACGCCCAGACGGTCATTTTCCACAGTGCCCTGAATGCCGCTCTGTGCCATTGCCTCATTGGCAGCAACCATTGCATACTGTGTGAAAAGGTCGGTTTTTCTTGCGGTCTGCTTGCCCAGCAATGCAACTGCATCAAAGCCCTTGACCTCGCCTGCCATGGTGTATTTGGATTCGGAAACATCGAAACGGGTTACCCTGTCAATGCCGTTCTTGCCGGCAAACAGAGCCTCCTTAAAATCCGCAACATTGTTGCCGATGGGAGTCACTGCACCCATGCCGGTGATTACTACTCTTCTCATTTGTTCATTCCTCCTACATTGCCATTCCGCCGTCAATGCGGATCACTTCGCCCGTAATGTAATCGGACGCAGGAGATGCCAGGAACAGTGCCAGACCCGCAACCTCCTCGGGTTTACCGAAACGGTTTGCAGGAATTGCCTTGCGCAGTTCCTCGTTTTCCTGAAAGCTTGTTGTCATACTTGTCATAATGAAGCCCGGTGCAATGGCATTGCAGCAGATACCCCTTGCTGCAAGCTCCTTTGCAGTGGACTTTGTCAGACCGATGATGCCAGCCTTGGATGCGGAATAGTTTGCCTGCCCCGCATTGCCGAACAGACCGGATACGGAGCTGATGTTGATGATCTTTCCGTACTTCTTCTTCATCATCTGACGGTAGAAATTCTTTGTCATGTAGAATGCGCCCTTGAGGTTGACGTCCACAACTGCGTCGAAATCAGCCTCGGACATGCGCAGGATCAGGTTATCCCTTGTAATGCCGGCATTGTTGACAAGAATGTCCACGCCGCCGAAATCCTTCAGGATTGCCTGACAGATCTCTGCAACAGCTGCACTGTCAGCCACATTGCACTGATAGGTTCTGACGGTCACACCCAATGCTGCGATTTCATCCGCTGCAGCCTGTGCCTTTTCCGGCGCACATACGTCAACGATGGCAATATCCGCACCATTTTCTGCAAATTTTCTGCAGATTTCCTTACCGATTCCCTGTGAACCGCCGGTCACAACGGCGACTTTACCCTTCAGCATAACTGTTCATTCCTCTCTTGATAAATCTAATATTAATTGCCGAGTGCTTCAAGTGTTTCCGCAAGTCCCTGTGCGTTTTCCACGCAGTAGCATTTTGCTTCGGGAAGGATCTGGGAAATAAGCTTCTGCAGGGTATTGCCTGCACCGCACTCAATGAATGTATCAAAGCCCTCTGCCGCCATATTGCGGATGAGCTGTGTCCACTTTACGGGATTGTTGATCTGACTGCACATCAGAGCCTTGGGATCTCCCTCATAGGGCTTGGAGGTGTAATTGGAATACACCGGAATTTCCGGAAGCTTTACTTCAAAATCTGCCAGTGCTTCTGCAAACGGTGCAACAGCAGGTGTCATGTACGGAGAGTGGAATGCGCCGCTTACTGCAAGCGGAACTGCTCTGCCCTTCACAGCCTTGACATCTGCACTGAGTGCCGCAAGCTGCTCCTTGTCACCGGAAACCACCAGTTGCATCGGGGAATTATAGTTCACTGGATACACCTTGTCATACTTGGATGCAAGCTCCTCAGCCTGTTCGCTGGGGATTCTGACGATTGCAGCCATGGATGCAATATCCGCATCGGATGCTGCCGCCATACATGCGCCACGCTTTGCAGCAATTGCAAAGCCGTTTTCAGGGCTGTATGCACCTGCAAAGGCAAGTGCCGGAATTTCGCCCAGAGAGAAGCCAGCCACAGCATCGGGAACGATGCCGTTCTCACGCAGTGCCATTGCTGCTGCAATGTCCGCAAGATACAGGCAGGGCTGTGTGTTTTCTGTCTGCTTGAGCGCAGTGCCGTCACCTGTGAAGCACTGCTCCAGTGTACCGTTTCTCATCTGCTCCGCAGCTTCATAGAGTGCCTTGACCGATGCAACGGACTCATAGAAATCCTGACCCATGCCCACATGCTGTGCGCCCTGTCCGGAAAATACAAATGCTATTTTACCCATGCTGCAGCTCCTTTCAGGCAGTTTTCTGCCTCCTGCATGATTTCGGTGATGATCTCCTCGCAGGTCTGTTCCTTTTTGACCAAACCGGAGATCTGTCCTGCAAGAACGGATCCCTGCTTGACATCACCCTCAACAGCAGCCATGCGCAGTGCGCCGGCACCGAGCATTGCAACGCTTTCTGCAGTTGCCTCGGGAGCATATTCTTCCTTGACGAAGTTACGGGTGAAATTGTTCTTGATACCACGGCAGGTATTTCCGCCAAAGCGTCTGCCGGTTACCTGTGTGGAAATATCCTTTGCGCCAAGCACCATGTCTTTATAGTTCTGATGCACGCCGCATTCCTTTGCAACGAGGAAGCGTGTTCCCATCTGCACGCCGCATGCACCCAGCATAATTGCTGCTGCAATACCTCTGCCGTCAGCGATGCCGCCTGCCGCCAGAACGGGAATGCTCACGGCATCCACCACCTGCGGCACGAGTGCCATGGTTGTCAGATCACCGATGTGACCACCGGATTCCTGACCTTCTGCGATTACGGCAAATGCGCCTGCACGCTCTGCCTGCTTTGCCATGGTGCAGGATGCGACAACGGGGATGACCTTGATCCCTGCCTCATTCCACATGGGCATATATTTCACTGCGCTGCCTGCACCCGTTGTTACGACTGCGGGCTTTTCATCTGCGCAAACCTGTGCGCACTCATCCGCAAAGGGACTCATGAGCATTATATTTACACCAAAGGGCTTATCGGTAAGACCCTTTGCAATTTTAATCTGTTCTCTCAAATATTCTGCGTTTGCATTCATAGCGGAGATAATTCCGAGACCGCCGGCATTGGAAACCGCTGCGGCAAGTTTGCCGTCAGCGATCCATGCCATGCCGCCCTGAAATACAGGGTACTGAATGCCGAGAATTTCACAAATCGGCGACTGCATCATCTTAAGCCTCTACAAGCTTCTCTACAGCCTCAGTCAGCTTGCCGACAGTGCTCAGTTCAGGAGACATTTCCAGTGTGATACCGAACTCATCTTCCAGATCCATTGCCATCTCTGTCATGTCCAGAGAATCAATGCCCAGATCAGCAAACTTGGTGTCTGCAGTGATCTCAGCTGCGTCTGTGTCGGTTGCTTCTGCCAGCATTGCAATAATTTTTTCCTGTACCATTGTTTTTACTCCTTTTTTATGATATAATGTAGTCAGGCTCTGTCCTGTTTACAGTTCAGAGTGCTTGTGTATGTGAACCGGATTCTTCCGGTATTCACCATAATCGAATTACCATTCAATCAGGCATGCAGCGTCTGCAAGACCGCCGCCGAATGCACAGAGAATGATCTTGTCGCCTCTGTTGAGCTTTCCGTTTCTTGCAAGCTCGTCAAGAGCGATCGGGATGGATGCGCTGGAGGTGTTGCCGTACTTTTCGATGTTGACAACCATCTTTTCCTCCGGCATGCGCAGTCTCTTGCGTGCGAAATCCACAATGCGCTTGTTTGCCTGATGCGGAATGACATAAGCAATGTCCTCCATTGTCAGACCGTTGCGCTCAAGGAGTGTATTGACATCTTCACAGAGTGCAGTCACCGCATATTGGAAGGTTTCCTGTCCCTGCATGTGGATGTAGGGAGAATCCTGCTCACGCTTGAAGAACGGTGAACAGCCAAGACTATGAGGAATCTTGATGACATCATCGCCGCCCTTGACATTGTACACAGCATCAAGGTAGCCGCAGCCCTTTTCCAGTACTGCTGCACCGGCACCGTCACCGAAAATGACGCAGGTACCGCGGTCGGACCAGTCGAGAATACCGCTGATGCGTTCGCAGCCAACCACCAGAATCTTCTTGTAGTTTCTCAGTGCAAAGTATGCTGCCGCTGTTTCCAGCAGGAAAATGAATGCTGAACAAGCAGCATTGATTTCGAGTGCGGGGCAGGTTGCGCCGAGCTTGTTCTGGATCATGCATGCCATGGATGGGGAAACAGTTTCACCGCTGACAGTTGCTGCCAGAATCAGGTCAATGTCCTCTGCCTTGCAGCCGCAGTTATCCAGCGCCGCCTTTGCCGCTTCATATCCCATATCGGATGCAAATTCCGTTTCGGAAATACGGCGTTCCTTAATGCCGACTCTTTTGGTAATCCATTCATCGTTGGTTTCCACGATCTTTGCCAGATCATCGTTTGTTACGACGTTAGACGGGACATACATACCCGTGCCAATGATTTTGAAACTCATTTTGTTTCCTCCTGATGGTTTTCAACGCCTCATGGCGTTCAAAATTTCCTTGCGCAAGTGTTCCGATAATTAGTAACACAGTAAAGGAATTTCGTTACAAAAATATTGCACAAATTTTCTCGTTCGATTTTGTGAAGGATTCCAATTTTTTATATGTAACATTTTTCAGAAAAATGATACTAACTTTTAACAGAGGGAGAGGGTGTATTCATGAACCGTGAATTTGAAGCCTTATATAAAGAATACTTTTCCCGAATCTTTGCATTTCTGTACAAGCTGACCGAGCAGCGTGACTTAGCGGAAGAACTGACACAGGAAACCTTTTATCAGGCATTTGTTTCGTTCCACAGATTCCGTGGTGACAGTGATGTATTCACCTGGCTTGCGTCAATTGCAAAGCATACCTATTATCGGTATCTGCGCAAGAATAAATATCACATTGATTCCATCAGTACGGAACAGATTGCGGATATTTATTATGGCGAACAATCAGAAAGGCTGGAGGAAGCAGTAGAAAGGCAGCTGCAATTGGAAAGTACCCGAAGGGCGCTCAGCGTTCTTCCGGAAAAATACCGTGATGTTACGATCCTCAGAGTATATGCGGATATGAGCTTTGCGCAAATCGGAAAAGCACTGCATATCAGTGAAAACTCCGCAAGGGTAATTTATCATCGGGCAAAGAAATTGATGTTGGAGGCGATTCAGAATGAACATGACGTGTGAGATTGTAAGGGATCTTGTCGAGTTATATCAGGAGAAAATTGTCAGCAGAGAGAGTGCGGAGTCAATTCGAGAGCATTTGAAGGGCTGTCCGGAATGCAGAAAATATTATCGTGAGTATATTGCCGCACAAAAAGCGGAAATGGCAGTGTGCAGCCCGATTGCAGCGAGCAGCATGTCGGGGACGCAGGCAAGGCTGTACGAGGAGCTTTCCAAGAAGCTCCGCCGCAGACGTTATCTGCGCATTGCAGGAACAAGTGCTGTCATTGGTGCCGGCTCCATCATGCTGGCAGTGGGCATTCTGCTGACCTGCAAATTCAATGCGGAATCGCTGATGAAGCGGTGATTATTGACAATTCAAGGGATAAATCGTCAAGATTTATCCCTTAGTTTTTTGGGAGGAATACCATGGTTTTCAGAGTACCGTCATATTATTATGAATTTGCCTGTATTGCCGGATCGTGCAAGGACAGCTGCTGTATCGGATGGGAAATTGTCATTGACAAGGATACCGTTGAAAAACTCAATGCCATTCCGGGACAGGAAGGGGAGGAGCTGCGTTCCCATATTCAATTCGGAGAAACGACACAGTTTATTCTCGATGCGCAGGAGCGCTGCCCATTTCTGAACGAGCAGAATCTCTGCGAGATGATACTGCGGTATGGGAAGGATGCTCTCTGTCAGATCTGCAGTGATCATCCACGTTTCTACGAATGGTTCGGGGATGTCAAGGAAGGCGGTCTGGGGCTTTGCTGTGAAGAAGCGGCACGCATCATTCTGGACGCGAACGATCCCTTCAAGATCGTGGAAACAGAAATCCCCTGTGAGGATTGTGCGGATTTTGACGAGGAGCTGTATATTTGTCTGACAAGTGCAAGGAATGAGATCTTCCGTATCCTGCAGAATCAGTCTGTTTCTGTGAGTGAACGTATCTGCAGAATGCTGGATTTTGCGCAGATCATGCAGGAACGCACGGATAATGGGATTTTTGAACTTCCAAAGGAGATAGCCGAGATTCCGGCTGAAGCGGGCGATATTCCCGAAATTCTGGAATTTATGCAGACGCTGGAGGCAATTGACAGCAACTGGCATGGAAAACTTCGCAAAGTATCCGAGCGTTTTGAGGTGATCTGTGCAAACAGAGAACGTTTTGCAACAGAAAATCCGCAGGTATCTGCGTACCTGCGGAATGTTGCGGCATATTTCATCTGGCGTTATTTCCTCAAGGGAACGTTTGACGGGGAATACCTCTCCCGTGTCAAGCTCTCTGCGGTAAGTGCTGCCGTCATCGGCTGTCTGTTCATTGACCGCTGGCTGGAATATGGCTCACTTTCCCTTTTAGAATGTGCAGAAATTGCCAAGAATTATTCCAAGGAAATCGAGTACAGTGAGGAAAATCTG
>SVNQ01000057.1 GCA_015066865.1 Ruminococcus sp.
CTTGCCAGAACAGGAATCTTAGGGTTCCAGTTTTTCTTTCGCATTGTTCAGTTTTCAAGATGCAAGTTCCGTTGCTCCTTAGCTCGTTTCCTTCTCCGAAGCAACTCCTTTATTATATCACATCTCTCACTCTTTGTCAAGTACTTTTTTCATTTCTTTTTCAAAAAGTTTTTCCTCGATGTAATACACTTTTCTTTCGCCGTCTCCCTTCTCTTCCGTTACTTCCGTTCGCTTCCGTTCGACAGCTTTATTATTATAGCATGCTTTTTTCTTTTTGTCAAGTAGAAGAAAGCTCCCTTTTTCGCTTTTGTTTTATGCACAATGGATAAACCGCCGCACCCTGATCGGGCACGGCGGCATATTATGCAGATCAATTCCCGGGATAGTTCAGTTTTACCGTTTTCATTTCGGCAGAATCCTCTGCTGTCTTATATTTAACGACTATTTCATCATACAACCAATGGATCTCAAACGTTTTACCGATGCAAGATCCGTAGCCTTCCTCGTTATCAACGTATTCACATCCACCCTCAAACGGCATGTAGCTGTCTTTCATCGGCACCGTGATCGCTTTTTCTGTCACATATATGCAGTCCACACCATTTAAGAGCCAGCCGATTTCCATTTCGTATTCATCATTAAAGCTATACGTATTTACATATATTCCGGGGTAGTAGCCCATGTACCTGTTGAACTCGCCATGCAGCTCTTCAGCATCATCATTGAGCTTTCTTAATACAACTTGTGCATCCTGTGCATCCTTCTTATCCAGAACTGCCGTATGAAGAATCTGTTCTATGCATTCGTAACTCATGGTCTTCCATGCGTTGACAGTGATTGTGTCACCCTTCTTCATTGCAACGCCATCGCACTCATAGCCGGGAGCGTGTCCCCATGCAAGCTTCATATACAGCGTATTATTCTCAAAGAATTTCTCAGGATATTTCTTTTCATAGACTGCAACGCCGTTTTCATTGAGTGCCTGGCTCAGGAAATCCTTCAGCTCCTGCGTTGAACGGATCATTGCTTCATCGTGCGTGCGTTCCTGGGAATAGGCGTAGACAGAATCAGTTTCCAGCGTAATGCTGACGGGCTGTACATCCTTTTCCGTCCAGACAACCTCTTCTGCGTTGTATGCATCTCTTGGCACTGCAATCTGCACAAGGGCAGCACCGTACATTTCATCTTCGCTCTTGGAATAGGTATAGCCGACATTCAGCTTTCCGTTTTTCTTTGTCACATCATTTTCCGCAACGGTCACCTTTTCTTTGCCGGAAAGCGGAAGGAGCTTGAATAGGAGAATGTTTTCCTCAAAGAACTTCTCGCCGTAGGTTTTCTTCAGTGAACGTGTCACCGCATCACCGAACAGCGGCTGCAATTCGGTTTCGAGCTGTTTGGCGGATTTGATCACATAGGAAGCTGCATCACTGCGCACTGCATCCCAGCCGGCATCGGTAATTGCCTTCGTATTGTCAATGCGTATTTCTGCGGTTTCCTTGTCTGCCGGTGCTAATTCTTCAGCGTCAAGCGACGGGATCAGCTTAACGAGATATTTCATGATCAGCAGGCTGTCCGCAGCTGTGGGTTTGCCGTCACCGTCAACATCCACGAGCTTTTCAGCAGCTTTCGTCAATTTTTCCGCACCAAGCAGTGCCTTGTTCAGAATTACAACGTCAAGAATATCCACTTCCCCGTTTCCGTTGACATCACCGGTTTGCGGATCCTCTTCGATGACCTCATCGCTTGGCAGAAGATCTTCCTCCTCACTTGACGGGAACTCTCCCCCTATCTTCTCAAAAGACATCCATCTGAAGAAATCATCCGGACTCTGGTCCGAATCGACAACGCATGCCGCCATGATCAGGAGATTGTCATAGACAAAGTGGCAGAAGCTTCTCTCATCGTCAAGCTCTCTGCCGACAATGGCAGGTGTTTCTGTGCCGTTTACATTCAGCGTGAGCTCTTCCCTTTCTTCGTAACTGGGGTATTCCACGCCTTCCTGCGGATCGTAAACAAATGAATGCATCAGCGCATTGATTCCATCTTCCTGTGCAAGTGCCACCTGCTCATCGTCGAGGTACTGCATCACAATATGGGAATATCCCTCTGCTTCAGGGTTGTAATAGAGCGCAGGCATCTCAAACAGATCCGACACAAAGAAGCTGAACTGCGCTGTTTCGTCCAGAGATGCCATTGGCTCTCCCTTGATGCACGGAACAGGCACGCCGTTCTCCTGCCAGAGGGCAAGTGCTTTTTCAAATCCGCCCTCATTCTCATAATAATACCGATTATCAATTTCTTCTATCAGTTCCGGTGTGAATGTCGTATGCAATGCATCCGCCATTTCCTCTGCGGTTTCATAGGAATGGTGGAAAAATGCAGGAGGCGTTGTTGCTGCTGCGGAAATGCCGCTTGCCGACACGGCAAGCATCGCGGCGGTGAATGCGGCGAATAGTTTTCTGTGTTTTTTCATGGTGATCTCTCCTTTAAATAGATTTGGATTTTGCAGTTCATATGTACTACTATTATTATAACAATCAAAGGAGGAAAATCTTGGAGTTGAAATATGAATTTTTTGTAAACATTCAAAAATCGTCATTCCGTTTCTTCCGGAAGTATGAATGTTACGTTCCACCTTCCCTTCACAATGGCATTGTATCTGTAGAAGATGCCATAAAGACGGCAATCACGCAGATCATTCTCGGAAATATTAAAGATGTTATCTGTGTAGATGTACTGTTCTTCATCACCGGTATCCGTTGTGCCGCTTACAACGCCCCATCCGTTGTCCTTTTTGCCGTCCGGCCGCACGAGGAAGATCTGCGCCTGCTGACCCAGACTTGTATCTTTGACATGCGTCTGCACATGCAGCTGACCGTCCAGATACCCAACGCTCGTGAAGCTTATATCCTGCTCAATCGGAATATCCATGGTCGGGCGGATCAGCTTCGCATTCTCCTCCGTCATTTGCATCGCACTCTGCGTACCCATTTGCCCATATGTCTTGATTCGCAGTTCTTCATGTTCCCAGACCGCATTCTCAAGCTTTACTTCGGACAGATCGACAGCATCTATATAGCCCTCGGTTTTCTCTCGTCCGCTTTCCAGCTCCCACATACAAAAAGTGACCTTCTCGCCGTACGCCGGTGCCCCCTGCTTATGATGGAATGTATATTCAATCAGAACCCTCAGCGTTTTTGTTTCGGGATCATACTCCAGATTACGATAATGGTAATGTGCAGGAGATGCTCCGTCATGATCCGCAGAGCAAAAGACAAAATTTCCGCTCAGCTCCGTTCCTATATTCAGCCTGTCCCCTGTCAGATCCGTCATGGTCAGATAGATGTCTGCGATCATCTGACCGTTTTCACCTGCCCGATAGTGTATTGCTTCAACAGCAAGTTCTATGCCATTACTCTCGCAGGACATCTGAACAGGAGTAAAAAACTGTGCAGTTGCCGGAGAAAACTTGTACAGCGCATCATAAAACGCCGGTACATTCGCTGCAAGCACGGGGATACTCCCAACCACTACAGCGCAGGCAGCAGCAGCGGCAATTCCTGTGTATTTCAGAATCGGTCTGCGTTTTGGCTTTGCAGCAGCTTCCACTGCTGTTGCGATCAACGCCGCATCAGGGTGAATGCGTTCCTGCATTTTCACATAAGTTTCTTTCATCATAACAACTCCTCCTTTACTAATTCCCCCAATCGTTCCCTTGCTCGTTTCAACTGTGAACGGATAGTGGAGGGCTTACGGTTCAGAATTTTGGCAATTTCCTCCGTTCGGTATCCCTCATAATAATACAGGTGAATCACGGCACGGTAATGGGGTTCCAGCTCTCGCAGAGCTGCATCGAGCCTGCGTTCTTCCTCAGGAAGTGCTGCGCCTGCCGTTTCTTCAAGTGAGACAGTATGCCGTTTCCATGCGGTATTCAGGTGATTCTTGGCGCAGTTTGCCGTCACCCGAATCAGCCATGCCCTGCAGTGGGATTCGCTTTCGAATTTTGGTTTTTTCCTGACATAGCGCAGGAATGTTTCCTGAAAAATATCCTCCGCATCGCTGCGATTGCGTACATACGAATACGCCAGCCGATAGACTGTGTCCGCATACTGACGAATAATTTGCTCAGTTTCTTCCTGCTCTTGTTTGGTACGGTGCATTGTGTTCACCCCCTTTACTTAGAATACCATGCAGGCTGCCATTTTGTTGCACAGATGGAAAAAATTTTTTAATCTAACTCTCTATCCAATGATTCTGCGTGTATCGAAGCACGCACCATTGTAAGATAACACTGCACAAAGGGCGCTCAATTGCTTTGCACATAACTCAATTGTATCTTTGTATTGCAAAAAATCCTCCGGCAAATTCTGCCGGAGGACACATGCAATATTACTTCAGGGCATCCATTCTCATACGCACATAGCTTTCCAGATAATCCGCTGTTTTTTCGATTCCCAGACGGCTTGCATTGATGGTAATATCGTAGCCTCTGGAATCACCCCACTTGATCGGACAGTGGTAGTTATGGTACGCCTTACGCTTCTTGTCATGACGGTACATAATTGCTGCTGCTTCCTTCTCGGAAACACCACGCTTTTCCTGTACGAGCTTGAGTTTATCCTTCTTATCGGCAAGGACAAAGATCTTGATCAGCCCCGGATAGTCACGCAGGATGTACTCCGCACAGCGGCCGACAACAACGAAGGATTCTCCGCTTTCCGCCTTTGCCCTGAGATAATCGAACTGAAATTCGGCAATCACTTCCTCGGGGGAATTGGACATGCCGCGCACGGTACGGGAAATGAACAGATTTCTCGGACGCTCATCGTACTTATGCAGCTTCTCTACATCCACATCCTTGTGGCTTGCGATCTCGTCAAGCATGTTTCTGTTGTACAGCGGAAAATCGAATTTCTTCGCCAGTGCCAGTGCAATGTTGTGTCCGCTTGTACCGTATTCACGGCTGACAGCAATGATGATTTGTTTTTTCATAGTCTTCACCTCCTGATACTTTCATTATAAATACACCGCACAGATATATACGGTTGCAATGACCAGAACGATCAGCGTAGCAGGTACCATTTTCTTACAGTACTCACCCCAGCCGATGGGATGGCCTGCCTTAGCAGCTGCTGCAGTGCCGACAACATTTGCGGATGCGCCGATGGGTGTTGCGCTGCCGCCGACATCCGTACCTATAGCAAGCGACCATGCCAGAGTATCAAGGCTAATGCCCGTTGTTGCCGCAAGACTCTTGATGACGGGAACCATGGTTGCAGCAAAGGGAATATTATCAATAAACGCACTTGCAATTGCAGAGAGCCAGATAATGATCACAACCATGAGGATGAAGTTTGTTCCGCAGATATTGCTGATGAAGTTTGCAATTACCACCAGAACACCGGTATGCTCCAGACCGCCAACCACGATGAACAGACCGATGAAGAACAGAAGCGTCTTGTAATCCACCTTCTTCAGGACGGTCAGAACATGCTTGCCGGAGGTGATGATGGTAACAATTGCAACTGCAACACCGATGAACGCCACGGTCAGTCCCGTTGTGGAATGGGTAATCAGAAGTACAACTGCAGCAAGGAAAATGAAAATGTTGATCACAAATCCGATTTTATCGGTGATCGCACTTTCCGGTGACGGAAGCTTGGAAAAATCTGTCGGTGCGCCATTGGAGGAAATTAATTCCTTGCGCATAACCAGAAAGAAATAGGCAATAACAAATACAAAGGAGATCAAAGCGATCGCACCGGTATTCATCACGAAATCCATGAAGGAATAGTGCAGGCTTGAACCGATGATGATATTGGGCGGGTCACCGCACATGGTGGCAGAGCCGCCGAGGTTTGCACAGAAGATCTCCGCAAGGATCATCGGCACGGGATTGAATTTCAACAGTCTTGCAAGTTCCACCGTAACCGAAGCAAGGAACAGGATAACCGTGATACTGTCAATAAACATCGCAAGGATGAAGGACATGGTCATAAATGCGATGAAGATCGGGATGGTCTTGTAACGCACGAGCTTTGCGATGCACATGCACAGCCAGCGGAAAAAACCGACTCTTGCCATGCCCTCAACCATAACCATCATACCGCCGAGGAACAGGATGGTTGCCCAGTCCACGCCGCCCGACTCCGATTCGGCACCGGTACTGCGCCAAAATTCGGGGTTAGCAAGTGCCTTGAGATTGATAATATCCCAGATAGCGCCGACATTCTTCATGCAGATGCCAAATACCACCACAAGTGTGAGTACACCTGCCCCCAGCGTAACGTAATGTTTTTCAATTTTTTCCGTAATGATCAGTATGAACATTGCCACAAATATGACAATGGCAGCAATTTGAGCAATCATTGCAGACTCCTTTCATCATACGCCGCATCAAAGCGGAAATGAAGTAAATTAGGTCTGTGCAAGACACAAACCTTCTTTATTATAGCTCACAAAAAATAAATGTCAAGCACCATGCGGAAAGTTTTTCTATTTTTGTATACTTGCACATTTTCAAAAACTTTTCCATCCGATTACTTGTAATTTTGGCGGTGCTTGTCAGAAATCGTCCCCCCTATACCTATTTATAATAATATAGATCGGCTGGAATGCCAGTGCAAAAAAGATAGAAAAAATTTTAAAAAAGGGGTTGACAAATAATGCAAACTGTGATATAATATAAAAGCTGTGATACAGCAGATAAATATTGGGGTGTCGCCAAGCGGTAAGGCAGCGGACTCTGACTCCGTTATTCGAGGGTTCAAATCCTTCCACCCCAACCAGATGCGTGCCCGCACAGGGCAGACGCGTATGAAAGCTTCCGAGTAATCGGGAGCTTTTTTTTCGCGATCAGGCTTGACTTACCGCATGACGCTTGCTTCGCAGAGCATCATTGCTATTGTGAGTTTTAGAATTGAAAAGTAGGACATCTATTTTGTCACACCTTGACAGCAAACCTCCGATGATTTCATCGGAGGTTTTTTGTTGCAATAGTATGCAAAGTGTGGTATAATATAGGCGTCGAACAGACTGATAAATCAGAAAAAACATATTGAAAATGCCCGCACGCTATCAGAAGGCAAGATCATTGTCACAATAGACGCAGACAGTATG
>SVNQ01000010.1 GCA_015066865.1 Ruminococcus sp.
TCTTTAACGCCATTGTTAAAAAACCTCCTCAATCAAAATTCCGTACACGGCATACAACTGTACTCGCTGTGCGGTACATTTATTATACCACTCTTTTATAAAATTTGTCAAGTAGTATTTTTCAATTTTCACCGCATTTTTTCATTTCCCATACAATTACGTTATTCTTGTATAATTTTGTTATTTTAAAGCGCTGCATTTTTATAAAATCCTCCAATTAAAAGCTCCTCGCCGGACGGCAAGGAGCTTGGGTCTATTTCTGATTTAATCCTTTGGGATCATTTCCTGAAACTCTCAGGCGATTGAGTGCTCTCTGGAGTTTGAGATTTGCACGCTGGTGGCGATCGGGTTCATTTTTGTATGCGTCCATCTTTGCCAGTGCATCCTGACGGGAACGCTCTGCCCACTCGGTATCAATGTCCTCTGCCCATTCGGCAGCAGTTGTGATCACCGTGGTTGCCTCATCGGAAACCTTGACTGCACCGCCTGCAACAGCTGCGGTACGAGTTTCCCCATTCTCAAGCTTGATGCTCAGCGCACCGGATTTCAGGATTGCGGCATAACGAGTATGCCCCGCAAGAATGCCTACATCGCCCTCAGTGGTTCGAACAGTCAGCTGAACTGCCTGACCGTCAAACAGCGTTTTATCGGGCGTGATGATCTGCAGAAGAAAGGTTTTCATTGCACTTCCCCCCTGCCGTTATTCCTGAATGCTCTTTGCTTTTTCCACTGCCTCGTCAATTGTGCCGACGAACAGGAATGCGGATTCGGGCAGATCGTCATGCTTGCCCTCAATGATCTCCTTAAAGCCACGGATGGTTTCCTTCAGCGGCACATACTTGCCCTCCATGCCCGTGAACTGCTCCGCAACGGAGAACGGCTGGGACAGGAAACGCTGAATCTTTCTGGCACGCATTACTGTGCGCTTATCCTCCTCGGACAACTCCTCCATACCCATGATGGCGATGATGTCCTGCAGCTCTGTGTATCTCTGGAGAATTGTCTGCACGGCTCTTGCAGTCTCGTAATGTTCCTTGCCCACAACCTCCGGAGCAAGGATTCTGGATGTACTCTCCAGCGGATCCACTGCCGGATAGATACCCAGCGATGCGATCTGACGGGACAGAACTGTGGTAGCGTCCAGATGCGCAAAGGTGGTGGCAGGTGCAGGGTCGGTCAGGTCATCCGCAGGCACATAAACTGCCTGAACGGAAGTGATGGAACCCTTATTGGTGGAAGTAATTCTCTCCTGCAGCGCACCCATTTCGGTCGCAAGCGTCGGCTGGTAGCCAACGGCGGAGGGCATACGTCCCAGAAGTGCGGACACCTCGGAGCCTGCCTGTGTGAAACGGAAGATATTGTCGATGAACAGCAGTACGTCCTGCCCTTCCTCGTCACGGAAATATTCCGCCATCGTCAGTCCCGACAGTCCCACACGCATTCTTGCGCCGGGCGGTTCATTCATCTGACCGTAAACAAGGACGGTCTTTTCCAGAACGCCGCTTTCGGTCATTTCATTATAAAGATCATTACCCTCACGGGTTCTCTCGCCAACGCCCGTAAATACGGAAATACCGCCGTGCTGGTTGGCAACGTTGTTGATCAGCTCCTGAATCAGTACGGTCTTGCCGACGCCTGCGCCGCCGAACAGACCGATCTTGCCGCCCTTGAGGTAGGGGGCAATGAGGTCGATAACCTTGATACCGGTTTCCAGCACCTCATTGGATGCTGTCTGCTCCTCATAGCTGGGGGCTTCACGATGGATCGCCCAGTGCTGTGCAGTTTCCGGAGCCGGCTTTTCGTCAATAGCATCACCGAGCAGATTGAACATTCTGCCGAGGGTTTCACGTCCCACGGGAACGGTGATCGGTGCGCCCGTATCGAGCGCATCCATGCCGCGCACCAGTCCGTCGGTGCTGCTCATGGCAATACAGCGTACAATATCATCACCTATGTGCTGTGCAACCTCAAGCACAAGTCTTGTGCCCTGATTGTCCACAGTAATGGCATTGAGCAGACGGGGCAGCTTTTCCTTCGGGAAGCGCACGTCCACGACTGCACCGATGATCTGCACGATTTTTCCTATATTCTGCATAATTCTTGTTCGGGATGCCTACATCCCTCTCCTTTCAGAATAACTCTATCAATAGCTTGCATCTCTGCGAAGCGAGACACATTGCAATTCCGCGGTTTCCGGCGCAAGTGCCAAACACCCCAAACCGGTTTGCTTCTTAACCCGCTGCATTTGCACCACCCACGATTTCCGTCAGCTCCTGCGTAATTGCAGACTGTCTTGCACGGTTGTAGAGCAGCGAGAGATTGTCGATCATTTCCTCTGCATTATCCGTTGCATTCTCCATCGCCGTGCGTCTTGCTGCCTGTTCGGAAGCAAAGGATTCCACAATTGCACCATAGATCAGCCCTGCCACATACTGCGGTACAAGACGATCAAAAACCTCCTCTGCGGAAGGCTCATATTCCACGGCACAATTTCTCGGATGGCTTCCGGCAAGATTTGACAGCGGAATGACATTCATCAGCTCCGCCTCCTGCACGAGAGGGGATACATAATTGGTAAACACCAGCTCCACACTCTGCAGGGATTCATGACGGCTGTAGGTATTCAGTACAAGCTCCGCCATATCCATGGCAAGATAAATATTCGCATGCTCCGCAATATGATCGTAGGTTTTTAACACCTTGACATCACGGCGTGCAAAATAATCCACCGCCTTCTGTCCGATGGGCATGACAATGGGGTTTCCACCCTGCGCCTTTACCTCATCGATCCTCGCCTGTGCGATTTTCAGCACATTGGAATTGAAACCACCTGCAAGCCCTCTGTCGCCGGCAATGACGATCAGCAGAACTGCTCCATTTTCCGTGCGTTTGTGCACATAACTCGAATTGAAGTACGGATCCTCCGCCGCTATTTCCGCCATCAGCTTATACGTTGCATTGAAAAACGGCTGTGCCGTCTCCGCACGCTCCTTTGCATGGCGGAACTTGGAGGACGCCACAAGTTCCATGGCTTTGGTGATCTGCATGGTGCTTTCAACACTGTGGATGCGGCGTTTAATATCCTTGAGATTCGCCATAATTTCACTCCAATCAGTGCGCTGCTGTATACTGCGCCGTAAAGGTCTGAAGGGCAGCCTTCAAGGCTTCTTCATTTTCCGCAGTCAGTTCCTTTGTTTCAAGGATGGATGCAAGAATTTCAGGGTGATTCTCCTGCATATCCGCAAACATCTGCTCCTCGTAATCCTTGATGTCATCCACATCCACATTTTTCAGATAGCCCTTGGTTACCGCATAGATGATGCATACCTGCAGCTCTACGGGAACGGGAGCATTTCTGTCCTGCTTGAGGACTTCCACAATACGCTCGCCCATCGCAAGGCGGTTCTTGGTATCCGCATCGAGGTCGGAGCCAAACTGGGAGAACGCCTGCAGCTCTCTGTACTGGGAATAGGAGAGTTTCAGCGAACCTGAAACCTTCTTCATCGCCTTGATCTGTGCCGCTGAACCTACACGGGATACGGAGATACCGGGGTTCACGGCAGGACGAACGCCCGCATTGAACAGATCGGTTTCCAGGAAGATCTGACCGTCGGTAATGGAAATAACATTGGTCGGGATATAGGCAGAAACGTCACCTGCCTGTGTTTCGATAATCGGCAGAGCCGTCAGGCTTCCGCCGCCGTAATTTTCATTGTAGCTGCAAGCTCTTTCCAGCAGTCGGGAATGCAGATAGAATACATCACCCGGATATGCCTCACGTCCCGGAGGACGCTTGAGCAGCAGGGAAAGCGCACGGTATGCCACCGCATGCTTGGACAGGTCGTCATACACGCAAAGCACGTCCTTGCCCTGATCGAGGAAGTACTCACCCATTGCACAGCCGGAATACGGTGCGATATACTGCAGGGGAGCAAGCTCGGAAGCGGTTGCGGACACGATGATGGTATATTCCATCGCACCTGCCTTGCGGAGGGTTTCCGCAACATTGGCAACGGTCGAACGCTTCTGACCGATGGCAACGTAGATACAGATCATGTCCTTGCCCTTCTGGTTGATGATGGTATCGAGGGCAATGGCAGTCTTGCCTGTCTGACGGTCGCCGATGATCAGCTCACGCTGTCCTCTGCCGATCGGGATCATCGAGTCGATTGCCTTAATGCCGGTCTGCAGGGGCTTATGGACGGATTTTCTGGTGATAACACCGGATGCCACCTTTTCAATGGGGGCAGTCGCAGTGGTTTCGATGGGGCCTTCGCCGTCAATGGGCTGGCCGAGCGCATTCACGACTCTGCCCAGCAGTGCTTCGCCCACGGGTACGGACATGATCTCTCCTGTACGCTTCACTGTGGAGCCTTCCTTGATTTCAGCATCGGAGCCGAGCAGTACTGCACCAACACTGTCCTGTTCAAGGTTGAGCGCCATGCCGTAGGTGCCGTTTTCAAACTGGATCAGCTCACCCGACATGCACTGCTCCAAGCCATGAATATTGGCAATGCCGTCGCCGACAGTAATTACTGTACCCACGTCGGTGAGGCTGATTTTTGACTGATAATTTTTTATCTGGTCTTTGATAATGCTGGATATTTCATCCGGACGTAAATTCATAGTTGTACACCTTTCCGCACAAAAATGTGCTGGTGATATTTGGAATCTCTGAAAACTTGTTTTCAGAGAGGCGGGTACGGGACGCAGTCCCGTAAAATACACCTTTTATCCCACCTGCAGAGCAAGGGGCTTTTGGGGGTGATTATATTTTTTTCAGATTGTCGGACATGTCCTTTACTCTTGTGCGCAGGGAATTATCCATTCTGGTATCCCCATACTGCACGACCATACCGCCGAGCAGGGATGCATCCACGGACTCGACAAGTCTGATCTTCTTTGCAAGCTTTGCGGAGAGTCTTTCGGTCAGCTTCTCGCGCTGCGTTTGCGTCAGCGGCTGCGCCGATGTGACCAAAACCTCAGCAATGGAGAACGCCTCATAATACAGCGCATTGAACGCATCACGGATCTGCGCAATGCGGTTGATCCTATGCTTTTCCACGAGCAGACAGAGAAAATTCTCCGTAATGCCTGCTTCATTGCCGATCACCTTTCGCAGCACATCCACACGTTCTTCCGCTCCGATATTCGGCACGGACAGCAACGCTGTAAACGCAGGGTTCTCTGCAAACATATCTGCTGCCTGATTCAGTTCCTCATACACCGTTTCCTCGCATTGCTCCTCCTGCGAAAGGCGGAACAGCGCCTCGGCGTACACCTTACCTACGGTCTGCGTCATGCCTGATCACCCATTCCTTCAAGAAATTCGTCGATCAGACGGCTGTGGTCGTCACCGGAAATTTCCTTTTCCATAATTTTTTGTGCCAGCTCCAATGCAAGATCGGAAATCTCGCCCTGCAGCTCACCCTTTGCCTGTGCCATTTCACGGGCAATGTCACGATCCGCCTTTTCACGAACAGCCATTGCTTCACGGCGTGCATCTTCAACGATGGAATCGCCCTTTGCCTGTGCCTGCTTTTCGGCACGGCTGATGATGCGGGCGGTTTCTTCCTTGGCTTCCGACATGAGCTTGGCATACTGCTCCTTGTCCGCATTTGCGGCATTCTGCGCATCATCGGCAGCCGCATAGGTTGCGGCAAGCTCCGCCTGACGCTGTTCGAGGATGCCATCGACTCTCTTGAACAGGAAGTGCTTGAATGCAAGGAAGATCAGCAGGGTATTGATCAGGGTAAAGAGAATGGTGCCGACATCAATTGACAAAAAATCCAAATCTCAGTTCCTCCAATTCCCGATTACAGCTTGCCGATGAAGGGGTTGGCGAACATCAGCAGCAGTGCTACTACGAAGCCGTAGATACCGGTGGACTCTGCGATTGCGCAGCCGATGAACATGGTACGGGTTACCGCACCGGAGCTTTCGGGCTGTCTGCCGATGGATTCACATGCCTTACCTACTGCGTAGCCCTCACCGATACCGGGGCCGATACCTGCGATCATTGCGGTACCTGCACCAAGTGCGGATGCTGCGAGAACAATTGCTTTTTCCATAATAAATTACCTCCAAGTAAATTTTGACTATTATATTGAACCGCATTGCGGTTTTTGACGGTTGATCAATCAGCTTCTGCGGCATTCGCCACATTTACCATGGTCAGCATGATGAAGATAAATGCCTGCATAAAGCTGCCGAACAAATCGAAATACAGTGACAGCACTGCAGGAATACCGATGGTCATAAACGCCACGCCGATTGCCTTTGTGATGGATGTCAGAGCATAATAAACAAGACCGGAAATGATCATGCCGCTTGCGATATTGCCGAAATGACGGATACTCATGGACACCGGCAGTGAAACTTCACTGAGGACATTCATCGGCAGCATAACAAACACGGGCGATGCATAGCCCTTGAGATAGCCCCACAGACCATTTGTGCGCAGCTTTGTGGCATGCACCCAGATGAATGTGATAAGCGCCCACGAGAGCACCACGCTGAAATCCGCTGTTACGGAACGCAGACCAAAAAGGCTGATCAGGCTTCCGAGAATGGAGAACGTAAACAGCGCCCCGATATACGGTGCAAATTTACGGTTTCCTTTGCCCATGGTATCATCCACAAGATTGTAGACCGTCTGGACTGCCCACTCAGCAAGCACCTGCCGTTTGGAAATATTCTTTGTTTTCATATCCTTCGTCAGCCACATCAGCAGCAGCGTCACAGCGCCGATGATGATCCAGCTGAGCAGGATACTCTCCGTAAAATTGATGGTAACGCCGAACACTTCAAATGATGCAATGATTTTGGGGCCTGTGACACTGATCTCCGTCGTGCCCTTAAAAAAATCACTGATATGCAAGGCTTACGCACCTCCTTGTATAATGTATTCTTTGCTCTCTATTATTTCTTTTCCCTTCGCATTGAAAGGATGCCAAAAATCAGTTTCGGATAGAGAAACGGTAAAATCACCGCCAGCGGACTGATCTGTTCCACTATCATCCCAAGTGCGATCACACCGCAGGAAATGCCGCATCGCATAAGGTAACCACCGAAATCCCTTGTCCTTCCGTGATATACAGCATTACGAATGGTTCTGCTGAGCAGATACAAATTGCAGAGCATCCCCAGACTTCCGAGCAGAAGTCCAAGCGGTACAGCGATGCCGAATCCGACGAACAGCAGTGAACATAGCCAGACAAGAATGTCCAATATCAGAGTACAAACTGCAGCAAAACGCAGTTCCTTCAACAATGTTTCCAGCAGTTCCGCCTCCTCAGTGAAAAAATGCTCTATAAATTTTATTATAACACATTTCGCAATGATATGCAAGGGATTTCACAAATTTTGTTAAATGATATTTTTTTAATGATAATAACCCTCCAAACTGCGATAAGATCGCAATTTGGAGGGTTTCCGCTCTCAGTATTTTCCTAAAAAGGCTTATACAGTTTATCAAAAATTGTCCCGTTTACAATATATCCGCTGTCAGTAAAATCGGGAACATACTTCCCCCCAACGAGCTTTGCAGAAATCAGAATATAGTCGCCGTCTGCATGCGCAATGCCGGGGCGATTTCCCTGCAGCAGCGCCTTCTCGCCGTAATCTGCCTCAAGGGAAAATTCCGTATCATGGGGGATCCGGATGGCTGCATACACAGTATCAAGCTCGACGGTATCCACATCCTGCGGTTCATCGGTAATATTTTCAGGCAAAATATCGTACTTTCTTAAGGATCCCCTGCCGATCGGCCACATTTCACCTGCTGCACCCGTAACCACATATCCTCCTTCGCAAACCTTTTCATATGCATCCTCGAAGAAGTTGTAGACCACTCCGGGATGATCCGGAACATTGTATACTTTGTTCGGATCCGCCTTCTGAATCCTTGCCGTATAGGACTTATTGGTATACAGCCGCCACTGTTCGGCGCTATTCTCGATCCATTGGATGTTTTCACTGATATTCAAAATAAACCCTCCATTGCCGGATGACTGTCAAATATATTCTCAGAACAATTCCGCATAAATGACGCTTGCATCGTCCTTCAATTTGAACCTCGGATACTGATTGAAAAGCGAATCCGCCGCCAGCTTTTCAAAGATTTCATCAATCAGCATATCCGCATGATATTGCTTGAGCGCATGCATCAGCTGCGCCGGATCTGGCAATTCCTTTAGCGACGATATGCAATAAAAGCCATCGGACATCAACGCAACAGCGCTGATCTCATTTTTGGGAAAAACATGGATCGTCCCATGCTCAATGGCAGCACCCGTCGGATCGAAAGCCCAGTATCCATCCTCCGTATTTCTTTTATTACGGTTCGCAACAAGCATTTCTTTCACCTGCGGCAGCAGTTCTGCAATCGGTTTTCCGTTTTGCTGCTGCATTTCGATCAGTGAAGCGATGACAGTATTATCCAACATCGTCACTGCATCATCATGAATCAGCATATCCTGCCGTTCATTGGCAAACTCCACAATTGCGGTGCAATCTCCCACGGAGAACAATTCCACGCTATCATCCACGCTGCGTACAATCATAATAGAAGCACTCGGATACGAATCGCTGTTTTTCCAATAGCCGAATGCATCGAGCTGTTGTTTCAGTTCGCGTGCAACCTCATGCAGCGCATCGGATATTGTTGTTTCAGCGTTCTCAAGGCGTTTTGCCAGCATTGCGACTGCATATTTGGATAACCAGCATCCATCGCTGCCCTCCGGTGTCAGGTGCAGTTTATTTAAACTTGTTGCCGCATCCATCACAATGAGCAGATTCTCGTGATAATAAATGGCATCTTCATTAAATTCCCCGCCCGCTCTTGTAGAACAATTAAAATTACCAAACAACGCAGACGCCTCCTACTACAATTGACACGCCCAGTATCAGTACAATGATCCTGACCAGCGTATTTTTGCTGTTCGCATGCAACAAAAATCCAAAGCAGTCAAATACAACCAGCAATGCACCAAGCAGGATCAAAATCAATGCCGCAGCATCCTTTGCGGTCTGTCCGTTCGCAAGTGTCAGACTGCCAATGATAAAACTGATGATTCCGGAAAAGAATCCGAGAATTTCAATGTTGGACAGCAGTGTTCCCTTCATATGGCTGATGTCCTCATTAATTTTGGCTTGCTGGGTATTCAGCTCGTAGATCTGATACCGTGCCTGTATATTTACTTTATGCGATTGATACTGCAATATGCGTAATGAATAATTATTTTTGTTTGCAGTGGGCGATTCCAGGCGAATCGCTTTCTGAACATAATTCAAGGCAGTATCGTAATCATGCATCTGGGAAAGGATCCTTCCCTTCGTGCAGTAATATTTCGCATACTCAGGAGACAGACGAATCGCTTCCTCAACCGCAGAAAGTGCTTGTTTATACCACTTACCTACAATTTCTGACTGCAATGATTCATAGCGTTCGCAATAAGTCGCAAACAGATCGGCGAAGGCATGCTGCGATCCCGCAACATTGATATTGGGCAATTGCTTTGCCATATTCTTGTATTGCTTTGCAACCTTGGAGGCTTTATCAAGATGTCCCTGTACTTCTTCGAGAGAATACTCCTCCTCGGAATCCAGATAAAACAGTGTGCGAAGGTGTCCTATGCTCTGAAAGGTTGAAAATTCCGGTTCATACTCATCCAGCAGTTGTTCCAAATCATCATATTCCATCAGATGGCGGTAGTAAATGGACAACCCGTAGACACCTACATATTTCCGGTTTTTATCAGTTGAAGTCAGTAATGATAACAGAACAGCATTATCCGGCAAACTATTCACAAACTCCGTCAGATCCACTTCGAATGTACGGGTACAATCTCCATTATTTGCAACGTTTTTTGAAAGCTCATTGATTTTCTGCTGCTGCTCCTGCGTCAGAGTAACACGTTTCATATTTTTTCATTCCTTTCTGCTGCATCACTGCACAATTACCGATTAATACACTTATATTATAACGTTGCAGCCTAAAATTGTCAAGAAAATTTTAGGCTGCGGATATGCAGCAGCCCCCAAGCTCTGTCATCACTCGGATGCACGGTGCTCCGTCAGTCTTTGCTTGATCCCTTTCATGATCTCCAGCCTTGCACGCTCTGCCTCCTTCGTCGGAAGGGGCGGAACATCCTTCAAGGGGTACTCCATCCCCAGTGCCTCGTATTTTGATTTTCCCATATCGTGATACGGCAGGACATCCAGTGCTTTCAGCATTTTCAGACCACCGATGAAATATCCGAGTTTCCGCTGTTCTTCCGCATCATCCGTCCAGCCGGGAACCACCACATGCCGAATCCAGATCGGAACGCCATGCTCTGAAAGAAACTCTGCAAATGCCAGAATATTTCGGTTGCTGTGCCCCGTAAGCGCCCTGTGTTTTTCCTCGTCGATATGCTTGATGTCCAGCATCACCAGATCCGTCACCGCCGCAAGACGTTTGGTGTTTTCCATATTCTCCGGCGTAAAACACAAGCCCGATGTGTCCAGACAGGTATGGATTTTTCTTGCCTTCGCTTTTGTAAACAACTCAATCAAAAACTCCATCTGCAGCATCGGTTCACCGCCAGTTGCGGTGATGCCGCCGCTTTTGAGAAATTCCTTGTAGCGATCATATTTTTCCAGAAGCGCATCCGTGGTCATGATCTGCCCCTGCTTCGGCTTCCAGCTGTCCGGATTGTGGCAGTACAGACAACGCATCGGACATCCCTGAAAAAAAATCACAAAACGAATCCCCGGCCCGTCCACCGTGCCAAAGCTCTCTGTGGAATGGATATAGCCCTCCATAACGGCTCCTTTCTATGACAAAGCCCCTGACGATCGCAGGGGCTTTGGATGTGATCAGATTTTTCCGTGGAAGGTTCTGGAGATGACATCATCCTGCTGTTCCTTTGTCAGCTTGATGAAATTCACCGCATAACCGGATACACGGACTGTCAGCTGCGGATACTTCTCCGGATGCTTCTGTGCATCCAGCAGTGTTTCCTTTGTAAATACATTCACATTCAGATGATGGCCGCCTTTTGCAACATAGCCATCCAGCAGTTCTACGAGGTTGTCGATCTGTGCGTCATTTGCCATAATAAAACCTCCTGTAATCAGTGATTGTGTACGGGAGGGACTGTTACCAGTCCTCCTCATCCTCATTGTTTTTCACGGAATTTTCTTCATCCTCATCCTGAAATGTCGGAACAGCGCATGCGCCGAGCTTTCCGGAGCAGTCGGTGCTGTTCACCGTCCGCACCCTTGTCCGTTCTCCCACTTCAAGGTTGATATGCTCGCTGCCGCTTTCCACCAGAGCATCCAGCAATGCGGCAAGCTCCTCTGCCTGTGCGTCGAGATCGGGATTATTCTGCGGCTTCATCGGCTGCCTCCATTTTCAGTGCGTCCAGATCCAGCTCACCGGAGAACAGCACCGTACTCTTGCCAAGTGCATCGGGAATGATGGAGAAGGTGTTGGAAATGCCATCCTGTGCATGGCGGAACGGAAGCTTTGCAACGGATGCCAGTGATGCAACCGCACCTGCCGTATCCCTGCCGTGCATCGGATTTGCGCCGGGCGCAAGCGGAACTCCCTGCTTTCTGCCATCGGGCGTGTTGCCCGTCTTTTTGCCGTACACCACATTGGATGTGATGGTCAGGATGGACATGGTCGGCACACCGTCACGATAGGTGTGGTGCTTGCGGATCTTATCCATGAAAATGCGGACAATATCCACGGCAATGCTATCCACACGGTCATCGTCGTTGCCGTATTTCGGGAAATCTCCCTCCACCTCATAATCCACGACAATTCCCTGCTCGTCACGGATGCATTTTACCTTTGCATACTTGATGGCACTGAGGGAATCCGCAACCACGGACAATCCCGCAATACCCGTTGCAAAATAACGCTTGACATCCCTGTCGTGCAGCGCCATCTGCAAACGCTCGTAGCTGTATTTATCATGCATGTAATGAATGACATTCAGCGTATTCACATAGAGTCCGGCAAGCCATTCCATCATCTGGTCGTACTTGTCCATGACATCGTCATAATCGAGATAATCGCCTTCGACTTTTCTGTATTTCGGTCCAACCTGCACCTTCATTACCTCGTCCACACCGCCGTTGATGGCGTAGAGCAGGCATTTTGCGAGGTTGGCTCTTGCACCGAAGAACTGCATTTCCTTACCGATTCTCATAGAGGATACGCAGCATGCGATCGCATAGTCATCACCATGAGTTACACGCATCAAATCGTCATTCTCATACTGAATGGAGGAGGACTTGATGGACATTTTTGCGCAGAATTTCTTGAAATTCTGCGGCAGGTTAACAGACCACAAAACCGTCATATTCGGCTCAGGAGCTGTGCCGAGGTTGTTCAGGGTATTCAGATAACGGAAGGAATTTTTCGTTACCAAATGCTTGCCGTCTACAGAAACACCGGCGATGGACTCGGTCACCCATGTCGGGTCACCGGAGAACAGTGCGTTATATTCGGGCGTGCGGGCGAATTTCACAAGACGCAGCTTCATGATGAAGTGGTCGATCATTTCCTGCGCCTCACGCTCCGTGATCAGTCCTCTGTCGAGGTCACGCTGGATATAAATGTCCAGGAATGTGGAGGTTCTGCCAAGGCTCATGGCTGCTCCGTTCTGTTCCTTAACCGCTGCCAGATAGCCGAAATACAGCCACTGAATCGCTTCCTGCGCATTCTTTGCGGGACGGGAAATATCAAAGCCGTAGATCTGTCCGAGCTCCTTGAGTTCTCCAAGCGCACGGATCTGCTCGGAAAGCTCCTCACGCAGACGAATATTCTTGGAAGTCATGCGGACAAAATGCGTATCCTGCTGGTGCTTCTTATCCTCGATCAGGCGATCCACACCGTACAGTGCAACTCTGCGGTAGTCACCGATGATTCTTCCTCTGCCATAGGCATCGGGAAGTCCTGTCAGAATCGCAGATTTTCTTGCAAGGCGCATCTCAGGGGTGTATGCGTCAAAAACGCCCTGATTGTGTGTTTTTCTATATTTTGTAAAAATGTCAACAACCTCGCTGTCCACCTCATAGCCATATGCCTTGCAGGCTGTCTGTGCCATGCGGATGCCGCCGAACGGCTGCAGTGAACGCTTAAACGGCTTGTCCGTCTGGAAACCCACGATCTTCTCCAGCTCCTTATCAAGATAGCCGGGGCCATGGGACGTGATCGTGGAAACGATCTTCGTGTCCATATCCAGCACGCCACCGTTTTCACGCTCCTGACGGGACAGCTCCATTACCTGATCCCAGAGCTTTGTGGTTGCTTCTGTCGGTCCTTCGAGGAAGCTGTCATCGCCCTCATAGGGGGTATAATTCTTCTGAATGAAATCACGGACATTGACGGAAGTGTGACTCCATCTCCCCTGCTCAAAGCCTTCCCATTCGGGTTCAAATTTCATTGACATAGTTCATCTTCCTTTCACGGTTGGCAGTTTCCATGTCTTACTGCCGGCAAATTGTTGTTTTCCTCTCTAAGAACATCATACAACATTCTCAAAGGTTTGTCAACGATGGTTGCCGCAGCTAACACAGATTCATTCTTTTTTCTATTTTATTTTCCCACAATTTCTGATATTTATGCAAAATGCGAACTGCATTTCCTTATTTTTCATTGAAATAACATGAAAAATGGGCAAATTTAATTAAACTTGAAGATTTTTCTTGCCAATCTGTAACCATTTCCCAGCACCTGGCGCTTGCGCACAACGGGCATATCCGAAAGCCCGCAGAGCGTGCGATAACGCAGCTGACGATAGAGTTTTTCGTCCATCTGCCGTATATCCTGCCAGAGCTTGCGGCGCTTCTGCTCGTTTTCTTCCGTCTTGCTCAGCGTCAGAAATACTGAACAGATGAGGATCATCATAGAGAGATAGTGCAGCATGTAGCTGCGCAGACGTTTGGGAGCATTGAGCTGCATCGGATTGCACACATTCAGCATGTGGTAGGTGACACGCAGCTGCTGATCAACCTGACGAATGAACACTTCTTCATTAACGGACTGATCCGATCTGCCAATGAAATAGCAGTAGAAATTCTCATTCATGTAGTATAGCGTTTTCACATAGGGCAGCGGCTGATACACAAAGATATTATCCACATAGAAACAATGGTGCAGCAGCTTTGTACCGCTGTCACGCAGCATTTTTGTGCGGTAAATAACCGAATGCATCAGAATATTCTGATCAGGTCGGAAACGTCCAAGCTCCTCCCAGCCAAAAACACGATTTTCGGGCATCTTTCCTGTATATTTCACCGTATGGCTTGTTGCATCCTCCACATGTTCATAGGTGTAGTTGGACAGAAGCATGTCAACGGGCTGCTCCATTTTGGAAAACTCACGGAGTTTTTCCAGTATTTTTTGCAGCACCTCGGTGTTCACCCAATCATCGGAATCCACAACCTTGAAGTAAAGTCCGGCGGCATTTTCCAGTCCCACATTAACGCCGGAACCATGACCGCCGTTCTCCTTATGGATCGCCCTTACAATTGTGGGATACTGCTCCTGATAACGATCTGCAATCTCAGCGGTATTATCCTTTGTGGATCCATCATTGACAATCAGAATTTCGACTTCTTCTCCACCGGTCAGGAGTGTATCAATACAGTGTTCCATATATGCTGCGGAATTGTAGCACGGCACTGCGATAGTTAAAAGCTTCATTTGGTTTCCTCATTTCTACTGACATCAACGATGATTCGAAGACATCTGTTTCCTATATTCTAAGTATGTACAGACATAACTATACACTATAAGTATACAGGAAAAATCAGGAAAAAGCAAGGGATTCTACAAAATTTAAAAAAGGCGTAAAAATAGCATAGTTTTTTCTAATACAAATTGGAATATTCATGCATCCGCATTCATTCAAAAACGATGCTGCGTACAAAACCATGATATTATTTGCATTGATTTTTCAGAAAAATTTGTATAAAACAAAACTTCCCGTTCAAACTAACGATGGAGGTGTTGTTATGAGTAAACAGAACACAAATGAAAACAAAAGCAAATACGGAAATCTGGGATTCTATCTGGTGCTGGCACTCTGCACTGCCATGATCGGCGTATCCTGTTGGTTCGCCTATACACAGACCGCGGACAACCTGACCATCCAGCTTGATTCCGCACTGGAATCCGCAAATGATCTGGCTGCAGCAATGCCGGAAACAAACATTCCTCGTGTTGAAAAGCAGCCTGAAACACAGACACACGGCTCTATTTCATCAGGCACGAAGGAAACCACAGTTTCCACTGCCGCCGCTGCCGCTGTCAATACCGAAACCAAAACAGAAACCACTGCTGCACCCAGAGCCGAGAAAATCAATGCTGCCTATCCGATCGTGGGTGAAGTAATCGGTGCATTCAGCAACGGTGATCTTGTAAAATCCGCAACCACCGGCGTATGGCAGACACACAACGGCGTTGACATTGCTGCTGCATCGGGCGATGAAGTGCGTGCCATTTCCGCAGGAGAAGTAGCTGCCGTGGAGGAAGATCCTCTTTGGGGCGTATGTGTAACGATCGACCATCAGGATGGCATCAGCAGCCGTTACTGCAACCTGGATGCCGGATTGTCGGTAAACACAGGCGACAAGGTAGAATGCGGTACTGTCATCGGTGTGATCGGTGAATCCGCCGACGTGGAAAGTGCGCTTCCCGCACATCTGCACTTTGAGATCAAGCAGGGAAACATGTACCTCGATCCGGTGGCATTTATTGAGGGCAACTAATTTCCTATAGGCATTGAAAAGTCGCTGCACCTGCAAATAATCATTCCAAAAAAAGAGGATTCCTCGCTTTGCAGCGTGGAATCCTCTTTTATTGTTTTTATTATTATTTTATTTCAGTATCCGCTTCTTCATCCGTCATCATGCGGATAATACTGTTTTCGGGAAATTCCATCTCACAGGGGAATGAAAAATCCATCATGGCGTGGTTTACCGTTGTAATGCGTTCCCCCTCGCCGTTGTAGATCTCATCAAGCTTCATCGTCACAGGGAGTTTGTTCGGTGCGAGGATCTCCACTGTATCCCCTGCAAAAAAGCGGTTGCGCTGTGTTGCATATACCCTGCCGTTTTCGCATCTTCCGATGATACCGACCACATCACAGGTGCGGATGTAGCCGCCCGATTCATAGTACTGGCAGGCATTGGGATGCCCGAAGAAGAAGCCCGTGCAGTACTTGCGGTGGCTGACTTTGAACACCTCGTCCCGAATTTCTTTCGGAAGCTTATAATCCTGCGGATGTGCCATCAAATAATCCACTGCCATTCGGTAGGCGTTGGTAATGACGGACACATAGTACGCAGATTTCGCTCTGCCCTCGATCTTGAACGAGGTCACACCTGCCTGTGCAAGTTTGTCAAGATGGTCGATCATGCACATATCCCGTGCATTGAGGATGTACGTTCCCTCCGGTGCCTCCACGATGGGCATGGGCATATGGGGACGTTTTTCCTCCACAAGGCTGTATTTCCAGCGGCACGGCTGTGCGCATGCACCACGGTTTGCGTCCCTGTCCGTAAAATAGGCGGACAGCAGGCATCTTCCCGAAAAACTCACGCACATTGCACCGTGGACGAACACTTCAATTTCCAGATCCTCCGGAATATTACGGCGGATCTCATAAATTTCCTCCAAGGAAAGCTCACGGGCAAGCACCACTCGTCTTGCGCCGAGCTTGTAGAGCATGTTGGCTGAGGCGTAATTCACAACGCCTGCCTGCGTGGAAACATGCAGCGGCATCTGCGGTGCAAGCTCACGGATCATCGTCATCAGTCCGATGTCCGCAACGATCATGGCATCCACGCCTGCATCCACCGCATCCTTCACAAAATCGGGGAAGAACTGCAGTTCATTGCTTCGGGGGAGTGTGTTGCAGGTAAGATACACCTTCACGCCCCTTGCATGTGCCATGGCAACTGCTTCACGCAGTCCCTGTGCATCAAAATTGGCAGGATTTGCACGCATGCCGAACATCGTGCCGCCAAGATACACGGCATCCGCACCGAAATCCAGTGCTGCCTGCAGACGTTCCGCATCTCCGGCAGGCGCAAGAACCTCGGGGCGCATCACTGTCCACCCTCCGCTTGCTTTCTTGCTTCTTCTGCTTGCTTCTGCTGCTCCTTGATCATCGCTTCGTTCTGATAATGCTCCTCAAGGGTGGTTGCAAAGTAGGTAACGCCTGTTTCCACATTTGCGTAGAAGTAATAATAATTCGTATCGTTCGGATAGAGAACCGCCTCAATTGCGTCAATTCCGGGATTGCCGATCGCACCTGCGGGAAGTCCGGTACATACATATGTATCATATGCGTCATAGATCGTCTGGTCGGCAAGGTCAATGTTGGGCTTGATGGTCTGCTCAACATACTTCCTGGTCGGGTCGGACTGGAGCTTATTGGCAAACTCTGCCGGATTCTTCATACGATTCCAGAATACGGAGGAAACATCCTTCATAACCGATTTTGTAGCTGCCTCCGCCTGCACGATGGACGCCAGTGTCACCAGCTCATCAAGCGTCAGTCCCAGCTCCTCCATGCGAGCATAATAGGTATCCGTCATCTTGACATTGAAGTTCTTGTAGATCTTCAGGCAGACCTCGGACGGATCCATTTCCTCATAGAAAGTATAGGTATCGGGGAACAGATAGCCTTCCATCTTGCAGAATTTGAGCTTGCTCACGGTTGTCGGGAGATACTGCTCAAATTTATAGCCGTAATTCGCCTGATTGAAGTAGTATACAAATTTCTGCGCATCACAGACATTTGCTTCCTCCAGCTTCTTTGCCGCGGCATAAACGGTCGTGCCCTCGGGGAACATGACATCCACCGTCACACGATCCTCTACCTCAACGCCCGTCAGCTCATCAATAATCGCTTCATATGCCATGATACTGCTGACTTCATGTTCACCGGCCACATAGCTTGCATCCGCCTTACTCAGTCTGGAGAACAGCACGAATGCCTTGGGATATTCAATGATGCCCGCTTCGTGCAGATCCTCTGCGATGTCGGCAGTCGTCGCACCCTCCGGAATCGTGAAAGGCACAAGTGTCTTTGTTCCCTCAACACCGATCATGTCCTTACCGACACTGATGATCGTCACGGAAAGCAGCACGGAAATCACAATGATCAGCGTCAGCATGATCAGTACGCCGTAAATTCTGCTGGCGCTCTTATTTCTTCTGCGGCGCTTTCTTTTCTTCGCCTCTGCCTCACGCTGTGCTCTCGTCTGCTGCGGACGGGGACGCACCTGCGGACGTTCCTCCCCTGCAATCGGTACATCCAGAGAATCCGCCGTTCTCTGACGGGGCATCTCAGATTTCTGATGTATAGTCGTTTTTTCCATATCACTCGGCTGTGCAACACTGCGTTCAGGTGCTGCATGTTTCGGCTGATAGGGCTGAGCAGCGTGTTTCGGCTCGTAGGGTCTCACCGCTGCTTCAGATTCATGGGATGTACGCTCCTGCGGTTTTGACTGCTGCGGTTTTTCAGCAGGTGCAGGAGTTCTTTTCTTATCGGTCTGCTTGAGAATCTCATCAAGCAGACGATCGTTTTCGTGATTGGATGCCATGCCTTACCTCCGTTATTTCGTTCTATCCGCAAATTCCTCAGCGTCCTCCCTTTAGGGATGACTGTAAATCGTTTCTTCCGTAATTACTGCGTCCACGCATCGGTCATGCACCTCACAGGGCAATTCCTCCAGAAGCATGGTGCTGCAGCAGATCCCGATCGTTTGCAGCATCGGGAATTTCTCCAAAAACCTGTCATAATATCCGCCGCCCTGTCCAAGACGTTTGCCCGTTTTGGTAAACGCAACCCCGGGTACAAAGCACACGGTATCCGCAGTGATCTGCGGCATCCGTGTTCCCGTCGGTTCCAAGATGCCATACGCCCCCGGCTCCAGCTCCTCCATGCTTTGTATCAGGAAAAACTGCATTTCCCCCATTTTCTGACATTTCGGTAGGGCAACGTGCTTTCCAAGACGAAGCGCTTGCTCAATGATGCGAATCGTATCGGCTTCGCCGCCGCAGGAAACGTACAGCAGCAGCGTTTCCGCATCACGAAAATATGGCGATGCAGTGACATTCCGAAAAATCCCCTCGTCGAGTTCCTTCCGTATGTCATCCGGAATCTCCCTTCGCTGTCTGCGCAGGGCAGTGCGGAGCTGTTTCTTTTCTGTCAGGATGTCCATATTACGGACAGCAGATCGCATTGCGCTGACGCCTTGCTTCCGCTGCACCGGCAGCAGCCTCCACAAGCTTCAGACCGAAGTCCACTGCCACGCCTGCACCCTTTGCGGTGATGATGTTGCCACTCTGACAAACGGAATCCTTGCTGATGACCGCACCGGGCATCTGGGTTTCAAATCCGGGGTAAGCAATCGCTTCCCTGCCCTCAAGCAGTCCCTTATGCCCAAGAATGGATGGGGCTGCACAGATCGCACCGATGTAAATTTCTCTGTCCATGCAGAAGTCCACCGCTGTCTGCACTTCTATGGATTTCTCCAGATTGAGTGTGCCGGGCATACCGCCGGGCAGTACGATCATTTCCAGATCGCCGCCGAGCACCATCTCGGATGCTGTAATATCCGCTGTCACGGGAATCCCGTGTGCGCCGGTGATCACCTTGCCGCCGACACCCACAGTTACAACCTGCTTTTCTGCACGGCGCAGAAGATCGATGGGGGCAAGTGCCTCCATTTCTTCAAAGCCATTTGCCAGGAATACATAAATCATAATGCTTCTCCTTTATTTGAATGTTACACTGTATTTCTCCTGCATAAAGGCAGGATGATAGGATTTTTTCGCTTTGCGCAGCCCATCGATGCCCAGATCCTCCTCACGGTTGATATAGGCAAAGCGCTGTGCCGCATGTGCTGCAAAGCCCTGATTGATGGCAGCATACACGCCCTGATATGCCGTATCCGCCTTTTCAATATGCACACAGAACGTGTCCGACGAAAGCGGTTCGCCCACGCAGAAGGCAATCAGTCTGCCGTCCGCCCGAAGCACTGCACCTTCCAGTGCAAGCTCCGAAAAATGACGAAAATAGGTGTCAATCGCAAATTGCTCAGAAATTGCAGAGGTATCGCCCTCCAGCTTTTCATTGTACCGCATTGCGGCAAAAGCAATACAGTCATCAAAGTCCCGTTCCGTCATCAGTGAAAACTGTGCATCATACTGCGCAAAGCGATGCAGAAAATTACGTTTCTGATGGTATTTGCGTCCTGCAAGCTCACTGAGGTCACGGCTGTTGTAGATATAATCCCAGCTGTCACGATCTTCAAACACGTCAAGAACGTCCTCTCCAAATTGCTCACGCAGCCACGCAAGGCGTTCGGGAGAGACATTCCAGATATGCAGGGGCTTGCCCATTCCTTCGGCAAAATGCCGCATCTGCGCAATTGCATCTATATGGTCACCCTCCCCTGCCGGATACATAAAAGATGGTATGCCATCATGCGTATCCAATGAAACGGAAAAATAAAAGTCCCCATAGCGTGCAATCTTTGAATCATGAAGTCTGCGCCATGCCAGATTGTTGGCAAAGCTGTATTCACACCCCCGATAATCCGAACGGCGCAGACAATCCGTGATCCACGGACGGTCTGCAAGGGTGATTTCTCGAAATTCTAACATATCCTGCATCCTTTATGGATTTTTTATTTTACTATTCCCTGTTTCAGTGCATCGTATTCACGGCGCACTTCCTCACATTTTCCGCAGGTCATCTTCCCCTCCGGACACGGCCCTGCACAGCAGCTCGGACCTGCCTTTGCAAAAATCGTGGGTGCCTGTTCGTAGCACAGGCGGAACATCTCCTTTGCAAGCGCACGGATCTCCCACTGCGCACGATTGCAGCAGCGCATGCGGAAGAAATTGAGCAGGCTGCGTGCATTCATTGTCATGACCATTTTTGTTTCGCAGGCATTCGGCAGCACGAAGCGTGCATCCTCAATCGCCTTTTTCTCAGCCTTGGAGCGTGCTGCTTTCTCAGAAAGTCCATCTTTCAGGAAATCCTGATAATGCCGTTCCTCAAGCATATCTGCCAGACGGTTGTAGGTATCCACGGCATACTGCATGGCATCGGCATAGATCCTTGCAGTTTCGGAATCCGCTGCGATCTCAGGCGGTGTGATATATTCAAAATGCTCCTGCTTGACATATCTCTGGCTCTGCACCGAAAAGCTTGCGATCCTGTGGCGTGTGATCTGCGCCAGCAGCGCACGGGATACGCCTTCGATGCCGAAAGTAAAGCTGACATGTTCAATGGGGCTTTCATGCCCGTAGGATGCCAGCATTTTTACAAAATTCCCTGCATCCTCATCGCTCATGCCATCCATCAGATGCATGGCGTCCGTATCGGAGTAACAGAGCTTTGCGGCAGCCGCCACGGTCTTTTCCGGATTCGGTGTACAGGTAATCAAGGTAACGTGCATGTTCTTCTCCCCATTCGTTTTGATGTATACTTAATTATTATATCACATTTACCCCTTACCGTCAATCATTTTTAGAAAAATTAAAGGATTTCCAGTAAAAAAAGCATCCCCCGAACAGCGGGATCAACCGTTGTTCGGGGGATGTATGCGGAAATGCCAGAAATGCACCGTACTGCAGCGGGAACCCGCTGTTGCAGCCCTTTCGCATAACATCTCACGCCTTTGCTTTCGTTTTCTCACTTATCTTCCGGCATATACCAAAATGTATGGATTCCGCTCATGAAAACCTTTGCACCCTTGGGCACCTGCGTCAGGCAGTTGAACACATTGTAATAATCGCCTGCCCCCATACAGATTGCAAGTGTACTCAAAGTACCGATCACCGGAATCTGCGGAAATATCATAAATACAATAAACGGCAGAAAGCCAAACACCAGATTCGGCAGCATGGACATGAGCACAAACTGTGCCCGGCTCATATCCTCTGTGCCCGCTACAAACAGCATACCATCCTTGAGATTATGGTACATTTTGACTTCCTCCCTGAAACAGAGTGCGTGGAGAAATTCATGCGGCACCATTGTAGCGATGGATAACAGTGCCCCTATGGCACTCAATTGCAGCGACCCTGCCCTGAAGGAAGCTGCCGCAACCAGACCAATCCACAGCACAATGGCTGCTGCATTCATGATGATGCCAAATGTCATCAAATCCTCAAATTCCTTGAACTGCACCGCACCTGTTTGCGTTCTCTGCGGCAGTGATTCGGGACTGCCATTATATTTTCCAGCATATTTAAATTTCATCTTTATCCTCTTCTTGAAATCGTTTTTCCATCAAACACATATTGGAGATCGTTTGAAATCCTTGTTTTTTGTAAAAGCCCTCCGTGCGTTCTCCGCGCATCGTCAGGAGAAACACTTTGTGAATCCCCTTTTCTTTGAGATGTTCCGTAAAATCTTCAAGAAGTCTGCTGCCGATGCCCTGACGCTGAAACGCATTTGCCACCCAGAATTCAATGATCTGGAACACCTCTCCGTCATAGTACTGCTCACCCCTGCCGAGGATCGCTGCAATGACTTTTCCGTCACGGATGACCGCTGCACCGTCAAACCGAGGGGTATTCTCAATATCACGAATACGTTCCAATGCCTGTTGATGCGTCCAGTTGTCATTCCACGGTTCGGCATTAAACACCTCGGCAAAGGACTGGGCAAGCATGGAATCCATGTCGGAGTTACCATCTGCACGCAGCAATTCAAGCCGTGAATCCTGCGGCATATTTCCATAACTGCGATTCATCCCATCCTCCTCAGATCTTCTTGATCTTCTGGTACTTCGCCATAATCTTCTTCGTTCCCACCCTGTCAAAGGCAACCTCCATGAGGGAGTCGTTGCCCATCGGAGTTACGGAGAGAATCGTTCCCTCCCCGAACACGGAACTAAGTATACGCTCACCTACAAAATACTGCACGGACGGGGAAGCAGCACTTTCCTGTGCCTGCTGCCTTGCCCTTGCTGCATCCGCCTGTGCTTTTTTCAGATAGGAAAGCCCCGACGCTGCGGAAATTTCCGCTGGCATCTCACGCATGCTGCGCACGGTATGATCCTCAACGGCAAGCTGTGCTTCGGGAATCTCCCTGACAAAGCGTGACAGGGGATTCTGCTTGTAGCTGCCAAACAGCATGCGGTTCTGACACTGGATCAGGTACAGATTGCGCTTTGCTCTCGTGATCGCCACATACGCAAGGCGGCGTTCCTCCTCCATGTCCTCCTGACTGTCAAAACTGCGCTGAGACGGGAAAATTCCCTGCTCCATGCCGATGGCAAATACCGTATCAAATTCCAGTCCCTTTGCCGAATGCATCGTCATCAGCGACACGCATTCCTCCGTATCCGCACGGTCGGCATCCGTGTAAAGTGCATTTTCCTCCAGAAAACCCTCCAATGACGGCTCTGCACTCTCCTTCATGTATTCCACAATATTGGAGCGCAGCTCCTCGACGTTTTCAAGACGCATCTCACCCTCATCGCCAAGTCCGATGAGCATCAGCTTGTAACCCGATCTGTCCAGAACCGCATCAAACAGCTCCTCCAGCGTTGCTGTTTCCGCAAGCTCCGACAGTTCCTCCATCATCCTCGCAAAGCTCAGAAGGGGGGCCGTTCGTCTGGAAAGTGCGGGGAAATCTCCGCAATTTTTCATGACTTCCAGCGGCGTCATATGAAGATCTCTTGCAATATTGAGGATCGTTGCAACTGTGGAATCACCAATACCTCGCTTGGGGGTATTGACAATGCGCTCAAAGCGCACGGTATCGTTGGGATTCTGCAAAACGCAGAGGTAGGATGTCACATCCTTGATTTCCTTTCTGTCCTGAAAGCGCACGCCGCCGTACACTCGATAGGGAATCTTATTGCGCATCAGCGCACGCTCAATGCTGTTTGAGAGCGCATTCATGCGGTAGAGTACGGCAAAATCCGTGTAGGATGCGCCGTTTTTCACGGCAGCTTCCACGGTATCCGCAATGAACTGTCCTTCATCCTTTTCCTGGCTGACTTTCAAAAGCGTTACCTTATCACCCTCGCCTGCGGCAGTCCAGAGCTTCTTTTCCTTGCGGCTTTTGTTGTTCTGAATCACGGCATTTGCCGCATCCAGAATATTCTGGGTACTGCGGTAATTTTCCTCCAGACGGATGGTCTTGCAGCCAGGGAATTGCTCCTCAAACTGCAATATGTTCTCGATCGTCGCCCCACGGAAACGATAGATACTCTGGTCATCGTCACCCACAACGCACAGGTTGTGGTGTTCGCCTGCAAGCAGACTCACAAGGCGGTACTGGGCGTAGTTCGTGTCCTGGTATTCATCCACCATGAGATAGCGGAACTTGCGGCGGTATTTTTCCAGCACATCGGGGCATTCCTCAAACACACGCACGGTCAGGCAGATCAGATCGTCAAAATCCACTGCCTGTGCATCTTGCAGGCGGCTCTGGTATGCCTTGTAAAGCTTTGCGGTCACGGCTTTCCAGTAATCATTGCCTGCATCAAGGGCAAATTCCGCAGGGGAGATCATCCTGTCCTTGGCATGGCTGATGGAAGAAAGCATACTTTTGGGCGGAAATTTCTTTTCGGAAACATCCAGCTCCTTCATGCACTGCTTCATCACACGCAGGCTGTCGTCGCTGTCATAGATGGTAAAGCTCTTTTCGTAGCCGATGCGGTCAATGCATGTGCGCAGGATCCGCACGCATGCGGAATGGAAGGTGGATGCATGAATATCCATTGCAGCGTCACCGAGGGTATCGGCAAGACGGGATTTGAGTTCCCCTGCCGCCTTATTCGTAAAGGTAATGGCAAGGATCTGCCACGGCTGAATGGGGCGGCTTGCGATCATATCCTGCAGCTCGCCCATGGAAAGCTCACCGCCGTCGATGTAATTCTGCAGTCGTGCAAGCTCCTGTGCTGTCGGAACGGGAGTGCATGTTTCTGCGGTATCGCCGAACAGCACCATATTGGCAATGCGATTGACGATCACGGTGGTCTTGCCGCTGCCTGCGCCTGCAAGCACCAGCACAGGTCCGTTAACAGTTGTAACAGCCTCCAGCTGCTGCGGATTCATGCGTCGGAAGCACCGCTTCAAGGCGGCTTTTTTCATTGTGAGAAATTCGGTTTCAGTCATAGGCTTCTCCTTACGCAGGTTCTGCGTTGATCAAAGTACAAACTTTGGTTTTCCGTCAAAAATATGAACACGGGAAATATCCGCGGCTTTCTTGATCAGCTCCTCGGAGCTGTTCTGCACGGCAAAATCATATTCCTCCTGTGTGATCGGCACAGTCCAGAGGACATTGACCGCACTTCCGTCAAGGAATCTGGTACAGGAGGGGGATTCAACGCCCTGTACAAAACGGGGATTGACAAAGAGCATTGCCGCAAAACCGCCGATGCTGCGGAACGGAATGGTATGTCCATGTGCAAGGAATGTCAGCTGATCCCATGGGAAATTTGCAAAGGAACAAAGTGTTCCATACATGGGACGACACAGCGGTCTATGCCTTTCGACAGTCGCAAAGCCCAGCTCCATGCGCTTTACATCCCTCGGATCGCCATCGACATGGAAATCCACCATGGGCATTGCCGCCGTGCTCACACCTGCCGTCACGCCGTAGATCACGCCGTCCCTTGAACCGGATACCACGACCTTCATGGGGAATGTCGGGTCGGACGGGCCTTGATTCTGTCTGAATGTGATGTCAAAATCATTCTCGTGCGTGCCGATGAATTTCAGGATCTCCTCACGCTGCGCCATCACCCAAACACGCTCTCTGCCTTCGCCTTTGAAGAAATTCCAAAGCTTCTGCGCTGCTTCCACACGATCACGCAGATGCGGCAGTGCCTGTACCATCTCCCACGCAAAGGGACCTGTGCCCTTGGCGTACTTTGCATAGCCGTGAAAATCCTTGTAGCCGCTCCATTCGGGAATGACGCAGAGGATCTCCTCACCGCTGAGAAGTGCCGCACCCGTTCCCTCCTCAAACCATACGATGGAGAGGGATTTCTCATCCAGCTCCATGCCGCCGGGGGCATGCGCCACAAATTCCGCCGGCATCATCGGCGCTCTGCCGCCGGACATGCTGTCTACGTCAATTTTCTTCGGGGCAGGCTTTCGGTTGCAGATCCAGCAGGTTCTCATTTTCGCCTGCGGACTCAGAGGTTTGAACCAGAGATAGAAATAGTAGCAGGTATCGGATTTTTCTACGAATGCCTCAACATCGCACACGAGAGAACGGCTTTTGAGAATGACCTCGTTTGTTCCCTCACGCTCTGACTGCGGTTTCGGTTGTTCTTTTTTTCTGAATACATCAAAAATTCCCATAATAATTCTCCTTTTTTACGTATGATTACAACAGCATAAATCCAATGGTATTGATTGCGAAATTTGCGAACATGTGGACAAACCACGAAGCATAAATATTCCCCTGTTTTTCATTCAGAAGGTTGAAAATCAATCCTCCTGCCGTCAGTCCCGCCATGCACAGAAGGAACATGGGCAGACTGAACCAGCCGATCATCATTGCCACATGGTAGAGCGCAAACAGGACGGCACTGAATCCATGGGCGAATTTACGGGAATAGAGCGTCTTGAGGTTGGTGAATACAAAGCCACGGAAGAAAAATTCCTCCAGCAGGGAATTGGCAAAGGATATGTAAATTGCCACAAACAGGAAATTGTCCTTTGTCACTCCGACATTTTCCGTCAAAGAACCTGCAATATTGGAAAAATCAAACACATTTCTCACAAGAAAGTAGGCGCAGAGAATCACCGCATACAGCCCGACACCCAACAGGATCGGACGGACAATGGCATTTTTCTGCACACGGAACAGCGCTCCAAATGCGATCTGCTTGTCCATGCAGCACAGCACAAATGGACATGCCAGAAACAATACAAGCTTGATGGCGGATTTGATCGCATAGCCCGGCATGAGGACGCCGTCCACCCATGCCATAATGCCGCAGCAGACGAGCGCGGCGATGATAATGCAGACTATTGATTTTTTCATAGTGAACACCTCCGCATGGGAATTTTATAGATACCCCATCACAACATCCGCAAGCAGTGCCGCAGCGGATGCGGCAAGTGCCACGACGATGAGGGGCTGTCGGAAATACGCCAGCACCACGGCAACTGCCGTGCCGATGACTGCGGTGATCATATCGCCCGTTGCGTAAAAAATGGACGGAATGGTCATGGCACTGAGTACAGCATAGGGGACATAGTACAGAAAGCTTTTGAAAAACTGCGATTTGATTTCCTTTCGGAACAGCGTGAACGGCAGCATGCGGATCAGATACGTCACGCCTGCCATCACGGCAATGTAGATGCCGATACTGAGTGTATTCATGCGTTCTCCTCCTTTACCGGAAACAGCCATGCGCCGAGTGCCGCTGCGGCAACCGCACAGATGATGACTGCAAAGCCGCTTGTAACAAAGGGCAGCAGGAATTTGAAAATCAGGCTGCAGATCGCTGCAAATGCCACAACCACAAGCACGCCCTTGCTCTTTCTGGCAGGTGGAATGATGATGGCGAGGAACATGCCGTAAAGGGCAAGTCCCATGGCATCGGTCACGGAAGGCGGCAGGATCTCGCCTGCCGATGCGCCTAAGAAAGTGCCGCTTGTCCAGCCGAGGAATGCAATGAGGATCATGCCATACATGTATTTCGCTGTGATTTTTCCCTCCTGTGAAGAAGCCACAGCAAAGATCTCATCGGTGATGCCGAATGAAGTGATCAGACGGCGTGGAGTATTGAACGTGCTGTCGAGCTTCTGGGAAAGTGAAATTCCCATCAGCCCATAACGCATATTGATGATCAGCTGTGTCAGCGCCATTTCCAGATAGCCGCTTATGGCGGCATTCCCCTCTGCCATGATATTCAGACCGGCAAGCTGTCCGGCGGAGGTCAGATTCGTCATAGATATAATCGTGGCGACAAGTGCGCCGAAATGCTTTGCGGCAAGTATGCCGAAGCCAAATGATACGGACAGATACCCCAGTGCGATCGGGATGCCGTGCCGCATGCCTTTCAGAAAAGCGGACATGTTTTATATTTCCTTTCATTTTCGTGATACTTCTATATTATAGCATATATTTCATCGTACTGCAAGAGGAAACAGGTATAAAAAACTCGCAGCGCCATGGCGCTGCGAGGCATAGAACTTATTCATCCACTACAACAACAGCATACTGTCCCATCGAATTGAAACGCTTTTCCACCAGATCTCTTTTGTAAGAAACCAACCCCTTATTGCCATACGGATCATTGAGGTAATAGTACTTGCTGTCGTAGCCCACAAGCACCAGACAATGCTCATTCGCCTGCCAGCCATACCACTCATCCGTGGGATTGCCGTCCTCATCGTACAGATACCAGCCAATGTTGGAGTAATGGTCAAGCATATTGATGGTTGCCCAGACAAGCACGGGCATATTTCTCGGCAGGTATGTTTCCGCAAGTGTCTGCAGCTCCGTTCCTGTCACATCCTTGGCAACCTTTCCCTCGGGGAGAAGCTTGTTCATCATGTCCACGATCACGGGCGAAAAACAGCCAAAACTGGTCTCATCCCACGGACTGCCGATGAACGCCTGTTCGGGATGTGGTGCATGGCTTCTGCCGTTCTTGGTTTTTGGGTACACGCTGTTTGTGTTTTCTACAATATCATCCACCGAAACCTCTGCACCATAGTACTCCAGTACCATTTTTGCGCTGACCAGCTCACAGCCCGTAGGAAGAAGCCCCTTCTGGGAAATATACGGTACATCAAGCTTAATCGCATCCGGAATTTCAATGGGTTCTGTCGTGGGTGGCTCTGTGGGGGCTTCCGTAGGGGGAAGCGTGGGCGCTTCGGTAGGAGGCTCGGTTACCGGTGGTTCGGTGATGACGGGAATCGTCTGCGATTCGGTTGTCTGTGGATTTTCAAGGGAAGTCTGTTCCGTTCCCGATCTCTGCACGATCTTCACTACGGCGAAAATCAGCAGCCCCACAAGTGCAAGAATCGCTGCAGCGGATAATACCCTGCCATAGTGGATATGTCTTTGCGGACGCATGTTCGTTCTCTCCTTTTTTACTTTGTATTGTAATCATACTACAAAACAAAAAAAATGTCAATCTTATGGTAGAAATTTGTACACTGCACTAATTTCTTTCATTCCTTTCAAACTTGTTGTGTGAATCATTCCACAACAAGTTTTTTTTGCAAAACACTGGAAATCCTTTTGTAAATGTGGTATAATGTAAAATGAGAGATTATGAGATAACGGAGGTATCCCCATGCGATTACTTGCGATCGACGGCAACAGCATCGTCAACCGTGCCTATTACGGCGTCCGTGCGCTTTCCAACCGGCAGGGCGTATTCACAAACGCCCTGTTCGGCTTTCTCAATATTTACCTGAAAGAGATCAGCGAAACCGTCCCCGATGGCGTGGCAGTGGCGTTCGACCTCAAAAGCCCCACATTCCGCCACAAGGCGGTTGCCTCCTACAAGGCAAACCGCAAGGGAATGCCCGAGGAGCTTGCCATGCAGATGCCCTACCTCAAGCAGATCCTCACGGCAATGGGCATTGCCTGTGTCAGCTGCGAGGGATTTGAGGCGGATGATATCCTCGGCACACTTGCACATGCATGCAGTGCGCAGGGACATGAATGCATCGTCATGACGGGCGACCGTGACAGCCTGCAGCTGATCGACGAACACACCACGGTGCGTCTGGTGACGAACCGTGAGCATATCCCCTACACGGCGGAAAAATTCCATGAGGATTACGGCTTTGACCCGATTCATCTGGTCGACCTCAAAGCGCTCATGGGTGACAGCTCCGACAATATTTCCGGCATCAAGGGCATTGGCGAAAAGACGGCAATGGCACTCATTCAGACTTGGCACAGCATCGAAGCGATGTACGAACACATGGAGGAAGTACAGGCAACACCAAGAATCAAGCAAAAGCTCATTGAGGGCAAAGCGGATGCACAGGAAAGCAAGTGGCTTGCGACCATCCGCACGGATGCACCCGTTTCCACGGAATTTTCCGACTATGTGCCCAAGGCACAGCGGACGGACGAGCTGCGCAGGATCCTGACGGAGCTTGAAATGTACAAGATTCTGGAGCGTTTCGGGCTTTCTCCCCTTGGAAGCGGTGAACCTGCTGCAGAAATTACAAAAGAACCGCAGGAAGCACCGAAGCTTTCGGAAGTTCCCTATTCTGCGGAAAAGATCACTTCCATTCCTGAACCCATT
The DNA here is from genome assembly GCA_015066865.1 of Ruminococcus sp. Lineage (GTDB taxonomy): Bacteria > Bacillota > Clostridia > Oscillospirales > Ruminococcaceae > UBA3855. Next base: position 30,283 of record SVNQ01000010.1, read on the forward strand.
CCCTACCTGCTCAGCGGTGGTGTACTGACCATCTGCAATGGCACCGAGATTTTCAGGACGGAGGAACTGTCCGAAATTCTGGCATTTCTCTCCTCTGAAAAGACAAAGGCAACGGATGATGCAAAGGCGCATTATCATTTTGCATATGAAAACGGCACGAAACTTCAGGGCATCGCATTTGATGCGGCTGTCTGCGGCTATCTGCTCAACCCATCCGCATCCGATTACAGCGTGGCAGCGCTCTGTGCGCAGCTGAATGTGCCGTATTTTGCGGATTTAGGAGAATTTGCAGATGTGCAGGCACTGCAGCAGCTTTCCGAAAAGGGCATTGCACAGCTTACTGAGGACGGTATGCGCACGCTCTGGACGGACATTGAGCTGCCCCTGACAAGGGTGCTTGCCTCGATGGAGCATGCGGGCGTTCTGGTAGACAGGGACGGCATTCAGGCATTCGGCGAGGGACTGTCCGAGCATATCGCAGAATTGCAGCAGCAGATCTACGGCTATGCAGGTGGAGAATTTAATATTTCCTCCCCGAAACAGCTTGGCGTGGTGCTGTTTGAAACACTGGGACTTCCGGCGAAAAAGAAAACCAAGAGCGGCTATTCCACGAATGCCGAGGTGCTTGAGGAACTCCTCCCGAAGCATCCGATCATTGGGTTGATTCTGGAATACCGCCAGTATACGAAGCTCCTGTCCACCTATGTGGATGGTCTGCTGAAAACCATCGCAGAGGACGGGCGCATCCACACAAAATATAAGCAGACCGAGACAAGAACGGGGCGCATTTCTTCCATTGAGCCGAATCTGCAGAATATCCCCGTGCGCACGGAGCTTGGGCGCAATATGCGAAAATTTTTCAAAGCATCCGAGGGCTGCGTGCTGCTTGACGCTGACTACAGCCAGATCGAGCTGCGCCTGATGGCGCATTTGAGCGGCGACAGGGCGATGCAGGATGCATTCACAAGCGGTGCGGACATCCACACGGCAACCGCAGCAAAGGTCTTTGACATGCCGGAGGTATTTGTCACCTCCGAAATGCGAAGCGCCGCAAAGGCTGTCAATTTCGGCATTCTCTACGGCATGGGTGCATTCTCGCTGTCGAAGGACATTCACGTTACCGTTGCACAGGCAAAGAAATATATTGACGACTATCTCGGCTCCTATCCGAAGGTTTCCGCATTCCTTGACAAGGTTGTGGAGGAAGGCACGGAGAACGGCTATGTCTGCACGATGCACGGCAGACGGCGTTATGTACCGGAGCTGAAATCCAAGAATAAAATGATGCAGGCGGCGGGAAAGCGCATTGCCATGAACACGCCCGTACAGGGTACGGCAGCGGACATCATCAAGCTCGCTATGGTACATGTGCATGACAGGCTTGCACAGGAAGTGCCCTCCGCAAAGCTGCTCCTGCAGGTGCATGACGAACTGATCGTGGAGGTACCGCTTGCGGATGCAGATGCAGCTGCAAAGGTGCTGCATGAGGAAATGCAGCAGGTGTGCACGCTTGCCGTGCCGCTGATTGCAGAGGTCAACCGTGGAGGGACGTGGTATGATGCAAAGGGTTAAGCGCATCGGAGGTGAGGATACTGCCCTCCTTGAACAGATCACGGAGCTGGAAAGACTGTGTATCCCGAATCCCTGGAGCTATGAGATGTTCGAGCTGGAGGCTTCACGGCGTGGTGGCATCGTCCTTGCAGCAATTGATGAAAACGGCAAAGTTTCGGGATTTCTGACTGCGCAGCAAATTCTGGACACTGCGGACATCAACAATGTGGCAGTGCATCCCGAACGGCGTCGGCAGGGAATCGGCAGTCTGCTGTTGCAGGAATTTCTGTTGCAGGCACAGGATGCCGAACAGATCTTTCTGGAGGTGCGTGCATCCAATGCACCTGCCATCGGGCTGTATGAAATGCACGGATTCCGCCGCATCGGAACGAGAAAGGGCTACTATACCAATCCTGCGGAGGACGCACTGATTATGCAATATGGAGGAACAACATGTTAATACTCGGAATCGAAAGCTCCTGCGATGAGACCGCAGCGAGCGTTGTGGAGGACTGCACAAAGCTGCGGTCATCCGTCATTGCCTCACAGGCAATGGAGCACAGACAGTACGGCGGTGTTGTACCGGAGCTTGCCTCCAGGCGGCACTGTGAAAATATCTATGCAGTGGTGAAGCAGGCACTTAAGGATGCGAATGTTACGATTGAGGAGCTTGACGGTATTGCGGTCACGCACACACCGGGACTCATCGGTGCGCTGCTGGTGGGAGTCAATTTCGCAAAAGGACTTGCTTTTGCGGCAGGAAAGCCCCTGATTCCCGTGCATCACATCACGGGGCATATTGCAGCGAATTACTTAGCGCATCCCGACCTCAAGCCCCCCTATCTCTGCCTTGTGGTGAGCGGCGGACACACAATGCTGTGCGAGGTGAAATCCTACACGGAGTTTGCCATTCTCGGCACAACCAGGGATGATGCCGCAGGCGAATGCTTTGACAAATGCGCTCGTGTGCTGGGGTATCCGTATCCGGGCGGCGTACAGATCGATAAGGCAGCTCAGCAGGGTGACAGCACGAAATACGCTCTCCCTCGCCCCCGTGTTGCCGGAAGTGAACTCGACTGCAGCTTTTCGGGGCTGAAAACGGCGGTGATCAACATGGTACACCATGCCGAGCAGAAGAATGAAACCATTGATGCGCCCTCCATGGCGGCAAGTCTGCAGCGGACGGTTGCGGAAATTCTGACGGAAAAGACGCTGCTTGCGGCAAAGCAGACCGGTTACAAGACAATTGCGATGGCTGGCGGTGTTTCGGCAAATTCCGGACTGCGCAGTTCCATGGAAGCAATGTGCAAAAAGCACGGTTACACACTCTACATGCCGCCGCTTTCTCTTTGCGGCGACAATGCGGCAATGATCGCATGTCAGGGCTCGTACAATTTCCTTGCAGGTGTTCGGGCGGACGAGAGTCTGAATGCCTACGCATCGGGTACGGCGATCGGTGAAATGGTGGAAACTGTATAACAAAACGCTGCTGCACTTTCGTGCAGCAGCGTTTTCATTATTCCTCATGCCCTGCGATAACGCATTGGCTGAATAGTTCTGAATACCGAAGATTTCCACTTGGAATTACCACGAAGCCCGCACGCATGGACACGGGGAACTCATGCTCACCAGATTTTACGGTTTCACCGTTATGCACAAGGATCTTTTCGGCAATCGCCTGTGCATCCTCCTTCTTGTCAAAATCCGTAATCAGCACAAATTCATCACCGCCGATACGAATCGGCAACATGGCTTCATCCGATTCTGCGTCGATTCTGCGCAGGCACTCAGCAATGGCAATATCCCCTGCCGCCGATCCGTAGGTTTCATTGACATACATCAGCCGCACCATGTCAAAGCACACCACATATTTTCCGCTGTGTGCCCTGATTGCATCATAGAGATGTGAAACATCAAATTTCTTCTTGCTGTACATAATAACTGTCCCCTCCCCATCCGTAATGCATGTTGCTTCGTCAAGTTTCGGGAAAATTTCAGTAAACCGCCTGCCTTTGCGGAATTTCGATGGTGAAACACCCCATATCCGCTCAAATGCACGGGTAAACACCTCGTGTGAGTTATAGTTGTATTTCATTGCAATGTCAAGCACGGTGGCATCGGTTTCCAGCAGCTCCCTTGCGGCAACGGTAATTCTCCTTCTGGAAATATAATCGCTGATCCCGATATGGAATACGCAGCGAAACATTTTTTGCAGATTGGAGAGGGAATAACCGCATTGCTTTGCACACAACTCCGGCGTCAGTTCCTGCGTCAGGTTTTCCTCAATAAATTCAAGCACCACGGACAGAATTTCAAATTTGTTCATGCGACCACAACTTTCCGGATAACGTTATCGTAATTCTATTATAGCATTCAAAAACGCAGAAGTCTTGATGATTTGCGGAAATAATGCCTGCTTGCCTTATGAAGGCTTTTTTCGTGTATTCCCCTCATCATCCACAGCAAGATAGGGTTCCCATGAAATGTAGATTTCGTCCGTTATTCCCTCCGTATACAGCACCTCCAGAATGTTCACAAAACCATGAATCCCTTCCCGCAGATAAATGACATTATGTGCCAGTTCTTCACTGCAATTCGGAAGCAGCATCAGCTCCTGCACGGTAGCGGTATTCAGATTGATCATAGGAATTTCAATCGGATCGGTGACAGTTTCAGTTTCAGCCGTTGTTTCCTGCAAAAGCGGCTGTTCGTTTTCAATATAGAGATGCGCACTGATAGCGGCAAGGGTTGCATCTCCGATCCCAGCTACCTCAAGCAACTGCTGACGATTGGTGAATGCTCCGATACTGCTGCGGTATTCCACAATTGCAGCAGCAGTTTTTTCTCCGATTCCGGGGAGAAGGCAAAACTGCGCAATCGTTGCTGTGTTCAGATTCAGCAGCAGCTCCGTTGGCGGCTGCGTTATCGGTTCTGTCGTCGGTGCGGGTGTTGTCTGTATCCCCGTTGCCGGCTGAGTCTGCGCGCTTTCCAGAGGCGTCAGATACAGATATTCCCCGATCTGCAAGAAGAGAGATTCCGGAAAATCAGGAACATCCCGAAGCTGCTGCAGACTTGTAAAACCGCCGATTTCCTTGCGGTATGCAGTAATTCTATCTGCCAGAGTCCTGCTGACGCCGGGGATTTTCGCAAGCTGTGCAGCAGATGCGGAATTGACTTCCAGCCAAATCGGTTCATCCGGCTCTGACAGCTGAAAGCTGTGTTCATGCGGTACGGGAATCATAAAGGAATCCTTGTACAGAAAATACTTTGCTGCACAAAATCCCACAGCCACAGCTCCGTACACCAAAAATACCAGCAGTTTTTCGTGTTTCATATCAGCGATACTTATAAACTGTTACGCCCTCAAAACCATCCAGCAAATGGTTGATTTTCTGGAATGCATGTCCTGTTCCCTTCGCAACGCAATTGACAGCGTCCTTAGCAAGCACGCAGTTGACATTGAGTGTGCGGTGGATCAGCTCACGCAGACCGCCAAGCAGCGAACCGCCGCCCGTCAGCAGAATGCCATTCTCGTAAATATCGCCCACAAGCTCAGGCGGTGTTTCCTCCAGCACCTTCTTGATCGCTTCCATAATAGCGAAAATTTCATCCTCCATAGCGTCGAACAGTTCCATTTCATTGATTTCGACGGCATCCGGAAGCCCGCGCATCACACTTCTGCCCTTGACCAGCAGACGAACATCATCACGGGGATCGTAGAGATTTGTCAGACGGATCTTGATCTGTTCCGCTGTCTGTTCCCCGATCAGGAGCTTGTAGCGGTTGAGCATGTATTTCATAATTGCCTGATCTATGCGGTTTCCGGCGGATTTGATCGAATGCGAGGTAACAATACCGTTCATTGAAACGATGGCGATATCCGTTGTGCCGCCGCCGATGTCCACGACCATGTGGCCCCTTGCCTTGCCGATGTTGATTCCCGCACCGAGCATTGCGGCAATGGGAGCATCAATGAGATACGCTTTGCGGCAGCCCGCACTCATGACCGCATCACCGACTGCACGCTTTTCCAGTTCTGTAATGAACGCAGGAACGCAGATAATGATACGGGGCTTGACCAGCTGATGACCGCTGACCTTAATGAGAAATTCACGGATCATGCACTGCGTCAGCAGATCATCCGAAATGACTCCCTCAGAAAGAGGATGTACAACCTTGATGTAGGCAGGGGTCTTGCCGATCATCCGATAGGCTTCCTGACCAACTGCCAGAATGCGTTCCGTACAGGTATTATAGGCGATCACGGAGGGTTCCGTCAGTACAACGCCCTTTTTTCCGAGCGTCATAACAATATTGGCAGTACCGAGATCTATTCCAATATCCGGTGTAGTGTTCATAATTCCTTCCTCCTGTTGTTCTGAATGGTTGTTGCCGCTGCAGCGGCAAACACCGCAGCTGCGCCATTTTCTTTTAGCAATGCTGCACAGCGGTTCAAGGTATTCCCCGTTGTCAGCACATCATCACATAATAGAATCCGCATCCCGTCAAGCCTTTTCTCATGAATGCCAAAGCTTTCCGGATGCTTTGAGCGCTCCGCAGCACTGAGACGGTGCTGTTCGATGCTGCTCTGATTTTTGATCAGAATATTTTCGTAAAGCGGCAGCTCCAACAGCCGTGCGATTTCTTCCGCAATCAGTGCCGCCTGATTATATCCACGCATCCGTTCTTTGGAACGGTGCATGGGAACGGGTATCACGCAGTCAAGCTGCAGGTCTGTATTCCGCAGACGTTCTGCAAGGATGCGTGCCGCAAATATCGCAAAATTTGTGTTCCCCGACGTCTTGAGCTGCAGGATGGCAGGAACTGTTCCTTCCGCATAAGCGGAACATACCACCGCTCCGTCATATGCAAGGGATTTCCGGCTGCACATACAGTCGGGTTTACCGCAGACATGGCAGTAAGCGTCCTGCCCGAGCAGAAGTTTCTCAGCACATTCCGTACAGAGAAGTTCCTGTGCAGTCAAAAAACGATCGCACGCAGGACAGCGGTTCGGGTAAAAGAAGTTAAGTAAAGATTTCGTCCATTTCATTGCCGTCACCCGATTGCATGCTTAGTTCCAGCATATGCTTCAGACATGAATAGCGATTGGTACGTCGATTGTTGCTGACCATCTGTTCCACCTTTATGGGGGATCCGATAACGATCAGCAGCTTTTTTGCACGGGTAACCGCCGTGTACAGAAGATTGCGGTAACTGAGCTTTTCAAATTTCCCCAAAAGCGGAATGATCACAGCTTCAAACTCGCTGCCCTGACTCTTGTGCACAGTAATCGCATACGCCAGCTCCAGCTGTTCGAGCAGCATCAGCGGATATACCGTGATTCTGCCGTCAAAGTCAATGACAGCCTCTCCGCGCCGTCGGTTAATGGTACGGATATGGCCGATGTCACCGTTGAAAATGCCTGTTCCGCTTTCGCCGTCCTTTGTCCAGGTAATATCGTAATTGTTTTTTGTCTGCATCACCTTATCACCCTCACGGAACTGGTAAAGGGGCGATTTCACCTCAGCCTTATCCGCTGTCGGCGGATTCAGGCGGGACTGCAGCGATTTGTTCAGCTCCACAACCCCCAGAACGCCGCGTCTCGACGGGCAGATGACCTGAATGTCACGGGTGGGAGAATATGCATAGGCATTGGGCAGACGCCTGCTGACAAGATCGAGCAGAAGCTCCGATGCTTCGGGGAAATCCAGTCTGTGGAAAAAGAAGAAGTCGTTGTCCTTCTTCGTCAGGTCGGGCATTTCACCATTGACGATTTTATGTGCGTTGGTGACAATACAGCTTTGCTGTGCCTGACGAAAAATCTCCTTGAGCGCAATCACAGGCATGCACTTGCTGTCTATCAGATGACGCAGGAGATTTCCTGCTCCCACGGAAGGCAGCTGGTCGCTGTCACCCACCAGAATCACCTTGCAGCCCAGTGTGAGCGCTCGCAGTAAATTAGAAAATAGCAGCACGTCCACCATGGACATCTCGTCCACCACCAACACATCACAGGCAAGGGGATTTTCCTCATTGTGGACAAATTTCTGTCCGCCTGCCGGATCAAACTGCACCTCCAGCAGACGATGCACGGTCTTTGCTTCATATCCGGTGAGATCGGAAATACGCTTTGCAGCTCTGCCGGTGGGGGCAGCGATCATCACACGAAATCCCTGTTTTTCATAGAGGGAAATAATGGCATTGAGGGTAGTGGTCTTGCCCGTACCGGGGCCTCCGGTCAGAATCAGGAGTCCACGGGAAAGTGCCGCCTGAATGGCTTCTTTCTGCAGATCCGCATATTGAATACCTCGGCTTTCCTCCGACTGGGTGATCATATCGCTGTAGTCATTTTCATTCCTTGCACCGAAATCCCGCATCACGCCGATGCGGTCGGTGATATAGCGTTCTGCCTGATAGTATTCTTTGAGGTAAACAAACTCCCGTTCACCCTTGATGTATTCCACGATGGTTTCTGCCTTGCGTTCCTCCTGATAGGCGGCATAGAAGGCAGATTCGGAAATTTCCAGAAAAGCGGACGCTGTCTGTGCCAGACGGTCAAGCGGCAGGCAGGTATGTCCAAGCCCTGCATTATGCCGCAGCAGATGAATGATCCCTGCACCGATACGGCACTGTGCATCCTTCGGAATATGCAGATCCTTTGCATAGCTTTCTACATTTTTAAACTGCATCCCGATCTCCTCAAGGCACATGAGATAGGGATTATTTTCAATGACATCACGGCAGTTATCGCCCCATACACGGAATGCACGCATGGCGTACCGTGATTTGATGCCATAATTTTCAAAATAGGAGATGACGCTGCGAAGTGCAAAAATATGCTTCGCTTCTTTTGCAACTTCCTCACATTTGCTCCTCGACATCCCCCGCACTTCCATCAGGCGCATCGGATCGTTTTCCATGATCTCCAGCGTTCGCACGCCAAAAGTATCCACGATTTTTCCGGCAAGCACCTTACCGATGCCCCTGATCACGCCGGAAGCGAGATAACGGCGGATGCTGTCGGTGGTGTTCGGGAGCTTACGTTCACAGGATTCTGCCTGAAACTGCGGGCCGAATCTTGGATGCGTGATGTATTCGCCATACAGCGACAGGCATTCGCCCTCGTCAATATCCCCCAGCTCTCCGACCACAGTGATCGGTTCTCCACCCGCATCCAGATCCAGCACGACATAGCCGTTTTCCTCATTGCGAAACAGTATGTTTTCCACGGTTCCCTCAATATGCAGCGCCTCCGCCATTTTCTCACCTCCCGAAACACGTTTCTGTGCATCCCTTATGGACAGACCTATTCCATTTTATTATACAGCATTTTCAGACAGATTGCAACCGCTTTCGAAATTTTTTTCAACACCGTCCGGAACTTCCATTCGTAAGGCAAACAGCCTTTGCACCTCTGACAGGGACATACAGGTGAAAAAGTCATACTGCTGTGTGATTTCTGCGCACATCTGCGCAGTTTTATCATCATTGTCGGTGTAGATCAGCACCACGCTGTGCAGTATGCTGCTGTCCATCCATGCCACCTGACCTGCAAACAGCTCCAGAAAGGCTCTGGTAGACGCATCCGCATTCCGAACCGGAAGCACGGCAATCGGAGCAAGCATTTCCGGCTGCTGCGTTTTTTGAGGAGAGAATACGACAAATGCCAGAAATCCCCCAATTGCGGCAAAAAGAAGTATTCCGATCAAAAAAACATTCTCCATAGAACCCCTCCAATTTCAACAAATTTCCCATGGTACATTTTATGCAAAATTCCTAAAGATGTGAAAAGAGAAAAAAATTGAAAATAACTATAGAAAAAAAAGCTAAGGTATGGTATAATAAAAGGAAACAATGATATAGGAGGAATGCCCATGCTGCCGATGGATTGCCACACGCATACATCTTGTTCGCCCGACAGTGACGCCGGAGTTACGGATATGTACACCCGCGCCAAGACGCTCGGTTTGCAGGCGTTTGCAATTACAGACCACATTGAGCTGTGCCGGTTCTATCCCCAGGGCTTTTATGCGGTACAGGCACGCAATGAGGAGGATTTCTTCAACTATGCCGCAAGGTATGAAAGCTCCATGGAACAGAACATGGCGGCAAAAGAAATGTGCAAGGGTGCGCTGCAGCTCATCAATGGCATTGAAATGGGTGAGCCGAATGCGGATTTTGCACTGGCGGAGAGCCTTTTGCAGGACAAGCGGCTGGATTTTGTCATTGCATCGCTCCATGAGCTTCCCGACAAGCTGGATTTTTATTTTCTGGATTATGGAACGGAGGATGTCACAAAGCTTCTGGATTCCTATTTTTCGGAGCTTCTGAAGATCTGTCAATGGGGAAAATTCGATGTTCTCGGACATCTGACCTATCCTTTGCGGTACATCGTCGGCGATGCGGGAAAATCCATTGATATGGCAGGGTGGCGTGACTGTGTGGCAGAATGTCTGAAGGCTGTCATCCGGAACAAAAAAGGAATTGAGCTGAATACATCGGGTTACCGTCAAAGCTACGGAATGCCCTTTCCGCACGAGGAGTATCTCAGGCTGTATAAGGACCTTGGCGGAACGATCCTGTCACTCGGCTCCGATGCACACCGTCCGGAGGATGTGGGCGGCGGTATCGCACAGGGTGCAGCCCTCGCAAGGGCATGCGGATTTGAAAATGTATGCTATTTTCTGCGGCATGAGCCGCATTATATAAGAATTTAGAACGGAGGAAATGAACATGATGAATGAATTATTGGATCTGCTCAGACAGAACGCCAGACTGACCAACGCCCAGCTTGCGGATATGCTCGGTACAACCGAGGCGGCTGTTGCAGCGGAAATTCACAAACTTGAATCCAAGGGGATCATCAAGGGCTACAGTGCGATCATCAACGATGAACTTGCCAAAAGCAACGAGGTGGAAGCCATCATTGAACTGCGTGTTACCCCCAAGCGTGACTGCGGCTTTGATGAAATCGCAAGAACCATCATGATGTATGATGAAGTGGAGAGCATCTCCCTGATGTCGGGTTCCTATGACCTGTCCATCTGCGTCAGGGGCAATACCCTCAAGGAAGTGGCAATGTTCGTTTCCCAGAGATTGTCCGCACTTGAAGGCGTGGTATCCACTGCAACTTCCTTTGTACTCAAGCGCTACAAGGAAAAGGGTATCTTTATTGAAGAAGAAGAAAAGGATGAAAGGGGCTTAATCTGTCCGTGATGAATTATGAGAAAATTTTATCCGATCGTGTGCAGAACATGAAACCTTCCGGTATCCGTAAGTTTTTTGACCTTGCTGCACAGATGGATGATGTGATCAGTCTTGGCGTTGGCGAACCGGATTTCCAGACGCCGTGGGCAATTCGTAAAACTGCCATCAACGTTCTGGAGCGCAAGCGCATTGTTTATACTGCAAATTCCGGTCTGATGGAGCTGCGTGAATCCATTTCACGCTATTTAAAGAGAAAAAACAACCTTGAATATGACGGTGCACATGAGATCATCGTCACTGTCGGCGGCTCCGAGGCAATCGACATTGCCATCCGAGGTCTGATCAACCCCGGCGATGAAGTGCTGATCGTAGAACCGAGCTTCGTGTGCTATGCACCGATCGTGGAAATGACCTGTGGTGTTCCCGTGCCGATTCCGACAAAGGAAGAAAATAAATTCAAGCTGACTGCGCAGGAACTGCGTGAAAAGATTACCGATAAGACAAAACTGCTCATCCTGCCGTTTCCGAACAACCCCACGGGCGGTATCATGACCCGTGAGGATCTGGAGGAAATTGCACAGGTACTGCGCGGCACGGACATCATGGTGCTGTCCGATGAGATCTATTCTGAGATGACCTATGGCAGAAAGCACTGCTCCATTGCGGAACTTGAAGGCATGCGTGAGCGCACACTGCTTGTAAACGGCTTTTCCAAGGCATTTGCAATGACCGGCTGGCGACTTGGCTATCTGTGCGGTCCCGAACCTGTGATCCGCCAGATGGTGAAGATCCATCAGTATGCCATCATGAGTTCCCCGACTGTCAGCCAGTATGCCGCTATTGAGGCACTGGAAAACTGTGATAATGAAGTGCAGCACATGGTGAAGGAATACAATGTCCGCCGCCGTTATCTGGTGGAGGCATTCAATCGCATTGGTCTGACCTGCTTTGAGCCGGAGGGTGCATTCTATGTGTTCCCCTGCATCAAAAGCACGGGGCTGACAAGTGAGGAATTTTGTTCGCAGCTTCTGGAAAAAGAAAAGGTTGCAGTTGTTCCCGGCAATGCATTCGGCGACAGCGGCGAGGGTTTTGTGCGTGTTTCATATGCGTACTCTCTCAAACACCTGATGGAAGCCGTATCACGCATAGAGAATTTTGTTGAAAGCTTGAAGCAGTGAGGATATAATGAAAAAAACAATGAAGCTGCGCTGCAATGCCAAAATCAATCTTTCCCTTGACGTTACCGGAAGACGGGAGGATGGTTATCATACGCTGAAAAGCATTTTTCAGAGCGTAGCAGTATATGATATATTAACAGTCTCCGTACAAGCCGGCAGCGGTATCGTACTGCGGTGCAATATTCCTGCTCTGCCGAGGGATGAGCGTAATCTCGCTTACCGTGCGGCTCAGGCAATGCTGGAGGCATCGGGAAAGGAATGCAATGTGGTCATCGACCTGCACAAGCACATTCCCTCCGGTGCCGGCATGGGCGGCGGAAGTGCGGATGCTGCCGGAGTGATTTATGCGCTGAATACACTCATGGAATGTGGTTATTCCGACGAGAAACTTCGTGAGATCGGGCTTTCGCTGGGTGCGGATGTACCATTTATGCTGATGGGCGGTACGGCACTTGTAGAGGGCGTGGGAGAAATCCTTACGCCCCTTGCTGATTTGCCGGAGATTCCCCTTGTGATTCTCAAGGGAAGGCAGAGCATGTCAACTCCCAAAGCCTATGCAGCAATTGATTCCCTTGAATGCCCGCAGCATCCTGATACAGAGCAGATGCTCAGAGCAATTCGGGAACAGGACATTGATCTGCTGACAGAACACTGCGGCAACACCTTTGAGGATGCAGTCCTCCTGTCGGATGTAGCACGGGCAAAAGCTGCGCTTCTGGAGGATGGAGCAAGATGTGCGGTCATGACGGGCAGCGGCTCGGCAGTATTCGGGATATTTCCCGATAAACAGACTGCAGCGGATTGTGCAGCAAAGCGCAGGGGCGAATTTGCGTTCGTACAGGCATGTACTGCGGTTTCGGAACCGCTGCCTGTAATTTCCGCACGTTCCGGCAGATACCATAAAAGACGAAAGAAACACAATACGCAATAAGACTGCCGTACTGGAGAGTGGAAAAATGAAAGTGAACAGAATCACCGCCGGCATGCTCATCGCAGCGATGGCAGCATCCTTCGGCGGTTCAGTAAGCGTTCATGCAGAGATGGTTCAAAGCACCGGTCTGCATATCGGAAAATTTAACAGCTTTGCACAATACCATGATGCAGGCAGTGTGTCAAAGAAATCCCGCGACAATGATCTTCCGGAATCCTACGACATGCGCAGGGACGGTCTTGCCACAAGTGTAAAATCGCAGGGAGAATACGGCGCATGCTGGGCATTCTCCGCTATGAATTCTCTGGAAAGCACGATGGTAGCAGCCGATCCGGACGTAGATCTTTCCGAATGGCATCTGGCATACTATGCCTATTCGGATACTTTTGGATTTCCTGCGGGAAAGGATGCGAACAATTCGCCGAAAGACCGATTTGAACTGGGCGGAAACTTTGAGATTCTCAGCCCCATGCTGACGGGATGGATCGGTCCGGTTTCCGAGAAAAAATTCCCCTACGGTGATTTTTCCGTACTGGAAACGCAAAAAAATGCGGATGACATCCGACGTGAAGCGGAATACCATGTTACGGATGCAGTGGAGTTTTTCCGTACCACGCCTTTTGATAAAGAAATAGAAGACATCATACATTCTGCCAAAACTGCAATTTATGACGGACATGCGCTTTCACTGAGTTATTCTGAAAATGACCGCTATTACAACCATGCCACTGATGCCTACTATAGTCCGACTGACGAAAATAACGGCAGCTATCATGCTGTCAGCGTTGTGGGGTGGGATGATCATTATCCTGCGGAAAACTTCAAACAGGATCCCGGAAGAAACGGTGCATGGCTCATCAAGAACAGCTGGGGTCCGGATGATTGTGACGGCGGCTATTTCTGGCTTTCCTATGTGGATCAGTCCATCTATGAAATGTACTATCTGGAAGCGGAACCTGCACAGCGGCACAGCGCAAATTATCAGCATGACGATTACGGCTGCGGTGTGGCACTGTCTGTGAATGAAAAGGATACTTCCGCAATGGTGGCAAATGTATTCACAGCTGAGAAGGATTCCTATGTCACGGATGTCATGATATTCAACACAATGCCCGACGTATCCTACGAGGTACAGATCTATGCAAATCTGCGGTATGCGGATAATCCAAGTTCCGGCATTCCGTCCTCTGTGACAACGGGTGAACTTGGAAATGTGGGATACCATACCGTAACACTGGATCAGCCCGTGAAGATTACGGAGGGACAGAAATTTTCCGTGGTTGTCAAATTCAGCGGTGACGCCGGACAGCATATTGCCTGCGAAGCGTCCTTCGTGAATAAAATGATCTATCCGGACGGCTCCGAGGTGATTACGGACTCGTACCTGATTTCGGAGGATATGATCCTCCGTGATTTCAACAGCGGCGAGAGTTTTTACAGTCCTGACAGCAAAAAATGGTCGGACATCTATTACGAGTATGTGGAGGATGTTCGCGGCAATGATGTGGACGAAAACGGAAATGCAGTCGAAGTTGTCAGCGAAATGCTTTTTGGCAATCTGTGCATCAAGGCATTGACGCAGGATGCGGGGATTGTAGAATTTTCCGATTATAACAAGGCGCTTCCCCTCGGTGAAGAAATTACGCTCAGCAATGTGACGGATGCCGATATTTATTATGCAGTGAATGGCGGTGCTTACAAGCTGTACAGCAGCCCGATCATTTTTAATGGTAAAATGACCATTACTGCCTATGTGGATGGTTTTTCTGAGATATTTGAGCAGCATTATGATGTGCGTGAGGCAAAGCTCAGTGTGCTTGGTTATGGGAATGCATACGAAAAGGGTGAATTTCATTTCGAGGAAACAGGACTGCACGTTTACGAAACTACATACCGCGGTGCAGTTCCGCAGAGTCTCAATCTGATGCCGATTACAACGGGAGAGGTTCTCTGCAATGGCACTGCCCTGCCCTCCGGTGAAGAAACACAGCTTTCGGTGAGTGCCGACGGCAGGAAACAGCTTGTGTTCAATGTTACACAGGATGGTATGAAGCCGACATGGTACATCGTACATTTTGGTGCTTCCAATGGCTTTATGGTGGGTGACTGTGATTCAGACGGCAGCGTGAATGCAAAGGACGCAGCCGAGATTCTGGTGTATGCGGCACTCATCGGCGCAGGCTCAGATGCCGCACAGCCGACTGCACAGTGGCAGCAGCGTGCGGATTTCGACTGCAACGGTGAAATCAACGCCATTGATGCTTCAGAGATCTTGGTATATGCGGCAGAATCTGCCGTAAACTGAATGAAAGAGAAACTATGTAATGAAGGATGAGGAGAAACTATGTTAAATTTCTTGGATTCGATATTGGTCAGAACGATGCAGCTCAATGCATTTGTCATTGCAATGCTGCTGACGCTTGCGGGAATCAAGATCTTCGGAAAATTTCTGCCGAAGGATCAGGGACGTGAATTTGCAGTCAACGGTGCACTGTCCGTCGGAAAAACTCGTGGCGTGGGCATCATTATGATACTGTCGCTCGTTTTGACGAGTATCCTTTGTGTTCCGCTGTCGGTGGAATACATCATTTATCTGGCAGCACTGTTCGTGGAAATGCTCAGCGGCTATCTGGATGATGCATCCGAAAAGCCGTGGGGTGAGCTAAAAAAAGGACTCATCGACATGGCGGTTTCCGTGGGCGTATCCTTTACAGTATATTATTTTCACGGCGGTGAAATCGTACTGCCGCTGCTGAATCTGAGCTTTACTGTGCCTGCGGTGCTGTATGTGATCCTCGGAACGATCCTCATCTGGGCAAGCATCAATGTAACCAATTGTGCCGATGGCGTGGATGGTCTGTGCGGTTTGCTCTCTTTGGTAACGCTGACTTCTGCGGCAATCATGCTGCTGGCTGCAGCACAAACAGGAATGCTGACGATCGTAATTGCCATGCTCGGCGTACTGCTGACCTATCTCTGGTTCAACTGCTCTCCGAGCAGTATGCTCATGGGTGATGCAGGTTCCCGTGCGCTGGGACTTCTGATTGCATTGGCATTCATGGTGGCAGGCGTACCTGTACTCTGGATTCCGATGGCGCTGCTTCTGATCATCGACGGCGGTCTGGGACTGCTCAAGCTCACGGTACTGCGTGTGCTTAAGGCAAAGAATTTCATGAAGAACATCCGTACCCCCATCCATGACCATGCGCGAAAGAACAAGGGCTGGAGCGATACACAGGTGGTCATCCGCTTTACACTTCTGCAGATCTTGATCTGTGGAGTAGTTATCGCAGTGATCAACCTCATGCCTTAAAATAGTTTGAAAGAGAAAAGCTGAGAAGAAACATGTTCTTCTCAGCTTAGCTTGTCAAAAAAGTCCCGTCCAGCCAGTGCGTCTTGTGGCGCACGGCTGGACTAATTATATTATTATGGGTTGCGCCTTCGGCGCATGTAGGGGGCTACGCCCCCTACAACTCCAATGAATAGCCAAAAAGCGCTCTGCAAGAGGGCGGGGTGAGGGTGCGGCAGCACCCTCCCTCTTTCCCCCTCCCCTTTGGGGAGGGGGTGGGGCAAAATTAAGTGAAATCATACTTTTTGACAAACTGAGAAGAAACATCTCATCTCAGCTTATTTTTATAAATTGGATTGGTGCAATTCCCCTCGCTGTTTCCCTATTTCTTGGATTGAATGTGATCAATCACCGTCAGGATAACAGCACCCCAGAAACTAATCCCGATCAACGGCACTATAATGGAACAAGCCCTCCAAGTCAATACAGCGCTCTTTGATGTAACCCCGATCAAAACAAAAATCAATATTGCCAAGATGACAATACCCCAAAGTATTTTTATGATACGTTTCATGTTGGTCACTCCTTGCCTAAAAAACAGGAAAATATAATTTGAATAATAATGGGAGGGATTCTGTATAACTCTACTTCCTCAACTGAATCTTCGGATGCGCCACTGCACGCTGAAACTGCTGCAATGCCCTCGCAAGCGCCGCAACCGGCAGACCCACCACGTTGTTGTAGTCGCCCTCAATACTGCGCACCAGCAGGCAGCCGTACCCCTGGATCCCATATGCACCAGCCTTGTCAAACGGTTCTCCCGTGTCAAGATACTGTTCAATTTCCGCATCCGTCAGCTCATAGAATGTCACGAGTGTTTCCGTTGTGAATACCGTGCTTTTCTTGCCGCAGTAAAGTGCGGTTCCCGTCATAACCTTGTGTGTTTCTCCCGAAAGCCTGCGGAGCATACGGAATGCGTCCTCACGGTCACGGGGCTTGCCCATGATCTCATCCTCAAGCACCACGATCGTGTCACACCCGATGACAATATCCTCAGGAAATTGCTGTGCCGCCGCCTGTGCCTTGACATCCGCAAGGAATGAAGGCGCAAGCTCCACGGGCATCCCTGCGGGCAGTGTTTCGTCCGCATCCACCGGATGCACGGAAAAATCCTCAGTGATTCGTTTTAAAAGCTCCTGCCGTCTCGGAGAGGCAGATGCCAGTATCAGTCCCATATTGAACCATCCTTTCAAAACCTTGTAATACTTTTATCATAGCACATTTTTTCAGAAAATGCAAGGCGTTTCGTTTGCCCTGCTCCATTTTGAAAAATCCCTTGCCAAACACCTGAAAAAATAGTATAATGAAATGAGAAAAACTTTCACAATGGAGGAACACTATGAAACTGGTTATTCAGCGTGTTACGGAAGCATCCGTAACAGTGGAAAATGAAATCGTCGGCGAAATCGGCAAGGGCTATCTTGTCCTGCTGGGCGTTGGCGAGGAGGATACGGAGGAAACCGCCAAAAAGCTTGCGGACAAGCTTGTCAAGCTGCGTATTTTTTCCGATGAAAACGGAAAAACCAATCTTTCCGTCAAGGATGTAGAAGGAGAAGTGCTGGTGATCTCACAGTTCACGCTCTATGCGGACTGTAAAAAGAATCGCCCCAGCTTCTGCCATGCGGGAAATCCCACACTTGCGGAGCACCTGTATGAGTACTTTATGGAATGTCTGCGTCCGCAGGTCAAACGTGTGGCACACGGCATTTTCGGTGCGGAAATGCAGGTTCGGCTTTGCAATGACGGCCCATTCACCGTACTGCTTGAGGGGTAGGATACTGCTTATTTTTGCGTCGCTTCTCCTAAGAAAACACCTTTCAGCCCTGCCGCAGACATTCCCGCAAGTTCATATGCCGCATCAAGCATCGCATTCAGATTTTCCTCACTGTACTCGATTTCCTTGGAATAATTCTTGGCAATTTCTGCACATTCTAAAAGGGAAAGTGAGCCATATTCCAGCCAGCGGTCAATGAACAGACAGCCGATGACGGCAGCACTACCGCAGAGAGCTTGACACGGGAGAGGTATTCCCCG
>SVNQ01000011.1 GCA_015066865.1 Ruminococcus sp.
TCGCGATCGGATGAGTCAGCCGCAGACAGAAAGCTATACTGCGGCTAAGGGCGGAATCGCGGCACTTACCCATGCGCTTGCGGTCAGCCTGTCTGGGAAGGTGCGTGTCAACTCCATTTCTCCCGGCTGGATTGATACTGCCTACACTGTATATGAGGGTCCAGACGCTGTCCAACAGCCCGTCGGCAGAGTTGGAAATCCTCTTGATATTGCCAATATGGTGCTGTTCCTCTGCTCTGACAAGGCAGGATTTATTACGGGAGAGAATATCTGCATCGACGGCGGCATGACCAAACAGATGATTTATCATGGGGATCATGGCTGGACTTTATCGGAATAACAAGCTTACAGAGGAGGAATCAGAATGATCAAAGGCATTCACCACATTTCCATGAAATGTAGAAATGAAGAAGAATATAGAAAAGTGCGTAGTTTCTACACTGAAATCCTGCGGCTGTCCGTCATCAAGGAGTGCGAAGCATGCATTCTGCTGGACACGGGCGCAGGGATCGTGGAGATCTTCCGTAACGACACTCAGTCCCTTGGAAAAGGTGTGATACGTCACTTTGCATTTGCTGTTGAAGATGTACAGTCTTGTGTGAATGCAGTCACAGCGGCAGGCTATGAAGTATTCATTGCCCCGAAAAACGTGCAGATTGGCGGCGACCCTGCATTACCTGCAACCATTGCATTCTGTTATGGACCACTCGGGGAGGAAATTGAGTTTTTCTGTCAGGGGTGGTAAGCAAGATGTCATACTATAATTTATGATCAAATTACACTTTATTGATCGGAGACAAATACATCCTATAACAAAATACCCGTTCCCTAACAAAGGAAACGGGTATATTTTGTATTTCACTTAGAATATTGGTTTACTTCATAGCCTCTTCGATAGCAACTGCACAAGCTACAGTCATACCAACCATGGGGTTGTTACCTGCACCGATCAGACCCATCATTTCAACGTGAGCCGGAACGGAAGAGGAACCTGCAAACTGTGCGTCAGAGTGCATTCTGCCGAGTGTATCAGTCATACCATAGGAAGCCGGGCCTGCAGCCATGTTATCAGGATGCAGAGTTCTGCCGGTACCACCGCCGGATGCTACAGAGAAGTACTTCTTGCCTGCATCTGTGCGCTCCTTCTTGTAAGTACCTGCAACAGGATGCTGGAATCTTGTCGGGTTTGTGGAGTTACCAGTGATGGAAACGTCAACATTTTCCTTCCACATGATAGCTACGCCCTCAGTTACATCGTTTGCACCGTAGCAGTTTACCTTTGCACGCAGACCATCGGAGTATGCCTTGCGGAATACTTCCTTAACTTCGCCTGTGCTGTAGTCCATTTCGGTTTCTACATATGTAAAGCCGTTGATTCTTGCAATGATCTGTGCAGCGTCCTTGCCAAGACCGTTCAGAATAACTCTCAGGGGATTCTTACGAACCTTGTTTGCCTTTTCTGCAATACCGATTGCACCTTCAGCTGCTGCGAAGGACTCGTGACCTGCCAGGAATGCGAAGCACTCTGTATCTTCTTCCAGCAGCATCTTGCCGAGGTTGCCGTGACCCAGACCTACCTTACGCTGGTCAGCTACGGAACCGGGAATACAGAATGCCTGCAGGCCCTCACCGATTGCAGCAGCAGCGTCAGCAGCTCTTGTGCAGCCCTTCTTGATTGCGATAGCGCAGCCTACTGTGTAAGCCCACTTTGCATTCTCAAAGCAGATCGGCTGGATGCTTTCGATCAGCTTGTAAATGTCCAGACCCTTTTCCTTGCAAACGTCTGCACATTCTTCAATTGTGTTAATACCATAAGGAGCGAGAACAGCCAGAATCTGCTTTTCTCTTCTCTCATAAGATTCAAATAATGCCATGGTAAAAGTCCTCCTTATTCTTTTCTCGGATCAACGATCTTAACAGCATCAGCAACTCTGCCGTACTGACCCTGTGCCTTCTCGAATGCAGTATTTGCATCGTCGCCAGCCTTGATGAAATCCATCATCTTGCCGAAGTTTACAAACTTGTAGCCGATGATCTCATTATCTTCGTTCAGAGCCAGACCTGTTACATAACCGTCAGTCATTTCGAGGTAACGGGGACCCTTTGCCAGTGTACCGTACATAGTACCTACCTGAGAACGCAGACCCTTACCGAGGTCTTCCAGACCTGCACCTACTACCAGACCGCCCTCGGAGAATGCACTCTGGGAACGACCGTATACGATCTGCAGGAACAGTTCTCTCATTGCTGTATTGATCGCATCGCAAACGAGGTCAGTGTTCAGAGCCTCGAGTACAGTTCTGCCGGGCAAAATTTCGGATGCCATCGCTGCAGAATGTGTCATACCGGAACATCCGATTGTTTCAACCAGAGCTTCCTGAATGATACCTTCCTTAACGTTCAGTGTCAGTTTGCAGGTGCCCTGCTGAGGTGCGCACCAGCCAATACCATGTGTAAAGCCGGAAATGTCGCTGATCTCCTTAGCCTTTACCCAATTTGCTTCCTCCGGAATCGGAGCAGCGCCATGAGCTACGCCTTGTGCGATCGGGCACATTGTTTCTACTTCGTGAGAATAAATCATGAGAATAACTCCTTTCAAATAAGGCTTTTTATGCCGCTTGATTCAGAACGGCTCCCATTGTCTGAAAACCACCTGTCAGCATACATTTACTATTATACATGATTTCCAAACAGAAATCAAGTGGGGAATTGATATTTTTTTACTTTTTTCATATTTTTTCTATGCAAGGTGTTGTTTTTCGGCAAAAGCTACAGTTTTATATTTTCTGCATATAGTCTTAACTTTACCAATTCCTGAAGCCATTCCGGTTCTTGTGCAAATGTAGCCTTCAATTGCATCAGCCGCCGCTTCCCTGTTCTCCTGTCCCACACAGCAAACAGACGCACCAGTGCATTGTCGCTTACAAGGCTTTTCTCAATACTCTGGTTATCATACTCATAAAATGCATCATAAAATTCGTTCTGATCAAAACAGCCTTCCTCAGCGACTGCATTGCACAGCTTTTTCCAGCGTTCCTCCAAAGATTCCACTTCAGTTTGCATTTGCATTTTTCGGGAAACCGCAGCACTCCAGTCGAAATAGCTGCTTTTGAAAACCTCAATATCATCAAACAGGATCGCCACCCTACCCTCTTCGTCGTGGGATTCACGGTAGCGTGTTGCAAAAAAACGGATATGTCCTTTTAAGGAATCACAGATATTCTCCTGTTCCAGCTTTTTGCGCATAGCACTGAATGAGATCGGCATGATTTTCCTCCTACTTACGGAAGAATGCACATACTATCTCCGAACGAAAAGAATCTGTACTTCTCCTCTACGGCGATCTTATACGCATTCATTGTATTTTCATAGCCCATGAATGCCGACACCAGCATGATGAGCGTGCTTTCGGGCAGATGGAAATTCGTAATAAGTCCGTCGATCACCTTGAATGTATAGCCGGGATAGATGAAAATATCCGTATCCCCCTCACATTCAGTGAGCGTGTCGCCGCATCGCTGTGCGGCACTCTCCAGTGTGCGGCAGGAGGTGGTACCAACGGAAATGACACGTCCGCCGTTTGCCTTTGTCTGATTGATCAGGTCAGCCGTTTCCCTGGGTAACATAAAATGCTCGGTATGCATATGATGTTTCAGGATATCATCTTCCTTGACAGGACGGAAGGTGCCAAGTCCGACATGGAGAGTCACATACGCAATATTCACACCCATTTGGCGGATCTCATCGAGCATATCGCTTGTGAAATGCAGTCCAGCCGTGGGGGCTGCGGCAGAGCCAAGCTCACGGGAATACACCGTCTGGTAGCGTTCCTTATCCTGAAGCTTTTCTGTAATATAGGGCGGCAGGGGCATCTGTCCGACATCCTCAAGGGCGGTGTAGAAATTCCCCTCGCACTCAAATTTTACGATACGGTTTCCGTCCTCTTTGACTTCGAGGACTTCGGCGCACAGCCGTCCGTTTCCAAATGAAAAACGAGCACCGGGCTTGCATTTTTTTCCGGGACGGCAGATGATCTCCCAAGTCTTGTCTCCGTGCTGGGACAACAGCAGAAATTCTACAAAGCTGCCCGTCCCCTCCTTCTCGCCGTACAGACGCGCGGGAAGAACTCTGGAATCGTTGAGTACAAGCAGATCACCTGCACGAAGCTGCTTTGTCAGATCATAGAAATGCAGATGCTCACAAGCACCGCTTTCACGGTTGACAGAGAGCATTCTGGAAGAATTTCGAGGCTCAAGAGGATGCTGGGCGATCAGTTCTTCGGGTAGATCATAATAAAAATCGGATTTTTTCATGGTAACTCCTGTTTTTTTAAAATTTTTCTTGACAAATGCGTCGAGAAATGCTATTATATATGTAGGATAGAGGTGCGGCAGCAATGAGTAGCAGTCTGGAGGAAGCTCATTCCCTTGAATTTCTGCAAAAGGTAATGCCGCCGAAGTTGTCAGGTGTGAGCTGCCTGCTTCTGGTGTTGCATTGAATAAGTGCCGCACTGTCATCATGCATGATGGAGAGCTATCGGTGAACACACCTATAATTCTATTATAACGCATGATGAGCCGGTTTTCAACCGGTTTTTTCAATATCTTAAAAAATTTTTTTGAACGGCTAACCGTTCAAGGTAAGGAGTATGCTTTATGAAACAGTACAATGTAGGTATTCTCGGTGCAACCGGTATGGTAGGTCAGCGTTTTGCAACGCTGCTGGAAAACCATCCGTGGTTCAACGTAAAGGTTCTTGCGGCTTCCCCCAGAAGTGCAGGCAAAACATATGAGGAGGCTGTCGGCAGCCGCTGGGCAATGACAACTCCCATGCCCGAGAGCATGAAGAATATGATCATCCGTGATCTGAATACGGACATCGAGGCAATTGCTGCTGAAGTGGATTTCGTATTCTGTGCAGTGGATATGAAGAAGGACGAGATCAAGGCTCTGGAAGAAGCGTATGCAAAGGCTGAGTGCCCGGTTGTTTCCAACAACTCCGCACATCGCTTTACACCCGATGTTCCGATGGTCGTTCCGGAGATCAACCCTGAACACATTGAGATCATCAAGTCACAGAGAGAGCGCCTTGGCACAAAGAGAGGCTTCGTGGCTGTTAAGTCCAACTGCTCCATCCAGAGCTATGTTCCGGCACTGCATCCGCTGAAGAAATTCGGTCTGAAGAATGTTCTGGCTTGTACTTATCAGGCAATTTCCGGTGCAGGCAAGACTTTTGAAACATGGCCGGAAATGGTTGACAACCTGATTCCGTTCATCGGCGGTGAGGAAGAAAAGTCCGAGCAGGAGCCGCTGAAGGTATGGGGTACCATCGAAAATGGTGAGATCGTAAAGGCTGCATCCCCCTCCATCACGACACAGTGCCTGCGTGTTCCCGTTTCCGATGGTCACACGGCTGCTGTATTCGTTTCCTTTGAGCAGAAGCCCACAAAGGAAGAGATCCTGAAGCTCTGGGAAGATTTCAAGGGTGTTCCGCAGGAACTTGAACTGCCTTCCGCACCGAAGCAGTTCCTGCACTATTTCACAGAGGACAACAGACCGCAGGCTAACCTTGACAGAAACCTTGAAAAGGGTATGGCTGTTTCCGTAGGCCGTCTGCGTGAAGATACACAGTATGACTACAAGTTCGTTTGCCTCTCCCACAACACTCTCAGAGGCGCAGCAGGCGGTGCTGTTCTGCTCGCAGAGCTGCTCGCAGCAAAGGGTTATTTTGACTGATTGCACATAATTTCCTCCCGATCGGATGATCGGGAGAATGCATAATATGACCGATCCATAGAATTTTCGGAGGGAATCTTATGAAGAATACTATTTTTACAGGTGCCGGCGTTGCAATTATCACTCCGTTTAACCCGGATGGTTCCATTGATTTTGACGGCCTTGGCACACTGATTGATTACCAGATCGAAAATGGCACTGATGCCATTATCATCTGCGGTACAACGGGTGAATCCTCCACAATGACGGAGGAAGAGCATCTGTCCTGCATCCGCTATGCGGTAGAGCGCACGGCACACCGTGTTCCTGTAATTGCAGGCACGGGCAGCAACGACACAAGAACTGCAATTGAGCTTTCTGTTGAAGCTGAAAAGATCGGTGCAGACGGACTGCTGATGGTAACTCCCTACTACAACAAGACCACACAGGCAGGTCTGGTAGCACACTTTACCATGATCGCTAACAGTGTGAACATTCCGATCATCCTCTACAACATCCCCGGCCGTACAGGCATGGGATTCACTGTGGAGACACTCAAGGAGCTGTCCAACCACAAAAATATTGTGGCAGTTAAGGAAGCAAGCGGCAATATCAGCTATGCTATGCAGGTTGCTGCTGCTTGCGGCGATAAGCTGGACATCTACAGCGGCAACGATGATATGATCGTTCCGATGATGGCACTGGGCGCAAAGGGTGTTATTTCTGTACTTTCCAACATTCTTCCGCAGGAAACACATGACATGTGTCAGTACTGTCTGGACAACAATTTCCAGCCGGCAATTGATATGCAGATCAAGTATCTGGATCTGATCAATTCCTTGTTCTGCGAAGTAAATCCCATTCCGATCAAGGAAGCAATGAACCTGCTGGGTATGGCATCGGGTGGATGCCGCATGCCGCTGACTAAGATGAGCAGCGACAATGTTGCAAGACTGATGGCATCCCTGCAGAAGCTCGGCATGCTGGAGATCGAATAAGCATCGGGAGGTACAAAGCGATGGAACAGGTAAAAATTCTCATCAGCGGTGCCAATGGCAAGATGGGGCATGCAGTTGCAGCTGCCATTGCAGGACGTGAGGACTGCGTGGTATGCGCAGGCGTGGATCTGTACACAAAGCAATATGCGGATTTTCCGATTTTTGAAAAGCTGACGGATGTTTCCGAAAAGCCCGATGTTGTGATTGACTTCTCCAATCCTGCAATCCTCGATGATCTGCTGGATTACTGCCAGGTCAACGGTGTTCCCTGTGTTCTGGCAACTACCGGATACAGTGAGGAACAGATCACCAAGATCAGAAAAGCAGCAAATTCCATTCCGGTGTTCTTCTCATTCAACATGTCGCTGGGCATCAACCTGCTGGTACAGCTTGCAAAGAAGGCTGTTTCTATTCTGGGTGGACAGTTTGATATTGAGATCGTAGAAAAACACCACAACCAGAAGATCGACGCACCCAGCGGTACGGCGATCATGCTGGCAGATGCAATGAATGAGGAACTGGATAACAAGTATCACTATGTATATGACCGTCATTCCAAGCGTCAGAAGCGTGATGCAAAGGAAATCGGCATGCATGCCATTCGCGGCGGTACGATCGTAGGCGAACACGATATTATCTTTGCCGGACATGACGAAGTGATCACCCTCTCCCATTCTGCGGCTTCCAAGGAAGTGTTTGCAGTTGGTGCGGTGAATGCAGCGGTATTCCTTGCAAAGCAGGATGCCGGCATGTATGATATGAGCCAGCTGATGGCACAGGCGTAATGAAACAAGAATCCCCATGAAGTCATACTTCATGGGGATATTTTTATGCCTTTTCAAAAAAACCGAACTTTTCCATTGCTTTGTAGATGCCATCATCCCGCAGTTTGGAAGTGACGAAATCCGCATAGGGAATGAGCTTTTCACCGTCACCCATGGCAATGCCCGTGCCTGCATTTTTCAGCATTGCAAGGTCATTAAGGCTATCGCCGATTGCGTAGGAATCTGCCTTCTGCAGACCATATCGGCGCAGTACGAAATCCATTCCACTGCCCTTTGAACAATCAAGAGGGTGCATTTCCGCAAAGCCCCATCCCCTGTCCACATACGCAAAATAGGGGGCAATTCCTGCCTTAAACGCGTCAAGATCGGTCTTTTCGTCATAACCGATGACGAATTTATCAAACCCAAAATCCGCATCCTCGGTACTGCGGTAGATATTTTTTTCCTGCATACGGAAGGTGTTGCGGATCTCTATGATGAACGGCAGTTCCCGTGTATTTCTATCAAAGAAGAAAGCATCACGATGCTCATACAGGGGGGCTGCATCCACACGGCGGACAAGCTCCACCATCTGCTTGACAATTTCAGGTGAAACTGTACGGTAGAACAGTTCCTTCCCTTCGCATTCGATATAGGTACCGCAGCCGCAGATATAGCCATCAAATCCAAGCTCACGCACATCCGCATCCACATTGCAAAGCGGTCTGCCGGTATTCACATAGAGCAGATGTCCGGCAGCATGGGCAAGTCGCAGGGCTTCCCTTGTGCTATCGGGAACAAAATGCCCTGCATTGTCCTCCATGATCGTGCCGTCCACGTCAAAGAACATGATTTTCCGTGACATTTTATACCTGCTTGAACAGATGCACCAGTTCCAGTGCGGACATTGCACAGTCATAGCCCTTGTTTCCAGCCTTGGTGCCTGCGCGCTCAATTGCCTGCTCGATGGTATCCGTTGTCAGAACGCCGAACAGCACGGGGACTTCTGTTTCCAGAGATACGGATGCGATTCCCTTGGAAACCTCCGCACACACATAGTCATAATGGGAGGTTGAGCCACGGATAACTGCACCGACGCAGATCACAGCGTCATAATTACCGGACTTTGCAAGCTTCTTTGCTGCCAGCGGAATTTCATACGCACCCGGTACCCATGCAAGGGTAATATCGTCATCGGAAACACCGTGGCGTACCAGACAATCCTGTGCGCCGCCGATGAGCTTGGAGGTGATAAATTCGTTGAAACGGGATGCCACAATGGCGATTTTCAATCCCTGACCGCAGTAGATTCCTTCAATTGTTTTCATAATGATCTTCCTTTCTGGTTGTATATAATTCGTCATAAGTTTTGGAACTTTGCGAATGTTTTTCAGTCTTTTTTTTATGTTCTTCCCATTGATCCATACGATCAGTCCAGTAATCCAAACCAATCTTCATGAATCCCCAGAATGAGAGAGGGTAATCCTTTTCCTCCTCCGTTCCTTTTCGCTCTGAAATACAAATTACAGCAAGAATGATGAACAGAAGGATAAAAAATCCAATAATCAAAAACATCTTTATTCCCCTGCAACATCAATCATATGTCCCATCTTTTCCTGCTTGGTGCGCAGATAGAAAAGATTTTGCTTTTTTGGGGGGATTTCAATGGATTCCCGTGCCGTAATGGTAATACCATACTCGGACAAATCAGCAATCTTTTCGGGATTATTGGTCATGATCCGCAGTTTCACGGCTCCGAGATCCTTCAGGATCTGTGCGCCCTCACTGTAATCACGCAGATCGGGGGCAAAACCGAGTTCCACGTTTGCTTCCACCGTATCACGTCCATGCTCCTGCAGGTCATATGCCTTAATTTTGTTGAGCAGTCCGATACCCCTGCCCTCCTGTCGGAGATAAAGCAGGATTCCCCTGCCCTCCTTGGCAATGCGTTTCATTGCTGCATCAAGCTGTTCACCGCAGTCACAGCGGCAGGAACCGAACACATCCCCTGTCAGGCATTCCGAATGCACACGGCACAGGACGGGCTGCCCATCGGATACATCCCCCATCACAAGCGCAACATGTTCTCTGCCGGTGATGGTATTGCGGTAGCCGTGAATTTCAAAATCACCGTATTTTGTCGGCAGCTGTGCGTGGGATACACACTCCATAAACGGATCATTCAGACGGCGGTACTTTTGCAAATCCTTGATCGTTACAAATACCAGTTCATGTGCCTTTGCAAATTCCATAAGCTGCGTCAGACGCATCATGGTACCGTCCTCTGCCATGATCTCACAACAGAGTCCGCATTCCTCAAGTCCTGCAAGACGCATCAGGTCAACGGTCGCTTCTGTGTGTCCATTACGTTCGAGGACACCGCCTGCCTTTGCCTCCAGCGGAAACATATGTCCGGGACGGCGGAAATCGGAGGGCTTTGCATCGGGTGATACACACATTCTTGCAGTGAATCCACGTTCTTCCGCTGAAATACCTGTGGTGGTATCCACATGATCAATGGATTCGGTAAATGCGGTACAGTGGTTATCGGTATTATTTGTCACCATCTGGCGCAGACCGAGACGATTCGTATATCCGCTGCTCATGGGCATACAGATCAGCCCCTTTGCGGCACTTGCCATAAAATTGACATTTTCCGTGGACGCAAACTGCGCCGCACAGATCAGATCGCCCTCATTCTCACGGTCGGGATCGTCTGTCACAAGAATGACCTTACCCTGCCGCAGGGCTTCGAGTGCTTCGGGAATGGTATTAAATTTCATAAACACAGATCCTCTCTATTACATAAAGCCATGCTTTGCCAGAAAATCCTCCGTAATGCCATCGGATTTTCGATTGCCGCAGAGCTTTTCTACATATTTTGCAACAATGTCGCATTCAAGATTAACGACTTCCCCAATATTTTTTTTGAGGAGCGTTGTTTCCGCACCCGTGTGCGGAATGATGGAAACGGAAAAATCCGAGGTACTCACACTTGCAACGGTCAGAGATATACCGTCGATGGCAATTGAACCCTTTTCAACAACATAGCGAAGGACACTGTCCTGCGCTGCAATGCATATCCACACAGCATTGTCCTCCTGTTTCATGGAACGAATCGTCCCCGTACCGTCGATATGCCCCGATACGATATGGCCGCCGAATCTGCCATTTGCCGCCATGGCACGCTCAAGATTGACCTTGCTTCCATTTTTCAGCGTTCCAAGATTCGTGCGGCGCATGGTTTCGGGCATGACATCCGCAGAGAAGGAAGACCCGTCAAATCGACATACTGTCAGGCAGGTACCGTTTACGGCGATGCTATCCCCAATATGCACATCCTCCAGCACTGTTTTTGCTGAAACTGTCAGGACGCAGGACTTTGCGCCCATTTGAACTCGCTGCACTGTGCCGATTTCTTCTATGATTCCTGTGAACATGCATTCACCTCCACATCGTATTCCAAGAGTACATCATCTCCAAAATAACGGATTGTCGGACGGCTCAGACGATGGGCATCCGCAGGCGTTTCCACACCGATACCGCCGACGGCAGATCTGGCAGCTTCACCGCCGAATATCTTCGGGGCAATATACACCTGTACACGCTGCACGATTCCGCTGCGCAGCGCCGCTTCATGCATTGAAGCACCGCCCTCAAGCAAAATGCTGTCAATTCCCATTTCGCCAAGTTTCACCATCAATGCGCGTAGATCCACATGCCCATCGGACAATGGCATTTCCAGCACATGCACACCGCTTGTTTCCAAAAACGCACGCTTCTGTGCATCCACACGGCATGCCGCAACATAGGTGGGAATCTCCCCTGCTGTTTTGACGAGCTGGCAATCCATCGGGATGCGCAAATTTGTATCGCACACGATTCGGATTGGATGACTGGGATCTTCCAGACGGCAATTGAGCATGGGATCATCTGCAAGCACAGTGCCGATTCCTACCATGATGGCAGCAACCTGCTTTCGGGTTTCGTGAACATGGGTGCGTGACGCATCATTTGTGATCCATTTGGAAAGACCCGTGCGTGTGGCGGTTTTACCGTCCGCCGTCATGGCAGTTTTCATGATACAATAGGGCGTCTTGCTCGTTATATAATGAAAGAAGATTCGATTAATGGCATCGCATTCCGCTTTGCAAAATTCCGTGACAACTTCGATTCCTGCGGCACGCAGCTTTGCAATGCCCTGTCCTGCTACCAAGGGATTCGGATCATTGGATCCGACAAACACCTTTGAAATTCCGGATTCAATTACTGCATCCGTACAGGGGGGATTCTTTCCATGGTGGCAGCAGGGTTCAAGTGTCACATACATAACCGCATCCTGCGGCGATTCGGTACAATTTTTCAGCGCATTTCGCTCCGCATGTGGCTGCCCGTAACGTTCGTGCCAGCCTTCCCCGATGACACGCCCTTCCTTGACGATGACTGCACCAACCAGCGGATTTGGGTTGACAAAGCCAACTCCACGCTTTGCAAGCGCTATTGCTCTTTGCATGTATTGCTCATCCGTCATGCTGCACCTCCAAATTAAAAAAAGCCCCGAAACTGCTTTCGGGGCATAGCAAACTACAAAACATTCTTCTCCCATCCGGACTTTACCGTCGGTTTCGGATTCCCACCGAATCAGCCTTTTCAGGCTCACGGACTTAGACCTGCGTCATCACCGTCGATTATGAATTTCACATACCCCGAAGAATTATGATATATTCTTATTATACATGTTTGTTAGGAAATTGTCAAGTACATACGCAATAAATCTTCAATATTCATACTCATAATATTATTTTACTATCGCATGCATTATTGCATTTCCTGTCGGCAGATGCGGCGATAGGCTGTCGGCGTCATTCCTGTATGCCGTTTGAACTGGCGCATAAAATACACATCCGTTTCAAAACCGCATTTCTGCGAAATATCAAACACGGCGTCATCCGTATTTGCAAGCATTTCCTTGGCATATGCAATTCTGCTTTCAATCACATCCTGTGTGCAGGTCGTGCCAAATGCTGCAAGGTAGATCTTATGGAAATATGGTCTGCTGATGCACAGCTGGTCACAGATATCCTGTATATACCAGTCCCGTGCGGGATTCAGGTAAATCTCACGGCGCAGTGCCTCAAGCTTGTCATAATGCGGTACCTGCATTGCCTTTTCTGCTCCAACAGAGGTTTCCTTCCGCAAAAGGCACAGCAGGAGTGCGATTGCATTTGCCTGCGTCATCCTTCGAAGCGGTTCACTGCTCACTTCACAGGAAACCAAAATTCTCCACACTTCTTTCACAGCAAGGGGTTGGGCAATTGCGTGCGGTTTTCCGATTTTCAAACCAATATTCCGCAGCATTTCCAACGGTACTCGCAGATGCAGCCATTGCAGTGGGACGGAATGCTGGGCAATAAAATGATGATCCTCAAAGGGAAGCAGCAAAAATGAATAGGGCGGCAGTGTGTATGTTTTTCCATTCACATTTACTATGCCCTGCTTTTGCACAAAAAACAATAACAGTTCTTCTGTTTTCAGATCACGATACAATCGAAGCTGACCGGATGTAGTCTGCTGTCCATGCTGTATCAGAATTGGCTGCTCCGTTAGCTGCATGCTGTCCCCTCCTTCCGAATACATAGCTTTGGTTTCGTCTGTGAAAACTGATACTCTCTAATACCTCTTTAATATTAATCATACTACTTTTTACATAGTTTGTCAACTCTGCCTCAGCTGAAAGCAACGGAAAACTATCGCTTTTAACTGATTAAATTTTCCGCAAAATCCTTCTTAAACAGTTCTTAATCATTCTTAATCGTTTCAGCACTTGTATCTGAATGCAAAATAAGTTATAATAATATTGAGCTTATGGCTTGAGATAAAAAAAGGAGAAAAATAATGGCTTATCATATTTTAATTTGTGATGACGAAAAGGACATTGTGAATGCACTGCAAATCTATCTTACTCACGATGATTACATTTTACATACGGCTTATAATGGAAAGGAAGCACTGGAAATTATCGCAGACAAGAGCATTGACCTTCTGCTTCTGGATATTATGATGCCTGAAATGGACGGCATTCAGACAATGGTCACACTTCGTAAGAATTACAACATCCCTGTTATCCTGCTGACAGCGAAAAGTGAGGATTCTGATAAAATTCTCGGTTTGAATCTTGGGGCGGATGATTATATCACAAAACCCTTCAATCCCATGGAAGTGCTGGCAAGAGTCAAATCTCAACTGCGCAGATACATCCAATTCGGAGGTACTGCAAGTGCAGCTCCTTCCGTGAAAACCATAGGTAACATTCAGATCAATGACAGTGAAAAGCGTGTACAGGTAGACGGCGAACCGGTCAACCTTACACCCACAGAATATGCGATATTGCAGTTTCTGATGCAGTCGCCGAACAAGGTGTTCACCCCGAAAGAAATTTACACTGCCATCCGCAATGAAGCACCCTACGGTGCGGAAGGAACGATTGCGGTGCACATCCGCCATCTGCGTGAGAAAATCGAAATCAACCCTGCAGAGCCTCGCTATCTGAAAGCAGTCTGGGGACAGGGATACAAAATAGAATGGGAGAAATGAACATGTCGAAACAAAGAAAAAAAGGTGTTCTGCGTCGCAGCAGCATATTAAAAATGCTGATGGTTTTATTATATATTCTTAGTATTCTCGGTGCTTTTTTGGGATTTATGCTTACAATTGAATTCACAGAAGCCGATATGTATGATGGGAATCCATCTAAAATTTATGAAGAACGTATACAGCAGATGTGTACCGATGATATTCATCAAGTGTTTGCCGCATACAATTCCATGCTTTCCGAGGGATACTCCACGGACTCGATTTCCGATCAATATAAACAACAGCTGCATGATGATTTTATGGCATTGCATGATCCTTCCAAAAGCAATTTTGAATTTGAAATTTCGGATGCACAGGAGAATGTCATTATCCAGAATTTTTCCGACGGTGAATACCAATACAGCAGAACGGATGCATTTTATGATACCATCTTTCAGACGAAAACCATCCGTATGTCTCAAAAAGAATGGGAGAATTATACTGCACCGTCAGGGGCTAATGTTTCAAGCAAAGAAGTTTGGGTTAATGAACGCATTGAACCGACTACTTCCGAAACAATTCCCGAATCTACCGAAACTCCCAGTGATGAGCCCATCATTGGAGCAGTGGAGGAAACAACGTATGATCCAGTGGAAACTACTGGCACGGATCCGGAATTGACAACAGAAACGGAAAACGAAACTGCTGATGAAATCGCTGCTCTTGCGGAGACTGTTCCGGAGTATCGTGAAGTTCTGTACTACGATGTAACGATCAGCGTTCCGGAATCTGCAATCTCACATTATGTTACCGGTTATGTCCGCAGTAACCTGACGGCGAATGACAGCTATGCAAAGATTGACAAATATTTTGCAGCGATCTATGAATACCGTTATGTTCCGATAATCCTATTCGGCATCAGTGTTATTGTATTTCTCATCTCTCTGAGCTATCTGCTGTATGCGGCAGGATACCGCAGGAATCAGGAAGCGGCGACTGAAAGTATCTTTGATAAACTGCCATTTGATGTATTTACACTTGCTCTGTTTTTTGTGGGATTGATGGTCTTGCTTTTCATGGATGAATTCTACGGACAGTTCAACGAAATTCTGGATATTGGCATCATTTGCAGCGGACTGATCATTCTTGGTCTGGCAGCACTCTGGTGGTTGGTGAGCCTGATTGTGAGAATTCGAACAAAAAGCATTATCCGCAACAATCTGATTGTGATTCTCTGGAAAAAAATATGGAAGCTGATCTGCAATACCACCAAGGAACTGCAGAAGCTTCCGATTCTCTGGCAAATTCCTGCAATTGCACTGGGAGTCTTTGTGTTACAGCTGATTGCAATTGTAATGCTGGCAAGTGAAAATATTCTTGGACTGGGGTTACTCATCCTCATTTACACGGTGATGATCGTCAGCATTTGTATGGCAGTTGCCAATCTGCATCTGCTGGAACAGGGGGCTGAGAAAATTGCAGGAGGAGATCTGGGCTACAAGATTCCGACCGACAAGCTCATCGGCCCTTTCAAAAAACACGGTGAACACCTCAACAGTATCGGTGATGGAATGAACCTTGCGGTAAGTGAACGTATGAAAAGTGAAATGTTCAAAACAGAATTGATCGCAAATGTTTCACACGATATTCGCACTCCCCTGACCTCCATCATCAATTACACTGATCTGCTTTCCAAGCTGGAGCTTGAACATCCGCAGGCACAGGAATATATTGAAGTCCTCTCACGCCAGTCCGCACGGCTTCGCAAGCTGACCGAAGATGTGCTGGAAGCCTCCAAGGCAACCACGGGCAACATGAAGGTACAGCTGGAAAAGATGGATATGCGTGTTCTGCTCGAACAGATGCAGGGTGAATACGAAGAAAAACTGGATGCGAAATCCTTACAGATGGTCTGTGATATTCCCGATAATCCCCTTTACATCATGGCGGATGGACGATTGCTGTGGCGAGTCATGGATAACTTATTTGCCAATGTCTGCAAGTATGCCATGCAGAATACGCGTGTATATCTGGATGCAGCAGTGAACAACGGACAAGTGGAACTGACGCTGCGCAACATCTCAGCAGTTCAGCTTCATATTTCAGCAGATGCCCTGATGGAACGCTTTGTACAGGGCGACCGCTCCAGAAATACAGAGGGAAGCGGACTGGGACTTTCCATTGCACAGAGTCTGACTGCTTTGCAGGGCGGCAGGTTGGAACTGAATATTGACGGAGATCTGTTCAAGGTAAAACTTACATTTTCTGAATGTGCATGAGCAGCAGACACCACGACAAAGTGGGTAAGAATTAAGCTGAACTGTAAAAATCCAGCACCCTTGGGTGCTGGATTTTTCTCAATCTTTTCTTCCAATGATTACCACATGATTGCTTGTACCGAGAATCGACTTTTCCCTGCACACACTATAATGGTAGTCACACCAGATGCGGAATTGCTCGTCATTCCATTTGTCCGCAATTTCATGGAATTGCGGTGTCTGTCCATCCTGGGCAAAATGATCAACCACGGTTATGCCATGCTGCCCATAGAGCGTTTCCATTTCACTTGCAGATGAATAATAGGTATCCGTCCAGAAACACTTTTCATCATCATGGCGCAGAACACCGGTTTCAATCAGCTGCTTTGCAAGCCTGCCATCGAGAAAGTGTTCGTTCTGCATAGCGATGAGCTGGAAAATGTAGAATCTCGGAATATATGCCGTTACAAGCAGACCGCCTTTTTTGAGTACCCGACAGCATTCATTCAGGCATCTCTCCCGATCAATTTCCTCTGTCAGATGATAGAATGGCCCCATATTCAGCACCACAT
Source organism: Ruminococcus sp. (assembly GCA_015066865.1). Classification (GTDB taxonomy): domain Bacteria; phylum Bacillota; class Clostridia; order Oscillospirales; family Ruminococcaceae; genus UBA3855. The sequence goes on from SVNQ01000011.1 coordinate 16,880, forward strand.
CAAAGCTTTCATCTGCAAACATACTCATATCTGTGGCATCCAGAACCGCAGTTTTCATTGTATAATCCTTGGTTTTCAAGATTTCCTGAATGATTTCAACATGTCTTGGTGTAATATCCGTTGCTGTCACTGTATGTCCTTTGTCCGCAAAATAGAACGCATAGATGCCAGTTCCGGCAGCACAATCAAGAATTGTCCGACCATCACCTATAATATCATCGAGAATCCTTACGGTTGTCAGAAATTCTATTTTTCGTGCATTATTCGTGGATAGCCTGTCCTCTTCACGATAGTTTTCATAGCTTTCTACTACATGATCCTTCATTTTTTACCTCCGAAATCCTATTGCATAAATACCGCAGCAATGCTGCGGTATTTATCATTTTAATCGTTGTTTTATTGTGAATCTGCCGGTGGCTTACGATTCGTTTTTTGCTGCTTACGTTCCTTTGATGCCTTGCGTGCAGCCTCACGTTTTACTTCGGATGCTCTGGGCTTCAGATGTACGGGCTGTACGGGCTTGATTTTTTGCTTGTGGCAGATATGTGAATATACACACAGCGCAATGTAGATTGCACAAAGCAGCAAGCTGATCAGTACTGCTTTTAGAAGCCAGTCTGTTTTCGGGAAATGCTGGATCAGTGCCATATAATATTTGTATGATGAAAGTTTCACCGAAGATGTGGCAACCAAATCAATCTTAGCGATAACCTCACCGGAAAATTTCAATGTCACCTCACCCAGCTTGTCACCTTCATTTACGGGAGCTGAAACATTCTGATCCAATGATACTTCCTGCACAATCGAAGCTGTGTCAGCCATATCATACCAAAGCGTCATGAATGTTTGCTTGGGTCTTACCAATACATAATCCGAGCCGTCACCGTTTTCAACTTTGATCTGTCCAAGCTCCGTGCTGTCACTGAGGATGGTCTGGTAAGTAAAATGCTCATAAACCCACTTGAGAAGTGAATATGCATCAGCCTGATGATAGTAACGAAGATTGCCTTCCGCATCTTCAAATGGTGCGGCAAGCAAAATGACCAGATAACTGTTTCCGTCCTTAGAGGCTTTGGTAACGATGTTACGTCCCTGGGCAGAAAGATTTGCGGTTTTAATTCCTTTTATGCCGCTGATATGATAATTATTAACCGTCTGCATCATGGTATTGGTATGCGTCCATGTCCAGTCAGGATTATGACGATCAAGATTCGGTGTATAGGGAGAGAAGCTTTCTGCACATGCAATACTCTCAAAACGTCCGAGTGTCAGTGCATATTTTGTGATGATCGCCATATCATTGGCAGTTGTTTTCTGGGCAGAATTGTAAATTCCTGTCGGATTTGTAAAATTAGTTTTTGTGCAGCCGAGTTCCTTTGCTTTGGCATTCATTTTTGCAACAAAGTTCGGAACACTGCCGTCTCCAAAATGATTCGCAAGAAGAACGGAAGCTTCACAGGAGGATGTCAGAAGCATTGCATAGAGCAATTCTTCAACGCTGAGTATATCACCATCCTTGATGCCTGCATAAAGTACATCATCGGGGTATTCCGTTGTAGAAAACTGCGTATAAAGTCCGGAATCCGCAGTAATGTTGGTACTGAGATTCTGACAGTTTTCGAGAACCACGATCGCAGTCATGATCTGTGCAAGAGCACCGGGCATGAACTGTGAATCCGCATTCTTCTGATACAGGACAGTATCCGTATCAAGATTCAGAAGAAGTGCCCCCTCGCTGTGAATTTCAAAATTGGGAGTAAAGTTCAGTGCATGTCCACGCAGATCGGTGCAGAAGCAGCACAGTATCAAGAATGACATGCAGACGGAAAGTATTCTTTTCATGGATTATGCCTCCTGAAATTGTTAAAGTTATTCATTATTTATTATACCAAAAAAAAATAAATATGCAAATACTTTTTTCAAAAAATCATGATAATGGATAAAAAAACGGAAAAATACAGCGTTGCTTTGGGGAAGTTGTGGAATCCGCTTGACACCCCTTGAAGAAACATGGTATAATTATGTATGTAAAGAAAGTAATTCTGTTATTGAATATATGGATTTTGTATCGGAGGCATTAAAATGGTTTATATCACAGGGGACATGCATGGAGAATGGGATCGTTTCAAGGATAAGCAGATGCGTCGTCTGAAAGAAGGCGATGTTCTGATCGTATGCGGAGATTTTGGTTTTATCTGGGAGGGAACGCGCCAGGAAAGGGCAATACTGAAAAAAATGGCATTGCTGCCGTTTACCATTGCATTTTTGGACGGCTGCCACGAAAATTTTGATCTGCTTGATCGTTATCCTGTGGAAGGCTGGAACGGCGGCCCTGTTCATCGCATTCAGCCCAATGTTGTCCACCTCATGCGGGGACATATTTATACAATTGAAAAGCGCAGGTTCTTTGTATTCGGTGGCGGACACAGTCAGGATATAGATTTTCGCCGTGATACGCCGAACTGGTGGGAGCAGGAACAGCCAACCCATGCCGAGATCAAGCGTGCCATTCACAATCTTGCGGAATATGAAAATTGCGTAGATTATATTATCACTCACGAACCCCCTGCATCACTGAAGGATTGCCTTGGCGTAGATGTGTTCCAGCGCCTTGAAATCCACACATTTTTTGAAGACATTATCCGTGTCTGTCAGTATCGGAAATGGTTTTTCGGAAAATGCCATATTGATAAATACATCCCCGTTAAATTCTTTGCAGTATTTGATCAGGTACTGCCTGTAACGGTGAAAGATACTGATTTATGATTTAATTATAATTTGTACTGTATAAAAATCAACATCCCACTGCGCTGTAAAGGTGCAGTGGGATGATTTTTAAACTTTATAGCTCCTTGCGCATCTGTGCATAACATAACCAGTCATCGTTTGCACATGCGATTTTACGAAAATCAAACGGGATGTATCCAAGCTTTTGATACATTTCCTGTGCCGAAAAAGAGGATGAGAGTTCGGCAAATTCGTAGTGAGCTGAAATTTCTGTTTCTGCAAATTCCATCAGCATACCGCCGTATCCCCTCCCCTGGTATGCGGGCAGGACGAACAGACGGTTGATCTCATTCCTGACGATCGTTACCGTTCCGACTACTGTTTCACCGCAGCAGAGTAGGTAGACATTTCCATCGGAAATATCCGCAGAAATATGGTCGATACTGTGATGGTCTTGAAAGAACTGTACAGCACCTGCAGGATAATAATGCGGGTAGACCGCCGCAATGGTCGCTTGTACGATTTCATAAACTGTCTGCAGATCGTTCTGCTTTGCTTTGATAATCATGGAAACCTCCTATTCAAGCAGCATGGCAATGACAGCATTCGATACCGCAAAGCCCTTTGGGGTAAGCGCTGCATTCGTATGATCCTGAAGTACAACATAGCCTGCGCGTTCAAGAACGGGAAGCTTTTCCTGCGCCCGTTTGTTCAGTGAAGAAATCGGCACTCCCGTAGTCATACGCAAGGAAAGCATGAGCTTTTCCTCACGGGAGCATGGGGATTCATCAAGAATTTCTATAGGCTGGACGGGGGCATCGCAGAATGCAGAAATATCTTTTGGAACCTGAAACCTCCTGCCGCCATAACAGGAATGTGCACCTGCACCGATTCCGAGGTAGGGCTCACATTTCCAGTACTTTGTATTATGCCTGCTTTCATAGCCTGGTTTTGCAAAACTGGACACCTCATACTGTTGAAACCCGTATTCTGCAAGGGTATGCACTGTCTGCAAATAACGGTCGATGGATGCGTCATCATCCGGAAGATGCGCAAGCAGATCTGCATTCTGAGAAAGAGGTGTTCCAGCCTCCACCTGCAGAAGATAGGCAGAGACATGCGTAATAGGAAGTTCCCCAAGAATTTGCAGTGTCTGCGCAAGGACTTCCTCACTCTGGTGAGGACAGGCAAGCATGAGGTCGCAGGAGATGTTTTCAAATCCCTGCTCATATGCAGTCATGACTGTCCGCACGCCATCGGCACTGCGGTGTGTTCTGCCAAGCAGCGAAAGCTGTGCATCGGAAAAGCTCTGCGTTCCGATGGAAAGACGGTTGACCCCTGCTGCCCTCAGATCATGCAGGTACTGCGTTCTTTCACCTGTCGGATTAAATTCCAACGTGATTTCGGGATTTTCATCAAGATGCGCGTATTTTGCGCAGGCGTTGAGGATCTCTCCGATCTGTGCTGCGGACAAAAGCGACGGCGTACCGCCGCCGAAGTACACCGTATCCACCATGTCTTCGGGCGCATACGCCGCCAGATTCCGAATGATCGCTGCCACATACTGCAACGTGGTTTCCTTATGATAAGGAACAGAAAAGAAGTCGCAGTATGGGCATTTTTTTGCACAGAACGGGATGTGAAAATACAGCCCCGTCATATTATTCCATCAGACGGATGGGCGTTGTGAGCTTGCCAAAAAACATATCAAAGAGGAAGCACAGCAGGAAATTCACCGCAATTGCCGCTACAATGATAATGGTGCTGACAACTTTGTCATCCATGGTAATATAAACGAAGATGCAGACAATCAGCATGAGAATACTTGTTATTGCTGAAAAATAGATAGAACCCATACCATTGCAGCACTTTCTTCCGCAGTTCGGACAGGGCTTGCCGGAACTGCGCAGAGAACCTGCCATTGCTTTTCGCAAAGGGGTGAATGTGGCTTCACCGCAATGGGGACAAACATGTTTTTTCATGACGAATCCTCCTTATTCATCAAGCTTCAGGACGCTCATAAATGCCTCCTGCGGCACTTCTACCGTACCAAGCTGACGCATGCGCTTCTTACCTTCCTTCTGCTTTTCAAGCAGTTTCTTTTTACGGGTAATATCACCACCGTAGCACTTCGCAAGTACGTCCTTACGCATTGCCTTGACTGTTTCACGGGCAATGATCTTTCCGCCGACTGCTGCCTGAATCGGTACTTCAAAAAGCTGTCTGGGGATATTATCCTTCAGCTTTTCTGCGATCTTTCTTGCTCTCGGATATGCCTTATCCGCATGGACAATGAACGACAGCGCATCGACAATGTCACCGTTAAGAAGGATGTCGAGCTTAACAAGCTTCGAGGGTGCATACCCCATCAGCTCATAGTCAAAGGAGGCGTAGCCCCTTGTTCTTGACTTGAGGGCATCAAAGAAGTCGTAGACGATTTCATTGAGAGGCAGCTCGTATTTCAGCGTTACACGGGTATCATCCAGATACTGCATGTCCTTGAACGTGCCGCGTCTGTCCTGGCAAAGATCCATGATGTTGCCGACAAATTCGGACGGGACAAGGATATCCGCCTTCACCATCGGCTCCTCGGCACTTGCAAGCAGGGACGGATCGGGATAATTGGTCGGATTATCAATATACTGCACGGTACCATCCGTTAGGGTAACCTTATAAATTACGGAAGGTGCCGTAGTGATCAGATCGAGGTTATATTCACGCTCCAGACGTTCCTGGATGATCTCCATATGCAGAAGTCCCAAGAAACCGCAGCGGAATCCGAAGCCAAGGGCAATGGAGGTTTCCGGTTCAAACGTCAGTGCTGCATCATTGAGCTGCAGCTTTTCAAGTGCCTCACGAAGATCACCATATTTTGCACCATCCGCAGGATAGATACCGGAGAATACCATGGGATTTACCTTACGGTAACCGGGCAGAGCTTCCTCACAGGGGTTGTCTGCAAGAGTTACGGTATCGCCCACCTGCGTATCACCAATACTCTTAATGGACGCAGCAATATAGCCGACTTCGCCTGCAATGAGTGTACCGGTATTGATCAGAGAGCTTGGCGACATATAGCCCGTTTCGGTAACAACAAATTCGGAACCCGTTGCCATCAGACGGATGGTATCGCCCACCTTCACGCTGCCATCCTTGACACGGACGTAGATGATAACACCCTTATAGGAATCATAATAGCTGTCGAAAATCAGTGCTTTGAGAGGAGCGTCAGGATCACCGACAGGTGCGGGAATATCGGTTACGATCTTTTCCAGAACGGCTTCCACATTTGTTCCCATCTTTGCGGAAATTCTCGGCGCATCCATTGCGGGGATTCCAATGACATTCTCCACCTCGTCGCAGACACGTTCGGGATCTGCTGAGGGCAGGTCGATCTTATTCACGACAGGAACCACTTCCAGATCATGCTCAATAGCCAGATAGGTATTGGCAAGGGTCTGTGCTTCAATGCCCTGCGATGCATCCACGACAAGAATTGCACCCTCGCAAGCTGCAAGAGATCGGGAAACTTCATAATTAAAGTCCACATGTCCGGGGGTATCAATAAGATTGAAGGTGTACAGTTCTCCATCCTGCGCACGGTAATTCAAACGCACGGCACGTGCCTTAATGGTAATGCCACGCTCACGCTCCAAATCCATATTATCCAAAATCTGCTGCTCCATATCACGCTGTGCAACCGTTTCAGTCTTTTCCAGAATACGGTCGGCAAGGGTGGACTTACCGTGGTCGATATGGGCGATGATACAGAAATTACGAATCTTCTGAGAATCCAAATTTCATTCCTCCATCTGTCAGTGTAAAATTTCACATCTTATATTATAACACAAATTTGGAATGTTGTAAAGTGGTGATTCGGAATTTTACACGGTATTTTGCAGAATTGCCAATGTTATGCTTCTTCTCCGTAAATCTGCTTAAAGAAACAGCTATAAGAACCCGTGTGGCATGCCGGACCCGTCTGATTCACATAAACAAGCAATGTATCGTCATCACAGTCGCTGAAGATGGATACAACTTTCTGGAGGTGTCCGCTGGTTGCGCCTTTATTCCAAAGCTCCTGACGTGAACGGCTCCAGTACCATGTGTAGCCGGTTTCCAGTGTCTTTTGCAGGCTCTCGCGGTTCATGTAAGCAAGCATGAGGACTGCTTTGGTTTCTGCATCCACTGCAATGGCGGGGATCAGTTCGGATTTTACAAAGTACTTGTCGAGATCATTAAAATTTACTTCAATCATGGTTTTGCCTCTTTTCTATATAGTGCTTTCGCCCGCATTTGCGGGCGAAATGATTTATCTAACAATAATTCCCTTGCTGCGGCAGTCGTCTTTAACCTGACCGACGGTAAGTTCCTTGAAATGGAACAGGGATGCGGCAAGAGCTGCAGAGCAGTCTGTTTCCTGGAAAGCCTGCGCAAAATCGCCGAGCTTGCCCGCACCGCCGCTTGCGATGACGGGAATATTCACAGCATCGACCACAGCCTTGAGCATGGGCAGATCGAAGCCACCCTTCACGCCGTCCGTATCAATGGAATTGAGGCAAATCTCACCTGCGCCAAGCTGCTCGACGGTTTTTACCCAGTCAAGCAGATCCATCTGCATGTCGATTCTGCCGCCGTTGATGTAAACTGTCCAATTACCGGCGGGGGTTTTCTTCGCATCAATGCCAACACAGATGCACTGGCTGCCGAAAATATCAGCCCCGTCCTTGATCAGCTGCGGATTCTGCACCGCCTGAGAATTTACGGAAACCTTATCCGCACCTGCACGGAGTGTTTCGCGAATGTCGTCCACGGTTTTGATGCCGCCGCCGACAGTCAGCGGGACAAACACACGTTTTGCGGTTTCACGAACAACATCGAGCATGACGCCTCTGCCTTCATGGGAAGCAGTAATATCGTAGAATACGATCTCGTCCGCACCCTGTTTGTTGTATTCCGCAGCGCATTCCACAGGATCGCCGACCTCACGGATTCCCTCAAAATTAACACCCTTCACGACCTTGCCGTTACGCACGTCAAGACAGGGAATGATTCGTTTCGCAAGCATATTAGCCCTCCTTTGTATAAGCGACAGCCTCTGCAAGGGACAGTGTACCCTGATAAATGGACTTTCCGCAAATTGTTCCATAAAGTCCCATCTTCTGGCATGCACGGATATCATCCATGGTATGCACGCCGCCGCTTGCAATGATATTGCAGCCAACTGCATCATGAAGTGCGGAGAGCTGTTCCTGATTTACGCCGCTGAGCGTACCATCCTTGGAAATATCGGTAAAGATGATGGTTTTCACACCCATCTTTTCCATTTCCTTTGCAAGGGAAATATAGTCCACAGTGGAGGAATCAAGCCAACCTTCCACAGCCACAAAGCCGTTCATAGCGTCGATCCCAACTGCCACACGTTCGCCGTAAGCCTTGACAGCCTCTTCCACGAGGGCGGGATTTTTCAAGGCAACGGAGCCGAGAATGACTCTGGATACACCATTTGTGAGGTAGTATTCCATCGTTTCCATGGTACGGATGCCGCCGCCGACTTCTACTTTCAGGGAAGTATTCTTTGCAACATCCAGAAAAATATCGGTATTGACGGGCTTTGCGTCCTTTGCTCCGTCAAGGTCTACCATGTGAATCCATTCTGCACCGGCTTCGATGAAGCTTTTCGCAGTCTGCATATAGTCCTCTGCAACTTTGTGGGCAGTGCCGTAGTCGCCACGGACAAGACGGACACAGTTGCCGTCCTTGATGTCAATTGCGGGTAAAATAATCATAGTTTTTCCTTTCCATCATTTTTGAAAAATCTGAATTTGCTTTATATTTATTAGTCAATTATTCTATTCGATAATATTTTTTTCAGTTGTCTGCCTATAGAACCGAAGCTACCTAATCCAAATATTCCTTTAATTTGCGGAATGTGGTCTGTTCTGTTTCCTTTTATGGTAACATATTCTTTTTTGACAACATTCCAAAATGCAATATCCTTAGTTAAATCCTCTTCTGAGACTTCTGAGTAGTATATATTTTCAGCAAAACCTTTTCTCCATAACTGATGATTCACAACTTCAACTATCAGCAATTTCTGGCTTTCAAGATTTTCAGGCAAATCCATTGTATGAGAAAAGAAATCATAAATATATATAAGATTCATTCCTCTCATAAAAGAATCATTGCTTTCTATGTTGGTCTGTATGACTTTCCCGAAACAGTATAGATCCTTTTGGGGACATAATGCAAAGATATCTCCTGCTTTTGGTCGCTTATTTGTCTTTTTTAAAGGTATTAGTTCCTTGAATTCCATATAAGCACCTCTATAATTACATAATTCTAAACATTTAGAATCGAATATAATCAAAATTCCGTAAGATTCAGCCAAATCTGCAACCTACTTCTCCTCCCCATATGCATACCCAAAATGAATGGGCGGTGCGGTAACAGAAAGATAGACAAATTCGGAATCGCCGTCATTACGCAGACCATGGATGTCCGTGTCGGCAAAACGCACCACATCCCCAGCAGTAAATGCCTGTTCTGCGTCCTCTGCAAGGAGAAGTGTGCCATTTCCTTTCAGGGCATACCAGATCTGTTCGGAGGCTTCGTGCATATGTCGTGGCTGAGATGCACCGACTTCCAGATGCACTTCCGTGATGGTCACACGCTTGCTTTCGGAATTATCGGGGTTGAGCAGCTGTCGGGATACAACACCGGGGTTAGCAAGGCTTTTAATGGTATCGGATTTGATGAATTCCATAAAAAATGACCTCCTTGAAAAATTGCCGGTGAATTACAGATCCCCGAAATTCCGCAAAATCCGTAAGCCTACTTCCCCGCTCTTCTCTGGATGGAACTGCGCGCCGTAGACGTTCTTTCCACCCCAGACCATTGCAGGGACTCTGCCGCCGTATTCACACCATGCGGCAAGATCCTTGTCCGCACACTTTGCTGCATAGGAATGCACAAAGTACACAAACGGTTCGTCACCAAGGTTCTGCAAAAGCGGACAGTCATTCTCGATCTCCAGCTTGTTCCAGCCCATATGGGGGATGATGAGGTCGGGTGCATCAATGCGGTCAACCTCGCCTTCGATGAGGTTTAAGCCCTCGCATTCTTCAAATTCATAGCTTTTTGAAAGCAGCATCTGCATGCCAAGACAAATGCCCAGAAGCGGTTTCTTCTGTGCCTGTTCGCAGAGGACTGTGTCAAGCCCCTTGGATTTGAGCATTTTCATCGCTGCCGGAAATGCACCCACACCGGGAAGGATGATCTTATCCGCTGCTTCGATTTCTGCAACATCGTCCGTCAGTTTGCTTTCAAGTCCGAGATAGTCAAGCGCATTCTTGACGCTGAAAATATTTCCTGCGCCGTAATCTACAATTGCAATCATCCTAACATTCCTTTCGTGGAGAAGCATTCGCCATTCTGCGTGGGTGTTACTGCCATACGCAGTGCATGGGCAACTGCCTTATAGGCGGCTTCAATTTTATGGTGGTCATTCTTGCCGTACATCATGTTCACATGGAGCGTGATGCCTGCATTGAATGCAAACGCACGGAAAAATTCCTCCGTCAGGCAGCAATCATAGGCACCGCACATGGGGTTTGTAAATTCACCCATGAATACGAGAAACGGACGGTTGCTGATGTCAAGGCTGCAGAACGCAAGGGCTTCGTCCATCGGAATATAGGCAGAGCCGTATCTGGCAATGCCGCTCTTATCGCCGAGTGCCTTGGCAAGCGCCTGTCCGAGGACAATACCGGTATCCTCCACAAGGTGGTGGGAATCGACATGAATGTCCCCCACTGCCTTGATCTGCATCGGGATTCTGCTGTGTACGGAAAGCGCAGTCAGCATATGGTCGAAGAAACCTACGCCCGTGGAAATTTCCGTCACGCCGTTTTCAGGCAGGATGGTCACGGTAATATCGGTTTCTTTTGAAGTTCTGGTAACTGTTGCAGTATTCATGCATTACCTCTTTTCGTCAGTGTTCCGAGAATTTCTTCAAGTGCAGTAAAGAAGGCATCCATTTCCTCCGGTGTGCCAATTGTAATTCTCAGATATTGGCTGATACGGGGTTTATTCCAGTGGCGAACAAAGATTTTGCGTTCCTTAAGAGCTGCAAAAATCTCTGCCGCATCGTATTCGGGATGGGTTGCGAAAATAAAATTGCTCATTGCATCGGGGAACGTAAATCCAAGTGCAGTAAGACGCTTCTTGGCATCCTCCCTCGTTTCTGCAATCTTCGCAGTAGTTTCATAGAAGTAGTCCGCATCCTTCACAGCCTCCGCACCGCAGAGCTGTGTCAGGGGATTCATTGTATAGGAATTGATGGAGAATTTTACATCGTTGAGATACTTGATCATCTTCTCACTGCCGATGGCAAAGCCGATTCGCATACCTGCCATGGAGCGTGACTTGGAAAATGTCTGAATGACAAGCAGATTCTCGTACTTATCAAGAAGCTCCAGACAGCTCTTTCCGCCGAAGTCAATATATGCTTCGTCCACCATCACAACCGAATCAGGATTCGCCTTCAAAATCTCCTCAATTGTTTCCAGTGATTCCAGAACACCTGTAGGTGCGTTGGGATTCGGGAAAATAATACCGCCGTTCGGAATCTTATAATCCGCAGGGTCAATGCGGAAATCATCCGTCAGTGGAATGGTTTTGTAGGGAATACGGTAAACCTCTGCCCAGACATCATAGAAAGAGTAGGTGATGTCGGGAAACAAAATGGGCTTTTCGGAATTGAAAAACGTCAGAAATGTCATAGAAATGACATCATCGGAACCTACCCCCACAAAGACCTGTGAAGGCTTTACCTTGTAGAAATCTGCAAGGGCATTCACCAGTACCTCGGAATTGGTATCCGGGTACAGTCGCATTCTGCCGCACTCATAGGAATTGAGAATCTCCGTCACACGTGGAGTCGGCGGATAGGGGTTTTCGTTGGTGTTCAGCTTGATGACATCGGAAACCTTCGGCTGTTCACCGGGCGTATAGGGAATGACACGCCGGATATTGGATTCCCAGCTCATGCTTATTCCTCCTCGAAACGAACCTTGATGGCATTGGCATGTGCCGTCAGACCCTCACGCTCTGCAATCAGAACGATGTCATCCTTTGCCTCACGCAGTGCTTCTTCTGTATAATAAATATAGCTCGAACGCTTGATAAAGCTGTTCACGCCAAGCGGTGAGAAGAAACGAGCCGTTCCGCTTGTCGGAAGAACATGGTTCGGGCCTGCATAGTAATCGCCCAGCGGCTCGGATGCGTAGGCACCGAGGAATACGGAACCTGCATTATCCAGTACGCCAATGAGTTCCAGCGGATTTTCCATGAGTACTTCCAGATGCTCAGGTGCAATGGCATTGGCAAGCTCTACCGCTTCCTCACGGCTGCGGCAGATCAACACTGCTGCATAGTCACGCAGGGATTTTTCAATGATTTCCTTTCTGGAAAGATACGCCATCTGGCGTTCGATCTCAGCTTCCACCTTTTCTGCAAGAGATGCATCAGTCGTCACAAGAATGGAGGATGCAAGAACATCATGCTCTGCCTGGGACATGAGGTCTGCCGCAACAAATTTCGGATCGGCAGTCTGATCCGCCATCACCAGAATTTCGCTCGGACCTGCGATCATATCAATATCAACAACACCATACAGCAGCTTCTTTGCAGTAGCAACATAGATATTGCCGGGGCCTACGATCTTATCCACCTTCGGAATTTCCTCCGTACCGTAAGCAAGTGCGGCGATTGCCTGTGCGCCGCCGGAGAGGAATACTCTGTCAACACCGCAGATAGCCGCTGCTACGAGAATATCCTTATTCGGTGTGCCATCCTTGCAAGGAGGGGTTACCATGATGATTTCCTTAACGCCTGCAATTTTTGCAGGAATTGCATTCATCAGCACACTGGACGGATAAGCTGCTGTACCGCCGGGAACGTACAGACCTACTCTTTCCAGACCACGGACTCTCTGTCCAAGGATCACGCCGTTATCCTTTGCATCAATAAAGCTCTGCGCTTTCTGGCGATTGTGGAAGTCTGCAATATTTTCCTGTGCATTCAGCAGGGCATTGACAAATTCGGGATCCGCATCGGTCAGCGCATCGTTGATGATCTCACGGGGAACCTCATAATACTGCGGCAGATTGCCGTCAAATTTCTTCGTATATGCCTTAACAGCTTCATCGCCGCCCTCTCTGACGGTATCAATAATTTCGGTAACGATCTGTGTCACACGGCGGTCGGTTTCGCCGCTGCGGCGTTCGAGTTCCTTCAGAAACGCATATTCCTGCGTACCATCACATACAATTTTTCTCATCATTGAGTTTTTCCTCCACTTTCTGCACAAAGCTTTCAATTTCCTGCTGACGCATCTTCAGACTAACGGTATTGACGATCAGTCTTGCGGAAATCTGTGCAATATCTTCCACAACTTCCAGTCCGTTTTCTTTCAGTGTGGTTCCGGTTTCGACAATATCCACGATACCATCCGCCAGATCCAGAAGCGGTGCAAGTTCCACGGAACCTTCAATTTTAACAATATCTACGTCCATATTCTTTCCTTCAAAGAAATTTCTGGTAACGTTCGGATATTTGGAAGCAATGGTTTTTACACCAAATCCGTCATAAAACGGATAGTCCTTTTTTGTAGCAAGGGCAAATTTACATTTGCCGAATCCAAGATTAACAAGCTCGAACAGCTTGCCGTTCATTTCCATCAAAGTATCCTTGCCGACAACACCCATGTCGCAGACACCGTGTTCCACATAGGTGATAACATCGGCTGCCTTTGCAAGTACAACCTCCAGATTTGCATCGGGGACGTACAGAATCAGCTTTCTTCCCTTTTCGTGCAGCTGTGTACAATCATAGCCAAGACTCTCCAGCAGCTTTACGGTATCCTTCTCCAGTCTGCCCTTTGTCAGAGCTATACGAAGCGGTTTATTCATTTGCATCCACCTCCATGCCTTCTTCGGAAACAAAGATGATCTTTCCAATCTTTCTGTCACGGGCATATTCACGCACCAGCTCCAGATCGGAGAACAGAGCGTGTTCTACCACCTGTCCCTCCCTGCGCAGTTCCTCTGCAACTGCAACAGCCTGTGCTTCACAGCCTTCCACAGCGGAAATCAGCACGTCGGGAACCTTGATCTGTGGTTTTTCAAGCTTTGCGGATGCACCTGCAACCGCATCTACATTGACAGCCATGCCGACAGCGGGAATATCATAGCCAAACTCGGACAGCAGCTTATCATATCTGCCGCCGGAAAGTACTTCCTCGCCGCAGCCTTCAAGATAACCCTTGATGACAAGACCTGTGTAATAATCCGTCTTGTTGACAAGTCCCAGATCTACGGTGATCTTTCCGTTCTGGTTCAGTTCACAAACCTCAAGATACAGTTCCTTGAGATTATCCAGAATCATTTCGATTCTCGCATCCTGGAACAGTGCAGAAGCCTTTTCAAATACTTCAACACCACCGAACAGTGTCGGCAGTTTTTTCAGTGCATTGGTAATCTTGTTATCGCCCATCTGATCGAGCAGATCATTGAGTGCAGGATAGTTCTTTTCTTCGATCAGACTGCGGATCTCCTCCTTCTGTCCGGGAGTAGCATTCAGACGATGCATCAGTTCACGGAAAATACCGACATCGCCAAGCTCGAGTGAATAATTCACATCCACCGATGACAGGACGGAAACCGCAGCGGAAATGATCTCCATATCCGCCATTCTGGAAGATGAACCCAGCAATTCGATGCCCGTCTGCACGATCTCATCGCTTCTGCCCTTTAAGGACGGCTCAAAGCGATAGACCGGCTGGTTGTAGAACAAACGCAGCGGCAGCATTGCGTCCTTCAGACGGGTTGCAACCACTCTTGCGATCGGCATCGTCGAATCCGGACGAAGTACAAGCAGTCTGCCCTTGTTGTCCGTCAGCTTATAAAGTTCCTCCTGCGGAAAATAGCGGGAATTGAGGTTGAATACATCGTAAAATTCCAAACCGGGCGTGATCAGTTCCGCATAACCCATTCTCTTGAAAATGGAATGGATCTTCTTCTCCGTTGCACGCTTGACATAACATTCATCAAACAGATAATCCCTTGTTCCCTCGGGAGTAATCAAATCATATCGACGCATAGCTTTCCTCTTTTCTGTATTTTGGTTTTAAAAGCCTTCACTTTAGTATGCTACCATGATACTATAGTAACATATTATCACTGTAATGTCAAGTTAAAAGAATGACATCTGTGTGGATTTCGGCAAATCGCCAAATGCTCCTAAACTATCGAGCATCTCAATTATGGTTTTTGACGCACCACTTTGTGTCTGGAACTCCTCTACGGACAGATAGTCGCCATTCTGGGCTGCATCATAAATACCGTTTGCAGCCGATTCGCCGCATCCGGGCATTGCTGAGAACGGAATGCGAATTTTACCATCCTCAATGAGAAATTTAGATGCATGGGATTTTTTGAGATCAACCGGCAGGAAACTAAATCCACGGCTCATCATTTCATTCACGATCAGCAGAATATCGTAGAGGTCGGTTTCCTTTTTGGATTTCTCATTTCCCTTTTCCTTCAGTTCGTTAATTTTCGCACGGACGGCGCCAATACCGGCAATGGCAAGCTCCACATCAAAGTCGCCGCCTCTTACTGTGAGGTAGGTGGAGTAAAATTCCAGCGGTTTATACAGCTTGAACCATCCAAGCTTCATTGCGGCGATAACATACGCTGCGGCATGGGCTTTCGGGAACATGTATTTGATTT
The DNA here is from genome assembly GCA_015066865.1 of Ruminococcus sp. Classification (GTDB taxonomy): domain Bacteria; phylum Bacillota; class Clostridia; order Oscillospirales; family Ruminococcaceae; genus UBA3855. The sequence continues at coordinate 32,401 of SVNQ01000011.1, forward strand.
TCAGACAGCTTTCGATATACCAGTCCTCGACATTGTTATCCTTGAGCATCTGGATAATCTCAGGTGTAAAATTCTTAGGTGCCTGTCCTTTTCGTGTCCATTCCATAATAGTGAAAGCCATTTTCGGCTCAACACCCTTATAAAGCAATGTGGTCATGATACTGTCACGGGTTCCGATTACCTCGGAAATAGTGCAGACATTCTGATCGATCAGATCCTTTGCATTTCCAAGCCACACATCCGTACCGTGGGAAAGTCCCGAAATCTGGAGAAAGTCACTGAATTTTGTTGGCTTTGCGTCCATCAGCATGCCAATGGTAAAACCGGTACCCATTTCAGGGATACCAAGACTTCCGGTTGGACAGTAAATTTCTTCGGCAGTTACACCAAGCACGGAGCAGTCCGTACACATTTTGATTACCTGAGGATCATAGCCGGGAATATCCTTGATTTTCAGACCGGTCAGATCCTCCAGATGCTTATACAATGTAGGCACGACATGGCCGAGTTCATCAAGTTTCAGGATGGTATCATGAATGGAATGGAAATCAAAGTGCGTGGTAATCACATCGGAATCCGTGGAATCAGCAGGATGCTGCACGGGAGTAAAATCGTACACCTCATAATCGGACGGTACAACTACCATGCCGCCGGGATGCTGACCGGTGGTTCGCTTGATTCCGGTACATCCGATGGATAGTCTGTTTTCTTCTGCGGAATTGAGGACAGTCCCCTGTTCCTCCAGATATTTCTTAACAAAACCAAATGCAGTCTTATCGGCAATCGTACCGATCGTACCTGCCTTGAACACATTGTCACGTCCAAAGAGTTCTTCCGTATAGCGATGGGCGCTGGACTGGTATTCACCGGAAAAATTAAGGTCAATATCGGGCGCTTTATCGCCGTCAAAACCAAGGAAGGTTTCAAACGGGATGTCATGGCCGTCACAGATCAGCGGTTCTCCGCAATTCGGACAGTTTTTCGGGGGAAGGTCAAAACCTGAACCATATGTACCGTCCGTGATAAATTCACTGTATTTGCACTTATTGCAGATATAGTGGGGCATCAGCGGGTTTACCTCGGAAATACCTGCCATGGAAGCAACGAATGAGGATCCAACAGATCCACGGGAACCCACAAGATAACCATGCTGCTCGGAATTATAGACAAGCTTCTGTGCAATCATATACAGCACGGAAAAGCCATGCTTAATGATGGACGCAAGTTCTCTGTTCAAACGTTTTTCCACAATTTCCGGCAGAGGATCGCCGTAAATCTCCCTTGCACGTTCGTGGGTGATTCGCTTAAGATCTTCTTCTGCGCCTTCAATGGTGGGGGTAAATGTACCCTTGGGGATGGGATGGACATGTTCGCACGCATTCATAATGCGAATTGTATTGTCGATAACAACTTCCTCGGCTTTTTCTTCGCCAAGATATGCAAATTCCTTCAGCATTTCATCCGTTGTGCGCAAATACAGCGGCGGCTGAAATTCTGCATCGGAGAAGCCCTGTCCGGATGTCAGGATCTTACGGAATACACTGTCCTTTTTATCAAGAAAATGCACATCACATGTCGCCACTACAGGAATACCAAGCTTTTCTCCAAGGGCAACGATGCGGCGATTATAATTGCGAAGGGTTTCTTCATCCTGTGCGATTCCCTTGCGAATCATAAATTCATTGTTTGCAATTGGCTGAATCTCAAGATAGTCGTAAAATTTTGCAATTTCCTCAAGCTGTGCATCGGATTTACCGTCAACCATCGCAGAAAACAGTTCTCCTGCTTCGCATGCACTGCCGAATATCAGTCCGTCACGATGCTGTTCCAGCACGGATTTGGGAAGCAGCGGATGACGGTAAAAATAATCAAGATGCCCGTAGGAAACAAGGCGATAGAGATTTTTCAGACCGACCTGATTACGGACAAGAATAATGTGATGGTAGGATTTGAGTTTTTTTACATCAATCGAATCGGTTCTCGTATTAAGATCATTCAGGGTTTCTACACCCTTTTCCTTAGCGGCACGTTCAACAAGGTTGATGTAGATCTTTGCAAGCATCAAAGCATCATCGGATGCTCGGTGATGGTCGAATTTTCCAAGCTTCAGATGCTTTGCAACAACATTCAGCTTGTGCTTGAAAAGATGGGGCAGCATGGATTGGCAGAGAATCAGTGTGTCGATCCAATTGTATTGAAATGTGATCGAATGACGCTGACAAACTGCATTGATGAATGAAGTATCAAAAGTGGCATTATGTGCGGCAAGCACGGGGCTGTCTCCGCAAAATTCCATAAACATCCGCAGCGCCTCGGCTTCTTTCGGGGCATCCTGCACCATTTCCTGTGTGATACCAGTCAGCTCCACAATATTCTGTGGAATGATACGTTCAGGATTAACCATGGTGTTGAAGGTATCCACAACCTGAAGATTGCGGAGTCGGACTGCACCGATTTCCGTCAGGCGGTCATGTTCGGAATTCAGCCCTGTGGTTTCAACGTCAAATACGATGATCTCATCGTTAATGCTGCGGTCGTCGTTTCCTTTGAGGATCATGGGACGGTTGAGATCATCCACCATATACGCTTCGCATCCGTATATTACCTTGAAATTCGGATCCTTCAGCGCTTTCTCTGCTTTCATGGCATCGGGGTATGCCTGCACAACTCCGTGATCTGTGATGGCAATACCGGGATGTCCCCATGCGTGGGCACGTCTGATCAAAGAACCGGCATCACTGACTGCGTCCATTGCGGACATGTTGGTATGACAGTGCAGTTCGACACGCTTGCGTTCCGCAGTATCCTTTCTCTCCTTCCGCTTCATTTTTACAATGGAATCGGGTTTCAGCACGGGCTCGTGCATGAACGGATCATCTTCAATTTTACCGCTCACCAAAATGGCAGCTCCCTTTTTCAGTTCACCAAGCGGCAGCTTTTCTAATTTTTCAATGCTGTCAAACATTTTCAGGGTAACTGATCCCGAAAAATCAGTGATCTGATAAGTGAGTATTCGCTTGCCATTACGGGTATCTCTGGTTTCAGATGCAAAAATATCTCCGAATACCGTAACTTTCTGGCCTCTTGTTTCCAACGCAGCCGGAATTGAAATTGGATTATCACGGATGGTTCTGCCCCTTATCAGCATACCGCTGTCAGGCTCGGTATCAAGATTGAGATGCTCAAGCGATACGGACTGCGGCCCCTGAGGAATGGAAGGCACTTCTTCCACTGTTGGTTCCTGTTCCATAAATGGCGGAGGAGGAATATATTCCGGAGGTGCTTCCTCAATGATTCGCTCCAACGCCTCGCCGGAAAGTGTATCCGGACCGTGCAGTGTGACAGAAACTTCCCGTGAAAAATGTGTGCGGATGAATTGCATAAACACTTTTGTGAACTGGAACTTTTCCAGAATCGGGTATCCGCCGTTGTGCAGTTCAATGTGAATGCTATCATCACCCCATGTGACTTCTGCCTTATTCAGAAATCCGTTGATAATGGGAAGCTCGCGTTTGAGCATTTCAACAATGACGGGATAGACTTCCTTTGTAAACATGGAAGGCTCATACCTGCAATCCAGATGAACGGTTTTTACTTTCAGTGCATTACTGACGCTGCGTTCAAATTGCAGTATGTCCGCTGCGGGGACTATATTCGGAAACCGAACGGCAAAAGAAATTTCGTTCAGCGTCTTTTCATCATACCGGATATCTTCGATTACACCCTGATGCACTGAAACCGGCAAATCATTTGTATATTCATTTAAAAATTCAAGTAAAGTTGCATTTGCCATAATTTCTCTCACCTAATCATTCTATAATTTTTGAAGTTCTTCAAGAAGTGCAGGAACGATTTCCTGTTCCGGTACTTTTCTGAGAATCTCACCATGACGGAACAGCAATCCAATGCCGTCACCGCCTGCAACACCGAGGTCGGCTTCTCTGGCTTCGCCCGGTCCGTTGACCACGCAGCCCATAACAGCAATCTTGACATCCTTTTCAATGTCTGCAACTGCTGCTTCTACTTGCTTTGCAAGGGAAACAAGGTCAATTTTTGTTCTGCCGCATGTTGGACAGGACACGATCTGCACGCCGCCGCGCTTGCCGATGCTCTTGAGAATATCCTTTGCAGCGGCAATTTCACGGATGGGATCATCCGTTAAAGAAACACGGATGGTTTCACCGATTCCATCATGCAGAAGCGAACCGATACCGATTGCAGATTTGATCAGTCCCATACGTTCTGTCCCAGCTTCTGTAACGCCAAGGTGCAGCGGATAGGAGCATTTTTCAGCTGCAAGACGATAGCTGTCGATCATTCGGTTGACATCGGAGGATTTGATGGAAATGACAATATCCTCAAAATCAAACTTCTCCAGCAATGCGGCATGATGCAGCGCACTTTCCACGAGGGCTTCCGGTGTGGGAGAACCATATTTTGCAAGGATCTCCTTTTCAAGTGAACCGGAATTGACACCGATACGGATCGGGATATTACGAGATCTGCATGCCTGTGCAACCTGACGCACTCTGTCCATATCACCAATATTACCGGGATTAATACGAATTTTATCCACACCTGCAGCAGCTGCTTCCAGGGCAATGCGATAGTCAAAATGAATATCCGCAACAAGCGGAATGGAAATCTTCTCCTTGATGGCAGGAATCAGACGGACGGCTTCAAGCGTCGGGATCGCCGCACGGATGATCTCGCATCCGGCAGCTTCCAATGCTGCTGCCTGTGCAACAGTTCCCTCTACATTTTCAGCAGGGACATTGAGCATGGACTGGATATAGATATGACTGCCATCAAGCGTGCAGTTTCCGACTTTGACGGGTTTTACGTTTCTCATATGGATACACCTCGCACTTATTTTGTATTCGCTTCATCACTCACGCTGACAGAGCTGCTGTCGGGAGGATTGTCATTTTTCACCATCTTCATAATATCCTGGAATGTCACAAACGCCATAATCAGCATCAGCACAACAAGACCGATGAAATGTACCATTCCCTCTTGTTCACGATTCATAGGCTTGCGGCGAATGCCTTCAATCAGCAGAAATACAAGTCTTGCACCATCCAGTGCCGGAATGGGCAGAAGATTGAAAATTCCTACATTAATGGTAATGAAGGAGGCAAGCGATAATACAGAAATCAATTTTTCTACTATCGTTTCGCCAACACTTGCTGCTTCACCGATCGTTCCGATAATGCCTACGGGACCGGACAGATCCTGAAAACCGTATTTTCCTGTGATCAGATCAATCAGGGATGCCCAGATGAGTCTGCCGGTGGATACGGTATTAAGTGCACTGTATTCGATGACATTAAGAAAATTACACTTTTCTGCTTTGACGTAAAAATCAAGCACGCCCTGTGTTTTGGTATTATAAAACTTCACATTCTCCAATGTTACACGTTCACCATTACGTTTTACCACGACAGTCATGGATTCCGTATCGCTGCTTCTGAGCTTGTAGGAAAGGTCTGTGTCGGTGAACATGCGCATACCATCAATGGAAATAATGGTATCGCCTATCTGAAGTCCGCAGGTTTCGCTGGTGGAAGTGGAGATATGCTCCCCTGTTTCCGCATCCGTAGTGTAGGTAAAATCAGCAATTGTCAATGTTACCACTTCCTGATAAAGCAGCGTGGTAGCACATATGAGGACAAAGCCAAGAATGATATTCATCAATGCACCTGCTACAACAACTGCCATGCGCTTAGGAATGCTTTTTTGACTAAAAGCTCTGGGATCTTGGCTTTCTGCATCCTCACCCTCCATCGCACAGAATCCACCAACAGGAAGCAGACGAAGTGAATACTTCGTTTCCTTGCCCTGTTTTTTTAGTATCACGGGGCCCATGCCAATTGCAAATTCATTCACTTTGATTCCGGAAAGTTTCGCTACAATGAAATGTCCGAACTCATGAATTGCAATGATAACACCAAAAACGATAAGCGCAATAATAATTGTAGTCATGTCTCATAAATCCTTTCTGATAAAACGTGTTTCTGTATCTATCAGTTACCGAGAATCCTGCTGCGTACATAGGCTCTTGCAGCTTTGTCTGCCTCGAGCACATCTTCATAGCAGGTCACTTCGCCGCCACGGACATGTTCCATTGCGGCACGCACAAGCTCACCGATTTGAAGGAATCCAATTTCATCACGCAGAAACCATGAAACAGCTTCCTCATTGGCTGCATTGACAATACAGGGGCGGAGTCCTCCCTCCGTAATGGCATCAATTGCAGCACGCAGGCAGCCAAAGGTTTCATAATCCGGATGTTCAAATGTCAATGTTCCGTATTCTGTCAAAGAAAGCGGACGAGTGGGACACGCCTTACGTTCCGGATAAAGCAGTGCATACTGGATGGGGATTTTCATATCCGGTACACCCATCTGCCCGATCACAGCATAGTCCTCAAATTCCACGGCAGAATGCAGTACGCTTTGACGATGCACCACAATTTCAATCTGCGAAGGTGCAAGATCAAAAAGCCACTTTGCTTCTATAAATTCCAGCCCCTTGTTCATAAGCGTGGCAGAATCAATTGTAATTTTATTTCCCATATCCCAGTTGGGATGCTTGAGTGCGTCCGCTGCACGAACATTGACGAGTTCCTCGGTTGTTTTTCCAAAGAACGGGCCACCGGAAGCAGTGAGAATGATCTTGCGTACCCGATTCATGGAATTCCCCTGCAAACACTGGAAAATTGCAGAATGCTCACTGTCTACTGGGTAAATATGAACACCCTTCTCGGCTGCAGCACGCATAACAAGCGAACCACCGGCAACCAGTGTTTCTTTATTGGCGAGTGCGACATCAGTCCCGGCTTCTATTGCAGTCAGTGTCGGCAGTAATCCTACCATACCGACCACACTATTGAGAACAATGTCAGCTTCACGAGAACCTGCGATTGTACACAATCCGTCCATGCCTGACAGAACTTCTATCTTTTCGTCAGCCAGCAGCTGTACAAGCTGTTCCTTTTTGGACTCATCAAAAATGCAGACACAGGAGGGATGAAATTCCTTTGCCTGCTCTGCAAGTTTTTCAACTTGACTATGCGCTGCAAGTGCAGTCACTCGCATACCATGCATTTTGGCTACTTCCAAAGCCTGTGTGCCGATGGAACCGGTCGATCCGAGGATGGATACACTTTTCATGTTAGAATTTCCTTTCCTTGCCAGAATAATACAATAAACCCATCTGCTGTACAGATAGGTTTATTGCAGATTTCACTTAAAAATTGAAAACAGAGATAAAAATACATACATAGTAGGTACAACAAATAATACGCTGTCAAAGCGATCCATCATACCGCCATGTCCGGGCATAATTGAACCATAGTCCTTGATCCCCCTCTGACGCTTTACAACGGATGCGCACAGATCACCCAGTACACTGATGACGGCACAAACTGCACCAAGAATGACAGCGGCAAAATAATTGACTTCCACTGCACCACCCGTATACTTTACAATTATGGAATAACCAAGACAAATGAGTGCGAACACAATCGCATTTGCTACAAGTCCGCCAACGAAACCCTCCACAGTTTTCTTGGGGCTGATCGTGGGACAGAGTTTATGCTTTCCAAGCGTCACACCTGCAAAATAAGCACCGGAATCCGCAATCCATGCACCGCAAAGCGCAAGAACCACATAGAGCATTCCATGTTCATCAGCATTTTTGATCGGGATAATCAACGAAAGAGATTTTGTTACCAAAATGGTAGTCATTATCATGAATGCAATTTGTTCCACATGAAACTTCTGGGAATTGCGAATCAATTCAATGAAAATAAGAAGAAGACAGGCAAAATGCGCAAGTGTAAGGTATGCCTGACAGCCGTAAAATTCAAGGAATGGCGTAACAACGCCATACAAAAGCATTCCCACATAGGCAAGACGGAATTTCATACCATCCACAGCCTGTGCAAGCTCCGTAAGAATGATCGCAATGACACCTGCAATCGCAAGCGGAAACAAAAATGTCTTATTCAGAAACAGAACAACAAGAGCCAGTGCAATTCCGATAAAGGCTGAAATCAGACGAACTGCCATGAATCAGACACCTCCAAATCGTCTGCCTCTGCCTGCAAAATCAACCAAAGCTTTGTTCAGCTCATCCGGTGAAAAATCGGGCCACATAATATCAGTGAAATAATATTCAGCATAAGCACACTGCCAGATCAGATAATTGGAGAGACGCAGTTCACCGCTTGGGCGAATGACAAGATCCACATCGGGCATTCCGGCTGTATACAGATGATCCGCAACAGTCTGCTCCGTAATCTCATCTACCGAAATCTCACCCTTCTGCACCTTTTCAGCAATCAGACGGGCCGAACGTGCAATTTCATCCCTGCCGCCGTAATTGGTCGCAAGAAGAACCGTCAGCTGTCTGTGATGGGCGGTATCCTCCTCCAGCTTGATCATTTTTGTTCGGATATCCTCGGGGTAAATGCTTTTATCCCCCAAGAAAATTGCCCGTACACCATCGCCGAGATGTTTCTGTACTTCATCAAGATATTCACGCATGATTGCAAGAATTCCATCAATTTCCTCCTTGGGACGCTTCCAGTTCTCCGTAGAGAAAACATAGAAGGAAATATAGGGGATGCCGATGTCTTTGCAGTACTGCATGATACGCTTAAAATTCTTTCCGCCCTCAACGTGACCAAGACTTCTGGGAAGTCCGCGTTTTTTTGCCCAACGGCCGTTGCCGTCCATGATGAAGCCGATATGTGTAGGCAGAATCTCCGGCAGCGAATCTACATCCGCTGCCGTTTTTTTCTTCAAAAAAGCCATGTTATGCTCCTAATCACCTTGTAATTTCTGTCGGGAACTCAAGAGAATCTACCGAATCATTCATGATCCAATGATTCTTAGATGCTCATGATTTCCTTTTCTTTTTCTGCAACTACCTTGTCAATTTCTTCGCAGAAACGATCAGTCAGCTTCTGTGTTTTCTTCTCAGCTTCCTTCTGGTCGTCCTCTGTAATTTCACTGTTTTTCTTCATTGTCTTAAACTTTTCAATGGCATCACGACGAATATTACGCACACTTACCTTAGCTTCTTCGCCGGATTTCTTTACAGTCTTGCACAGATCCTTTCTGCGCTCCTCAGTCAGCTGAGGGAATGTCAAACGGATCACCTTGCCATCGTTATTGGGAGTAATGCCAATATCGGAAGCAAGGATTGCCTTCTCAATAGCCTTGAGGGAGGTTACATCCCAAGGCTGGATCAGCAGGATTCTTGCCTCTGCAACGGAAATGGCAGCCATCTGCTGAACGGGTGTGGGTGCGCCGTAATAGTCAACCATTACCTTATCAAGTACGGCAGGGTTTGCCCTGCCTGCACGCAGCGCTGCAAAATCGCTCTTGAGGCGATCCACTGTTTTTGTCATTTTTTCTTCTGCAATTCTCAACTGTTCTTTCATAATTCTTGTCCGCTCCCCTTTGTGGGAGCGTACTCCTTTCTGTTAATTTAATACTGAAATATGTGTACGAACTTATTCGTTTTTAGCGTGATCTTAGTCCTCGTAAATGACTGTTCCGACCTGCTTGCCGGTCACAGCATCCAGGATATTATCAGGACGGCTCAGATCAAATACAAGCATCTTCAGCTTGTTATCACGGCACATGGTAGCTGCTGTGCTGTCCATTACCGCAAGTTCCTTTGAAAGTACTTCACTGAAAGTCAGTGTATCATATCTGACAGCATCCTCATACTTATGGGGATCCTTATCATATACACCATCAACCAATGTTGCCTTCATAAGGATCTCGGCTTCAATTTCTACACCGCGCAATGCTGCAGCGGTATCTGTAGAGAAGAAGGGATTACCGGTTCCGCAACCGAAAATAACAACTCTGCCCTTCTTGAAGTGATTGATTGCCTTATTGCGGATGTACGGCTCTGCGATCTGCTGCATGGTAATCGCTGTCTGTACTCGAACCTCAAGACCGAGGGATTCAAGAACATCTGCAATTGCAAGCGCATTGATCGTGGTTGCCAGCATGCCCATATGGTCAGCTCGGGTTCTGTCAAGACCACCGCACATTCTGCCACGCAGGAAGTTGCCGCCGCCGACAACAATGCCGACTTCTACGCCAATGTCCACGCACTTCTTAATGCTTTCACAGATATTACCGATCACTGCATAGTCCAGACCAAATTTCTTTTCACCGGCAAGTGCCTCGCCGCTGAGTTTTAGAAGTATTCTTTTGTATTTTAATTCCATGGTAGACACCTCACATTAAAATATACTACTTCTATTTTACACTAAAAAATCAATTCTGTAAAGTGTATTTTGAAAAAAATATATATTTTTTTCATCTTTTTTTATAGGATACCGTATAGATACAGTATATTTATACTGACTGCGTTTTTTATCTGCATGTTATCTGTTCAAATCGCATATAATCCGATACAATCATATTGCTGCAGGAGTGATATTATGCAAATCATTTATTATCGCAAACACAATCGTACCGATCAGGAGATGGAAGTGATCGACCGTGCCGCACATAAGAAACATCTCCTTAAAAAACTGATTCTTTGGGATATTCTTCTTTTCTCAGTTGTGGGAATTTTAGGACCGTTACTACATTTTGCAGCTCCCCTTTCTGCTTCATTTCCTGTTCTGAATTTTATTATTCCACTGAATGAAAGCGTTTGGGAGCATTTGAAATTATTATTTTTTCCGGCTTTGCTGGTTGCCGTGCTGCGTCGTCTGATAACAGGAAAATTACAGCATGGGATTCTCACGACCTTTGCGGAAGGTCTGCTGCTTTCCATGCTTCTGATGATTGCAGGTTTCTACACCTACTCGGGATTTTGGGGTATGCATGATCTTCGTATAGATATTGGATTATTCTATCTGTGTACATTATTTCTTACAGTTTATACGCATTTTCGGGCATCCAGACAAAAAAAGAGCAGCCTGTCAGGACTTTTTATACTGCTGCTGCTGACGGGCTGCTTCTTCTATTTTTCGTTATATCCACCGAATATCGGCGTTTTTCAAGATCTTAGTCAACCGTTGCAATAACTTCCACTTCAACAAGTGCTGCCTTGGGCAGATCCTTGACTGCAACGCAGCTTCTTGCAGGCTTTTCGGTGATGTACTGACCATATACCTCGTTGAATGCTGCGAAATCCGCAATATCAGCAAGGAAACATGTGGTCTTGACAATCTTGTCCATGGATGTACCGGCTGCTGCCAGAACAGCCTTGAGATTCTCCATAACCTGTGTGGTCTGTCCCTTGATGTCAGCTGCTTCAATATTTCCGGTTGCAGGAACAATTGCGATCTGACCGGAGGAATACACCATACCATTCACAACGACTGCCTGAGAATACGGGCCGATCGCTGCGGGTGCATTTTCTGTATAGATTCTTTCTGCCATAATAAACACTCCTTAACCTACGATTTTAAAGCCTGCATCCGTCAGAGCCTTACGGATCTGCTGGATATGCTCGCGATTTCTGGTTTCCATGACGATACGCAGCAGGCAGTCGGTAATATCGCTGTCCTCGCTTGCACGTTCATGGTGGATGGAAATGACATTGCCGCCCATATCTGCAAGAATGGATGCAACGCCCTTGAGCTGACCGGGCTTATCCTCAAGCTGAATGGTCATCGTATCGGATCTGCCGGACTTGAGCAGACCTCTCTTGATGACTCTGGAGAGGATGGTAACGTCGATATTACCACCGGATACCAGACATACAACATTCTTGCCCTCGATGGGGAGCTTATCGAACATGACAGCAGCCACAGCTACCGCACCTGCGCCCTCTGCAATCAGCTTATGCTGCTCAATGAGTGCAAGAATTGCCGAAGAAACCTCGTCATCCGTTACCGTAACAATCTGATCAACATACTGGCGGCACAACTCAAATGTGTTCACGCCGGGTTCCTTTACCTTGATGCCGTCAGCAATTGTACCGACCTTATCCAGACATATGATCTCATCCTGCTCCAGTGACTGCACCATGGAAGGCGCACCGCTTGCCTGTACACCGTACACCTTGATATTGGGATTGAGGTGCTTGAGGGCAAATGCAACGCCGGAAATCAGTCCGCCGCCGCCAACCGGTACAACTACCGCATCAAGCTGAGGCAGCTGATCAATGATCTCCAAACCAATGGAACCCTGTCCAGCAATGACATATTCATCGTCAAACGGGTGGATCATCGTGTAGCCCTTCTCATCACGCAGGGAAAGAGCCTTCTGGTAGGCGTCATCATAAACACCCGGAACAAGACAAATCTCTGCTCCATAGCTTCTGGTTGCCTCCACCTTGGAGATGGGAGCGCCGTCGGGCAGGCAGATGGTTGCCTTGATGCCGTTCTTCTGTGCTGCAAGTGCAACGCCCTGTGCATGGTTGCCTGCGGAACATGCAACAACACCCTTCTTCTTTTCCTCATCACTGAGCTGGGAAATCTTGTAGTACGCACCTCTTACCTTAAAAGAACCGGTGATCTGCAGATTCTCGGTTTTGAGGTAGACATTGGCATTCGGGCAGATCTTGGGTGCATGGATCATGTCCGTCTGTCGGATGACATTTTTTAACACATAGCTTGCATGGTAGATTTTATCAAGCGTCAGCATAGTAT
>SVNQ01000001.1 GCA_015066865.1 Ruminococcus sp.
GGGACTATTCCTACAGCATGATGTACCAGAAGCTCATGCGCACCTATCAGGACAGGGCGCTTTGCAGTTCGGTCATGCAGCAGCTCGTGCAGTGCGGCAGCATCAACGACCGCCGCTATGCCGCAAGGCTTGCGGAATATCTGGTGGAAACCAAGCGCTATGGGATTTTCCGTGCAAGGCAGGAAATGCTGCGCAGGGGGCTGGAAAAGACGCTCATCGAGGAATCGCTTGAACCCTTTGAAGATGCAGCCGAGGAGAATATTCCGGTGGTGTTGGAGAAAAAATATGCCCGATACCTTACCGATCCGAAGGACTGGAAGGCTCGTGAAAAGGTCATTGCAGGCATGGCACGGCTGGGTTACAATTACCGTGCTGTGAAGGATGCCATTGAGGATTACTTTTCTGATTGGGAGGAGGACGAGGACTAATATCTCGTCCGTTGTTCGATGGGGAGCATCTGCTCACCTATATTTTCCTGCCCAGAAATGGGTGCTTGCAATTCTAACGTTGCCCTTTCTTCCCCGTAGGGGGAGATAGGGCAACGCTATGGGATTCTCAAGGGATTTCATCCCTTGAGCAGGGGGTACGGGGGACAGCGTCCCCCGTCAAACAAAGGAGGAAATACTATGTCAATCAAAGTCGGGATGGTGTCGCTGGGATGCAGCAAAAATCTCGTAGATTCGGAGCGCATGCTCCACAAGCTCCGTGCGCACGGCTATGAACTTGTGACGGAATTCGGAGAATCCGATGTCGCAGTGGTCAACACCTGTGGATTCATCCAGTCCGCAAAGGAGGAGGCAATTGAAACCGTTCTCGAAATTGCCAAGCTCAAAGCCGAGGGTACGGTCAAAAAGCTCATCATGACGGGCTGCCTGACGGAACGCTACCAAAAGGAATGTGCCGAGGAATTTCCTGAAGCGGATGCTGTCATCGGTATCGGCGACAATAAGGACATTGTGGACATTCTCGACCGTGTGATGCAGGGAGAACGTGTGGTGCGGTTTTCATCCAAAAAGGATGCGGAGCTGACGGGCGACCGTATCATCTCCACGCTGCCGTTTTTCTCCTACCTGAAAATTTCCGAGGGCTGCAGTAATTGCTGCACCTATTGTGCAATTCCGATGATCCGAGGCGGTTTCCGCAGCGCACCGATGGAGGAGCTGCTTGCAGAAGCAAGGAAACTTGCCGACTGCGGCGTAACAGAGCTGAACGTCATTGCACAGGATACCACACGCTACGGCGAGGATCTGTACGGCGAAAGCCGCCTGCCGCAGCTGCTGACGGAGCTTTGTAAAATTGACGGACTGCGCTGGATCCGTGTGCTGTACTGCTACCCTGAACGCATTACCGAAGAACTGATGGACGTGATGGCTCGTGAGGAAAAAATCGTCAAGTACATCGACATGCCCATTCAGCACTGCGATGATGCGATTCTCAAATGCATGAACCGCAGAAGCTCCGAAGCGCAGATTCGGGAAGTTGTGGCGAGGATGCGTGAAAAAATGCCCGACATTACCATCCGCACCACGCTCATTACAGGATTTCCGGGCGAAACGGAAGAACAATTCAATCGCCTTGCGGAATTTGTGCAGGAGATGAAATTCGACCGTCTGGGCTGCTTTGCGTATTCGCAGGAGGACGGAACAAAGGCTGCGGAATTTCCCGATCAGGTGGATGAGGATGTCAGAGCGCACCGTGCGGACATCATCATGGAACAGCAAATGGAAATCAGCGCCCAGCATAATGAAATGCAGCTTGGTACGGTGAAAACCGCCGTGGTGGAGGGCTTTGACAAGTGGGCGGAATGCTATTTCGGCAGAACCGCAGCGGATGCGCCCGATATTGACGGAAAGGTGTTCTTCAGCAGCGAAAAACCGCTGAAGATGGGTGAATATGTAAAGATCCGCATCATTGATACACTCGACTATGATCTGCTTGGGGAGGTATGCGACGATGAATCTGCCGAATAAACTCACGCTTTTGCGTATTCTGCTCGTGCCGGTATTTCTGGTGTTCATGTATGTGCCGATGCCTTTTCAGTACACACTGGCACTGCTCGTGTTTGCAGCAGCGTCCATTACGGATGCACTGGATGGACAGATCGCAAGAAAGCACAATTTAATTACCACTTTCGGCAAATTTGCCGATCCCCTTGCGGACAAGGTGCTGGTGCTGGCGGCACTGGCGGCTTTTGCGGATGTGGACGAGATTCCCGTGAACGGCATAGTGGTGATCATCATTGCTGCCCGTGAATTTCTGGTATCCGGTCTGCGCCTTGTTACAGCGGAAAAGGGCGTTGTGGTTGCCGCAGGCATCTGGGGCAAGCTGAAAACAGCGTTCACGATGGCTGCAATTGTGGTGGTTCTGCTCTCGCAGGTGCTTGCTGTGGATTTCGGTATTCTCTCGGCGGATGCGGAGTTTTTCATGTATGTGGTGAACATGGTGCTCGTGTGGATCTCCGTCCTGCTGACGGTGATTTCCGGATGGGTGTACCTCAAGGGATATTGGAAGTATATTGATATGAAATAACACAAAGCCCGAATCGTATGGATTCGGGCTTTCAGCTTGTCAAAAAAAGTATGATTTCACTTAATTTTGCCCCACCCCCTAATCCCCTCCCCAAAGGGGAGGGGAAGAGGGAGGGTGCTGCCGCACCCTTGCCCCGCCCTCTTGCAGAGCGTTTTTTGGATATTTATTGGGGGTGTAGGGGGCGCAGCCCCCTACATGCGCCGAAGGCGCAACCCATAATCATATAATTAGTCCAGCCGTGCGCCGCAAGGTACACTGGCTGGACGGGACTTTTTCGACAGACTGAAAGCCCGAATCATATGGATTCGGGCTTTTATTGTTTATGCTATTTTACAGGAAGCTTAGTAATCAGCTTTGCAAGATATTTCAGAATACTCAGTGCATCCGCAGAGGAGGGCTTGCCGTCAAGGTCAACGTCGGCATTTACCTTGCCGTCTTTGCTCAGTTCGCCTGCACCCAGCAGGTTGCGGTTCAGAATAATTACGTCCAGAATATCCACCTTGCCATTGCAGTCCGCATCGCCGTATACCACATCCTTGTCGTCGTTGTCGGTGGGCTTGGTTGTGGGCTTTGTTTCCGGCTCTGTGGGCTTTGTTGTGGGCGGTGTTGTGCCGTCGGAAATCTTACCGTAGATAATGCCGCATCCAACGGTGGACATGTACATGGTGCCGTATTCGTTCATGTCGCCGACAATGAAGTTGCCGTTGCCCGTGCCGCCGTAGAGGTGGTCGGAATTGATCAGCACCCAAGTCTTGCCAGCGTCCTCGGAACGGTAGATGCCCTCAGCATCATCCTCTGTGGGCTTGCCGTAGATGTACAGAACGTTCACATCGCCGGCCTTCTTCGGTGCGCCGTAGCCAACGGTCTTGCAGTAGTATACATCCAGCTTTTCCATGTCCTTGCCGCTGTTTGTCACACGGTACATGCCGTGCCAGCCTGCACCCAGAATCAGATCATCCTCGCCGAGGTATGCGATTCTTGCCGCACTGTCGCACTGGTCATACATGCAGACATCCGTTGCGGTAAAGGTTGCGCCATAGTCGTTGCTCACGCAAAGTACATACTTGGCATCCGACATGTCGGGTTCATCCTTGGAATAGTGCCAAGAGGAATTGAAATATGTTGCATATGCATATACCACGTTGGGCTTGTTCGGCTCAACCAGCATAAAGGTGGGCTTGGAGCCGTATGCACTCGGAATGCCCTCGCAGGGTGTCCATGTGGAACCGAGGTCATCGGAATAGCTCACATTGCCGTCATCCTTGTTGGACTTGAAAATGCGGTACTTGCCTTCCTTCAGCTCTGTAATGGCAGCCTTACCGCCGCCGGTCATGTTTGCCATCTTTTCCCACTTCTTGCCGCCGTCCAGTGTGTAATAGCCGCCAGCCTGATTCTCAGAAATACGCACCATCACGTCAGTGTTCTGCGGGCAGTAAGCAATTGCACCCGTGGAACCCATATTCGGATAATGCTGCTCGCCCGGCTCATACACGCTTGTGTGTCTGAAACCGTCGTAGTCGCCGATTGCGGAAAATTCATCGCCGCCGGGAACACTGATGAAATCGAGGCAAACGACTTCCTCAATGCCGTCGGGGTGGAAGTAGTAAACGGGAAGCTCATCCCAAACATTGTCGCATGCAAATACGCCGTTACCGGAAACCAGCAGGATTCTGTTGCTGTCCCTCGGATCAAGTGTAACAGTTCCGCACCAGTGGATCGCCTTGCCCTGGATCCAGCTGTAGCCGGAATCCTTCAGATAATCTGCCTGCAGAGGGCCGCCCCAAGACTTTGCGTTGCCGGGAGTGATAGATTCCCATGTTGCGCCGCCGTCGTTGGAACGGTAGAACTGGTCGCCCCAGCATACCGTGTCAGTTTCCCATGCATCTTCCGTCCAGAGCTGGGAAGACCAAACGCCGCAGGTGGTTGCTACGAGCTTGCTTGCATCCTTCGGGTCGCTCACACAGCCGCCGAAGCTGTTGCCCGTGGGAGAAATATTTGTTACAGTGCCCTTCTTGGTGTCATACTTGTAAATGCCGCCGCCCGTGCCGCTGAACATCAGACCGCCGACATAGCAGATCAGCAGGTTGCCGTCCGCATCCTTGTTGATTCTTGACGGGAAGGAATCCGTGGGCAGATCCTTGCTCAGGGGCTTCCAGTTATCGCCGCCGACATCTGCCACATAGACATTCTCGCCGATGGTGTTGTCGGAAACACCTACATACACCTTGCCGTCCTGAATTGCGATCGTGCTGATGCCGTTAACGCTGACATAATCCGTGCCGACCGTTGTCTTTTCGATCGTTTCCGTCCATGTCGGCCACTTGACCTCATTTGTGAACAGTCCGAGCTTGTCGAAGCTTTCCACGAAAGTCCATGTTTCGCCGCCGTCCTCGCTCATGATCAAACCGTCGGTATCACCGCCGCAGTAGAGAATATTGGGGTTATCCGGGTCAACTGCAATGGACTCACCGCACTGTCTGCCGTAGCCGTTGCCATGTACTTTGATCAGGTCGGTAACTTCATATTCCGTGAAGCTCTCGCCGCCGTCGGTGGACTTGAACACGGAAGTTCTCTCGCTGCTGAAATATGCGCAGCCTGCCAGCAGATAGATCGTATCATCATCCGTCGGGTCGATGCAGAGCGCATCAATGCTCAGAAAGCCCCTGTCGGTGTCGTTGACGAAATCCATCAGCTGTACCCACTCACGCTTTTCATAGTCATAGCGGTATGCGCCGCCAACGTCCGTTCTTGCATACATTGCCTTCTGTCCGGCAATAATACCCGAAACGAAGCCGCCGCCGCCGATTTTTACCGCACCCCATTCATAGTTGTCCTTTGTCGGCTCAGCGGTTTGCGCCACATTGCCGCCAACGGCAATGCCGCTGCACAGCATGACTGCGCTGACTGCCGCCGCCGCTGCTTTTTTCAAGAAATTCATAGCTCTCTACTCCTTTTTTAAGGTATCCGACCCGCATGGCAGTTTGCACGTTTTGCCAACACAAGTTTACGCTCGGATATATTTTCCTTTTTTATTACATAAATTGTATACCATTTCATAGTAAAATACAATTCTATTTTACGGATTTTTTCTTAATATATTGTTAATTAAGAACTTTTTTTACTTAAAAAATAAAACTTGAGATTTCTCAGCTTCTGAAAAAACTCCGGCAAAGGTGCCGGAGTTTTCAAAAAGTCATATTTTCGCAAAGAACTATGCTTCCAGTCCTACGATCCTCTTGAGCATACCGAGGGAATCGTCAGCATCGATCCTGCCGCTGTCGGAATACAGCCTGCTATGCAGACAAGTGTGGACAGGAATGCCCAAAGTTTCTTTTTCATCATAGCAATATCTCCCTTCCACAGATTAAAGTTGTTTTTTACTCTCCAAGAATATCCAGCCAGCTCACATTCTCACCGCTGCCCTGTGCGGCGGCGTAGGCAAGAACGGCGGCGGCATCGAGGGCATTCACCTTGCCGTCGGCGTTGATGTCGTTTGCCGAGGTGATCTCAATTTCACTGCCCGTGCCTGCGTTTGCGGCAATCATCAGCTGTTCGGCGGCATCCTGTGCATTTACCACGCCGTCAGCGTTGCAGTCGCCAGCACCGTCCCAGACGGACTGTACGGAACAATCACCGGATGCAGAACCATCCTCCGGCATAATAATTATCGGTTCAACGGATGAAAGAATATCTCTGTGTTCAGCAAGAAGCTGTTCTGCTTTTTCGCAATAGTACAAATATTGTTCATATCTGTCAAGAGTGCCGTCTTCTGTGTAGAATTTTTCGACAGATTCGTACCACATAAGACCAGTAACAGCATAGTGTGCCATACCCTTTTCTGAATGCACCAGCTCATAGCCATCCGGTATGGGGAGAAAGCTTTCATCGGGAATCACTTCGGGATCTTTGGTTCTGACGATATATTCGCTGGTCGGATATGCAGGAATATAAGTGACATAATACAGTAAATATATATTGGTAATTGCAGGGTTTTCCATCATCAGGGTACGTCCCCATGCGGTAAGTCCTTTCTCATCAAATGTATAGGTATGTGCCATATATGCCTTATCTTCGGGAACAATGCTGGTGAAAGTCATATACGTTGAACTCTGGATTGCGAATTCTTTCCATGTTTGCATTCCGTAATAGTCTTCGTAGCCCTCAAACACGTCCCCTGTCAGCTCCGTGCCATCGGTTTCGACCATAATACCACGAAAGCGTCCCGCACTTTCAATATAGTAAAGACTGCCGTTTTCACGTTCCACATAATCGCCCTTGAATACTGCCGATGCGGTCATCCCTGCGGTGGATGCCATGCAGGCAAGTACTGTCAAAAATGCAAATAGTTTCTTTTTCATCATACTGATCTCCTCCTTTAAAAGATGTTGTCTGATTGATCGGGTATTCTGAATGTCTCTGCAATTTTTGGCAGTACTTCCCGATGTTCGGGAGTGCTGATAATCCGAAACGTATAGTATCCGTCATCCCAGTACAAAACGCAGTATTCCCTGCCGTATGGTTCGGTGTACTGTGCCATAAAAGCCGGATTTCCATTTACATCGATCGGAATCAGCTCTGCATTGGATTCACAGAAGCATAGGAACTGCTCACGATTTTTCTGTGACACTGAGAAATATTCACCCGTTTCTTTATGCAGCAGCCTGTAATAAGTTATTGGTTCTCCGCTTTCGGGGCTCCCAATAAATTCAAGCTCAAATACGTCGGATTCTATTTCATAATATAGTATTTCTGTCGGCGAGGGTGTAACCTGCCCCCGATAGGCAATCTCAAGATGTCCGTCCTGTTCGGACACATCGAATCCGGGCAGAAGCTCCGTCACTGGGAAATCCGGATCCTCTGATTGTTCCGGAGCATCCACTTCGGGGAAAGTCGTGTACTCGGGTTCTTCTGGCACGGTTGTTTCCGGAGATGTATCTGTCGCTTCCTGCTGTGATTCCGTGGAGATCGGCTGCGTGATCTCGGATACATGCGTCTCGGGAACGGATGGCATTGTCACCGTTTCTGTGATGGCGGGCGGTGCTGTTGTCTCTGGCAGCGTGCTGATGGGTCGTGAGATCTCCGGCACAAGCCCGCTTGTTTCCGATGCACATTCCGTTTCCGGAACAGTGTGTTCGTTTTTTTCGGTATGCTCAGTATTCTCAGTGTGCTCCGTGACCTCCGTTGGTATTACGGCAGAAAGGGAAGCTGTCGTACTTTCCTCCTGAATGGAGGGAATCTGTCTCGGTGAAAATCCGATTGCATATGCTGCACCGAGCACCAGAATACAACAGGCGGCAGCACTGATAATGTGCATTACATAACGTCTGATTGGTGCGGCAGGGGGGGTGACTGTCTTTGACTGCTCCAGATATGTCTGAAACGCTTTCTCAAAGACTTCCTCTTTCTCCCAATTTATAGTAAATTCCTCAGCAATCCTCTGCTGTGTTGTTTCATCCGCCTGTTTCAGAATATACATATTGATTCGTTGTTTCATCATCTTCCTCCGCTACAAAGAGATGTCCTCGTCAGAAAGCAGTTCCTGAAGCCGTTTCATCGCACGGTGCAGACGCTGTCTGACGGCAGCCTGATTTATGTGAACAACCTTTGCAATTTCATCGGATTTGCAATCATAGTAATACTTCATCATGACAATGGTGGTATCGGGTTCGCCAAGCAGCTTGATTTTGTCAAGTAAAATATGCCGCAGCGCAGCTCTGTCATAGTCCTGCTCCACACCGGAATCCAATGTGGCTTGCTCTGCGCCTTCCTCATCCAGTGATGCCGCCGGAGGTTTCGCTGTCAGCCGGCGAAAACAGTCAATAGCCTTTCGCTTCGCTACCGTCCTGACGTAGCTTTGGCGCCTGCCTTCTTCAATCCGGTCAAAGTGCAGGAAAATGTCAGTAAAAATGTCACCAACGCATTCATCAGCATCCTCATGCGTTCCGATGCTGCTGATGTGATTCCAGACGATTGCATACACATATCCATGGTATTGCTGAAACAGAGATCTGAAACCATCCTTTTTTGATCCGTCGATCAACGAACGCAGTTCACGTTCCGTCATTGTGGTTTCACCTCGTTGTTGAAAACATAGTTTGCGCAAATTGTGCTTTCATTATAGTAATCGTAAAAAATACCAAAAGTGTGACATGATTTTTGCTTTGTTTGATTCTATGATACCATGGATTTTTTGTGCTGTAAATTGAAGATTTGTACGAAAATATGCCGATTTATATGTGCAGTTCGTGTATGATTTCTGAAAATGCAGAAAAAACAGATGACAAATCCAAAGTAATGTGGTATAATATGGGGGTAGAGCAAACAGATACAGAACTCCGCAGATTGTAAAAAGGAGAAATGATAATGAAATATGGAAGAAAACGCCGCAGAAACAGCGGAATGGGTAAGTATATAATTGTACTGCTGCTGCTTTGCATTCTTCTGATCTTTGCGATCGGGCTGATCGTAAAACGTCAGGGCAGCAAGCCTCCCGTGCAGCATGATCCGACACAGACAGGCACTTCGCAAACATCCGATGTCGGCACACCGTCCGAAACGCATACCGTTCCGATTTCCACCGTTCCCGTTGAGCCGCCCACGGACGGCAACGGCACGGTCGTGAGTTCCGAAAACAAGCATATTTACATCCGTGTCAATCACGAGAAAACCGTAGATCTGCCTGCGGATTTCGGCACACAGGTGCAATATTCCATCAGCGATGACAATGTTGCCGTTGTGGATCAAAACGGTCTGCTGACAGGTCTGCAGAAGGGAAGCTGCACGCTCACCGTGCAGGGCGGCGAAAAAACGCTGGAGATCCCCGTAACCGTGCGTGAAATGGTCATCGAAAACGGCTGCACCTATGTGGATGGCATTCTCGTTGCGAATAAAACCTACAGTCTGCCCAAGGATTATAATCCCGGTCTGCTGCCCGTAACGGAGGAGGCATTCCAAAAGCTCTCCGCCGATGCCAAGGCACAGGGGCTGGATATTCACAATTCCTCGGATTTTCGCACCTATGAGTTTCAGGTGGAGGTCTACAACAGCATGGTGGACGGCTACAGTAAGGAATACGCCGACAGCGTTTCCGCAAGACCGGGACATTCCGAGCATCAGACGGGCTACACCATCGACTGCAACACCATCGACAATACGTTTGCCGACACGAAGGCGGGCAAGTGGCTTGCACAGAATTGCTGGAAGTACGGATTCATCATCCGCTATCCTGCGGACAAGGTGGAGCTGACGGGCTATGATTATGAATCATGGCACATCCGCTATGTTGGCGTGGAGCATGCTAAGGAGATCTGGGAGCAGGGAATCTGTCTGGAGGAGTATCTGGATATTGATTCCAAATATGCCGATTAAGGACGCAGTTTTGCGCCGTTCATTGTTCTTCTTTGGGATTTCTCTGCGTTGTGCAGGGAGATCCCTGATTTATGTGTTCTCGATTCTATAACAGCTAAATGCTGAAAATCTTGGAAAAAAGAATGGGTGTTTTTGGGAATTGTAGCATTGCACAAAAGGCATCTTCCGGTTTTGTGCATAATAATGAAAATGCGAAACCCTATGGAAATCAAAAGCGGAATGTGCTATAATAAAAAAATAAAGCGGCGGTGTTTCCGGCGCTGAAAAACACACAATTTCGTAAAAACGCAGGAGGTACGGGTTATGAAAAAATTCATGAAAATTGTCTGCATACTTGTCATCGTATTCGGTGTACTGTTTCTCGCACTGAAGCTCGCCGACCGTTTTTGCGGAAAAATGAAGCGGTCATACATGACTGTTGATTAACGGCAAAGGAGTCTTGAAGAATGGAAATCAAATTTGAAAAGGCTGCGACTTTGAAAGAAAAGCCGGCAGATGAAAGCAAGCTCGGTTTTGGTAAAATCTTTACCGATTACATGCTGGTAATGCCCTATGACGAGGGTCAGGGCTGGCATGATCCGGTGATCAAGCCCTACGGGCCGATCTCCCTCTATCCGTCCGCAATGTGCCTGCATTACGGTCAGACCGTATTTGAGGGCATGAAGGCATACCGCACGGAAAGCGGCGACATCCAGCTGTTCCGTCCGGAGGAGAATTTCAAGCGTCTGAACGAGTCCAACCGTCGTCTGGTTATTCCGGAGATCGACGAAAAGCTTTGTCTGGAGTGTCTCAACGAGCTGCTCAAGGTGGAGAAGGACTGGGTTCCGCATTCCGAGGGTGCTTCTCTGTACATCAGACCGTATATTTTCACAACCGATCCGTTCCTGGGTGTTCGTCCGGGTGATCATTATCTGTTCATCATCATCCTCTCCCCGTCCGGCGCATACTATGCAAGCGGTCTGGATCCGGTTAATATTTATGTTGAAACCAAGTATGTCCGTGCTGTAAGAGGCGGTATGGGTTATGTTAAGACGGGCGGCAACTATGCAGCTTCCCTGATCGGTCAGGATGAGGCACACAAGCAGAATTATTCTCAGGTGCTGTGGCTTGACGGTGTGGAGCAGAAGTATGTTGAGGAAGTTGGCGCAATGAACATCTTCTTCATCATCGACGGCGAAGTAGTAACACCGCAGCTGCAGGGTTCCATTCTGCCGGGTATTACGAGAAAGTCCGTTATTCAGCTCTGCGAATCCTGGGGCATGAAGGTGACAGAACGCCGCATTACCATTGAAGAAATTGCCAAGGCATATGATGAAGGCAAGCTCAACGAGGTATTCGGCACCGGCACGGCAGCAGTTATTTCTCCCGTTGGTCATCTCAAGTGGGGTGACAAGGTCATGGAAATCGGCGGCAACAAGATCGGCCCCGTTTCCCAGAAGATCTACGATACCATGACAGGCATCCAGTGGGGCAGACTGGAAGATCCGTTCGGCTGGATCGTTCCGGTGAAGTAAAATCAAAACGCATGATAAAACGGGGACGGAATGTTCCCGTTTTTTCACATATATTGCAAAAAAGTTGTTTTTACTTGACAATAGTGGCTGTAATGGTGTATAATGTTAGCATGTGTTCTCAAAAATATCAATATCTGTACAATCTGAAAAGAAAGAGGAATTACACATGAAACAAGTTGTTATTATCGGTGCCGGCCCTGCAGGTCTGACTGCGGGCTTTGAACTTCTCAAAAAAGCACCGGACGAATATCAGGTAACCATCTATGAGGAAAGTGACGCCATCGGCGGTATTTCAAAAACCGTAAAGCACAACGGCAACCGCATGGACATCGGCGGTCACAGATTCTTCTCCAAGGACAAGGCTGTCATGCAGTGGTGGCAGGACATGATGCCCCGCCAGGGCAAGCCCTCCTTCGATGATATTATCCTCAAAAGAGAAAAGAAACTCGCCGAGGGCGGCCCCGATCCCGAACAGACCGACAGGGTCATGCTTGTGAGAAACCGTGTGTCGAGAATCTACTACAAGCACAAGTTCTTCGACTACCCCGTGTCCCTCAAGTGGGAAACCATCCGAAATATGGGCTTCGGCACAACCATGGTTGCGGGCTTCAGCTACATGAAGGGGACAATTGCCAAGAAACCGGAGGATTCTCTGGAGAATTTCTATATCAACCGCTTCGGCAGAAAGCTCTATTCCATGTTCTTTGAGGGCTATACCGAAAAGCTCTGGGGCAGACATCCCCGTGAAATTTCCGCTGACTGGGGTTCCCAGCGTGTCAAGGGACTGTCCATCATGGCGGTCATCAAGGACATGTTCAGCAAGATCGGCGGCAAGAAGGATACAAAGAAGGTGGAAACTTCCCTGATCGAGGAATTTTACTACCCGAAGTTCGGTCCCGGTCAGCTCTGGGAAACCACCGCAAAGGAATTTGAAGCGCTCGGCGGCAAGATCGTGATGAACGCCAAGGTCACACGCATCAACACCGACGGCACGGGAAGAATCGAGAGCATCGTCTGCGAGAAGGACGGCGGGGAATCCACCATTTCGGGTGATATTTTCATTTCCTCCATGCCCGTCAAGGATCTGATCGCAGGAATGAATGACGTTCCGCCCAAGGAGGCAGCAATTGCAGCCGGACTTCCCTACCGTGACTTTGTGACTGTGGGTCTGCTGCTGGAAAAGCTGGAGCTGAAAAACGAAACTTCCATTCCGACGCTCGGCAATATCGTTCCCGACTGCTGGATCTATGTGCAGGATGTGGGCGTGAAGCTCGGCAGAATCCAGATCTTCAACAACTGGTCTCCGTACATGGTGCAGGATCCGGAGCATAATGTCTGGATCGGGTTGGAATATTTCTGCGCCGAGGGTGACGACTTCTGGAATATGAGTGATGAGGAATGCATTGCGTTTGCCATCAAGGAACTCAAGAGCATGGGCGTGATTGAACAGAATGCTGTTATTAAGGATTCCCACCGTGAACGCATCAAGAAGGCATATCCTGCGTATTTTGACACCTATGCGGAAATCGACACGCTGATCGCATATCTCAATCAATTTGAAAATCTCTACTGCGTCGGCAGAAACGGTCAGCACCGTTACAATAACATGGATCACTCCATGGCAACTTCCTTTGAAGCTGTGAAGAATATCCTTTCCGGCGAAACGGACAAGAAGAACATCTGGAACGTCAACACCGAGAAGGAATATCATGAAACGGCAAAGGAAGAAGGCGGAAAATAATGGGCAAAAAGGACAGAAAGAGAAATTCCGCTGCTGCCATCAGCGCAGACGCTGAAAACACCGACAAAACCGCATCTTCCGCAGAAATCGAGACTGCGCAAGCGGAGGACGGCGCTGCGGCGGAATCCGGTGGCATGGGCGTACTTGCCGCCGTTGGGGATTTTCTCGATCGTTTCGGCTGGATATTTCTGCTGATTGGCAGCGTACTGCTGATCGGCTACTATATTCTGCTTCCGTCGAGAGCCTATTTTCATTCGGATACCACCGATACGCTCATGTGGGCGGCTGCTTCCTATGAAGGCGGAACATTGTTCAATCGGGATTTTACCTATGCGTGTCTGCTGCCGTTTGGCACCAGCCTGATCATGACGGCGCTCATTCCGATTTTCGGCGTCAGCATGACGACGCATGTGCTGGGCATGCTGGTATTCTTCCTGCTGTTTACGGCGGCGCTCATCTGGATGTGCCGCACGATGCAATGGTCATGGAAGTGGACTTCCGTGATGGTGTTTGCCGTGCTGACAATGCTTTTGGTCAGTGAAAAGCTCCGTGAGATCTTCTGGGGACACACGATCTATTACAGTCTGGGTGTGTTATTTATTTTTGTCGGGCTTGGATTGGTGTTCCGGTATATGGATCTTGACAATGCTATGGAAAGCAGCCCGCAAAATACCCGCAAATACTTTGTGTACATCGCATTGATCGGCATTTGGTTTTTGCTGACGGGTACAAATCAGGTTATTTCGATGACAATTTTTGCACTGCCGACCATTGCCGCTGTGTTCTGTGAACGCTGGCTGGATACCGGAACAAAGCTGCTCAGCGGGAAGAACCGCCGCACGGTTTTTCTGATTGCCATTATGATGGTCTGCATGCTGATCGGGTATCTCATCACTTCGCTTGCAGCAATCGGTATTCATACCGATTATCAGAATATGCACTCAAACTATTCAGCCATGAGCGAATGGGTGAATAATCTGCATAAATTCCCCGAACAGTGGCTGAGTCTGCTGGGTGTGGAAATGAAGGCAGGCGATCCGCTGCTCAGTTCCATCAGCATTCAGAATCTGCTCAAGCTCATTGCAGGGCTGGTGATTTTGATTTTGCCGCTGATCGCACTTTGCTTTTACAAAAAGATCGAGGACGTAAAACTGCGCATCCTCATTCTGACGCACTGGTTTATGACAGCGCTGATCATGCTGGGCTATATCTGCGGCAAGCTCTCCAGTGCAAACTGGCGGCTTTCGCCGATTGCCGCCATGTGTGTTGTAGTATCCGTGGCATTCCTGCGTTGGGCATTGCCAAAGATTTCACTGCAGCGCATCATCTCCCTGCTGATGATCCCTGTATTTCTATCGTGCCTGATCAGTACGGCAACGATCCTCTGCATGCCGCCAATGGGCTACAAGGAGACGGAACTGTACAAGATTGCAGAGATATTGGAGGAAAACGGTCTGAGTTACGGCTATGCGTCATTCTGGCGTGCCAATTCCATTACGGTGATTTCCGATTCAAAGTCGAAATGCCGTTCCGTCAGCATCGGAGAGGGCGGCGTGGAAATTTCCGGTTATCAGGCCATGAACAGCTGGTATCAGGATCAGCCGGGGCAAGATAAATACTTCCTGCTGATGTCGCAGCAGGAAAAAGAAGGTCTGCTGAAGTCAAAGAGTCCGATACTCGAAAAGACGTATAGAGAGGTCAAGGCGGGTAACTATGTGATCTGGATATTCTATGAGAATATCATAGTGAAGTAATATAGAGAAATCATGATTTCTGAAAAAATTAGAGCGACGCAGATGCGTCGCTCTTTTTGTTTGCTGATTGCTTTATCCGCCGCTTTTGATGATCGGCACCACATCTTTGAACGGAATCCAGTCCTCCACGACATCGCCCTTGACCTTGCGGATCATGATCATCGGCAGGTGGCTGCCCTCGTAGGGGAGAACTTCATTGTTCAGACCGCTGTTTTCAAAGCAGATATAGCCGTCCTCCAGCGGAATGGGGGCTGCGCCGAACAGATAGGGCAATCCATCGGCGGGAACATTGTAGACATACTCGATGATGTCAAGATCTTTCAGATCAAAATTGGGAATTTCGGTAAGCGTGCCGTTCTCAACATCCACCGTGAAGCCACGGGTTCCCGTGCCGTCACCGCCAGAACTTGCCGTGCACAGAAGCTTTACCTCGCCGTTTTCCCTGTAAGCGGAAAGCCCCACGCCGTTCCATGCGTCCGCACCATGGGCAATGCCTGCGTTTGTAAAGGTTTCGGTGATGTTTGCGGAAAATGTGATTTCTCCCTTGTTGAAATCGAATATGAAGAGTCCATCCATACCCTCGGAGAATACGCAGTAATCGTCGTTGCCGTAGATGAAATACGGAAATTCCGAGCCGAAATACACACGCCCCAGCCATTCCTCGGTCGGGGGGAGGATCTCAAAGGTGGTCGGTGCAAACTGCGTTTGCAGTATCGTGTGTGCAAAGGTTTCCAGCGCCGATGGGTCTGCAAGCTGATAGTCCGTGCCGTTGATGACGCCATTGAACAGCTCCATTTTTGAGCCGTCCTTGAAATTGATCAGGAAATACATAGGATAGCCGCCATACAGAGGTTCATCACTGCGTTCAACAATCTCCTGCTCACGCAGAAGCTCCAGAAACTTTCCAATCTGTCTTTGATCGAGCGTTACCAGTTCTTCCTCACCGTATCCAAGGCGTACAACGAGCAGATCTTCCGCCGTAAGTTTGCGGAAGGTGTCGGAAGTAATGTCCGTGCTTTCCTGCCCCATCAGATATTCGCCATATTTGACAAGCGTCTGGATCGTACCATCCACCCTGTAGCCCATACCATTGAGATAGACCATATCCGACTGCTGACCGAGGGAGAGCGTCAGTTCCGTACCGTCATTCATGGTGAAGTACCACTGCATATAAGCACCCTTGTCAAGCTTCAGATTGTTCTGACGAATGTAGGGCGTGAGTCTTGCACGGTCGAGGAACTGCGAAATCTCGGATTTTTTCAGATCCACCCTATCCATATACTCAATTTCTACGGACATCTGTGCAATATCCTCCGCCTGCATCGTCAGGAACGGATTATCCTCGCTTAAAATCGCCAGATCCGACGTCGGAGCTGTTGCGTCCGGTTGTATCGGAGTGTCGGGCTGCTCAGCAACCGGCAGTCCCCCACGCATTGCATACGGCACAGCAATTGCGCCGACAACAAGCGCAAGGCATGCAGCGACGGGGAGGATCCAGCGGAAATTTCTGCGTTTTGGCAGTTCCGTGACATTTTCATCCAGCAAAGCCTCGTCAAGATCGCCGATGGCTTCAAACAAATCTTCTCGTTTCATAATGTAAATCCCTCCTGTTCCAGATGCGCGCGCAGTTTTTGTCGGGTTCTGGCAAGTATGACGGAGCAGTGATTACTTGTCACGCCCAGTTCAACGGCAATCTCGCCCATGCTCTTGGCGTAGAAATACCGCTGTATGAAAATCTGCCGTTCCCTTGCCGGAAGTTCGCCGACAAAGTCGGACAAGCTCCTGCGCAGCGCACGATTTTGCAGCTCGCCCTCCACATCGGCGGTATCTGCCACGCATTCGGCAAGCTCATCGAGCACCGCAGCGATCTCACCGCCGCCGCGCTTATCGGTATTCCGCTGCTTGTAGCGGTCAAACGCAAGGTTGCGGACGATTTTTGCAAGGAACAACTTGAGACGCACAGGTTTTTGCGGCGGAATCACATCCCACAGGCGCAGCATGGCGTCATTTATGCATTCTTCCGTATCCTCCGGACTTTTCAGTATGTTGCCTGCAATCGTGCGGCAGTATGCGCCGTATTTCTCCTGCGTTTGAGCAATGGCGGACTGATTGCGTGAAAAATACAATTCGATGATCTGGTTATCATCCACGGCGATCCCTCCTTTCATACAATAGGACGAGATTTTCAGTAAAATCTTACAAGGAATTTTACATTTTTTTTCGATCGGCATAGATTACAAGCAATCCCCCGCCTGCGGCGGGGGATTGCTTAATAAAAATGAGTTGATAGTACGAATTAATACCCTTCCATCGGAGGTTCATCCTGTTCGGGCGCCTGTGTTGCAGGCGGCTCCGTTGCAGGAGGATCTGTCGGCTGCGGAGGATTGGTTTCCGGAGGTGCGGTTACAGCAACCGTGGTGGTTGTGGTCACTTCCGTTGCAGTTGTGGTTTCTGCTGTAGTTGTTTCGGGATTGCTCGCGTAGTAGATCTTCAGCGTGTCATCACCGGTCAGGTCGAACATCTCGCCCGGCTCCACGTTCAGCTCGATCACTTCACCCGATTCATACTTATAATTTGTCACAGCCTCGGTCACATAGAAATCACGCAGACCCAGTGCGTCCAGTTCCCTTTCGTATTCCTTGAGCGTCTTGCCCTCATATTCCGGAATTTTCACCTTGGACGGACCCTTGCTGACAACCACCTGCATGGTGATGCCGCTGGTAAACGGTGTTCCGGGGTCAATGGACTGCTTGGTGATCAGACCTGCCTTGTGCTCATCGCTATATTCATAGGTTGCTTCCAGATAGATCCAGCCCTCAGCTTCAAACTGACTTTTCTTGGTTTCATAATCCTTGCCGATCAGGTCGGGCATGGTACTGTCACCGAGAGATTCCGTTGTATCAGATGTTTCCTGCGGATTTTCGGTTACGATATTATCCAAAGTTTCAGCTGTAGACGTTGTTGTTTCAATGGGCCGGCTGTTGGTTGTACCGCTGGAGAAGGGTCCCATATCCAGCAGGCTCAGCACAACAATGGCAATGACCAGCAGCACGCAGGTCAGCAGTACGCCGATGATGATCGGAATTTTGATCCGGTCGATCATGTTGTCACGATCTTCCACGTCGTAATCGTCATAATCGTCGTAGCCATCATCATAATCATCATAGCTCGGCTTCGGCTGCTGCACACGCTTCACCTGCTGCTGCCTTGGACGATATGCAGGCTCCACGGGAATGGGTGTTGGCTCCGGCTCTGCCGGCTGCTCGAACAGCTGTGTTACGAGCTCCGTCACGGTCTGGATTCTGTCCGATCCGAACAGATTCATACCACGCATGATCACACGGGAGACATGACGGGGAATGCTGGGATTCATTTCGTGCGGTTCACAGAGGTTGTCATTTTCCATACGGCTGGGCGCTTCCGTGGGCTTGCAGCCGGTCAGGATGCGGTAAAGCACGGCACAGATGCCGTACACATCCGTCCATGTTCCCTGACGTGTGCTGGGTGCATACTGCTCAGGTGCTGCGTAGCCATGGAAAATCTCACTGGGCAGCTCGGTATGTGCTGTACGGACTGTGGAAATGGAAAATCCGCAAAGGCGCAGCTCGCCCTTGGGTGTGACATAAATTGTATCGGGGCTGATGGCACGGTGAATCACACCGTTGTTGTGCATCAGGCTCAGTGTGGTAAAGAAGGGCGGAAACATATCGGAAACCTGTTTCCATGTCAGCTCACCGGCATTATCCTTGAGATAATCCACAAGCTTGATGCCTTCCAGATATTCATATACAGCGTATGTAGTATTATTGGTTGCAAACAGATCCAGCGTGGGGTTGATGTGTGACAGGCTGCGCATCTGCGCAAGTAATTTGTTAAGCTCTGTAAATTCCGCCATCAGTGCCTTATACTGGACAACGTGATTGGGATTTACGCTGATGGTTGCCTTACCCTTGACACGCACGCAGAGTCCCTGCGGCATGTACTCACGGATCAGCACCTTGCAGCCGATGGATTTGTTGTAGCCGATATAGGTTGCGCCTTCGCTGTTGTGTCCGAGCATTGCACCGACAGCGTAACGTTCATTCAGAACCGTACCCGGCGCTATGTAATTCGTATCGTAGGGTGCTCCCTCGGCATAGCCGCAGTTATGGCAGACCTTTTCTGTTTCGGGCTTGAATTGCATGCAGCCGTAACAAAGTTTTCTTTCTCCCATTCGTCTGCTCCTTTCCGATTGTTATGATAACCTCTTTTCAGAGAGAACTATCTTTTCGTGCAGCAAAGCCGCCGTTCTTCCGGCAGTTTTTCCGGCACGCCATTTATCCATTATTATTTTAGCAGTTTCCGTAGGGAATGTCAACCGTTTTCCGTTTTTGCGTATAGCTTCCCCGATGATTTGTATTTGTTTTGTAACATTCTTTAATCTTTCGCAATCTAATTGCCGAAATTCGTCATTTTTGGGGAATGGAGCAGCTGCACCCTTATCTTATTATCTGACAAAAAACGTGAACACCGCATCTCCCAAAAGTACGAGGATGCAGAGCATGCCCAACCCTCGCACAAGCCATGCGGGGGATTTTTCCTGAAATTTCTGCATCATCGGGTCAAGGCCCTTGATCAGCAGCAGGCTCATCACGCCGAAAATCAGGCTGCTTGGGAGCGAAATCCTCCCCTCAAAATCCAGCCACCAGTGGCTGTAATCCCAGAGTGATTCGCCGAAGATCCACTCAAGCAGGTAGGAACACAAAAGTTCCAGCACTGTGGTGAGGAGGATGCTGCCGAAGAACACCCACGCCCAGTCCTTTTTCTTTCGGAACAGCGCAAGCAGTGCAAGTCCTCCGAAGCCGTAGATCGGCAGCAGCGGAAGCTGCAGCACGCCTCGTTCCTGATAGTAGCCGTACATGAGCAGATAGAGCAGGATTTCGTACACCCAGCCTGCAAAACAGCAGATGGTAAATTCCGCCGCAAGGCGGCAGATAAAGGTAAATGCATCCTTTCGTGACATAGGATACCTCCATAAAGAAGCATGCCCCCGGACGTGCCGAGGGCATGGGATTTTTAGCCAAGCTTTGCCAGTTCTTCGTCAGTTGCAAGGGTAATGCCTGCATCTGCCAGAACCTGTGCAGCCTTCACCTCATTGTCAACGTGCAGTACGATATAAGCACACTTGCCGATGATGGTGATGCATGCATAGAGGTAGTCGATGTTGATCTTGGCGTCGGACAGCACCTTGGTAATTACACCCAGACCGCCGGGCTGATCCGGAATGGCAGCGCACATAACCTTGGTGATGCTGGACATCAGACCCTTAGCACTCAGCATTGCCTGTGCCTTTTCGCAGTCGCTCACGATCATGCGCACAATGCCGAAATCCTGTGTGTCTGCCAGGGACATTGCACGAATGTCAATGCCGCCCTCTGCGAGAGTTTCTGTTACCTTAACAAGCTGTTCGGGCTTGTTTTCCATGAAAATGGAAAGCTGTTGTGTAGTCATGTCTTTTCCTCCTTTGTTATTCCGTTTTTGGCTTATAATAAGCATTGCTTTGAATTTGTGGTTCATGCTTGATCTTGTGGAAATCCGTTTTCCATACTTCTGCCCAAGAATGTGATCCTTGCAATCCTAACGTTTTGCCATTGTACCCCGTAGGGGTGCATTGGCAAAACGCCATGGGATTCCAAAGGGATGTACATCCCTTTGGCAGGGGGTATGGGGGACAGAGTCCCCCATGGATTCAAGCAGTAAACTCATATCCCAGAGCGAATGCTTTCTTGTTCATTTCTACAAACTGGGGTTTTACGAGCTGTTCGATGGCTTCGATCCACTTATCGTACGCAATATGGAAGTGCTTTGCAAGCTGACCCATGAGAACGATATTGACTGCCTTGGCGGAGCCTGCTTCGATTGCGAGGGAGAGCGCGTCAAATGCTTCGAGCTTGACGTTCTTTGCACGCAGTTCATCGAGGATCTCCGTCGGATATTCCGCTGCACCTGTAATGACGGGCATCGGGTCGATGCGCTGTGTGTTGGTGATCAGCACGCCGTCTTCCTTCAGAAGGGATGCATATCTTGCAGCTTCAATGCGCTCAAAAGAGATGATGTAGTCAGCTTCACCTGTCTGAATCACAGGGGAATAAACCTTTTCGCCGTATCTTACATAGGTGATAACAGAGCCGCCTCTCTGGCTCATGCCGTGTACCTCGGAAACCTTGATGTCATAGCCCTCGTTCATCAGTACTCTGCCCAGCAGCTTGCTGGCAAGCAGAGAACCCTGACCGCCGACACCGCAGATCACAATGCCTTTTGTATCCATAGTATTAACTCCTTTATTTACTAATTAACCTGATTATGCAGCAGATCTTATCTGAATGCCTTTGCAATCAGACTGGCTGCACCGAGCAGACTGAACAAATATCCAAGTCCCAGATCTTTGAGAAATTCAAACTCTAAATCAGTAGCGAGAAGAATGGTATGCAGCTGTGTGATGCTTATTACGAGATCCTGCAAAACCTGATTCACAACCACTGCCCATGTAAGATGAACACCGGCATAAATGGCGAGAAGCATCACCACAATACAGGCGATCAGCCCTTGTTTGTCAAGTGTACCGCCCAGCTTATCATAACCAAACAGAATGCCAAGTGCAACAACCGCACCGACGATTGCAGCAGTATAGCCGAAATAGCCCAGAAGCACCCAAAGTGCGATACCCGGAATGCTGCCGATCACTGCCCCCAGTATACCTTTCGGCAAACTTGAACTTTCGTACATATCCCGTACCCCCTTTTGGCAATTAATCCGTAATTGCATCAAATGCGCACAGCTGCTTGCAAACACCGCAGCCAACGCAAAGGGTCGTATCAATGGCAGCCTTGCCGTTTTCCATATGGATCGCAGGGCAGCCCATCTTCATGCACTTCTTGCAGCTTCTGCACTTGTCGGCATCCACCTTTACAGGGGGCTTTGCCTTCACGGATTTGAGCAGTACGCACGGACGGCGGGAAATGATGACGGACGGTTCTTCCGCAGCCAGTTCTTCCTTCAGCGCCTTTTCGCATTCATCGAGGTTATAGGGATCCACCACACGCACACGGTTGATGCCGAGTGCATGGCAGAGGGATTCCAGATCAATCTTTGTTGCCGGATCGCCCTTGATATTGTAACCGGTGGTCGGATTCTGCTGATGTCCGGTCATGCCGGTAATGGAGTTATCCAGAATCAGAACCGTGGAATTAGAGCCATTATATGCAATATTTGCAAGACCTGTCATGCCCGAATGCATGAATGTGGAGTCACCGATGACAGCCACAGTCCTGCCCTCTGTTTCTGTGCCGCCTGCCTTGTTGAAGCCGTGCAGACCGGAGATGGATGCACCCATGCAGAGGGTGGAATCCAGTGCGCACAGGGGCGGTACTGCGCCGAGTGTGTAGCAGCCGATGTCGCCGAGTACAGTGATCTTGTTCTTTGCCAGAACATAGTACATGCCTCTGTGAGGACATCCTGCGCACATTACAGGCGGACGGTTCGGAACAACGGTATCCGCAGAAACGGATGCCTTTTCAGGCATGCCGAATGCCGCTGCAATGCTCTTCTGGGAATATTCGCCAAGCGGAGTGAACAGCTCCTTGCCGATGCAGTCCACGCCGATATTTCTGCAGTGTGTTTCGATGATGCCGTCGAGTTCCTCAACAACATAGAGCTTTTCTACTGCCGCAGCAAAATCCTTGATTTTCTGTACGGGCAGCGGATGTACCATGCCGAGCTTCAGGACGCTTGCCTTGTCGCCGAACACTTCCTTAACATACTGATAGTTCGCACCGGAAGTGATGATGCCGATCTTGGTGTCGCCCATTTCCACACGGTTGATGGGAGAGGTTTCTGCATATTCAGTGAGCTTTGCAGTTCTTTCCTCCACGATCGGATGACGGCGGATGGCATTGCCGGGCATCATGATGTACTTTGCAGGGTTCTTCTCGTAGGGCTTTACTTCCGGAACAATGCGCTCCTCCTGCTCTACAACGCTCTGTGCGTGCGCAATTCTGGTGCAGATGCGCAGCAGGCAGGGCGTGTCGAAATTCTCGGAAATCTCAAAGCCGAGCTTTGCAAACTCCTTGCATTCTGCGGAATCCGCAGGTTCGAGCATCGGTACTTTAGCGCCGATTGCGTAGTGACGGGAATCCTGCTCATTCTGGGAAGAATGCATGCCCGGATCATCCGCAACGCACACGAGCATACCGCCTGTGACGCCCGTGTAGGACAGGGTGAACAGGGGATCTGCGGCAACGTTCAGACCAACATGCTTCATAGCGCATGCGGTACGCACGCCGCGCAGGGACGCACCGAAAGCGGCTTCCATTGCCACTTTTTCATTGGGTGCCCATTCGCAGTACATTTCGTCGTATTCTGCGGCAAATTCGGTGATTTCGGTACTGGGTGTACCGGGGTAGCTGGAAACTACCTGGCAGCCTGCTTCATACAGACCTCTGGCAACGGCAGCGTTGCCGATCATCAGTTCTTTCATTGGGTTTCCTCCTGAAAATATAGAAATTTAAATGGATTTACTTTTATTACATTACACCGTCAACATCCACAAAGGACGCTTCCGGGTTCATTTTGTTATAAATAACAGTCACGTTGTCCCCAACGGAAACTTTTAGGGGTTTATCGTTTACGCCCTTAGCGGTTATGGTATCACCTGTTTCGGGTGATGTAAAGGTGCAGGTTACGATGAACCTCGGGAGCGCATTTCCGCTGCTGAACGCTGATAACACCTTGCGTGCATTCGGAGAAAGCGATTCTGCTCCCGTCTTAGCTTCTGTTATATCGGTAATCACGCCGATGATACGATTGTCTTTACGATTTTGTATCAACCCGAAGATACAGGCAGCCATGCTGATGGTATACATAACCAGAAGTACAATCAAGAATTTCCCGGTATCTTGAGATTTAAGATGATCAATGATCTCTTTGATTGTCGCTAAATCATATAAGATCTTCCCTGTTTTGGGGTTGTAATAGATCGTGATGGAGCTGCCTTTTTCTACAAGCGCATTTCCATCCAATGACTTCGTGATCGTAGCTCCGTTGCAGTCAAATCGGACATCTGTGACAAAGTCGGAAAAATCCCATCTGATTTTTTCAACCTCTGCGGCCACACTCACATAACCTTTCGGTGGTTCGGCTGGGAGATTATTTTCAATGTCCCAATTGGAAGCAAATACAATTATCACAAAGAATAAAAACGATACTATCGTAAATGCCACCATGCCTACAATTGTTTTGGCTTTGTTCGGACGTTCCATCATCGTTACCTCACTTTATTCAGAATTCGTCACATATCAATGACGGATGATGTAGGTGTTTTTTTGTTATAATAGACCGGCACACTCTGACCGGGACTGAGCGTCAGGGCGTGTTTGGTAGTTGTGCTGATCGTCACAGGAACACCGGTGTCCGGCGTGTAAAAGGTGCAGATTACCGTTTTCAGATAGGTGCCGCCAGGGACGACAGTCTCTGTAATCTCGGTGATCGTACCCGAAATGCGGTTTTTCTCACGATAGAAGGACAATTTCTTTGCTGCGTACAGAACCGCCACAAGGAAGAGAATGCCGCCAATCACAAAGCAGGCAATGGAAGGAATATAGAGAAAGCTTGTAAATATTGTTTCTAAATCCGAGTAATTGTTCTTTATTTCGCGGGTCGTGGGATGGAAGTAAATCTCAGTAGTTCCCCCTGTTTTCAGTAAAGGATTGCCTGTCACCGTGTGCGTGAACGTCTCCCCGTCATATTCAAACTTTACGTCTGCTGTATAGTGCGTTTCAATTACCTTGCCGCCGTCGCTTGATGTTCCTTCGGTTTTGTAGGTGCCGGTGTTTAAAACCTGCGCTTCTACTATCACAAATCCGGCCGGTGCACCGGAAAGCCCCGTTTTTGGAACTTTTATAAAAAGCACATGCCCGATTATAAAAAACGGCAGAGAAAAGCACAGCAGGAACCCGGCGATTATGAGTGCAGTCTGTTTTTTTGTCATAATGCGAAGCCTCTTCCATACAGTACATCTGTACTATTCTTCTTCGTTTCTCTTATCAATAATACGCTTTGCCTTGCCCTCATATCTCTGAATGGATCTGGGAGCAACGAGCGTTACCTTTGCCTGAATGCCGAGTACGGTTTTCAGCTTGAATGCTGCATCCTTCTGGAGGCGGTCAAGATCTGCAAAATTCTCCAGCAGTGCTGTGTCGTTGATCTCGATGCGCACTTCCAGATAGTCGGTGTAATTCTTTCTTGTCAGCACCAGCTCATAGTGCGGTGAAATACCGTCGATCGTTGCCAGAACGCTTTCGATCTGGGACGGGAATACGTTTACGCCGCGGATCTTGAGCATATCGTCACTTCTGCCCTGTACCTTTTCCATGCGCACATGGGTTCTGCCGCATTTGCAGGTATCGTAATGCAGACGGGTGATGTCCTTTGTGCGGTAGCGCAGCATCGGGATGCCTTCCTTGGTGAGCGTCGTGATAACCAGTTCACCCTTTTCACCTGCGGGCAGAACTTCGCCCGTTTCGCTGTTGATGATCTCCGGCAGGAAGTGATCCTCCGCAATGTGCAGACCGCAGCGGTATTCGCATTCACCGGAAACGCCCGGCCCCATTAGTTCGCTCATGCCGTAATTGTCGGTTGCAAACAGCCCGAAGCCCTTTTCAATTTTGTCACGCAGCGCATCCGTGCAGCCCTCGGAACCGAACAGACCGATGCGCAGTTTCAGTTCCTCGTTGGAAATGCCCATGTCATGTGCAACCTCGCTCATGTACATCGCATAGGACGGTGTGCTGATGAGAACGGTTGCGCCGAAATCCTTAAGGATCATTGCCTGCTTCTGTGTGTTGCCCGATGAGATCGGAATGACCGCACAGCCGAGCTTTTCCAGACCGTAATGCAGACCCAGAGCGCCCGTGAACAAGCCGTAGCCGAAGGAGATCTGTGCAACATCCTCGTCGCCTACGCCGACAGCGGCGCAGAATCTTGCCACGCAGTCGCTCCAGTTGTTGATGTCATTTCTTGTGTATCCCACAACTGTGGGCTTGCCCGTTGTACCGCTGGATGCGTGGATGCGGACAATGTCCTTCATCGGTACTGCAAACAGCCCATAGGGGTAATTGTCACGGATGTCCGCCTTTGTGGTGTACGGTATGTACTGAATGTCCGACAGGCACTTGATCTTGTCGGCAGTCACGCCGGCTTCCGTCAGCCGTTTGTTGTAGAACGGCACGTTCTTCATGCAGTAGTCCACAAGATGCTTCAGGCGTTCAAGCTGCAGTGCCTCAATGTCCTTGCGGTGCATGGTTTCTATGTCTTTCTGAAAAAACACGATTCTTCCTTCTTTCATATTTTTTTGCAAATGAAAACTGTATTTGTGTATAATTTGCACGATTATACATATTATAGCATTTTTTCACATGGGTGTCAAGCACATCCAATCAGCAAAAATATACCGAAACCGTCGATTTTGGCGAATCCTCGGCACTGCAGCGAAAATGTACGCAAATAGAAAAGTTTTGAAAAAACTATTCCATTTTCCTGCAAAATCTGGTATAATAGAAGTAATACCAAATTTCAGTAAGGATGAATGATTTGAATAAATACAAAAATCTTGCCATGAACACGGCGGTCTTTGCCATCGGCTCCTTTGGTTCAAAGATCCTGATGTACCTGCTGACCCGACTTTACACGCACAACATCGCATCGGGGGACAACAGTACCAAGTCGCTGTTGGAGAATACCGCCAATTTTCTGATTCCCATCGTCACGCTTTCCATTGCCGAAGCGGTCATCCGCTACGGACTCGACAGGGAGTTTGACAAACGGGAGATTTTCACCTCCGCCTGCGTGACGGAGATCGGGGGACTCATCGGGCTTGTGCTGCTCTCACCCCTGCTCACGCTCCTGCCCTATGCCGACGGCTATGTCATCTATCTTGTGCTGTATATCGCCGCTTCGTCCTTCCGGCAGCTCAGCTCGCAGTTTGTCAGGGCGAGGGGCATGGTGCGGCTTTTTGCGCTCGACGGTATCCTCGCCACGCTTTCGCTGTTCTGCTTCAATGTGCTGTTCATTTCCGTGATGCAGCTGGGTGTCATGGGCTTCATGCTCTCGGTCATCCTCTCGGATCTCTGTTCGGGCATCTTCCTGTGGATCACCGCAAAGCTCTGGCAGTTCTTCAACATCCGCCTGTACAACGGCGAAATCACGAAAATGATGCTCCGCTTTTCCATTCCCATGATCCCCACAGCCGTACTGTGGATCGTCACGGGATTCTCCGATCGCCTTTTTGTCCGCTATATGGACGGTTTTGCCGTCAGTGCCGATGTCGGTGAATCGGCGGCGGGCGTATACGATGCGGCATCCAAGGTGCCGAACCTGATCTCGATGGTTTCCACCATTTTCTTTCAGGCGTGGAACATGTCCGCCATTACCGAGAACAACAGCAAGGACAGGAGCAATTTCTACTACCGTATTTTCTCTGCCTACCAGTCCATTATGTTTCTGGCGGCGGCATTCACCATTGCGCTCGTCAAGCCCCTGTCGCTCATCCTCATTGATTCGAGCAAGGATGCGGCATATGCAATGGCATACAAATACATGCCCGTGCTGATCATTGCGGTGCTGATGATGAGTTTCAACCAGTTCCTCAGCAGCATTTACACCGCCACCAAGAAAACCTCGCACAGCTTCTGGACAAGTTTGGTGGCAGCCATCGTCAACCTTGTTCTCAACGTGATCCTCATTTATCGCTACGGCGTGCATGGTGCGGTCATTGCAACCTTTGCGAGCTATTTCGTGTGCTATCTTATCCGCATTGTCGATACAAGGCGTCTCATTCCGTTCAAGGTGCATCACATGCGCTTTGTCCTGAATCTCGTGATCCTGTTCGCCATGAGCATTGCAGCGATCTTTGAGCCGCCCTACCTGATTCCGTTCCAGGCGGTGCTTGTGATCTTCATGTGCGTATTCAATTTTTCGGCGATCATGCAGACGGTAAAGAAGATCTTAAAAAAAGGATAACATATACCCAATGACCAAGGAGGCTGTTATTATGTCAACACCACATCTGCAAGGCAAGAAGGGCGATTACGCCCCGATCGTACTCATGCCCGGCGATCCGCTGCGTGCGAAATTCATTGCTGAGACCTATCTCGAAAATCCCGTATGCGTCAACGAGATCCGCGGTATGCTCGGCTATACCGGCACTTATCACGGCATTCCCGTATCCGTGCAGGGCAGCGGCATGGGCATTCCGTCCATCGGCATCTATTCCTACGAACTGTTCCATGAATTTGACGTGCAGGCGATCATCCGCATTGGGACGGCAGGTGCCATTGCACCGGAGGTGGAGCTGCGTGATGTGATTCTTGCGCAGGGCGCATGCACCAATTCCAATTTTGCAGCACAGTATAATCTTCCCGGAACCTATGCTCCCATTGCGTCCTTCCGTCTGCTTTCCGCTGCAGCGGAAACCGCAAAGCAGCAGGAGCTTTCCATCCGTGTGGGCAATCTCCTGTCCTCCGACACGTTCTATGACGATGCAAATTCCCTTGCAGTATGGAGAAAAATGCATGTGCTGGGCATTGAAATGGAATCCGCAGGACTCTACATGAATGCTGCCCGTGCCGGCAAGGAGGCGCTGTGCATCTGCACCGTGTCCGACTGTCCGCTTGACGGAAAATTCACGACCCCCGAAGAACGCCAGACGGGTTTCCGTGCGATGATGGAGCTTGCGCTCGGCACGGTGGAGCGTCTGGGTGGGAAATAAATTCCGGCTCTGATCAGAATTTAAGATAATTTTAAGGTTCATCGGTTATGATAACAGTGGATTTAGTAATCCCCCAATTCCCCCCACTGTTATCATTTTATCTCTCTTGAAAGCGGTGCCCTTACGGCACCGTATTTTTTTGGCGGCTGACGATTGCCGCAGGGGAGCGGCAGAATCATTTCCAAACGAGGTGAATAAAATGGAACAAGCAAAGCTTGACCGCATCAACGAGCTTGCAAAAAAGGCAAAGACCACGGGACTGACCGAGGAAGAAGCTGCCGAGCAGAAACAGCTTCGGGATGAGTATCGTGCGGGCTTCCTGCGGAATCTCCGCGGACAGCTTGATAATACCTACATCATGGATGCGCAGGGCAATAAA
Organism: Ruminococcus sp.; assembly: GCA_015066865.1. GTDB lineage: Bacteria > Bacillota > Clostridia > Oscillospirales > Ruminococcaceae > UBA3855. The sequence goes on from SVNQ01000001.1 coordinate 29,087, forward strand.
CGTAAACTGAAGTAACAAACAGGGCTTTGCTCCGATTCGGAGCAAAGCCCTGAAATATTATTCTTCCGGCTCGCTTGCAGCAAAGCGTCAGTTCATTACAAAGCCGCCGTTCACGCCGAGCACCTGTCCGGTGATGAAATCAGCACTGTAATGACACAGAAATGCCGCTGCTGCGGCAATATCCTCCGGTGTTCCAAGCTTGCCGAGGGGTGTTTCCTCCGCAAGCGCACGCAGAGTGTCCGCATCGTAGCAGTCGAGCATGGGTGTGCGGATCACGCCGGGAGCAATGCAGTTGACACGGATGCCGCTTGGTGCGACCTCCTGTGCCAGCGCCTTGGTAAAACCGATGACCGCCGCTTTGCTTGCGGAGTAATCGACCTCGCACGATGCTCCGACCTGCCCCCACATGGAGCTGATATTGATGATGCAGCCGTTTTTCTGACGAATCATCTGCGGCAGGAATGCACGGGCGCATTCGATCGTACCCAGCACATTCACATCAAAAAGCCGCCTGCGCTGCGCAGGAGTAATGTCCGTCAGCAGCCCCGAAAGAGAAATTGCAGCGTTATTTATAAGAACATCCAACCGTCCCGTTCGGGAAAGCACAGCCTCCGCCATGGCTTCGATTGCCGCAGGGTCGCCAAGATCCGCCTGCACGGCAAATCCGCCGAGCGCAGCTGCTGTTTCGTCCATTCCCTTGCCGTGCGCACAATAATGCAGTACGGGGAGATAGCCCTCCTGTGCAAGTCTTGCGGCAATTGCTGCGCCGATTCCGCCGCTTGCGCCCGTGATCAGTGCCGTTTTCATGCGGCTGCCTCTGTCTTTTTTCCGAAAGGCACAAACAACAGGATCAGAATGACTGCTGTCAGGACGATGGTTGTCGGGATGCCTGCTTCTGCACCGAATGCACCGCCGTTGGCAAGTGACATTCCCTCATTCAGGGAGAAGGTGAATACAGAATCACCCGCATTGATGCCGCTGACGGGCAGTCCGAAGAAATTGCCCTGCACGAAATTCCAGATGCTATGTAATGCGCATGCGCCCCAGAGATTGTCCGTGCGCAGAACATACAGGGAGAACATCACACCGCACAGCGTGAGGTTGATAATGGCAAGCAGATTCACACCGGGATTTGAACCGTGGAGTACGGCAAAAATCACGGAATTGGATACTACGGCAACCCATGGCTTGTGGTGACGCAGCACGGAAGTCATGAAATATCCACGGCAGAGAACTTCTTCGCTCATGCCCTGAATGCCAAAGCCCAGAAGCGCAAGAAGAATGCCGGTGATCTTGCCGCCGGAAAGTCCGTTTGCAGTCAGACCGCCCATGAGATAGGAAATTCCCACAACGGTGCTGAACATGGCAAAGCCCACAGCCAGACCAAGCAAATACTGCGGGAATGCGCCCTTTTTGGTGAAGCCGATGGTATCTGCCTTTCTGCGTTCAACCAGGCGGCAAAACAGCAGACAGCAAATGGTAACAACAGCGGTACTGTACAGGGTGATCAGCGTCATGGAAGGATCCAGCAGCATGTTTTGGATAAATGCCATCGCCTCGTCAGTGCTGACGACTGCGCCTGATTCCACCTTTTCAATTGTCCATGCAAATAATCTGGGCAGCATTCCTACGGTCAGAATACAGCTCTGCACCGTATTTGCCACCAGAAACACGCCTGCGAAAATCAGGATCTTCAGAAAGAGATTGCGTGGGGAGTGGAATGGTTCGATACTGCGGATTCGTTCTGTCATGGGGTAGTTTGTGATCATTTTCATAGTGTTTCCTCCAGTCGTTATTTCAGCAGCAGCCACAGCGGCAGGGCGATCTGCCAGATCAGTCCTGCAATGTTCACTGCCCAGAAATACCAGTGTTTTGTTTTATGACGAAGGCACTGCATACCCAGCAGACCTCCGATTGAACCGCCCAGAAAACCAAGTCCGAGCAGTACTTTTTCTGGAATGCGCCATGCGTGTTTTTTTGCCTTTGCCTTGTCCGCCGCATAGAAACAGAATGCTACTATGCTCATGATAGCATAGACTGCGAGCAGAATGACAACGATCAGCAATTCCGTTGAAACTTCGGGATGCATTAATATCCTCTCCTTTTCAGATCCTTTACAATGCCAAGATAGAATGCCGTCATATCGGAGATCTCGTGTGCGCTACAGGGGGTATGCTTTGAAAATCTTCGCCGCTGGTAGTCCACTTCATCGGGATGCGAAATGCCGCGCTTCGACACACCCTTGTAGATTCCCCGAAAATTCGTCCAGCGTGCATTTTCGGGTGTGATCAGTCCATCATTTTCCCCCTCAAACAAACCGACAATGGTATACGGAATGCTCATAAACAGATCGCTCATAGGCCCCTGCATCGCAAAGGCGTAGCTCTGGTAGTACACATTGGGGTCGTCGGGGTTGCACTGGTTGAAACGGCGCATATAATCCGTTGACAGCTGCCGGATCACATCAAACGTATGCGGATCCCGATCGCCGCCGTAATGCCGGCGAATGCTGTCCATCACTGCCGAACCAATGTAGATTGGCAGGGAGAGGTGTGCGAGCAGTTTGTCAATCGTAATCGAACCATGATGGGGTGAACCAATGGTGGTGACGGAGGCGACCGCATGTCCCATTCCGAGAGAGGAGACAAAATAGCGTGCCTCCAGCCCGCCTTTGGAATGACCGATCATGTTGACCTTTTCCGCACCTGTTTCCCTGAGGATTTTTTGCACCACGGGAACAAGCTGTTTTGCATTTGACGCTATGGTGGCGTTGCCATCGAGATTGCCGAAATATACTTTTGTGCCGTTGCGGCGCAGAATTTCAGGGATCCTTCCCCAGTACCAGTTGCCCGGTTTGCCGTCATGAAATCCCATGCCGTGCAGCAACACAACGGGATAACGTGTCTGATAACGCAGCATTGAAAACCTCCGATTTTATGCTTTACCTTATTATTATAGCAAACGGTTCAAATTATGTCAATGCAATTTTAACCATAAAAAAATCCGCAATCCAAAGATTGCGGATTTTGGTGGGAGAGGACGGATTCGAACCATCGAAGCAAGAAGCAACAGATTTACAGTCTGCCCCCTTTGGCCACTCGGGAACTCTCCCATATTGGAGCTGGTGGACGGACTCGAACCCCCGACCTGCTGATTACAAATCAGCTGCTCTACCAACTGAGCTACACCAGCACCATGTTCAGTGCATCGTCTTTCCTGACGACTTTATTATTATACCATAAACACAAGGGCTTGTCAAGTGTTTTTTTCATTTTTTTGAGAATTTTGATATGTGTGGATTTTGCCGAAATTTCGGCGTTTTACAATGTTTTTGGGGAACGGTGGAATATGCTTCCTGAAAAATTGTGAAAAATGCATAAATGGAGATTTGGTATTTTTGGTATTTTTTGTTCCCTGCCTTTGACAGGAACCTATTGACTTTTTTGCGGAAAAAAGGTATCATAGAAATAATATCAGAACGGAAAATATTACGCATGTTTTATGGAAAGGATGGATTGTTATGCAGTTGAACGAAAACAAATTTGTAAAAGAGGGTCTGACGTTTGACGATGTTTTGCTGATTCCGGCAAAATCCGATATTACGCCGAATATGGTAGAGCTTGGCACAAGACTTGCGGGAAATATTCACCTGAATACACCGATCATGACCGCAGCGATGGATACCGTTACGGATTCCCGTATGGCGATCGCCATTGCTCGTGAGGGCGGTATTGGTATCATCCACAAGAATATGTCCATTGAGCAGCAGGCTGAGGAAGTGGACAAGGTAAAGCGCAGCGAAAACGGAGTTATCGTGAACCCCTTCTCTCTGACGGAGGACAAGCTGGTTTCCGACGCTGACGAGCTGATGGGCAAGTTCAAGATTTCCGGTGTGCCGATCGTAGACGGCGCAGGCAAGCTGGTGGGCATCATCACAAACCGTGACATGCGTTTCATGACAGATTTCTCCGCAAAAATTGGCGAAGTAATGACAAAGGAAAACCTGATCACAGCCCCCGTTGGCACAACAATGGAGGATGCACAGGAGATCCTGCGCAAGCACAAGATCGAGAAGCTTCCGATCGTTGACGAAAACGGCTATCTCAAGGGTCTGATCACAATTAAGGATATTGAAAAGGCAGTGAAGTTCCCCAACTCCGCAAGGGACGCAAGGGGCAGACTGCTCTGCGGTGCAGGCATCGGCATGACCGCAAACATGATGGAGCGTGCAGAAGCGCTGATCAAGGCGCAGGTTGACGTGCTGGTACTCGATTCCGCACACGGTCACAGCGCAAATATCATCAATGCACTGAAGAAGATCAAGGCTGCATTCCCTGAGATTCCGGTAATCGCAGGCAATATTGCAACAGCTGAGGCTGCTGAGGATCTGATCGCAGCAGGTGCTGACTGCCTGAAGGTGGGCATCGGCCCGGGTTCCATCTGCACAACAAGAGTGGTTGCAGGTATCGGTGTTCCGCAGATCACAGCGGTTTATGATGTAGCGAAGGTTGCAAAGAAGCACAATATTCCCGTTATCGCTGACGGCGGCATCAAGTATTCCGGTGACATTGTCAAGGCACTGGCAGCCGGTGCGGATGTGGTAATGCTCGGAAGTCTGCTGGCTGGCTGTGAGGAAGCTCCCGGCGAAACAGAGATCTACCAGGGCAGGCAGTTCAAGGTTTACCGTGGTATGGGAAGTCTTGGCGCAATGGCTTGCGGCTCCAAGGACAGATACTTCCAGGAGAACGCAAAGAAGCTTGTTCCCGAAGGCGTTGAGGGCAGAGTACCTTACAAGGGTGCTGTGGCTGACACGATCTTCCAGCTCATCGGCGGTATTCGTTCCGGTATGGGCTACTGCGGCTGCAAGACGATTCCGGAGCTGTGGGCAAATGCACAGTTTGTACGCATCACCGGCGCAGGTCTGAAGGAGAGCCACCCGCATGATATTTACATCACAAAGGAAGCGCCGAACTATTCGGTTTCTATCTGAGTCTGAACATATGCAAAGGGCGATGCACATGCATCGCCCTTTTTCTTGCGCCATACAAAACGCTCCCTCCGCATGCAGCGGAGGGAGCATTTGTTTTTAGGAAATACTGTACTTTTCAGAGAACTTCTCGAATGTATCAATGAAATTCTTATTTCCGAACTTCACCTGATTGAGGTACTTATGCGTATCGAATGCATTGTGTGCGGTTTCGATCATCAGCACGGCAATATTCGAGCAGTGATCGGATACACGCTCGAAGTTGTTGAGCAGATCGGTCAGCACAAAGCCTGTTTCGATCGTGCACATGCCCTTCTGCAGGCGCTGTACATGGTTTGCCTTGATGTCCCTTGTCAGGTTGTCGATTACCTGCTCAAGCGGCTCAATGTTTGCGGCAGCCTTTTCATCGGGATTTTCATAAATCGTGAACGTGTTTTCCAGAATCTCACGAATAGCATCTGTCAGAACGGTGATCTCCTTCTGTGCCTCAGGTGTGAATTTGATCTGTTTTTCGTGGATCTCCTCTGCAACATCCACGAGATTCACTGCATGGTCACCCAATCGCTCAAAATCGTTGATGACACGCAGCACTCTTGAACAGGTCTGGCTGTTATGCTCGGAAAGCGCCTTGGAGGATACCTGCACAAGCGTCGTGCCGATCTGATCCTCGTAATTATCCAGAATATCCTCGTTTTTGAGGATCTCTTCCTTCTTCTTGTCACTGAAACCTGTCAGGAGATCCAGCGCCATCATCAGCGTATCCTTCGCAAGCAGTGCCATTCTGACAGATGCAGCCTCACATTCGGAAATTGCAACGGAAGGCGTTGCAAGCAGTCGCTTGTCGATGATGCCGTCGAAGGGCTTCTTTTCCGGTTCCTCGTCCTTGTTGGGAAGGAACAGGTTTGCAATTTTTTCCAGCATTTTTGTAAACGGCAGCAAAATTACGGTTGTCGTTACATTGAACACGGTATGCACCAGCGCAATGCCTGCGGAATCCACGGGCATGTCGGAGAATGCAAACTGGAACAGGGAATCTGCCAGCATGTAGAGCGACAGGCAGACGATCGTGCCGATGAGGTTGAAGGAAATATGTACAATGGCAACCTTCTTTGCATTGCGGCTGACGCCGATACTGGAGATGAGGGCAGTCACGCAGGTACCGATATTCTGTCCCATGATGATCGGAATTGCCATGCTGTAGGAGATCTGTCCGGTCTGGCTTGCAAGCGTCTGGAGAATGCCCACGGACGCTGCGGAACTTTGAATGATGCCTGTTACCAGTGCACCAATGAATACACCGAACAGGGGGTTGTTGAATGCAACCAGAAGATTCTGAAATTCGGGCATATCTGCCAACGGGGAAACCGCATCGCCCATCATCTTCATGCCGTACATGAGGACGGCAAAGCCGACCATGATATTGCCGATGTCCTTTTTACGCACGCTCTTGCCCGAAAGGATCATAAATGCACCGATGAGCGCAAGTACCAGCGAAAAATATTTCGGGTTGAGCATGGCAACAATGAGATTATCCGTGCCGACATCCATCAGGCTGAGCAGCCATGCGGTAAATGTCGTACCGATATTCGAACCCATGATAACGCCGATGGTCTGACCGATCTGCATAACGCCGCAGTTTACAAGCCCGACCAGCATAACCGTCAGTGCAGAGGATGACTGCAGCGCTACGGTGATGCCCGCACCAAGAGCAAGACTCTTGAAACGATTGGAAGTCATCTTCTTGAGTGACTGTTCGAGTTTTCCGCCTGCCATTTTTTCAAGTCCGGATGACATAACGTTCATACCGTAGAGGAAAAATGCAAGTCCTCCGGCAACAATTACAAGTGCCAGTACAATCTGGGTGATGCCCATAAGACACATCCTTTCGGTTGTCAATTTTCCACTTTTCTCATCGAATTGTGGATATACATACATAATTCATTATAGCGAAGCATTGTTAAAACAAAATATTGCCAATGTTAAATCTATGTTAAATAGAATGCATTTCGGTGCTTGCTGAATGGATGAATATAAACAAATCATTTTCAAAAATTTCCAGCATAAATCAAACGAATCAACGCATACTAAACGCAAGAACCGCAATAGTGGTTCTTGTTTTCTGTACGATGCGAAGGCAGCTGCTTTCGTGTATAAGGCGATACCGCACAAAGAGCGCCTGTCGGCTTTGTGCAGTATTGCCATAAAGAGAATTGACGGAATATTTCCGGTAATTCAAAAAGAAATGAGGTGTTCCGAATGTGGGATAAAATTGCACTGACACTGCTGATCATCGGAGGTATCAACTGGGGTCTGGTAGGTATTTTCCAGTTTGATCTGGTTGCATGGCTGTTCGGCGGTGCCGATTCCCTGCTCAGCAGAGCGGTATACATTCTTGTTGCCGTTTCCGCTGTCTGGTGTTCTACACTGCTGTTCCGTCTTGACAACGAAACCGAGCATGTCACATCCAGTGTTCACTAAGGATCTGCTGAATAAATAAACGTTCAGCGATTCCGTATGCAAAAGCCCTGCCATCCGGCAGGGCTTTTGCTGCAAAGAAAAAGTCCGTTCTCAAATTGAAGAACGGACTTGCCTATTACAGATTCAAAAAGCTTATGCATTCAGCAGCTTTGCCAGATGCGCCTTCTTTCTTGCTGCATTGTTCTTGTGCAGCAGATTCTTTGCGCAAGCCTGGTCAACACGCTTGATAGCAACCTTTACTGCAGCTTCCTTGTCAGCAGCATTTGTTGCGCAAGCGATCTCAGCCTTCTTGATCATGGTCTTCAGATTGGACTTTCTTGCCTTGTTGGCAGCAGCCTTTGTCATGTTAACCTTTACTCTCTTCTTAGCAGACTTGATATTCGGCATTTTTTGTGCACCTCCTCTGTTTGTTCTGGCAGCGTATAAATACGCCATCACGGTATAAAATAGGAAAGCAGAGAGACACATTCTGCTTTCGGACGGAACGATCGTCCGCGCATAGTATACCGTCACTATACCTAACATATATTGTACCACCTTTTTCATAAAAATGCAAGTTCTTTTTTCACGATTTTTTCAGAAAGATACGATTCACTTTTCGTCAAAATACACAACAGCGGCTGTAATTGCACGCTGCAAGGAGGTTATTTATGAATTACAGAACGGACTTAGCGCTGGAAAGTCTTGCGCAGACACATGCAACATCGGGCATCACCGAACACAAGCGCGGCAGGCATTTCCGCATCACGGAGATCCACATTGCCGACGATGAAAGCGGAAAGCCGCTTGGCAAGGGCAAGGGGCGTTACATCACGCTGGAGGGGCAGTCGCTTTCCCGATTTTCCGACGATTATGAAAACATGGCAGTGGAGCTTGCCGAGGAACTTTCCCCCCTGCTGCCCCGTGAGGGATGCGTACTGGTGGCGGGGCTTGGCAATCAGGACATTACCCCCGACGCCCTTGGCCCCCGAACGATGGCAGGGGTGCTTGCAACCCGACATCTGAAACGGGAGCTTGCGCAGGAGGATGAGGAATTTTTGAAGAATCTGCGTCCTGTCAGTGCCATTGCCGGCGGCGTATTAGGACAGACGGGCATCGAGAGTGCGGAGCTTTTGCAGGCGGTGTGCGACAAGATCAAGCCATGCGCCGTAATTGCCGTGGATGCGCTTGCCTGCTCATCTCTGGAACGCCTTGGAACGACCGTGCAGATCTCGGACACGGGGATTGCGCCAGGCAGCGGCGTGGCAAATCACCGCCTTGCCCTCACATCGGAAAGCTTCGGGATTCCCGTCATCGGGCTTGGCGTGCCGACGGTCATCGGCATGCGGACAATTGCGGAGGATCTCACGGGATTTCGGGCAAAACAGAGCCGCCCCGACATGATGGTGACGCCCCGTGACGTGGACAGGCTGATCTCACAGGCAGCGCACCTGCTTGCCTGCGGCATCAATCTTGCGCTGCATCCCCAGATGGATTATGCCGACGTCTGCGCCTTCATGGCATAGCGGCGCGGAGCCCGCGCCGGCGAGATGGCTTGTCAGGGAATGCCGCCGGTTCTTTTGAACGCATGCTCCTTTGCCTTCGGCAAGCGGAGCATGGCTGATTCCCTCCAACGGGCCGCCGCCATGGGCGGCTTTAGTCTGTCAAAAAAGTTCCGTCCAGCCAGTGCACCTTGTGGCGCACGGCTGGACCAATTATATTTTTTATGGGTTGCGCCTTCGGCGCATGTAGGGGGGCGAAGCCCCCTACAACTCCCCAATAAATAGCCAAAAAGCACTCCGCAAGAGGGCGGGTTGAGGCAAAATCAAGTGAAATCATACTTTTTTTGACAAGCTGCGCCGCCATGGGCGGCTTCAGTTGCGGGTGGGCTGTCGGGGAATGCCGTCACTTTCAAGAAGGAGTGCCTGCACCGATGTGATGAAACGTTGAAAATATTATGAAAATGGTTGCAATTCCCATGGTGTTATGGTATAATAGCAATGTATCACACGCACATTGTTTCATGAAATATGACGGATTTACATATACTGTAATATTACAGCAATCCGCAGCAATGCGGACGAGAGGAGAAATCTGAAATGTGCGGAATCGTGGGTTATGTGGGACACCGTGAATGTGCGGATGTCCTGATGGATGGATTGACCAGACTGGAATACAGGGGCTATGATTCGGCAGGAATTGCCGTATTTGAAAATCAGAGCATCCGTGTTGCAAAATCCAAGGGCAGGCTGAGCGAGCTGCGCAAAAAGCTCCAAGCAGAGGGGAAACCCACGGGAACTGCCGGAATCGGGCATACCCGATGGGCAACGCACGGAGAGCCATCCGACCGCAATTCCCATCCGCACGGCGGAGGAAGCGTGACGCTGGTACATAATGGCATCATCGAAAACTACAAGCGCCTGAAAGATTTTCTGCTTTCCGAGGGCAGAGTGTTTGAGAGCGATACCGATACCGAGGTCGTAGCACAGCTGCTGGATCATTATTATCGGAGAAATCATGGAAATCCCATGGAAGCGATCGTTGAAACCATGCACGAGCTGGAGGGTTCGTTTGCGCTGGGGATTATTTTTGCGGATTTTCCCGATAGGGTGTTTGCCCTGCGCCGTGAAAGCCCGCTGATCGTGGGTATCGGCGAAAACGAGAGCTTTATTGCCTCCGATGTTACGGCGGTTTTGCAGTATACAAGGCGGTATTACCTGCTGGAGCATGATGAGATCGCAGTGCTGACGAAGCAGGGGTGCAGGGTCTTTGATCCGCATTTTCAGGAGGTGCGAAAGGAATGCCGCACAGCGGACTGGGATGTGACCGCAGCGGAAAAATGCGGCTATGCGCATTTCATGCTCAAGGAGATCCATGAGCAGCCCGCCGCCATCCGAATGACCATCGCTCCCAGAATTGCAGACGGACTGCCGAATCTGGAGGAATGCGGCATCACACATGAAATGCTCAGGCAGCTGAGCAGGATCCACATCATTGGCTGCGGTACGGCAATGCATGCCGGTGTTGTGGGGAAATATGTGACGGAAGCTTTGGCGAGGGTTCCGGTGAATGTTGACATTGCGTCGGAATTTCGCTATCGTGAGCCGCTTTTGGGAGAGGGAGAGCTTGTGGTGATTATTTCCCAGTCGGGAGAAACCGCCGACAGCCTTGCCGCAATGCGGCTTGCCAAAAAAATGGGAGCGAAAACGCTTGCCATTGTCAACGCCAAGGGAAGCTCCATTGCTCGTGAGGCAGATATGCTTATTTATACGCACGCAGGCCCTGAAATCGCTGTGGCATCCACAAAGGCATACATGGTGCAGATCGCAGTGATGTATCTCTTTGCATTTGCGCTTGCGCTGGCAAACGGCAGCATTGATGAGACGGAATGCCGCAGGCTGACAGCACTTTTGCAGGAAACGCCGCGGGAAATTGAGAAGATTCTGGAAAATCAGGAGCAAGCCCAGTATATTGCATCCTCCCTGATTGCAGCGGACAGTCTGCTGTATGTCGGCAGGGGGCTGGATCATGCGCTGAGCATGGAGGGTTCCTTGAAACTCAAGGAAATCTCCTACATTCATTCCGAAGCCTATGCCGCAGGGGAACTCAAGCATGGTACGATTTCGCTGATTACCGAGAATATGCCCGTAATTGCCGTTGCAACGCAAAAACGGCTGCTTGAGAAAACCATCAGCAATATCAAGGAAGTCAGGGCAAGAGGTGCTAAGGTCGTTCTGATTTGCGGAGAAAATGAGAAAATCGAACAGGATGCAGCGGACTGCAGGTTCACGATTCCGGAAATCGACGATCTGCTCATGCCGATACCGGCTGTCGTACCGCTGCAGCTGATTGCCTATTATACGGCAGTATACAGAGGAACGGATGTGGATAAACCCAGAAATCTGGCGAAATCCGTTACAGTTGAATAAATGAAGCGATCCTGCCCGCCGACGGCGGGCAGGATGCTGCACATGAAAAATAAAAGAGGGAAGTATGATGAACATGAGGAGATTTGTTTTTGCGGCTGTATCAGCATTTCTGCTTGCGGCAGCACCGTTGACGGCATATGCCGACAATGACGCAGCCACCGAAACTTCAGCTTCGGAGGAAGTAACGGAAGCTGCAACGGAAAAGCCTTCCAAGCAGACTACGGAGGATGGTTTCTACAACTACGGTTTTGACGAAAACGGCAATGTCGAGCTTTATGATTTCAATATGCAGGGGTATCTGGGCGAGGTTGTGATTCCTTCGGAAATCGAAGGAAAGCCCGTTGTGTATCTTGGAAATGCATGCTTTCTGGAGGCGTTCAACATTACCTCCGTTGTCATTCCGGCAACTGTGACGGATATGGGCGAAAGCGTGTTTTTTGGCTGCAAATCGCTGGAGAAGATCAGCGTTGAGGAGGGCAACTCCTATTTTTCCGTAACCGAGGACGGTGTTCTGCTGGGCGATGACGGCAAATTTTTCATTTGCTATCCGCCGGGTAAAAAGGATGAATTTTACACGATCCCCGATGGCGTGGACGAGCTTGCTCCCGGCTGTTTTGCCTATACACAGCACCTCAGAGGTGTGGATATTCCCGATACGGTGGGATATATTGACAATCTGGCATTTTCCCACTCCGGTATTGAGCGCATCAGCATTCCCGACAGCGTGGTGCAGATCGACGACTACAGCTTTGCCTATTGCGAAAATCTCGCGGAGGTGGATCTCGGAAACGGCGTGGAGAGCATTTATCATGCGGCATTCGCCTTCTGTCCGAAGCTGACGGAAATCGAATTCCCCCCGTCCGTGACCCTGATCGGGCAGTATGCATTCTGCGGAACGGGTATGGAATCCGTTACGATCCCCGCTACGGTTACTGACATCAATTTCTGTGCATTCGGTTATGACGAAGATCTTTCACCCATTGGAGATTTTGTCATCTACGGCGAGCCGTATTCCATGGCGCAGACCTACTGCACGGCAAACGACAGTGAAAATGATTATCAGAACAATTTTACCTTTGTCAGCCTTGCAAATCCCGAAGCAACGATTGCGTCCGATCCGGACAGCAGTTCCGATTCCTCCGATGCGGAGGAAACACCCGGTGAGGCAGCGTCCGACAATAAACTGATCGTCGGACTTGCAGTGTGCGGAGGTATCGTGCTGGTACTGGCGGCAGTGCTGATCGTGCTGCTGGTAAAAAAACCGAAAACCAAGAAACAGGGTGAGAAGAAATGAGGAGAGCGTGGAATCCCGTTCGGGCAATCGGCGCATGGACGGCGGCAGCACTGATGGCGCTGTGCCCGTTGACGGCAGCGGCGGAGAATCTGTTTCCGGGTGCGATGCAGGAAGCGCAGGAAGGCGTGACGATGGACGGTCTCTGGTCGTACATGGATTACGGCGATGGAACGCTGGGCGTGCGCTGCAAGGATCGGAGTCTTGTGCATGCGGAGATCCCCCGTACCATCAACGGAAAAAATGTTACGATGATCGACAGTGACTGCTTTAAGGATAATACCGCACTGGAATCCGTGGACATTCCATCGACCGTGACCTATATTGAGGATTTTGCCTTCTATAACTGCGAAAATCTCAAGGCACTCGCACTCCCCCAGGATCTGCAGCGCATTGACTGGCAGGCGTTTTACAATTGTTCGAGTCTGACGGAAATTACAATTCCTGCGTCCGTTACCATTATTGAAGAATTTGTGTTTGAAGGCTGTACATCCATGAAGGAAGTGAAGGTTTCCGATGCAAATAAGAATTTCCGCAGTCAGGAGGGCGTGCTGTTCGACTATGCCATGACGGAGCTGATCTACTATCCGCCCTGCAAGGAGGACAAGTCCTACGACATTCCCGATGGCTGCACCAAGATCGAGGACTGGGCATTCATCGGCAACAGCTTTCTGGAAACCATTGATCTGACGGGTGTGACCGAGATCGGGGAGGATGCGTTCTATCACTGCACTGCCTTGAAAAGCGTGGAGATCCCCGATGGAATTTCCGAGCTGAAAAGCGCCGTATTCGGCAACTGCACGTCACTTATGGATGTGACGCTTCCCTTTTCGCTCGATGTCATCGGCGACAGTGCATTCTACAGCTGTACTGCACTGAAGGAAATCGAGATCCCCGGCAGAGTGGATACCATCGGCAATTACGCATTCTTCAACTGTCCGAATCTCTCCACGATCGCTCTCAATGACGCAGTCAAAACCATCGGCGATTATGCACTGGGCTTCTATTATGACGGGGACGCAGAAAAGCCCGCAAGACTGCCCGGATTTGTGGTGGACACCGACAGTGACACCGCCGCACATGAATACTGTTCCGTCAACAATATCAAAAGTACGGGCGGTATCACGCAGAGCAGCGTGTTCATTATTGTAATGATCGTCATTGTGGTACTGGTGGTCGGCGCAACAATTGCCATTATTGTCATTCAGAAACGTGTGAACAAGCAGTATCAATAACCGGACAGGAGGAAATGACATGCATTTTATAAAACAGATGGCAGGTCTGCTGTCCGCTGCGGCGCTTGCCGCTGCACTTCCGCTGATTCCGGCGGCAGCGGCGGACGGGGAATACGATGGCAAGAGTTCTGACGGGAATTTTGGATATACCCTGCTCGATGACGGCAGTATTTCCGTAAGCTGCATCAATTCCCAGCTGGAGAAGGCGGTTGTACCGTCCGAAATTGACGGACATGCCGTTACCGCACTGACGGACGGATGCTTTGCAAAAAGCACGCATATTACGGAAGTAACACTTCCCGAAGGGCTTACGGTGATCGGTGACGGTGCATTCAATGCCTGTGAAAAGCTGACGCAGGCGAAGCTCCCCGAAACCGTAACCACCATCGGAGAAAATGCTTTTTACGGCTGTTCGGGACTGACCGAGATCACCATTCCCGCCGCCGTGACGGAAATTCAAAGCTATGCCTTCGATACGACCGAGGGTATGACCGCATTCCATGTAGCACAGGGGAATACCGCTTATTCCTCACAGGACGGCGTGCTGTTTGACAAAAACGCCGTAAATCTCATCAAATATCCCGAAGCAAAGTCCGACGCCGAATATGCTGTTCCCGATACCTGCCGTTCCATCGCAGACTGGGCGTTTATCGGCGCTCAGTATCTGGAGGAAATTGATCTGGGCAAGGTGAATACCATCGGCGAGGACGCATTCTATTACTGCGTAAAACTCAGATCCGTGAAGATTCCGGAGGGTGTTAAGGAATTGGTCGGTGCAGCGTTCTGCTACTGCATCGCACTGGAAGAAGTGAAGCTTCCTTCCACTTTGGAAAGCATCGGGGAGAATTGCTTCTATTCCTGCACTTCTCTGAAAAAAGTGGTGCTTCCAGAGGGACTCAAGCGCATTGACAGCTATGCATTTTTCCACTGCACTTCCCTTGCATCCATCAACATTCCGAAGTCCGTGGAAACGATTTCGAGCTTCTGCATCGGTTACCGCTATGATGAAGCGACGGAGGGCAAAGCGCCGCAAAAGGATCTTACAGTATCCGTTGTTAAGAGAACTCCGGGTTATACATATGCGTCAAGCAATGATCTGACGCTGAAAATCGTCAGCGGCATTTCGCTGTACCATGTACTACTCGGCGTGGCGATTGCGGCAATTGCAGTGCTTGCTGCAGCAATTGTGATCATACTGAAGAAACGCCGCCAATAAGAATACAATAGAAAGAGCAGGGTAAATTTATGACGATCAAGAAATTACTGGCTGTCTGCCTGTCGGGCATGCTGATGCTTGGCACAGCGGCTGTACTTCCGGTTTGGGCTGAGGAAGAAACGGATACCGGCACAACTTTGGAAACCTACGAGGATGGCATGTTCACCTTTGCCTACGTGGACGGCGGTGTGCAGCTGTATGCCTGTGATACTTCCGCCCTCGCAGTAAAAATTCCTGCGCAGACGAATGGCTATGACATCGTTTCCATTGGTTCCGGCGCATTTTATGGATGTACGGATCTTATGTCCGTGACCATTGGCGAAAACGTAAAAAGCATCGGTGATTCCGCATTCATGGATTGCTATGCACTGAAGAAAGTCACGATTCCGGACAACGTGGAGAGCATCGGCAACTACGCATTCTGCGGATGTACTTCCCTTGCTGAGGTCGTGCTTCCCGATGATCTCAAGGAGATCAAAGAGGGCGTTTTCTACGGCTGCGAGGTGCTGCAGAACATCAATTATCCGCAGGATCTGGAGTTGATCAATGCTGCTGCATTCTACAATTGCAAGCTTCTGCCGACGCCGGAGCTTCCGGAATCCCTGACAGCGCTGGGTGACTACGCCTTTGGCTTCTGCTATGCCATTGACGAAGTAAATCTCCCCGAATCTCTGACCGAACTGCCCACGGCACCCTTTTACGGCTGTATCAATATCACGGAATTTACCGTGCCGAAGAATATGACCAATATCGGTGCAATGCCGTTTCTGGGATGTTCCAGTCTGAGCAGCT
Source organism: Ruminococcus sp. (assembly GCA_015066865.1). Lineage (GTDB taxonomy): Bacteria > Bacillota > Clostridia > Oscillospirales > Ruminococcaceae > UBA3855. The sequence goes on from SVNQ01000001.1 coordinate 44,994, forward strand.
ACAGTGTTGAGGAGGGCAATACAGTTTATACCGAGGTTGACGGCGTACTGTACAATACGGAAATGCAGATCCTGTATGCATATCCTGCCGGAAAGCCGGACGAGAACTTTGTCATTCCTGAGGGGATCACAACCATTTATGATGCAGCATTTTTCGCTTCCTACAACCTGAAAGACATCAAATTTCCGACAACATTGAAGACCATCAACGCAGGTGCATTTGAATACTGCGAGGGTCTGACTACCGTTGAACTGCCGCAGGGACTGCAGGAAATTCAGGACAATGCGTTTGCGGACTGCACGGAGCTGCAGAACATCTCCCTGCCCCAGAGTCTGACAAAAGTAGGCAATTATGCCTTCTATGCCTGTCCGAGCCTGAAAACCGTAACGCTGCCGAAGAACTGCAATGTTGTGGGAGAATATGCATTCGGCTACACGGACAGCGAAGCGCCGAATGCGGACGGCGAATACGAGCCGGAGAAGATCAAGGGCTTTAAGCTGAAAGGCGGCCCCGGAATGTCCGCAGGCACGATCGTTCTGATCGTTGTCGGCGTGCTGGTGTTTGCGGCGATTATATTCCTGCTCGTGCGTGTGATCCGCAAAAATCAGTTGACATCCGAGGAAAAGAAAAAAGCTGCCGAGGCAGAAGAAAAGGCAGAGCTTGCCGAGGAGGACAAGGTTTATGTGAACATCCTTGACCAGCTGGAGGAGGATGAAACGGATTATGAGCAGACCGAATCCGATGAGGATGCGGAACCTGATGACGATGAGGATTGATAAAAAGCCCCTGCGTAAGCAGGGGCTTTCAGCTTGTCAAAAAAAGTATGATTTTACTTGATTTTGCCCCACCCTCACCCCGCCCTCTTGCAGAACGCTTTTTGGCTATTTATTGGGGGTTGTAGGGGGCTTTGCCCCCTACATGCGCCGAAGGCGCAACCCATAATAATGTAATTAGTCCAGCCGTGCGCCATAAGGCGCACTGGCTGGACGGGAGTTTTTTCTACAGTTATTTCTTCGGTGCAGCTTTCGCATTGGCAAGCATCAGCTTGATGCGGTTTTCCTGATTGACTCTGGTGGCACCGGGATCATAGTCAATGGCGATGATGTTGGCATTGGGGTATCTCTCCTTGACCGCACGGCTCATCCCCTTTGCAACGATGTGATTCGGCAGACAGCCGAATGGCTGCGTGCAGATGATATTTTCCGTGCCGCTTTCGGCAAGTGCGCCCATTTCCGATGGAATCAGCCATCCCTCGCCCATGTTCACACCCTGACCGATGTACTGCTGACCGATCTTTCGCAGATGCTCAAAATCATGGGGCGCTTCAAACACACCGTGTTTTTGAATGACGCTGATAAATTCCTTCTGCTTGTGGTAGATCATCTTGTAAGCCGCCTTGAACAGCGGTGTTTTGGCATTTGCCGCATCATAGAGCTTCGCCTCGTTGAGCTTGTTGACCGCCCAGTAGAGGATAAATTCCAGAAACAGCGGCACAACCGGCTCACAGCCCTCCGACAGCAGGAAATCCTCCAGATGGTTGTTGGCAAGCGGAGAGTATTTTACATAGATCTCGCCCACAATGCCTACCTTGATCTTCGGGACGGAGGAACGCTCGATTTTTGCAAAATCGTCCAGAATCTCCTTGTAGATCTTCTTCGTGTTCGTGAATTTATTTTCCTTGAACAGCTTGTCAAGTTTTTTCTGCCACTTTTGCAGACATTTTTCGGAACTGCCGCGAATCAGCTCATAGGGTCTGCATTGATTGTAGATCGTCATGAGCATGTCGCCGTACAGCACGCCGTACAGGCACTTGATCGTAATGGGCATCGTCATCTGAAATCCGCTGTCCTTTTCCAATCCGGAGAAATTCAGCGAAACCACGGGAACCTGCGGAAATGTCTCCGCAACGCATTTGCGCAGCAGGTGGATGTAGTTGGATGCACGGCATCCGCCGCCCGTCTGCGTGATCATCAGCGCCGTTCTGTTCGGATCGTATTTGCCGCTTTTCAGAGCCTCCATGAACTGTCCGACAACCAGAAGCGCAGGGTAGCAGGTGTCGTTATGTACGTTCTTCAGCCCCTCCTCCACAACGGTTCTGGATTCGCTCTCCAGCAGTTCGCAGTGATAGCCATAGGATTCAAAGATGCGTATGAGCAGTTTGAAATGAATGGGGAGCATATTCGGCACTAAAATCGTGTGCGTTTTTTTCATTTCTTCCGTAAATTTTGCATATTCTGCCATCATGCATACCCCTTTCTACTGATTTGCGCTCATTGCCGCAAGCAGGCTGCGCAGCCTGATTTTTGCAGCGCCGAGGTTGTTGATTTCATCAATTTTCAGCTGTGTATAGAGCTTTCCTCTGCTTTCGAGGATGCTTCGTACTTCGTCCGTCGTGATCGCATCAATGCCGCATCCGAAGGAAACAAGCTGCACCAGCTGCATGTCCGGCTGTGTGGAAACATATTCCGCCGCACGATAGAGGCGGCTGTGGTAGGTCCACTGGTTGAGGACGCTGAGCTTCGGCATATTTCCCAGAGCAGAAACACTTTCCTCCGTCACCACCGCAAGTCCCAGACTTGTCAGCAGCTTGTGGATGCCGTGATTGATTTCCTTGTCCAGATGGTAGGGACGGCCGGCAAGTACGATGATCTTCCTGCCCTCCATCCTTGCCTGACGGATGACGTCACTTGCCTTTTTCGCCATATTCTGACGAAATTCGTCCATGGATTTGTAAGCCGCATCCACTGCGTCTGCAATCTGACCGCCCACATTGTATTTTGCAAGTGTCCGTTTCATGACGTTGATCACATTCTTCGGACGGTTGAGATCCATATAGGGATAAACAAAGTTTTCACTGTTCAGACCACTGTGATTTGCCTTCATCAATTCGGGATAGTACGCCACAACGGGGCAGTTGAAGTGGTTATCCGTGTCGGGTTCTTCCACATTGTAGCTCATGCACGGCCAGAAAATGAAATCCACGCCCTTTTCCAGCAGATTTTCGATGTGACCGTGCGCAATTTTTGCGGGATAGCAGACCGTATCCGAGGGGATCGTGTGCTGTCCCTTGAAATACACCTTGCGGTCGCTCTCGCCCGAAATTTCCACTTGGAATCCAAGCTTTGTGAACAGCGTGTGCCAGAACGGCAGCTGCTCATAGAAGCTCAGCACCATCGGCAGACCGACCACAGCACGGGGATTTTTCGGCTGTTCCTTCGCAATCTGGAACAGACTTTCGTACTTGTAGCTATACAGATCCGGCACTTCCGAGGGTTTTGTCACGCCCGCTCCCTTTTCACAGCGATTGCCGGAAATGAACTTTCCGCCGTCCGAGAAACGAATGACATTCAGCAGACAGTTTGCCGTGCATCCGCCGCAGCGGATGTTTTTGGAAGTATAGGAAAAATTCTGCAATTCCGAAGGTGCGATCAGGAAGCTTGGGGCATCCGTTGCCTTTTCCTTTGCATAGAGAGCCGCACCGAATGCACCCATGAGTCCCGAAATTGCAGGACGGATGACATTTCTGCCGATCTCACGTTCAAAGCAGCGCAGTACGGCATCGTTGAGGAATGTTCCGCCCTGCACGACAATATTTTTTCCAAGCTCCTCCACGCTCTTGGCACGGATGACCTTGTAGATTGCATTTTTTATGATGGAAGCTGACAGACCGGCGGAAATATCCTCCACCGTTGCGCCGTCCTTCTGTGCCTGTTTTACGCTGCTGTTCATGAATACCGTGCAGCGTGAACCCAGCTCTACGGGATGCTGTGCAAACAAGCCCATTTTGGAAAATTCCTCAATATCGTAGCCGAGCGCCATCGCAAAGGTCTGGATGAACGAGCCGCATCCGGAGGAACATGCCTCGTTGAGCATGATGCTGTCAATAGCACCGTTCTTGATTTTGAAACACTTGATGTCCTGACCGCCGATGTCGATGATGAAATCCACGTCGGGACAGAAGAAGGATGCCGCCTTGAAGTGCGCCACGGTTTCTACAATACCATGATCGACGGAAAGCCCCGCACGGATCAGATCCTCGCCGTAGCCCGTCACCGCACTGCTGCGGATATGCAGGTTGCGGTGTTTGTCATTGTAGATTTTTTTAAGCTGTTCTGCGATTTTATCGAGGGGCTGTCCCTCGTTGGATGCATAATGGCTGTACAGCAGTTCGCCGTTTTCCGTGATCAATACAAGCTTGGTGGTGGTCGAACCTGAGTCAATGCCCAGATATGCATCGCCCTCATAGGTGTGGAGATCCGCATATTTCAGATCATGCCGCTTGTGACGTTCCACAAATTCCGAGTATTCCTCACGGGATTGGAACAGACAGTCACCCGTCAGCACCTCCGAAGCAGTGCTGGCATTCTGTACCATATGCAGCAATTCGTCCGCATTCTTTGCGGAAAGCTTGCTTTCCTTTGCGTAGAGCGCAGAACCGAGTGCCACGAAAACCGGAGCCTGTTCGGGGAAAAACGCCTGTTCTTCCGAAAGTCCCAGTGTATCCATAAATGCCTTGCGCAGACCCTTCTGGAAGGAAAGCGGGCCGCCGAGAAACAGTACATTTCCCTTGATCTCCCTGCCCTGTGCAAGTCCGGCAACCGTCTGGTCAACGACCGCACGGTAAATACTTGCTGCAATGTCCTCACGGGCTGCGCCCTGATTGAGAAGCGGCTGAATATCGGATTTTGCGAAAACGCCGCATCTGGATGCAATGGGATAGGTGCGCTTTGCCTTGAGGGAAACCTCGTCCAGCTCATCCGCTGTAATGCCCAGCAGCGTCGCCATCTGGTCAATGAATGCACCCGTACCGCCTGCACAGGAGCCGTTCATACGCTGCTCCACACCGCCGGTCAGGAAGATGATCTTTGCATCCTCGCCGCCCAGCTCAATCACGGTATCCGCATCCGGATAACAGGTTTTTACCGCCAGAAATGCCGCATGTACTTCCTGTACAAACGGAATTTCCGCAGCATTTGCAAGCCCCAGACCTGCCGATCCCGTCATTGCCGCACACAGCTTCACATCCGGAAATTTCTTCAGTATATCCTCCAGCTGTCCCGCAACAGTTTCCTTCACCTTGGAAAAATGCCGCTGATATGCGGAATGTAAAATATTTCCCAGTTCATCACAGACCACAGTTTTGACGGTGGTAGAGCCAACGTCAATACCCAGTGCGTATGTTTTCATATCGTTCCTCCAAAAAGTGCCTCTGCACTTAAATTAAATTATCCTCGTGGATGACCTTGCCCTCATCCATAAATATTCTCGGCACACGTTTGGAAATGCCGCAAACGACCTCGTACCCGATCGTGCCGTATTTTCCGGCAACCTCATCCGCCGTAATGCAGTCATTTCCGTCCCTGCCGATGAGCGTTACCATCGTGCCGATCTGCACATCGGGCACATTCCCGATGTCGATCATCATCTGATCCATGCAGATGCGCCCCACAATGGGACAGCGGATGCCGCAGACCAGTACCTCACCCTTCCCCGACAGCAGACGGCTGTAGCCGTCGGCATATCCGATCGTGACAGTGGCGATCTTCTGGGATTTTTCGGCACGGTAGGTTCTGCCGTAGCTGATGCATGTTCCCTCATCCACCGTTTTGATGTGGCTGATCCTCGAACGCAGTTCCAGCACCGGCTGCAGATTCAGCGGCATGTGCAGTGCTGCATTGGGCTTGAGTCCGTACATGATAATACCGGCTCTTGCCAGCGTGCTTTTCGGCTGATTGCGGTAGCAGATCGCTGCACTGTTCATACAATGCACATGGCGAAGCTGAACGCCCTTTTCTTTCAGCGCCGCATCCACGGCAAACAGTGCTGCCTCCTGTGCGTCGGTGTAAGCAATGTTGTCCGCATCCTCCTCATCAGCAGCGGCAAAGTGCGTGAATAGCCCCTCCACCTGCAGTCCCTGACGGGAGAGAATATCTTCCATCTGCTTCATGCAGCCGTCCAGATCCTTCGCCGGCACGCCGATTCTGCCCATGCCTGTATCCAGCTTGACATGGCAGCGAACCGGTCTGCCGGGCGGCGCAAAATCGGAAAGCATCCTTGCGTATTCGCAGGATACCACCGCCTGCAGGATGTTCTGCTGTGCAAGCATCGGCGCACATTCGGGGGAAGTATAGCCCAGAATGAGGATCTCAGCTTCCGGACACCATTTCCGGACGCGAACCGCTTCCTCAAAGCTCGAAACTGCAAAGAAACGCACGCCGATCTCATAGAGCTTGCGGCAGATGATTTCTTCGCCGTGCCCGTAGGCATCGGCTTTGACAACGGCACAGTATTCGGTACTGCCGGCAAGCGCCTGCTGAATGGACTGTACATTGTGGGAGAGAGCGTCGAGCGAAATTTCCGCCCATGCACGCTGACGATACTGCATGATGGTCTTCCTTTCTGAATGCTGAAATCGGGTCTGCCCGCTGCTTTCGGGCAAATGGCAGAGAAAGTTCCCGAAAAATGTCGAATTGGTATCGAAACGGGAACAGAAATGTAATAATTCAAAAAAAATCCTGTTTTTCACTTGTGGTTTACGCTGTTCTATGCTATAATATGTTTGATTGCGATTTGCAAAATAATCTGCTGGAGGCAGAGCCATGGAACAGCTTGCAGAGCATCCGCTTTTGCAGAATGTCCCCCGTGAACGGGTTCTTTGTTTTACCGGTCATCGACCGGAAAAGCTTCCCACGGGAAAGACGCTGCAGATCCTGACGGAAACGCTCCACTATTATATAAATATTGCCGTCACGCAAGGATATACCCATTTTCTTACAGGGCTTGCCGATGGTGTGGATTACCTTGCAGCGGAATATCTGTTCACGCTGCGGCAGCGTTACCCGATCATTCAGGTGATCGGTGTGCAGCCCTGTGAGGATTATAAGGAATTTTTCTGCACGCACGGCTACAGCCTTCCGAGGCTGGAGTACATGCTTTCAAATGTCAACGGTCTTGTGATCCTGCCGGGGAGCTACCGTTCCTACGGTGCGTTCAAAGCACGCAACTGCTACATGGTGGATCGTTCCGCAGCCATTATTGCAGTATGCAGCGAAGGCCGTTCGGGTTCAATGCAGACGTTCAGTTATGCGGTGCGTCAGGGACTTGCCCATTGCCGCATCTGCCTTGACAATGTCAGCGGCTACCATCCGTACCTGTCACCGCAGGAATGGGAGGTACAGCGCAGCGGATTTTGACGCATACTAATATTATAGCACCATTTTTGTGAAATTGCAAGTAGAAACCGTAAACTTTAAGGATTTAACGGCAGCCCCGACGCAGCCGATTGCAGATAAGGAGGATACGATATGAGTAAGAAGAAAAAGAAAGGGCATGTGGCGATCCCCTTCCTGATGGCGTTTTTGTTCGCCATTCTCGGAATCGGCGGTATTGCAATGTTTCTGTTCGACAAGCTTGACGGCGATAATGACACGATACAAAAAATGCCGGGAACGATTTCAAAGCCGACTGCCGAGCATGACGCAACGCTGCTGTTTATTCTGGATGAACCGAAAAATCCTGAACCACTGACCTTCCTGCTGGCAAGGATTCGTCCTTCCGAAAAGGAGATCGTTCTGATCGGTCTGCCGGATAATATGATTTCCTTTGTGGACGGCAGACAGGATACGCTTTCCGGTTTTTATTCCAACGGCGGTGTGCAGCAGGTGGAACAGGCGATCCTCCATGAAACACAGATCGAGACTGACCGCTATATTATCTTAAATTCGGAGGGATTCCAGAAGATCTGCAACATCTTTGCAGGCGCATATTATCAGGTGCCCACAGGGCTTATCGGATTTACCGACAGCACTGAGCCGCAGTATCTCGGACCTTCCCAGATGGAAAAGCTCATTGTATATCCCCTGTTTGAACAGGGTGAGATCCAGCGCAGCGCACTCTGCGCCGATCTGATCTCCGAAATGATCAACCAGACGGATTACGACCGCATTGTAGCGTCCATGGACAGCAATTTCAAAACGCTGATCAATATGATGGAAACTGACATTTCCGCCATTGACTATAACGATGAAAAGGCTGCCCTGAAGTATATGTACAATTACGGAGGCAGCACCATTGCGACATTCCGTATCGCTACGGGTAAGATCGAACCGGAAAGTGACGTGTTCATCCTCGACAGCAATTTCTATGGCAGCGTGGCGGATCTGTTTGAAGAACCCCAAACCGAAAAAACGGAGGAATAGCCTTGTATCAAAATATTTTCGATACCCATGCGCATTATACCGACCGTGCATTTGATCCGGACAGAGAAGCCCTGCTGAAAAGCCTGCCCGAAAAGGGCGTGCGCTATGTGATGCTTGCAGGCTGTGAGCCGGAGGATTCCGCAGCATGTGCCGCACTTGCCGATCAGTATGATTACATTTATGCCGCCGCCGGTGTGCATCCCGAAAATATCGGCGAGCTTCCTGCGGACTGGCTGGCACGCATTCGGAACATTGCCGTGAATGAACCCAAAGTCCGTGCCATCGGCGAGATCGGGCTGGATTATCATTACGACGGCTATGATGCCGAAAAGCAGAAGGAAATTTTCATTGCACAGCTGGAGCTTGCAGAGGAGCTTGAACTGCCCGTGATCCTCCATGTCCGTGACGCCATCGGGGATGCAATGGAAATTCTGCGGAAATACCGTCCGAGGGGTGTGATGCACTGCTACAGCGGTTCTGCAGAAACTGCAAAGGAAGTGCTTTCGCTCGGACTGCACATCAGCCTGACCGGAGTGCTGACATTCAAGAATGCACGCAAGGCACTGGAGGTGCTGGAACTCGTGCCGCTTGATCGTTTTATGCTCGAAACCGACTGCCCCTATATGGCGCCCGTTCCGTTCAGGGGCAAACGCTGCGACAGCTCTCTGATTGCCTATACTGCGGAAAAAGCAGCGGAAGTCAAGGGTGTGAGTACACAGGCGCTGATCGACGCCTGCTGCGAAACAGGAAGAAAGCTGTTTGGAATACAGGAATAATTTCGCAAAATTTCATACAACTTTCACATAAGCTATTGACTTTGTGACGATTTTGTACTATAATAATAGTAATTGTCGTGAAATGTTTCACGAGAAAATTTCGGATACGCTTCCAATACAGGAAGTGAATCTGACAGGAGGTTAGATTGTGAATAAAAAAATGGGAAAACCCGTCTTTTTTGTTGTCTTTTTTGTGATCCTGGCGTTTACATATTCTACGCTGTTCGGAATTTCCACATACTACGGCGACATTAAGACAACGTATGTACACAGTCTGGAGGATATCCGTCTGGGTATTGACATTCAGGGCGGTGTTGACGTAACATTTGAGCCTGAGAATGACATGGAAGCAGACAAGGATCAGATGGACGCTGCATTGCAGATCATCAATATGCGACTGCTTTCTCTGGGTATCAACGACAGCGAAACCTATGTGGACTACAACAACAGCCGTATTATCGTGCGTTTCCCGTGGCAGTCCGGTGAGGATGATTTCGATCCCTCTGCAGCGGTGGATGAACTCGGTCAGATGGCGGAGCTGACATTCCGTTACGGTACCGAGGCTGACGGCGAAGTAATTCTGACAGGTAAGAACGTTGAGAACGCACAGAGCGGATTCTACGAAGAATGGCTCGTGTTCCTCGATCTGGACGAAGAAGGCGCAGAGAAATTTGCGGATGCAACTGCAAAGCAGAAGGCAAACGGCGGCTACATCTCCATCTGGATGGACGATGTGTGCGTTTCCAGTGCAACAGTAAACGAAGTGATCACGGGTGGATCCGCACAGATCACAGGTAACTTTGATGCTGAGTCCTCCAAGGCTCTGGCAGACCAGATCAATTCCGGTGCACTGCCGTTCTCTCTCAAGACGACAAGCTCCAAGACACTGTCCCCGACACTGGGTCAGGGCGCTCTTTATGCAATGATCCTCAGCGGTATCATTGCGCTGGTATTCATCTGCATTTACATGCTCATTCTGTACCGTGTACCCGGCTTTGTAGCTGTCATCGGTCTGATCGGACAGGTTGCCGGCATGCTGGCAGCGGTTTCCGGTTGGTTTGGCTTCCAGCCCAGCTCTACACTGACCATCCCCGGTATTGCAGGTATCATCCTCTCCGTAGGTATGGGCGTTGACTGTAACATCATCACTGCAGAGCGTATCCGTGAGGAACTGGCTAAGGGCAGATCCGTAGATGCTGCTCTCAAGGCAGGTTATAAGAATGCATTCTCCGCAATCCTCGACGGTAACCTGACACTGGCGATCGTTGCAGTGATCCTGATGGGCGCATTCGGTACCAACACCAACCCCATCACCAAGTTCCTTGACAGCACTATTTTCTATTTCTTCGGTGCAACAACAGAAGGCTTTGTATATTCCTTCGGCTTCACGCTGCTCGTCGGCGTTATCCTGAACTTCATCATGGGTGTGGGCGCAGCAAGACTGATGACCATGTCCCTGGCAAGATTCAAGGTATTCCAGAAGCCCAGCCTGTACGGTTACAACGAGAAGAAGCACAAGGAAACAAGAGTTTTCAACTTCAGCGGCATGAAGAAGGTTTACTTCACCATCGCAGCTGTTCTCATCGGCGTATCTCTGTGCACAAGCTTCCTCGGTGTAGAAGTTGCAATCGACTTCAAGGGCGGTACGATCGTATCCTTCTCCTATACCGGCGATATTGACGCAGATGCATGCAAGGGTGAGATTGAGGAGATCCTCAAAACTCCCGTTACACTTCAGACAGGTGAAAGCTTTGATGCGGACACCAACATCCTGACAGTTTCCTTCAGCTACAACGAGGGTCTGACACAGGATCTGCAGGAAAAGATGCTCAAGGCTGTTCAGGAAACTTATCCGGATGCAGAAGTTGAGGTTCTTGACAGCAACGATGTCAGCCCGTCCTCCGGCCGTGAGTTCTTCGGCAAGTGTATCGTAGCGGTAATTTTCGCAGCGATCCTTCTGATCATCTACATTGCATTCCGATTCAAGAAGATCAGCGGTTGGTCCGCAGGTATGTTCACAATCGTGGCACTGCTGCATGACATTATTGTTACCTATGGTGCATTTGTACTTTGCGGCTTCGAGATCAACGCAAACTTCATGGCGGTTCTGCTGACCATCTTCGGTTACTCCATCAACAACACCATCGTTGTATATGACAGAATCCGTGAGAATCAGACATTGATGCCCAGAAAGAGCAGCATTGCAGAACTGGTGAATGCAAGTGCAAGCCAGACACTGCGCCGTTCTATCCGTACATCCGTTACCACACTGTCTACCATGATCATCATCAGTGTTGTTGCATATGTATGCAAGGTTGATGATATTATGAGCTTCTCCGTACCGATGGTATTCGGTCTGCTGGCAGGTACATTCTCCTCCCAGTGTATTGCTCCGACTCTGTGGGTATGGTGGAATGAAAAGCGCGGCATCAAGACAATTGGTGACTACACAAAGAAGGCATAAGCTACAAAACCCGAAAGGCATCATGCCTTTCGGGTTTGATTGTTATTTAAAGGAAGGAATTATATGCCATATTGTCAGAATTGCGGCAGACCGCTTTCAGAAAACGAAGTTTGCAACTGCCGGAACCAAAACCCGAATCCCGCTGCACCGTCCCCCGCTGTATATGATTATCAGAATGGTCAGTTCCAGCAGGGAAATGCGCAGAATCAGAATGCACCAAAGAAGAACAACACCGCAGTGATCGTGATCATTGTGATTGCAGTGATCATGCTGTTTGTCCTGCCCGTGCTCGGCGTGCTTGCGGCAATTCTGGTTCCTTCCATGATTGGATATACAGCGAAATCAAATCAGAGCAGGATAAACAGTAGTGCACAGTCGATCTTTGACGCCTATTCAACTGTGATCTACGAATTGGATTACATGAATATCGATCTCGGAACAGAGCCTTTTATCATCTGCTCGGATCCCTCGATGAACATTAACGTACCCTTTGATTCCACAACGGCGTACACACTTGCAGATAAGTATTTTACGGACATCGAGATGTATGACTATTTCATTGTAATTAATGACGGCTGGATTGCTTATGCAGCATGTTCGGTAAACCAAGGCAGAAATATCGGTACCTATCCGAATCCTACAAAGGTAAACGAAGGTCCGGTGACCTATTCCGGTTCGATCGGTGATGACGATTGGGATATCGAAGATCTTTATTTTTATACCTATAGCGAACTGTTTCAGAATTAAGATGAACCCCACTCCGCCAAGGAGTGGGTTTTTCTGTGCATACAAAAAGGGCGGTGCTGATGCACCGCCCTTTCATGCAATAATAATGGCTCGTAGTTAACGAGGTTCGCAGATCAGCTTGATTGCTGTGCGATCCTCACCGTCGATCTGAATGCTGGTGAATGCGGGAATGCAGATCAGATCAATGCCGATCGGTGCAAGATAGCCTCTTGCAATTGCCACGGACTTGATCGCCTGATTTGCAGCACCGGCACCAACTGCCTGAATTTCTACACTCTTGTTTTCACGGATGACGCCTGCAATCGCTCCTGCTACAGAATTTGGTGATGAACGTGAAGATACTTTTAAAATTTCCATGATAGCCTCCTAAAGTATAATGTTTTTTGTATTTTTATTGACCAATGATATGGTTTGTGATACTAACATTATACATCATTTGGTGGAAAAAAGCAATAGTTTTTATAAAAGTTTGTGAATTATCTCACAAATATTGGGGAAATTTTGGTGGTTTTGCCGAATTTTGTATCGAAGTCCACCAGTACGCCATTGAGGAAACAATCGCCCTGCGCCTCCTCAAAACGGATCGGAACGTGCAGACGGAGTCTGTCAAGTGCAATTTCTTTTTTCACGCCAAGCACGGAATCCTCCACGCCCGTCATACCTGCGTCCGTAATGTATCCGGTATGCCCCTGCAAAATACATGCGTCCGCTGTTTGCACATGCGTATGCGTACCGAACACAGTCGTTACCCTGCCGGCAAGATAATGCCCCATCGCCTTTTTCTCCGAGGTTGCCTCGGCGTGGAAATCGACAAAAATGTTTGGCGTGTCGATGTCCTTCAGCAGTTGGTCGATGACGGTGAATGGATTATCCAGATTTTCCATGTAAAGTACGCCGCTGAGGTTGATGACCGCAATGCGGCAGATGCCGAGATCCAGAATGCCAAGGCCTTTTCCGGGGCAGGCGTCGGAATAATTGGCAGGACGGAGAATGCAGTCATTTTCATAAATATGCAGGCTTTCTTTTCGCTGAAATGCGTGGTTTCCCGTGGTGATCATATCCGCACCGCAGTGAAACAGCTGTTCAGCGGAAAATGCGGTGATCCCGTTGCCGTTTGCGGAATTTTCACCATTGACAATTGTCACATCCGCACCGAGTTCACGGCGCAGCTGGGGGAGCTTTCTGCTCAGATAGCGGCAGCCGACTTCGCCCACAACATCCCCGATAAATAATAATTTCATATGTGTTATCCTTTCATAAAAAATGTTCTGCCCGAACAGGGCAGAACATGTAATCGTTACTTTGTCAGCTCTGCAATCAGATCATCCACAGAATCGGGCATGTGTTTTACCGGAATGCCCTGTTCGCTGAGAATATCGTCAAGAGTATAGTCCTTCGGCGGCTGCGGGGTTGGCGGCGGCGAAGGCTTTTTGGGCGGTGTTTCGGGAAGATCGACTTCATGCACCCCGATTGGCTTTTCAGCCGGCGGCTGTGTCAGCTTTACGGTCATTTCCGGCTGTACCACCGGAACCGTAATGGTGTGACGTGAGCTGTTTTCACTTGCCTGCGGCAGCGGCTGCGTATAAGTCGGGGGCAGGGAAAGGGTTGCACGAGGTGCGGGTTCTTCTTCCTCAGCCTCCTCGAAAATCACTTCCTCATCGGGGATATTCGTTTCGTCCGAATCCTCCTCCGACTCGTCCGCATCCTCGATGTCGCCATCGTCAGAAGCATCTTCGGGTTCTTCATCGGCATTGCGATAGCTGCGTATTGTATTACGGATCGCCAGCAGGGGGATCTGCAGGATCAGTCCCACAGCGACGCAGAGGATGAAAAGCACGGGGATCACACCGAATCCTGCCCACAAGCGCATGGATATATCGGGGAAACGCTCCTCCAGAGCAGGCAGCAGACAACCCAGAAGCGGATCGCCCAGCATCAGTGCGGACAATGCACCGCCCGCAGCACCGCCGAAGAAACGATGCGCAGCGCCGGAGCCTTCCTTCCTGCTGCGGAAAATGCCAACCAGACACAGTGCAATGCACAGGCAGGGCAGACTTGCAATGCTGTCAAGCCATGGGCAGTACATCACGCCCTTTGCCATACTGAGCGCCAGTACCACAGCGGTCTGGGATGCACAGAGGGCGATGAGAAAAATGATCATAAATACAACGTCACGGCGGCGTTTGAGATAGCGCTTGACATAAGCACCGCCGATGTAAGCGGCAACGGGGAACAGGTATTTGCACCATTCGGGAATTACAGTTACACCGCCGATGATGAGCATGGGCTGCAGTGTGCTGAATAAGGTTGTCAGCACAAGGAATGTCAGTCTTGCACGTTTCTGTCCAAGATCGTGGAATGCGGCATTGAGAAAGGGCGCTGCAAGCAGAAGTCCGAAGTACATGCCAACAAAGATGCCTGCATCCGAAGTGGTGAAGCTGAAAAACGACTGGATCACATCGGGAACGGTCATTTCTTCCTGCAGCAGAAAAATACGGATGATCAGGCTGCATGCGCTGCCGGTGAGGTAGATGTAAACAAGCCGGATGAGTATTTTAAAATAGGATGCAGAGTATTTTCTGCTGCTCATAACAAATCCCGTGCCCGCAGCCAGAACCATGGCGCCGGAAAGGCAGAACCAGCGTGCCGCAAGCGGCAGGGCTGCCATGTAGGATTCAATCGGTACTTCAGCAAAGCCGATGACTTTGAAGAAGCTCAGCCCCAGAAGCATCATCGTGCCGAGGCAGCAGAGAATATCAATGCCCAAGTTTCTGTTTTTTTCCTTTGTATTTGACATAATTTCACCTTCGCAGATCAGATTTTCGGCATACAGCCGCGACTTTTTGCCATAATCATTTTTATTATAGCATATTTTCTTCCATTCTGCAACTGCTTTTCGGTTGTTTCTGCAAAATACGCTAAAAAATCCAATGGAATTTCAAAAAACGGGTGGCTTGACTGAAATGTGACATCCAATTGAAAAAAACGCCGAATCCCTTGACAGGTGAATGGCGGTTTGTTATAATATGAGATACAGAAACGTGATGACATAAAAACAGGAGGAAAGGAGTGGATGACAAAATATGCAGCAGTCACATCCTGCCGATCTCCCGATGCAGCCCCAGCAGCTGCCCACGGTATTCAGAGGGTATCATAAGATACAGGTGATCACTTATATAGACATGCTGAATGCAATGATTGTCGCCGTAGAGAACGGCTGCATGAGTGGCGAAAATGCACTGCAGGAAGCGGAAAAGATTATGAAAAAACCGTTGGCGAAGGCATTTGGCGGATTTGCGGTGAAGGAAACGGAAGAATATCTGAGCAGTCTGATGGCGAAGCTGCGCAGTTTTATTTAAAAAAGTCAAGGTCAGAAAACGGGGTGTTATATGGATGCGTTAATTATCGGCGCCGGCGGATTTGTCGGCGGCTATCTGATTCAGGAATTACAGTCACAGGGAAAATCTGTGGCAGCAGCGAAACTTCCGCATGAGAGCGTCCGCATCGGCGGATGTGAGGTCTGCGATCTGGATGTGTGCAATGAAAATGCAGTCCGCATGCTGCTGCAGCTTCATCGTCCTGCACAGATCTACTATCTGGAGGAACAAAGCTCCGCAGCGGATGCGTGGAAGGATCCCCAGCATACCGTGGATGTGAATATCAAGGGCGTGCTGCATCTGCTGGAAGCGGTGCGCAGCGTAGAGGATTACTATCCGAGGATCCTGCTGGTCGGTTCCGGCGAAGAATACGGACATCCCCGTGCAGAGCTGATATCGGAGGATGCGGCACTGCACCCGACAAATATATATGCTGTGACAAAGGCATGCCAGAATATGATCGGCAGCGTGTATGCCGGTGCTTATGGCATGGGCATTGTGATGGTGCGTGCATTTTCTCACATAGGTGTGGGACAGTCGCCGCAATATGCAGCGGCAGATCTTGCCCTGAAAATCGCCGAGATGGAGGCGGGATTCCGTGAACCGGTGATGAAAGTCAGCAATTTGGCGGCAAAACGTGATTTTTCCGATATCCGTGACATGGTCAGAGCATATGTGCTGCTTATGGAACGCGGCAGATCGGGTGAAACCTACAATGTCGGAAGCGGACGGCAGATTTCCGTACAGGAAATGCTGGAGATGCTCACGGAATTGAGTACCGTGCCCATTGAGATCGTACAGGAGGAACGCACGCTGCGGCGTTTTGACGCAGTGTCCGCAGCTGCGGACATCACGAAGCTGCAGGAGGATACCGGCTGGAAGCCGGAATATGCACCGGAGGATACCCTGCGTGCGATGCTGAATCATAATCGGCGGAATTTCGGCATTCCGGTGCGGTGATCAAGATGTCAGAGTAATTGGAAGGAACAAAACAAGGAAAGCGAGGCAGTGAAATGAAAACAGAAACCTATGCAGAAAAGTCCGGTATCGGCAAAACCGGTCAGGCACTGAAACAATTCGGCGAACAGCAGAACGCCTTGAATGCGCAGCTTGCCGCGCAGGTGGAAATGCTGGAAAAGCAGCTGGAAGAAGCAATGCAGTGCATTGCGCAGCTGAAGGCGGAGCAGGAAAAGAATATCACTCGCTTCGGGCGCTGTGCAGCGGAGCTTGATGAGGTGCAGAAGGAGCTTGACCGCCTGCGTCTGACAACAAAGCTGAACACCAATGCCATTGATCGAATGGCGAAGGGAACAAAGACAGAATAACACGAAATCCCCCATTTCTTGTGAAATGGGGGATTTATTTGATGCTGTGCAGCATTTGGACAGCCTTTACATACTCCACATTCCGCAGCACGCAGCGCTGGCGGTGTTCCGAGCGAAAATAGAACACCACATTGCATTTCCCGAAGGGGAGCTGCCAGAGGTTGCGGTGGATGCGCACTGACGCAAGCTGCCCGGTGCCGGCAATAATGGTGTGGAACACAAATCCCCTGCAGAACCGCAGGCAGATTTGTGAATCCGTGATGTTTACACCGCTTGTGCATAATGCGCCGATTTGTACAATGATCATCCAGATGAGTGGAATGAGTACCATCACCAGCACAAATCCGGTGATCTGGTTTGCAGACGGAAACAGCTGTCTGCAAATGACAGCCGCCGAAATTGCCGCCCCCACGCCCAGCACGGGTGCCCAGATATACCCCCAGAAAGCTGTCAGCGGCGGACGAAGTGCATTCGGAATCATTGCTGCATCGGGGAAAAGAAGCGGCAGCGTGTGAGCGATCTCATCTTTTTTCAGAATCGGCAGGCATACCGGAATAGCCCCTCGCCTGCTGCCGTACCCCGGACAGTTGATGGCAAGAGAAAACATTCTGCACAGCTTTGTGAGCAAATTCTGGCGAATGTCAATGAAGTTGATTTTGTCCGTATGCAGGAAAAAACTCCGTTTTGTGAGAATGCCGCTGCTGACAAACAGCATCCGTCTGTCGGTCTCCATGTAGAAACTGCCATACCGCAGAAGGTTATTCACAAATGACAGCAGCCATGTGGAAAGTACGATGATCCCGATGGTGACCGCCGCAGGAGGAATGCCGTAGAGCCGCCTTGCCAGTTCCTCGGAAATCTCCCCAAGCCGCTGCGGAAGTGCAAATTCCTCCAGAAGATCCCTGCTGATCCTGCCGCCCTGAAACCAGAATGCCGCAGTATAAAGCGCGCCTGAAAAGCTGCTGGAGAAAATAACCGAAAACAGCAGAATGCGCCACGGACGAACCCTCTGGCGGCATCCGTGACGGCACACAGGCTGCATTTTGGGGAGCGTTTTGCGGAATTTTTCCGCATCACGACGGCGAATGAGCAGCCGGAGATCACTTGCATGCGGCACACCCGAAGCCGTGTCAGCATAGAGGTACATGCCGCCTACGGGCTTGAGCCAGAATGGATATTCCAGCGTCAGTGCCGATAACCGTTCGGCGGGCAGGTAGCGGCTATGGCGGAGGAAGATCCCCTCATGCACGCAGAGATCCCCCTTTTCAATTGTAAATTTTCGAAAAAACCACCGCAGCCAGCCGAATCCCAGAATGAGCAGCAGGATCAGCAGATCGAACCAAGTGCCCTGAATCCAGTGCAGAAAGCCTTTCGGTGCGGCACGCATGCTGAAAATACCGCGCATGAGGGGAAATGCCAGCAGCCAGATGTTGCGGATGCTGTAGCGGATGATGCGCAGAGGATGTTCACGGTGCATGGAAAACCCCCTTCTGCCGCAGAAAATCCGTCAGTGCAAGACGATCCTTACGGCTGAGAAATGCAACGGTCAGCATACCGCCGTAGACATGCAGAATGATGAAGTTCAAGCCGAAAGCACCGTTGCACGGCCCGTGGATGATCCGTACAAACTGGACATTGCGCAGGAGAACGGACTGTTCCCGCCTGAAAAAAATGCCGCGGCGAACGGTGATCTGCGAGCTTGTGACAGCACAGGACAGACTGCGGATGTACAGCGGCAGTCCGATGCAGCCCATGAGAATGGCAAGCACGACAGCGCAGGTTCTGATGACAAGCTGCAGGAGGGGGTATTCTCTGAAAAACAGCGCCGCTGCAATGCAGATGAGGACTGCTGCCAAAAAAAGAAGAAGCTGCAGCAGCCTTGCGCCGGCAAAATCTGCGTGGTAAGTGATCATATTGCCTCCGGAAACGATATGCGGTCATGCCGCAGGGCAGTTCATACATATACATATTATGGCATGAAATCATAGTAACATGCAGGTTTTTGCAAAAAAGAAAGGGGTCTGCCATGTACCATCTCTTATCCGAGCTCAATCGTATCGTCTGGGGAAACGGGCTGCTGTTCCTGCTGCTGGGAACGGGCGTGTTCTGCCTGTTTTCGGGGAATTTTGCTGCACTGCGAAGTTTTCGCTTGCTTGCGTGCAAACGTGAGAAACGCAAAAAAACAGGGGGTATGTCCGCATTTGCGGCATCCACAACGTCCCTTGCGGCAGCTATGGGAACGGGGAATATCGCAGGCGTGGCGACAGCGCTCACACTTGGCGGTGCGGGGGCAATTTTCTGGATGTGGGCAGCGGCGCTTGTCGGAATGGCACTGATCTATGCCGAAAATGTCCTCGGCTGCCGCTATCGCCGAAACGGCGCAAACGGAAATCCCGTCTGCGGTGCAATGGCGTATCTGCGCTATGGTCTGGAATCCCCGAAGCTTGCCGCTGCATTTGCCGTGTGCTGCACGGCGGCATCCTTTGGCATGGGCAATATGACGCAGGCAAACGCCATGGCGCAGACGCTTGACGCTGCATTTTCTCTGCCGCCCGTGGTTTCGGGAATTGCAGCGGCGCTCCTTACGGGTGCGGTGATCCTCGGCGGCGCTAAGCGCATCGGAAAATTCACACAGGCGGTCATTCCGCTGCTTTCCATCGCATATTTATTGGCGGCAGGCTTTGTCATCTGGCAGTTCCGTGGGAATCTTGGGGAAGCGTTTTCCTCCATTTTTGACGGCGCATTCGGCATTTCCGCCGCAGGCGGCGGCATCAGCGGCGCAGCGGTACAGCATGCGCTGTCCGTAGGACTGCGCCGAGGGGTATTCTCCAACGAAGCGGGACTTGGCAGCAGCAGCGTCCTGCACGGGGAAGCCAATGGGGAAAGTCCCGAAAAACTGGGACTCTGGGGCATGTGTGAGGTGTTCGTGGACACATTTGTCTGCTGCACGGCAACGGCACTTGCCGTTCTCTGCACGGGCGTGTTGGATTCGGGTGCGGACGGCGGCGTGTTGGTGCTGGAGGCATTCCGCCTTGGAATGGGAACGGCGGCAGATGTGCTTCTGCCGCCGATGATCGCACTATTCGCATTGTGTACACTGATTGGGTGGTCTTACTGCGGAAGCAGTGCCTTCGGATATCTGACAGGCGGAAAATACATCCGCAGCTACCGCCTGCTGTTCTGCCTTGCCGCAGGAATCGGCGCTGTCATGCGCCTTGAAACAGTGTGGGTGCTTGCGGATATTGCCAATGCGGGGATGGCATACTGCAATCTTCCCGCCCTTCTGCTGTTGTATCCGTCCGCTGTCAGAGCGTTACCCGAAAAAGCCCGTGGCGGTTGCAGTATGCATACAGATAGCCGCGCTTGCGCTTCTGAATGCGGCACGCCGCATTCTGTTCGGGGTAGAGCTTGACAAATTCGGTTCTTTCAGCGTTGACATAGCAGATAAACGAAATAAAGTGGGATTTTTCCATTGGATGCGAGAGGGTGATGTAATAATCGCCGTCGCTTTCCTCAATCAGAATCGCATGCTCGTCCGCTGCATCCTCCGCTTCCAGCGGCGGCAGGGAAACGCCGCAGCAGCTGTATGCACCCATGCCGACGGACTGTATGACATTGCCGCAGACGGGGCAGACGTAGAAGCTCATTTTGCGAATATTGGAGGAGCGGTTGCTGTTCACCGCAAGCTCCCCTGTGAGCAGTTCCGGAACGGAAACGCCAAGTGCAGCGGCAAGCTCCATGAGAATGCTGATGTCGGGCAGCCCCCTGCCGGTTTCCCATTTGGAAATGGTCTTGTCGCTGACGCAGAGCCTTTCTGCAAGCTGTTTCTGTGTGAGCCCCTTCTGCTCACGCAGGGTGCGGATGGTTGTGCCTGTGATGTAATTCATGGAATTACCGCCTTTCTCTATGTTGATTCCATTATAACGCAGGTTCTGTGTAAAGTCAACCTACGGTGCGGAGAACGGATTAATGCCGTTTGTCAATGGGGACGATTTCGACCGGCACACGGGCACTTTCTGCGTATTGGACAATGAAAGGGCAGTCATTCGAATTACCGAATACAACAACCATATCGCTTCTGTCGGTCATGAAAATGTCTGTTTCCTGATAACAGCTTTCATGATATTGCTTGGATACAAAATTTACCGAATCTGCGATCATGTGAAGATGAAAATAACGGTCACGATAATCCTCCGACCAATTCTTGCATTGTTCTTCATGTGGGACTGCAATATGCAGTTGTATGGGGGTTATCTGTTTCATCCGACAAATCAGCTCAGCCGCCCAAAGAGAAACAGCACACTCGCAATTTGTGTAAAATTCCGTATACCCTCTCATTATCAAAAGACATAAAGTTTTCGCCATTTCTTGTTTTATCTCCGGAATTGGAGGTTCATATTCGTTAAAACCGATCCATTCCGGAGCATTTTGAGATGCAGTAATTGTACAGGTCATTTCCTGATTCCTTTCTGATGAATAATTCGACATATTTATACATATCATTTTAGCGGATTATCCACTAAATGTCAATAGCGGATAATCCGCTGCGCTATAATGAAATGGGTGATGGTATGTACAGAAGAGTTCGAGACTTGCGTGAAGATAAGGATATGACGCAGACACAAATTGCAGAAATACTGCATTGCAGTCAGAGAGTGTACAGCGACTATGAGCGTGGGGTATTGGATATTCCAACCGATATTCTGATTGCCCTTGCAGATTTTCATCATGTATCTGTTGACTATATTTTGGAAAGAACCGATTGTAAAAGTGATGTCAGAAAGTGATTCCCTGCCGTATGGTGGGGAATTTTGTTGTTCGGAAACAGATTTTTTAAGTTTTGCTAAATTTTACAGGGAATTACTGAAAAATATTGATTTTTGCGAAAATTTCTGCTATAATAAAAACAAGTATGTATGAATGTAAGTTGCAGGAGGCAGATATGAGTAAGATTACACGATTTTTCGACGATATGCAGCAAAAAAAGGTCGCTTTCATCGGCACGGGCGTCAGCCACACGGAATTGATTTCCCTGTTCCGTGACAAGGGCATCGCCGTGACGGTACTGGATAAGCGCAGTGCAGATAAATTTCAGGAAACCTACGACATGCTCACCGCAAAGGGCGTGGAATTTCGCCTCGGCGAGGATTACCTCGATTCCCTGACGGATTTCGACGTGGTGTTCCGTACTCCCGGCATGTATTTCAATAACCCCGCCCTGACAAAGGCAAGGGAAGCAGGCGTGGTCATCACTTCCGAAATGGAAGCCTTCTTTGACCTTTGTCCCTGCAAAATTTATGCAGTCACAGGCTCGGACGGCAAGTCCACTTCCACAACCCTCATTGCGGAAATTCTCGCAGCTTCGGGAAAAACCGTACACAAGGGCGGCAATATCGGACGCGCGCTCCTGCCCATCATCGAGCAGATCTCCGAGGATGACGCAGCAGTCGTGGAGCTGTCGAGCTTCCAGCTGATTTCCATGAGAAAATCACCCGATACGGCGCTCATTACCAATATCACCCCCAACCATTTGGATGTCCACGGCACGATGGAGGAATATACCGAGTGCAAGACGCACCTGATCGCACATCAGAACGGATTTTCCAGAACCGTGCTGAACCTCGACAACGAGGGCACTAAGGCGCTTGCCCCCATGGTGCGCGGCAAGCTCAACTGGTTCACACGCCGTGAAATTCCCGAAAGAGGTGCGTTCCTGCGTGAGGATGGCATGCTCTGCTATATCGAAAAGGGCGAAATCACGCCCGTTGTTCATAAGGATGACATCCGCATCCCCGGTATGCACAATGTTGAGAATTTCCTCGGAGTGATCGCTGTGCTCTGGGGCGAGGTGGAGATTTCCGATTTTGTGAAGGTTGCCAAGGAATTTGGCGGCGTGGAACATCGTATCGAATTTGTTCGTGAGGTGCAGGGCGTTCGCTGGTACAATGACAGCATTGCCACAAGTCCCACGAGAGTTCTGGCAGGTCTGCGCAGCTTTGATCAGAAGATCATTGTTCTTGCGGGCGGTTATGACAAGAAGATTCCCTTTGAACCGATGGCAGAAACCGTCTGCGAGCGTGTGAAAACACTCATCCTCATGGGCGTGACTGCACCGAAGATCGAGGCGGCAGTGACGGCTGCGAAGAATTACGATCCTTCCGCACTGAAGATCTTGCACGCTTCCTCCATGGAGGAGGCTGTGGCAATTGCACAGAGAGAAGCGGAAAACGGCGATATTGTAACGCTTTCCCCCGCATGTGCAAGCTTTGATCTCTATCCGAACTTTGAAGCAAGAGGACAGCACTACAAGCGTCTTGTAAAGGAGCTGAACTAATGAAAGTACAGATTATCGCCGATATGCTCACTGCATTGTGCAGGATCACGGGCATTTCGGGCGATGAAACCAATGCCGCTATGGTGGCACTGGAATTTCTGAAATTATACTGCCCCGATGCACACATTTCCCACGGGAATGTCATCGGCACCTGCGGCAGCACCGATCCCGATGCACCCCATGTGCTGCTTGATGCGCACATCGACCAGATCGGCATGATCGTGACAAGCATCACTGACGACGGCTTTGTGACTGTCGGAAATGTCGGCGGCATCGATCGCAGACTCCTGCCTGCACAGAGAGTGCATCTGCACGGCAGTCAGGTCATTGACGGCGTGGTTTGCGCAATGCCTCCCCATCTGACGGATGGAGATGAAAAAGTCCTGAAATTTGAGGAGATCCGCATTGATACCGGCTTTTCTGCCGAGGAGCTGCGGCAGATTCTTTCCCCCGGCGACAGTGTGACGTTTGCCGGAAATATCGCCAGAATGCTGGGCGACCGCTTTACTTCCCCCGCACTCGACGACCGCTGCGGCGTAGCTGCCATTCTCAGTGCGCTGCACAGCGTCAAGGATGAGGAGCTGCCGTGCCGTGTGACGGTGCTGTTCTCCACACAGGAGGAAGTGGGCGAGCGCGGTGCAAAGATCGGCTGCTTTGCAGCGAATCCCGATATCGCCCTTGCGGTGGATGTGAGCTTTGCACGCAATCTCGGCGACAGCGAAACCAAGACCGGAAAGATGGGCGAAGGCCCGATGATCGGCTATTCTCCGTCACTTTCGAGAACGGTGAGCAGGATGCTCAGCCGTATTGCCGATGAGGAGCATATTCCGTGGCAGTATGAAGTGATGGCAGGCACCACCGGCACGAATGCCGACCAGTTTTCCGTTTGCAGGGAGGGTGTAAAGGCATGCACCGTTTCGATCCCCCTGCGCTATATGCACACACCTGCGGAAATTATTTCGCTCAGGGATGTGGCAATGACGGGAGAACTGCTTGCCGGCTATCTGAGGAGGTGCAAGGGATGAAATACCTGAAGGATTTGTGTCAGATCTGCGGCGTTTCCGGCGATGAGGATGCCGTGCGTGCGTATCTGATGGAGAAAATCGCAGAGATCCCCGATATTCTGGAGATGAAAACCGATGCGCTGGGCAATCTCCTTGTGCATAAAAAGGGCGCAGCAGAGCCGAAACACACACTGATGCTCGGTGCGCATATGGATGAAGTGGGACTGATCGTCACGGGAATCCGCAGCGACGGAACCCTCTCGATTGCCGCAGTCGGCGGCGTGGATGCGGATGTGGTGCTCGGACGAAACGTCATGGTGGGCGAAAAGAAGCTTCCCGGTGTGATCGGCAGTACCCCCATTCACCTGCTTTCGGGCAGTGCAAAGGATGAGAAGCCGAAAATGGATGCACTTTACGCCGACATCGGCGCAAAGGATGCCGATGAGGCAAAGCAGTATGTATCCCCCGGCGACAGCATTTATTTCATGGGTGAATTTACAGAGCTTGGCGGCGGACGTGTCGCATCAAAGGCGATTGATGACCGTTTCGGATGTGCAGTGCTGCTGGAACTTCTCGAATCGGAGCTGCCCGTGGATATGTGGTTTGCATTTTTCGTGCAGGAGGAAGTGGGACTTCGCGGCAGCCGCACGGCGGCGTATGCGATCAACCCCGATTTTGCGATTATTCTGGAGGCAACCACCGCAGCCGATTTAGACGGCGTGACGGGGGATGCGGCAGTTTGCAGACTCGGCGGCGGTCCCGTGGTTTCCTTCATGGACAGAAGCACGATCTATGATAAAGAGCTGTATGCGATGGCATTTAAAGAAGCGCAGGAAATGGACATTCCCTGCCAGACAAAGAGCCGCATTGCAGGCGGCAACGACGCAGGGGCAGTGCATGTATCCCGTGAGGGCGTGCGCACGCTTGCGATATCCGTGCCGTGCAGATGCCTGCATTCGCCGTCCTGTGTTGCGCAGATGAGCGATATGGAGCAGTGCATGCAGCTGGCGAAAAAAATGATGGAGAAAATTGCAGAATTATGATCAGACAACTCGAACACGACAGTGAACTGAATATTCCGCTTCTGCGGCAAAGCTGGCGTGGGCGGAAGATGTATTCCTATTACAAGGCATATGGGCTGAATTATTCCTTCTGTCAGTTCTATGCGGTGGGCGAAAACGGCGTAATGCTGCGGCTTAACGATACGGTGCTGATCTGTGATGCGCAGGAAGAGGATGCCGAAAATCTGGCACTGTTCCTGCAGATGCACCAGCCCTTCCGTGTGGAATGCAATGAACCTGTTCGTTCGCAGCTTGCAGCGCTTTTGCCGGAGTACCGGAGTCTGCACCGCACGATGTTCGAGCTGGTTCCCGATGCGGTTGCGGATGATGTGGAGGATGCGGTGGAGTTCAATCCGCCGCTTGCCGAGGTTTATGAGATCCTTTCGGCAGGTTTCCCGAATCTGCAGGACTATGCCCTGTGGCTGACGGATACCTCTCACCGATGCCGCCACGGCGTGAGCAGGGTGCTGACCTATCGTAAGGATACCACGGCAAGCATCATGTTCGACATCGACAACCATGTGCTGGTCGGACAGGTTGCCACACGCCCTGAGGCAAGGGGACTGGGACATGCCCGTATTTTCCTGCGGTGGCTTGCGGGATTTCTTGCGCAGTTTGACAAGACCGCCGTGCTGTATGCACTGGATGTGCGTGAGAGTTTTTACCGAGAGATCGGCTTTAAGGCGCTGGAAACGGAATATGTGCTGGAACGCATCGAGCAGGAGAAGGACAATTTACAGAAAGGTCGTTTGGACAATGGGAATTCGTGATTACTTTCAGATAGACGCGCGTCTTTTGGAGCTTGCAGAGCAGGCGGAACGCAATTGTGCGGCGTGCTTTGCGGAAATTGACCGCACCGCACGGCATAATGCTGCCAAAGTATTGTCGGCTTTTGCCGAAAACAGAGTGAGCGAGTCGTGTTTTGCAGGAAGCACGGGCTACGGCTACGGCGATATGGGCAGAGAAACGCTCGACAAGGTCTGGGCGCAGGTCATGGGAACGGAGGACGCTCTGGTGCGCCACAATTTCGTATCCGGAACGCATGCGCTTTCCGTGGCGCTGTTCGGCGTTCTGAGAAGCGGCGATAAGATGGTTTCCGTAACGGGAAAGCCCTATGATACGCTTGAGGAAGTCATCGGTATCTCCGGCGAAGCCGGAAATGGCAGCCTGATGGATTATGGCGTGACCTACGATCAGGTGGATCTGCTCCCCGACGGCAGGGCGGATCTGGAGAACATAGAAAAAGCAGTTGCAGGTGCAAAAATTGCCTATATTCAGCGTTCAAGGGGATATTCCCTGCGCAGGGCGTTTACCACTGCGGATATCGCAGAAATGGTAACTGCCATCAAAAAGGGGAATCCCGACGCCATCATTATGGTGGACAACTGCTACGGTGAATTTGTCGAGGACAAGGAGCCGACGGACGTGGGTGCGGATATTATCATCGGTTCGCTCATCAAGAATGCAGGCGGCGGCATTGCCAGAACGGGCGGCTACATTGCAGGTCCTGCAAAGCTTGTGGAGCTTTGTTCCTATCGCCTGACCTGCGTTGGCATGGGCAAGGAAGTGGGCTGCACGCTGGACATGAACCGTGAGATGTTCCAGGGACTGTACTTAGCACCCGACATTACCGCAAATGCGCTGAAAACCGCCGCTTTTGCAGCGGAACTGTTCACACTGCTGGGCTTTGCATGCACACCCAGAGCCGGTGAGCCGAGGGGGGACATCGTGACGGCGCTTCAGCTTGAGAATGCGGAAAATCTGGTTGCATTCTGTCAGGGAATCCAGAAGGGATCACCCGTGGATGCCTATGTTACCCCCGAACCGTGGGACATGCCCGGATATTCCAGTCAGGTTATCATGGCGGCAGGTGCTTTCACCATGGGTGCATCCATCGAGCTTTCTGCGGATGCTCCGCTGCGTGAGCCGTATGCAGCATGGATGCAGGGCGGTTTAAGCTTTCACAGCAGCAGAATCGGCATTCTGCTGGCGGCGCAGGAAATGCTCAGCCGTAATTTGCTGAATCTTTAATGCGGAAAGCCGCATTTTGAGGAAGTGATCCGAGGGCAGCACGTTTTTGCCGAAAGATCATCGAAAATAAAAAATTGCGTCAGAGAACGCATAAGGAGGAATTCAACATGCCACAGACAAAAACAAAACCCAATCAACAGCAGAGGAAGCTGCGACTTTCTCCGCGGGCTGCGCTTGCCATATTTGTTGTGATTATCATCATTGTTGCTGCAGCGATTATCACAATTAAGGTGGGCCAGTGGAAAAACGACGGGGCACGCTATGCACGCACGCTTTCCGAGCAGATCGGCGTAAGTCCCGAAACAGCGCAGAAGTATGCCCGTATGACGCTTGAAAATTCTTCCGCACATGCCTGCGTGAACATGGCGACAGAAAACTACGAGTATATGTACGAAAGCAAAAAAACAGTGCAGGTCAGCGGTGTTACCATTCCTCAGTGGCTGATTCTTGCCGGAACCTCAAATAATGTCATTACGGACGTTACCTACTATGACTATCGTCAGCTCAAAAAATACGGAAATGGCGTGGAAACGGACGCACATGTCAAGCATGAGGGCATCAACACCAGCATGGATCCCACCGCAGTCCAGAAGTATATTGGTTTCCCGCCGCTGTGCACCAAGTATACAACTGACAGCCTTGTGGAGTCCTACAAGTATTTCTACGAGGACAAGAATACGGGAGATACCGTATCCTATACACTCCATGTCACTTATAAGGACGGCAAGGCTGCTTCCGCAGTGGAGGAGGAGAATTACTTCATCCTGTCCGTTCTGACAATGGACTGATACGCAATTGCAAAAAGAGCGATTCCCATTATCGGGGAATCGCTCTTTTATGTGTTATACGAATTTTCTGCTTTCTGCAACCGCAAGAGCGTCGCAGCGTTCATTCTCCGGATGTCCTGCATGTCCCTTGACCCAGACGAAGGTGACATCGTGCTTTTCAAGAAGGGGCAGGAGCAGTTCCCACAGATCTTTGTTCAGTGCGGGTTTTCTGTCCGATTTGATCCAACCATTGCGTTTCCAGCCGTATACCCAGCCTTTGGTAATGCTGTCCACAACATATTTGCTGTCCGTGGTCAGTGTGACTGCGCAGGGTTCTTTCAGTGCAGAAAGCGCTGCAATGACGGCGGAAAGCTCCATGCGGTTGTTGGTGGTGCTTGCTTCGCCCCCCGAAAGTTCCTTCTCCGCTGTGCCGTACCGCAGAACTGCGCCCCATCCGCCGGGGCCGGGATTGCCGCTGCATGCGCCGTCCGTGAAAATCTGTACCTGTTTCATTGCTGCCTCCTCTGAAAAATGGCTTTTCTATATCATATCATATTTTTGCAGAAATTGCAATGCCTCGTGCAAAGTTAACAGCTTGACTTTTCAAGCCAAAACAGGTATAATAAAGAAACCGGATGCCGTTGTATTTGCGGTGTCGGGAAAATCTGAGAAAGAATGATTGTTTTGAAGAAACGAAACTACATAATGGCAGGCATACTCTGCATGAGCCTGCTTTTTACCGCTGTCGGATGCAGCGGAAACAAGAATGACAGCGGCGTGGATTCTGAGGAAAGCATTGCCGAAACCGCTGCCCCGACGGAGGAAACAACGGAGGATCCCTCCAGAGGGCAGACCATCCGCTGGCTGGGTGACTATGATCTCAATTCCGTGCAGGGCAGAAGTGCTGCTCTGGCAATGTATGAGGATTTCTACGATGGCAAAGTAGAGTGGATCCCATGCGGCTATGAGGATAAATATGCCGTATTGTCGAGCCGCATTCAGGGCGGTGAGCCCGTGGATATGGTTGCCTTTGACGCAAGAACCATGCCCGACGGCTTGCATGGCGGGCTGTATCAGCCGCTGGATGATTATCTGGATTTCAAAGAGGACATCTGGAAGGACATGCTTGATGAGATCGACATGTTTGCCTATCACGGGAGCCACTATATTGTCCCCTATGATGTGTCCGATCCCGTCCTGCTGACCTATAGCCGTACCATGTTCGAGGAAAACGAGCTGGATGATCCCTATACACTGTATCAGGAAGGAACATGGGACTGGGATGCGTTCCTGCAGATGATGGATACGTTTGTATCTGCGAATGAGAGCCGAACCAAGCGGTACGGTATTGCAGGTATGTTCGGACAGGCGCTGGTGCAGTCCACGGGCAGAACACTCGTGGAATTTGACGGCAAAACCTTCACAAGTCATATTGCCGATGCGGAAATTGAAGCAGCTGAGAATCTGATGTCGGAAATCAGAACACGCAAGCTGTATGACGCTGCGCTGTATACGCACTTCCCGACAAGCGGAAATGTGCTGTTCTTTGGCATGGGGGACTGGTCACTGGCAGCGTCCAATGCCAAGAATCCCGATGCGGATCTGATGGCAGTCCCGTTTCCGAAAATGCCCGAATCGGACGCACACTATCTCAGCGGCAGCTTTGAGGCAAAGATGCTGGTGAAAAATTCCGATAAGGGAGAAGCCGTCGCAGCTTACATCACCTGCGAACGAATGGCAAGGACGCAGGAGGAGATTGCAGATGCTGCGAGGGAAATGGCGCTGGAAAAGGATGTTTCTGCTTCCGGTCAGGTGATGGGATTTGTGACGGAGGAACAGTACGATGCGATCGCCGCATACAAGTCGGAGATCCCGATGCTGTTTGACTACGGCTTCGGCATGCAGGCAATGCAGGGCGAGGCAAGCGGTACATTTGAAACCCGCGGCACGATGAACAATCTTACCGATGGAATGCTGCTGTACAATACCACCTGGGAAAATCTCCGTGAAATGTATGAAACAGCAATTGATGACGTGCTGCGCCCCTATAATGAAGCTCCGGCTGCGGAGTAATCACATGCACAGCGGGATGCCCTGTATAATGCGGGGCGTCCCTTTTTTGCAGAAAAATACGGACAAATTGCACCAAACCTATTGACATTTTCGGCATTTTGCCGTATATTTATTAATATGGTGCATTATGTACCTTTTGATAGTATTATCATAGGTTTTGTCGAAGTATGCGCTGCGGCAGACCGCTGAAAGGAACGTGTGAAATGGAAAATATCGTCAGCCTGAAGGATATTGTTGTGGAGTTTGAGGACGGCGACCGCATCCTCAAAAGCATCAGTCTGGATATTAAGGATAAGGAGTTTGTGACCTTCTTAGGCCCGTCCGGATGCGGAAAAACAACAACGCTGCGCATTATTGCCGGCTTTATGGAGCCGACGGCAGGAGATGTGCTGTTTGAGGGAAAACGTATCAACGGCATGCCGCCGCATAAAAGAAATGTGAATACCGTGTTCCAGCGCTACGCGCTCTTTCCGCATCTGAATGTGTATGAAAATATCGCATTCGGTCTGCGTGTGCAGAAAATTCCCGAAAAAGAGATCCTCCGACGTGTGGGCGAAATGCTCGACCTTGTGAACCTCAGAGGCTTTGAAAAGCGTACTGTCAACCGTCTTTCCGGCGGTCAGCAGCAGCGTGTTGCCATCGCAAGAGCACTTGTCAATCAGCCCAAGGTACTGCTCCTCGATGAGCCGCTGGGCGCACTCGACCTCAAGCTGCGTAAGGAAATGCAGACGGAGCTGCGCAAGATCCAGCAGGCAATGGAGCTGACATTTGTCTATGTTACGCACGATCAGGAGGAAGCGCTCACCATGTCCGACCGTATTGTGGTCATGAACGGCGGTGAGATCCAGCAGATCGGCTCCCCGACTGACATTTACAACGAGCCGGTCAATGCGTTCGTTGCCGACTTCATCGGCGAGAGCAATATTATCAACGGCTGTATGCCGCAGGACTGCGTGGTGGAATTTACCGGCAGACGATTTGAATGCGTGGACAAGGGCTTCTCTCCGAACGAAACCGTTGATGTCGTGATCCGTCCGGAGGACGTGAAGGTGATCCCTGCGGACAAGGCAAAGCTTACGGGCATTGTCGAATCCGTCGTGTTCAAGGGCGTGCATTACGAAATGGTGGTGGACGGCGTAGATCATAAGTGGATCATCCATTCCACCAAGGCGGAACCCGTTGGTGCGATGATCGGCATGACATTCGATCCCTTCGACATTCATATTATGAAGAAAACGGAGGAATAACGATGAAGCAGCTGAAAATTCTCTCCGCACCATACCTTGTGTGGATGGTGGTATTCATTCTCGTCCCCCTTCTGATGGTGGCATATTTTGCCTTCACCAATGAGGAGGGCGCATTGACCATGCAGTACATTTCCGATGTCGGACAGTATGCGAACATCTTTGTGCGTTCCATCTGGCTTGCGCTCATTGCGACCGTCATCTGCCTTGTTGTGGCATATCCCCTTGCCTTCATCCTCTCCCGTATGGACAAGCACAAGCAGGGGACGATGCTCATGATCGTGATGCTCCCGATGTGGATGAACTTCCTCCTGCGTACCTACGCATGGATGACACTGCTTGGCAATAACGGCATTATCAATTACCTGTTTGAACTTGTGGGACTTGGCCCGTTCAAGCTCATCAACACTTCGGGTGCAGTGGTTCTGGGTATGGTCTACAATTACCTGCCCTTCATGATCCTGCCGCTGTATTCGGTGATGGTGAAGATCGACAAGAGCGTCATTGAAGCAGCAAGCGATCTTGGCTGCAATTTCTGGAATACGCTCCTGCGTGTGATCGTTCCCCTGAGCGTACCGGGCATTACCTCCGGTATTACGATGGTGTTCGTGCCTGCAATTTCCACATTCATCATTTCCCGTATGCTTGGCGGCGGCTCGAATCTGCTCATCGGCGACCTCATCGAAATGCAGTTCCTCGGCAACGCCTACAACCCCCACCTCGGCGCGGCGATCTCGCTGGTGCTCATGGTCATTATTCTCGTGATTATGACGGTGATGAATCAGTTCAGCCCCGACGATCAGGTGCTGATCTAAGGAGGGCGGAACATGAAAAAACTAAGTAAGCTCTACATTGCACTCGTGCTGATGTTCCTGTACGTCCCGATTTTTGTACTGATCATCTTCTCGTTCAACGAATCAAAGAGCCGTTCCGTATTCAGCGGTTTTACGCTCGAATGGTACCAGCGGCTTTTCAATAATGAGATCATCATTTCTTCGCTGATCAACACGATCATCATTGCGGTTCTCGCAAGCATTATTTCCACGATTCTCGGCACGCTGGCGGCAATCGGCATCAACAGCATGAAGAAGGTTCCCAAAGCCCTTGTGATGAATGTCACCAATATGCCCGTGATCAATCCGGAAATCGTCACCGGTGTTTCGATGATGCTGCTGTTTGTGTTCTTTGCGGCACGCATGAATCTGGAATTTGGCTTTGTGACGCTCCTGATTGCACACATTACCTTCGATGTGCCGTATGTGATTCTGAACATCATGCCGAAATTCAAGCAGATGGATCCCCATCTTTTTGAGGCGGCGCAGGATCTCGGCTGCAGCCCGTTCATGGCATTCCGCAAGGTCATCCTGCCGGAGATTATGCCCGGCATTGTCAGCGGTTTCCTGATGGCGTTCACCTACTCGCTCGATGATTTTGTCATCAGCTATTTCACCACCGGTTCGACATCGCAGACGCTGCCGATTACGATCTACTCCATGACAAGACGCAAGATCTCTCCCGAGATCAATGCCCTGTCCACGCTCATTTTCATTGTCGTTGTGGTCATTTTGATTGTCAAGAATATTCTCGAAAGCAGAGCCGCAAAGAAAAACGGCACATATAGGGGGGCGTGAACATGAAGAAAAAAATCTTATCCCTCCTGTTCCTGCCTGTGATGATGCTCAGCTTCCTGACCGGCTGTGCGCCGGAGGAATCCGAGGAAATCGAGGAGGAAGAAGTTGAGGCGCAGACCCTGACTGTTTCCGATCCGGAATACTACACACGCTTTAAGGACGACGGCATTTCCATTAATGTCTACAACTGGGGCGAGTATATCTCCACCGGTGCGGACGAGGGAACGCTGAATGTCAATGCGGAATTTACCAAGCTCACGGGCATCAAGGTGAATTATACCAACTTTGCCACAAACGAGGAGCTGTACGCAAAGATCAAGGGCGGCGGTGCAAGCTATGACATTATCATCCCCTCCGACTATATGATCAGCAAAATGATCAAGGAGGGCATGATTCAGAAGCTTGATTACTCCAACATCCCCAATGCCGGCTACATTATGCCCAATTTCCGCAATCTTGCCTACGATCCCGACAATGCCTACAGTGTTCCGTACACATGGGGTACGGTTGGTATTATCTACGATACGACCATGATCGACATGGACGAGGAGGACATTGACTGGGATATTCTCTGGGATGAAACCTACCTTGACCAGATTTTGATGTTTGACAATCCCCGTGATGCGTTCATGATCGCACAGTCACTGCTCGGCTACTCCATCAATACGGAGAACGAGGAGGAACTGCGTGAATGCGCCGACAAGCTCAAGGAACAGAAGCATGTCGTGCAGGCATATGTCATGGATGAGATCTTTGACAAGATGGGTGCGGGCGATGCACTGATCGCACCGTATTATGCAGGCGATGCCCTGACAATTATGGAGGAAAACGAGGATCTGAACTTCGTTGTCCCCAAAAGCGGTACCAACTTGTTCGTGGATGCGATGTGCATTCCCACGAGCGCAAAGCAGAAGGAAGCGGCAGAAATGTACATCAATTTCATGTGCGAGCCGGATATTGCCTTTGCCAATATCGACTATATCTGCTATTCCACGCCCCATTCCGCTGCATTTGAGATGCTCGACGAAGAAACGCAGAACGATCCGGTGTCCTATCCCGATCAGGATTTTATCGCGGAGAAAACAACAGTATTTGTCAATCTCTCCGACGAAGCCAATCTGCTCATGCAGAATCTCTGGACGGAAATGAAATCCGCCGAGGACGAGAACACGAACAAGTGGCTTGTGCCGATCTTCCTTGTGCTGTGTCTGCTGACCATCATTTTCGTGCTGATTCGCAGATATATCAAGAGCAAAAAGGATATTTTCTGATAAAAATACACCGCACAAAGCTGCAACAGCTCTGTGCGGTGATTTTTCTTAATAATACAGACTGCGGATGACAGTTTCGCATTCTGCGGCATTCATGCCGCAGAGCATATCCGGATGGTACAGCAGCCGGAGCAGCAGCACATCCACTTCCGACATCGCCTGGTTGTCGTTGGAGTACTGGTAGATCACACTATCCGTCCGATACTCCGTGTCCTGCACGGGGCCGAGCGTGTTGTAGATCTCCTCAATGATGATGGAATTTCGGCTGAACTGGTCAATGTCGCTTCTGACGCAGATAATTGCGTCATAAATCATATTTTCTTCGTACCAGAAGGTCGTTGCCCCCCAGTTATCCTCCGTGAAATTACTGCCCATTCGATCCACGAGTTCCGGTCCGTCACAGAAATAGATGGGAAGCATCGTTTCCCAGTCCTCCTGTGCTTCCACCAATCCCGGAAATCCCGGAATCGCATTCAGCTGTGCCGCCGTATCCGCAAGCGCCGCCATATCCTTGTCGGTGGCGTCACCATGCACCTTGTAGCGGATGGGCTGCATCCATTTCTGAACCACACCGGAATCACCGCCATAGGAAAATTCGCAGTCAAGGCAGACTTCGTTGAAGTACAGCAGCACATCCTCCACGGATACGCCTTCAATGTACAGCGGCGAATGCACAGGCTCTGTTTCGGACAGTGTGGTCGTTTCTGCGGAAGTCGCGGTCTCTGCTGCGGTGGTAGCAGTAGTAGTAGTTGTTGTTGTTGTTGTTTCTGTTGAAGTTTCCGCTAAAGTTTCGGAAGATTCGGATGGTGTTTCGGAAACAGGCTGTGTGTCGGTATATGCACCCTCGGTGAGGGATTCGGCTGCGGAATCCGAATTATCGGGATTTTCATGATTCACTGCACATGCGCAAAGCAGCAGGCAGAGCATGGGCAAAACCGTCCAAAGACGGAATTTTTGTTTCATGGGCGTTCCCTCCGATCGTTTGTATTTGCTATATTATACCACATGTCGGCATATTTTGCAAGCTGCAAACGGGAGTGCGCTGTCCGCTGTAATTTGCCAACCCTGCTTGACAGCCCCTTTTGGGTGTGCTATACTAAAAATAGGAAAAATTTGATAAAAACAGGAGGTTCATTATGTCGGAAACCACCCACTCTGCGGATACTTCCGTGATTCTGGTCTGTGCCGGAAATGCCACACGCATGGGCGGCGTGAATAAAATTCTGCTGGAACTTGGGGATACCAATGTCATCGGACATTCCCTGCGTGCGTTCCAGAACTGCCCCGATGTGGCAGAGATCATTATTGTCACAAAAGCCGAAAACAATGCGGTGATTCAGGAAACCGCCGAAAAACTCGGCATTTCCAAGCTCGCCGCCATCACCGAGGGCGGCGATACACGCCAGAAAAGCGTGATGGAGGGGCTGAGGCTTGTCTCCAAGGAATCGCAATATATCGCCATTCATGACGGCGCAAGGCCGCTTGTGAAGCCTGAACATATCGCAAAGGTCATCAAGGATGCCCGTGTGTTCGGCGGCGCAACGCTCGGCGTGCCCGTGAAGGATACCATCAAGGTGGTGGATGACGGACTGATCGTTGATACCCCCCATCGCCCGTCACTCTACATCACCCAGACGCCGCAGGTGTTCCGGAAACGCCTGTATTTCGAGGCTGTGGACTTTGCAATGGAGCATGAACTCGACTTCACCGATGACTGCCAGCTGGTTGAAGCCATCGGCGGCAAGGTGTATATGACGGTCGGGGACTATACGAATATCAAACTGACAACGCCCGAAGATCGGGCAATTGCGGAGGTGCTGTTATGATCAGAATCGGACATGGATACGATGTGCATAAGCTTGTCGAGGGACGTGACCTCATTCTCGGCGGCGTGAAGATACCCCATACTCTGGGACTTCTGGGGCATTCCGATGCGGATGTGCTGCTGCATGCCATTTCGGATTCCCTGCTTGGTGCGCTGGCGCTGGGCGACATCGGCAAGCATTTTCCCGACACAGATCCCCGTTACAAGGGTGCGGATAGTCTGGAGCTTTTGCGGCATGTGGTGGAGTTGATTCATGAAAACGGCTATGTTGTTGGGAATCTCGACGCTGTCATTCTTGCGCAGAAGCCGAAGCTTGCGCCCCACATCGACAAAATGCGTGAGAACATCGCCGGTGTGTGCGGCGTGCCCGTGACTTCCGTCAGCGTCAAGGCAACTACTGAGGAACGCCTTGGTTTTACAGGACGTGAGGAAGGTATTTCGGCGCACTGTGTGGTGCTGCTTCTGAAAAAACAGGGATAGTTTGTTTCGTACACTTCCGTGCTGCTTTGCATAAACTGTAGTATACCAATATGAAGGGGTGATACTATGATATGCAGAGCAGTCATGCCATCCGATACGCTGGCACGCAAGGCACAGCGGATTCTGACTGCAAATGATTTTTCCGCTGAAGTCATCCGCAGCACCACCGCAAAGGACGGCTGCGGCTTCAGTCTGCGCATTGTTGGGGACTGTACCCAAGCGCAGCAGCTGCTGGAACGTGAAGGCATTCCGGTGCGCAGTATAAGAATTGAGCGTGGCGGCGTATGATCGTCAATTTCGATAATGCGGCAACCACCTATCCCAAGCCCCCCGAGGTGCGGCTTGCCGTGGAAAAGGCAATCGTGCGCTATGGCAGCGCCGGACGGGGCGGCCATCCGATTGCCGCGAGAACCTCTGATCTGGTGTATGCGGCACGGGAAACCGCAGCGGAATTTTTCGGTGTGCAGCCGGAGCAGGTGGTCTTTACCCTCAACTGTACCCATGCGCTGAATCTTGCCATTCAGGGAATGGCAGAGGGCGGCGGGCATTTTGTCATCAGCAATCTTGAACACAATTCCGTCCTGCGGCCGGTGTATGCACTGGCGAAAAAGGGACGGATCCGATATAGCATTGCCGCTGTGAAAGAATCAGCGGAGGAAACCGTGAAAAGCTTTGCTTCCCAGCTGCGTCCCGATACGAAAGCCGTCATCTGCACACTGGCAAGCAATGTGACAGGGCAGATCCTCCCTTGGAGGGAAATTGCTGCACTTTGCCGTGACCGCGGCATCTGCATGATCGCAGATGGAGCGCAGGTCTGCGGCATCCTGCCGGTATCGCTGTCCGACGGCAT
Organism: Ruminococcus sp.; assembly: GCA_015066865.1. Taxonomy (GTDB): domain Bacteria; phylum Bacillota; class Clostridia; order Oscillospirales; family Ruminococcaceae; genus UBA3855. The sequence goes on from SVNQ01000001.1 coordinate 82,452, forward strand.
CAATATTCTCTGCACCGCAGGGCATAAGGGGCTGTACGGCATTACCGGAACCGGTATGCTCATTTCCGACGGGAAATTCTCCCTGCCGCCGCTGATGCAGGGAGGTTCGGGCAGTTTGTCGAATCAGCCGGAGCAGCCGGATTTCCTGCCCGATTGTTTAGAATGCGGCACACTCAATGTCATCGGTGCAGCGTCCGTAAAGGCAGGACTGGAATTTGTCCGAAAAAAAGGCATTTCCAATCTGTTCCGTGCAGAGTCGGCGCTGTGCGAGCTGTTGATTGCACAATTATCCGCAATTCCGGATGTGACCGTCTATCGCAGCAGCCGTGCGGACTATGTTCCCATCGTTTCGTTTAATGTGAAGGGACTGCCTTCGGAAAAAACGGCAGAATTGCTCGCGAAACAGGGTTTTTGCCTGCGTGCGGGTCTGCACTGTGCGCCGCTGGCGCACCATACGCTCGGCACGGAGGAGGGTACGGTTCGCTTTGCGCCGTCCGTGTTCAGCAAGCCGCAGGATGTGCAGCGGCTGGCAGCAGCTGTAAAGCAGATCGCTGCGGATAACAATAATTTCATGTGAAAAAATACGCACAAATTTTGAAGAACACTTGCAAAAGATTCGGATTTGTGGTATGATGTAAATAGAGGGCTTTCGCCCTCGTACATAAGAAAGACAAAGAACAGAAAGGAAGTGAGCAAATGTCTTTGAATGATATTCTGGAATCGTTATACAGTGTGGTGCGCACCATGAATCCCGTGGACTTTCTGGACATTGCGCTGCTTTCCTACCTGATTTATTATGTTTTCAAGTTCATCCGTGAAACCAGAGCAGGCCCACTGTTCAAGGGCATTGTTTTTCTGGTCATTGTTTATGCAATCAGCGCTACCATTAAACTGAAAGCGATTACATATCTTCTGGAAGCAACGTTCAGCATCGGCATCCTTGCCCTGATGATCATTTTCCAGCCTGAGATCCGCCGTGCTGTCGAAAAGCTCGGACATACACAGTTCGGTCTGAAATCTCTGGGATTCGGCGGTACAAGCGATGAGATGACTGCAAAGTGGGAAACTGCCATTGATGCCATCTGTGATTCCTGTGTGGAATTAAGTTCCACCTGCACCGGTGCGCTGATCGTCATTGAGCAAAAGACCAAGCTGGGCGAACAGATCGAGAATGGTACGATCATCAACGCACAGCCCAGCAAGGAGTTGTTTGGCAATATTTTCTATCCGAAAACACCTCTGCACGATGGTGCAGTTATTATGCGTGACGGCATGATCCTTGCAGCTGCATGTTTCCTGCCCAAGCCTCAGAAAGAGGAACTGATCAACAAAAAGCTCGGTTCCCGTCATCGTGCCGCAATTGGCATGAGTGAAAATTCCGATGCGCTGGTCATTGTGGTTTCTGAGGAAACAGGACAGATCTCTGTAGCGGAAAATGGCAATCTTACACGCAATTATACTCGTGACAAGCTGCATCATCTGTTGACAGAACATCTGATCCCGAAGCAGACTGAGGGCAAGATCCGTCTTTCTTCCAGACTGCGAGGAAAGGGAAAGGAGGGTGCAGATGAAAAAAATGCATGAGATCAAGGGAACGTTTGATAGGCTGACGCAAAGCAAGCCGGCAACGGTCGTGCTTTCCATTGCATTTGCAATTCTGATCTGGTTTACGATTTCTGTTACCCTTTATCCGACAACCCCCAAGACCTTCTACAATATTCCGCTGAAGGTGGAACTGGAGGGAACGCAGGCAGGTGCAAATGGTCTGAGCGTGGTTTCCTACGATGTGGAAACGGTGACAGTACAGATCGAGGGCAACCGTTCCAAGATCGGTGTGCTGACGGAGGAAAATCTGACGGCATATGCCGTGGTAGAGAATGTTACGGGTACGGGCGAGTTTCCGCTGGAAATCGACGTTCGAAGCGATGCAAACGTGTCCTTTGAGGTGAAAAATGTCAGCCCTGCCCATACGAATGTGACCTTTGACAGAATCGAAACACGTTCGTTCACGGTTGAACCGGCATTCCCGAACATTGTCATTACTCCCGGACATACCCTGAATGAAGCGACATGCACCCCGTCCACCATTGAGATCACCGGCCCTACCGCACAGCTTGACGAGATCGACCGTGTGGTAGCAAACTCCGACAAAAAGGAGGAAATCGACGGTTCCTATGTGCTGTACACGAGTGATGTTATCCTCTATAACAAGGAAAATTCCCTGCTTGATGCAGAAAAGCTGACGATTCCTGTGACGAATTTCAAAATTGATATTCCTGTACTGACGCAGGCGGAATTGCCGCTGACGTATGAGATACGCAATGTACCGAGCAACTTTGGCGAGGAAAACATGAAGTGGCTCAGGGAACGTCTGAAATTGTCCACGGAAACGATCACGCTTGCTTCCAACAATGCCGCACTGGCAAATCAGGAAAACTGGCACCTTGGCTTTATTAAGCTGGAGGAAATCGGACTCAATTTCAGCACGACGTTCAATGTTCCTGAAAAGGAAGGCGTCATCAACCAGAGCGGCTTGCAGCAGGTTACGTTGACGCTGGACAGCGAGGGACTTGAGGAACGTGAGTTTATTGTGAATGCCGACAATGTTACGGTGATCAACAAACCGAGCGGCTATGATTTTAAGGTGATTACGAAGGCAGTGACCATTACGGTGATCGGTTTGCCTGAGGAACTGGATGAGCTCAGCACAGCGGATATTGAGCTGACAGTGGATCTGATGAATCACAATGCCGATCAGATCACATCCTTCTCCCGTGATCCGCTGATTTCGTTCAATAACACGAACGGAGTCTGGGCTTCCGGTGTGTACAAGATTGCACTGGAGCGTGTGGATAAAAAAACCGAAACCAACTAAATGCAATAAAAGAGGCTTCCCTGCAATGGGAAGCCTCTTTTCCTGTACAAGCAAGATTCAACATGTAAAAAGGGGATGTTTCGCCTAAATTTGCCCCATCCCTGCCCCTCCCCAGAGGGGAGGGAAAAAGAAAGAGGGTGCTGCCGCACCCTCAACCCGCCCCCTGCGAATGCAGGGAGATGATATTACTGCTCGTTTTTATCCACATAGAATACCGCAATCGTTCCGGGGCCGCTGTGTGCGCCGACGATCGGGTCGATCAGGTTGATCATGGTCTTCTTGACGCCGTATTTCCGACGGAGAATGTCACGCACAAACAGTGCGTCCTCCTCCGAATCACCATGACTGATGGCTGTCAGTGTGTCGGGAACCATGTTCTCACCAACATAATCCGCAAGCTCTTTGAGCGCTGTGCGTCTGCCTCGAACCTTGCTGTAAGGCTCAAGACCGCCCTCCTCGTTGACACGAAGAATGGGCTTGATCTGCAGCATCGTACCAAGAATTGCCGTGCTGCTGCTGATTCTTCCGCCGCGCTTTAAGTGCATGAGATCCGCAACCGTGAACCAGTGGCGGATACGGGGAACCATCTTCTCGCCGTATGCAAAGGTTTCTTCCAGTGTGCAGCCGTTTTCACGCTTATCCACCAGAAGCGTTACAAACAAGCCCTGTCCGAGGGATGCACATTTGCTGTTCAGACAAAGGATTTTTCTCTGCGGATATGCTTCCATCAGTTCTTCCGCAGCCAGTCTTGCAACATTGAATGTGGCACTGAGTTTAGCGGAAAATCCTACATACAGGATGTCCTTGCCGTCCTGCAGAAAGGGCAGCATGTATTTTTTGAAATCGTCCATGCTCGGTGCGGAAGTCTTTACCGGAATCGTTTCACGCAGGGAATCGTAAAATGCCTTGGTGTCAAATGTTTCTGCCGGAAAATGCACGGGTGCGGCAGATGCAATGCTGACATACAGCGGAACAACCGTCACACGATGTTCCTCGCAGTAGCTTGCCGGCAGGTCGCACGGGCCATCTGTAATTATCACAAATTCACTCATTGTTCTCGCTCCTTTATACTGATTGCTGCAGCTTTGGCAGAATTGCCGCTTTCACAGCTATAATTTGAATCTGGTATCTAATACTATATTACATCATATGCGGTATTTTGTCAAGTGGTTTTCTGAAAATATTTTTTTGATATTTTCCGAATTTCTTCTGGACAAAGATACGAAAAGATGGTATAATAGGAATGAACTTGGAATCAGGAGGTGTATTATGCGCTACGACAAGGACAATTTCAGCAGCTACTATCACGAGGTTTCCTCGATGCTGCGACGTTTTCAGCTTCCGAAATGGGAGGATTTTCCGGATCTGGAGCTTTATATGGATCAGATGATCGTGCTGATCAATCGCTATCTTGCGATCGGCGACGGCGGCGAGGAAAAGGTTGTGACAGCTTCGATGATCAACAACTACGTCAAGATGCGCATTATGCCGCCGCCCGTGAAGAAGAAATACGGCAAAGCCCATCTTGCATATCTGGTGGTGATCTGTTCGCTCAAGGATGCGCTGGGAATTTCCGCCATTCAGAAGATGTTTCCGCCCGATTTGGAGGGTGAAATGCTGCGGATACGGTATAATTCGTTCGTGGTCAACCAGCTTAAGGCGTACCAGTTTGTAGCGGATAATACCGATAGCGTGGCAATTCCCCTTTTGCAGGAGCAGGAACGGATTTCCGACAGAATTTACGATCTGGTCATGCAGGTGGGTGTCTGTGCGAGCATTACCAAGACGCTTGCAGAACGGTTCATTTCCCAGCAGGAGAATGACGCCCCCGATGCGAACAAGATCAAAACTGAATAAATAAAAGCTCACCCGCAAGGGTGAGCTTTTAGTTTTTTCATGTAATTCGCCATCGGCGACCTGCCACTATACGGGAAGCTTGTCGATCAGCTTTACAATGTACTTGAGAATACTCAGTGAATCCTTTGCTGAAGGCTTCTTGTCAAGGTCAACGTCAGCATTGAGCTGTCCCTGTTTCGTCAGTTCTCCGGTACCCAGCAGGTTTCTGTTCAGAACGATGATGTCCAGAATGTCAACCTTGCCGTTGCAGTCTACATCGCCGTAGTCAGCTTCCAGCGCAGGCTCCGTGGGAGGTTCCGTTGTCGGAGGCTCTGTCGTGGGAGGTTCGGTCGTCGGAGGCTCTGTGGGAGCTTCCTCCTGTGCGTAGTATACGTCTACAGATTCCAACGTGATTTCATCCAGCTCATCGCCGTCCTTGCCGCCGTACCAGTAGCCAAGCTGAATATTACCGTACTGCTCGTTGATGTCAACGCCGTTCGGAACGATCCAGCAGATCTCAACAGTGCCGGCTTTCACATCGGTCAGAACGCAGTTCCACTTATCGCCGCCTTCGCCGTCAGCCCACATCTGGAAATCATCGCCAACGGAGGTGCCAATGCCGTAAACCAGCTTGTCAAGGTCGGAACCAACATCCAGTGTGAATACCACTGCGCCCACCTTGCTGTTAGCGTCCAGACCGAGGTCTGCATACGCTACGCCTGCCATATCGCCGCCTGCTTCCAGTGTAGCGTCAACGTCTGCACTTGCAGTATCCGTATAGTCAAAGGTCTTTTTCTCTGTGTAGGTCAGCACAGCTTCTTCCATGGTCACTTCTTCAAGTGCGGTGTATTCCTCCGCATCTTCCTCGCCGTACCAGAACTGGAAGGAGATCTGACCGCTGTTGACATAGGGCTGTACCTGCTGCGGAACATCCCAGATCACATTGAAATATTCGCCCAGCGGATTCTTTGTGGATGCCTCCACGTCATAGCCCTGACCAACTTCGATTTCAAATTCCGCACCGGCGTCGATTGCTTCTTCAAGCTTCTCCTCGCCCATGTCATTGTACCAGTAGCCTGCATTGTCCTTGCCTTCCATGCCTGCAATGCGCTTAGCGGATTCCACATCGGCAGGGGATTCGTTGAGAACGTTCAGACCGCCGCCGTACATGAATCTCTTGATCGGAACATCGCTTGTGATGGTAGCTTCCAGAGATTCAATGGTGATATTGTCTCTGTCCTCATCAGCAACATCATCCATTGTCTTAGGGCCGATGCTGCCGGATACGCCGAAATCAGAATAGGAGAACTTGTGGCTGTTGATCGGATCATCCTCACCGGGAGCCTCGCCCTCAGCCGCATAATAATCCTCGTCATAACCTGCCGTCAGCACATAGCCAAGATCACCGAGCTGTCTTGCCTGTGTTGCGGTCATGGTACCTGTGCCGTCCTTGTTGTCCTTGAAGCTCCAATCGCCGCTTTTCTTGTTTTTGCTGGTGGAACCATCGGTGATGGCACTTCCGCTGCCGCCGCTGCTGCCGGGGTCATCATCCGGATCTGTGGGCTTAGTGCTGCCGCTGCCCTTGCCGGAAACTGCGGAGATAATCTCTACCTTGCCGCCCGTGCCGCTGTAGTAGTTACGGAATTCATATTCGCCCGGATACTGGGAGGATGCAGGATCATACTTCAGATCCAGAGAGGAGGTGTCGATGGTAACGGTAAATTCCTCGCCCTCTACAACTGCAACATCAGTGCCGGGAGCCTCTGCAACCCATTTGCCCTTGGAACCGTCCCATTCCTTCCAGTACGGATCCTTTGTGATGCCGATACCGAAACCATAGCTGAAATTGCCCGTGTAGTCCGCAACCAGCGTGAATGTGATCGCATCGAGATTTGTACCGATGTCCACGGTAGTTCCTCTGTACACGCCCTTAACCTTCAGTGTTTCGCCAATGGAAACAGCGTCTACAGGCAGGGAGTTTGTCATAACCGAAACAGAAGTAGCTGCAACGGATACGCACATCAAAGCTGCAATTGCTGCCGCTTTCATGCGGTTTGTCATTGTCTTAGAAAACATGGTATATCATCCTTTCAAAAGTACATTTTTCATAACGGATCTGCCCCTGCAAATCCGTCAATCCTTCCTTTATACCATAAATTATAGCACAGTTCACTTCCAATTTTGTGAACTCCATGTTAAGAAAACGCCTTTTTACAATTTTTGTAATAGAAATTTCTTCATATTTTTTGTGCGTACTGCACAAAAAAATAGGACGAATTGCATGAATTTCAAGACTTGCGACAAAAACATTCCACAAAAAACTCCAAGCTGCGATTCCAGCTTGGAGTAAATGGTATCAGATCTCATTTCGGTTTTCGAGTGCCTTGTACAGCGTCACTTCATCCGCAAATTCCAGCATACCTCCCACGGGCAGACCAAATGCCAGACGGCTCACCGTCACGCCAAGGGGCTTGAGCAGCTGGGAAACATATGCGGCGGTAGCATCGCCTTCTACAGTGGGGTTGGTTGCCATGATCACTTCCGAAACACCGCCTGCCTGCACACGCTGCAAAAGGGAGCGGATCTTCAGATCATCCGGAAGTACGCCCCGCAGGGGGGAGATCAGTCCGTGCAGCACATGGTAAGTGCCCCTGTATTCGCCCGTGCGCTCAAAAGCGGCAATATCCTTCGGGGTTTCCACCACACAGATGGTGCTGCGGTCACGGGTTTCATCCTCACAGACGGGACAAAGCGCCTGATCGGTGAGATTTTCACAGCAGCTGCAATAATGCACGGTTTTCTTGGCGTTGCGCAGTGCCTGCGCAAATTCCTCCACATCTGCCGCCTCCATGGACATCACATGATAAGCAAGCCGGGCAGCGGTTTTCATCCCGATACCCGGCAATTTTGCAAACTGTTCAGTCAAAATGACGAGGGGCAGAGCGTCATGCGCTGCCATTCTTAGAACAAGCCGGGCAGGGAAACGCCGCCGGTGATCTTGCTCATTTCGTCCTCTGTGGTCTGTTCTACCTGATTTACAGCTTCATTTACTGCGCTGATGATCAGATCCTGCAGCATTTCAATATCCTCAGGATCTACAACCTCAGGCTTGATGGTCAGGGACTTGATGATCTTCTTACCGCTGACAACAACTTCAACAGCGCCGCCGCCTGCGGTTGCAGAGAAATCACGAGCCTCGATGTCTTCCTGCAGCTCTGTGATCTGATCCTGCATCTTCTGTGCCTGACGGATCATGGAATTCATGTTCTGGGCGCCTCCGCCCATGTTCTTCGGTACTCTTGCTCTCATAATAATTACTCCTTTTTAAAAGTTCATTTTCATCGGAACTGTCCGCAGGGGCAGTTCCGTTTATGTGACAGCGGTTGTTGAAATACCGCTGTTCTTTGCTTTTTCCAGCATTTCCTGCACGGGTCTTGGCTTTGCAGCCGCCGCCGAGCATTTTGCACGGATGACGTAGCGCTTTCCGAGAATATTCTGAACCGCATCCCCCAGTGTTCTGGCGTTGTGCTTGTCCTTGAACATTGTCAGGAAAAATGGATTTTCCGCTACGATCAGAATGATATTGGCGTTGACCACCGCATTGGAACCGGCAAGCGTGCCGAGTACCGCAGGGTTGAGTCTGCCGCATTCTTCCAGAATTTCAGGCCACTGCGCAAGCGGCTTGAAATCCTCGCTGCGCAGACTTTTGAAGTCCACCTCAGGTTCCGGTTCGGGCACCGGCGATACATGGGGCTTGGTAACTTCGGCTTCTTCCGGCGATATATCGCTTCGTGCCGCACGGCTTTCCAGCTGTGCGATACGTTCCTGCAGCGCCTGAACCTCCGCCGCATTTGCGGAAGGTGCGGTTGCAGCGGACGCAGCAGCAGGAAGTTTGCTTCCAATGCGAATGAGCGTCATTTCCAGTTCCACACGGCGATTGACAGCCCTGCCCATGCGTTCTCTGCAGGATTGCATAGCGGTAAGCTGTGCCATGACAGTATCCATGTCGCTTTCTGCTGCCAGCTTTTGCAGTGCAGGAATTTCGTCCGCCATGCAGTGCAGCAGGGAAATATCCCCCGTTGCCTTGAGCAGCATCACATCACGAAGCATCAGAATGAGTTCCTCACAAAGTCTTTGCAGATCCTTGGACGCATCGTGGAGCTGTGCAACCGTTTGCAGCATTTTGGGCGTATCGCCTGCATGCAGGGCATCGAGTATGGTCAGCAGATATTCACGACCGGCAGCACCCGCTGCCTCGGCAGTGATCTGCGCAGTAATTGTTTCGCCATAAGCGGAACAGCGGTCAAGCAGAGAAATTGCGTCACGCATGCCGCCGTCGGACAGACGAGCCATCAGCTCAGCCGCATCCTTTTCCAGAGCAATGCCTTCGTGCTGAGCGATCTCGCACAGACGCTTGACCAGATCCTCCTGTCGGATCCTGCGGAAATCATACCGCTGGCATCTGGAAATAATAGTTGCGGGGACTTTGTGGATCTCCGTGGTTGCCAGAATAAATTTGACATATTCCGGCGGTTCTTCCATAATCTTGAGCAGTGCATTAAAGGCGCTCGGAGAGAGCATATGCACCTCGTCGATGATGTACACCTTGAATTTGCAGCGCTCCGGCGTATAGACCGTTGCGTCACGCAGATCACGGATGTCCTCGACGCTGTTATTGGAAGCGGCGTCGATCTCGATCAGATCGGACAGCACCGCATTTTCTGCATCACGACAGATCGCACATTCCAGACAGGGATTCCCGTCAGGACGCGGATGCTCACAGTTGACAGCCTTTGCCAAAATTCTGGCACAGGTCGTCTTACCCGTACCTCTTGAGCCTGTGAACAGGTAGGCATGGGCAGTTGTGCCGTTTTTTATCTGATTTTGCAAGGTGGTCGTAACCTGCGGCTGTGAAAGCACGTCCGCAAAGCTCAGCGGCCTCCATTTGCGGTATAAAGCCTGATACATAGCGCTTCCTCCGGTCATGGGGAATCACCGCCCCGATGGTTTTGCCTTTCCCAAACACCGAACCGATGCTTTGTTCAGTGCTTTTCAAAAAAATTCGGAACATAGGTGTGCAGGCTTGCTGCGGCACATGAAGCAATCCGCTTAATGCTGCTCGGTTCCCCGCCTGACATGGTTCACGGCGTTCCATTGCACAGGGCCCGCACACCTATATTCCGAAATATGCTGCGGATCATCCGAGCATTCACATGGATTCATTATAGCACAGTTTCAGAAAAATTGCAAGTGTTCCCCGCATTTTTTTCTGCAGCACCTCTTTGATTCATACATATTCACAAAAATCAACTCTATATTTTTGTGCAAATAAACAAAAATTATGAATTTTTAAAATAACCTGAAAAATCACTTGTAAACGGCTGAACTTTCTGGTATAATGGAAATAGAAAATTATTTCTAACCTCTTTCTCTTATTTTTTACCGAAAAAGACATGGCGTCTTCGCTGTGTCTTTTTCTGTTTTTTCGGATACAAAAATCCTGCCGTGCGATCACGGCAGGATCATGCTTCGAAAATCGGAACAGGAGCATTATGCCTCTGTTGTTTCCTCCGTCTTCTTGGTCTTTCTGGTTTTCTTTGCAGCAGGCTTAGCTTCAGCAGCAGTTTCTGCTTTCTTTGTTCTGGTGCACTTACGCTTAGCGGGAGCCGGTGCTTCAGCAGCAGGAGTTTCCACGGGAGCTGCTACTGTTTCAACAGCCTCAGCCTTTGCAGCAGCCTTCTTGGTCGTCTTCTTTGCTGCGGGCTTCTTTGCAGCAGGCTTCTTCTCAGCAGCAGTTTTCTTGGAAGCTGCCTTTTTGGTCTTCTTTACGGGAAGCTGTGCAAATACTGCGCTGAGCATTGCCATCTTGTCGAAGTTGCCCTCGAAATAAATGGTGCCGTCCGCAATTGCCTGCTCCACATTCAGCTTGCCTGCCATTACAGCGAGGAGGGATTCCTCGGATGCTGCAACCAGAGCGTCTCTGTCAACATAATCATAGGGTTCAACATTGAGCTTGCCCTCAGCAGCTTCGATATAGAAAATGCCCTCAGCCTCCCCCGTTACGTTCACCTGTACAGCGATATGCTCGCTGACTGCGGATGCGTCAACAGCGGTCAGGGTATCCTGTACTTTTTTTACCAGTTCATGATATGTCATGATTTTTCTCACCTTTCTGTGTTTTGTGAAAATTTCGCTTGTTATGGATATATTATAGCGTAACAAGCAGATTTCGTCAATGAAAAATCCGAAATTTCCGCATTTAACACAAGATTGCATCATGATTTCCGTATAATTTTAGATAAAGAGTGCATAGAATTTGCGCAAGCCGATTTTCTGGCGGATTATCCCAGAATACCGCAAAAATCCCCCTGCATGCCTGAAAAAGTTGTTTGGGGCGGAATATGTCGGATCTGTATATTTTCAGCATGCAAAAGATGAAAAAACGCCAACCTCTCTTGACGATACGCCGAAAATGGAGTATAATAAGGGTAACAATGAATTGAGGAGGGATTTCTCATGACCAATATTTTATTTGCCGCTTCCGAATGTGTTCCGTTCATCAAGACGGGCGGTCTTGCCGATGTTGTCGGCGCACTGCCCAAGAGCCTTGACAAATCCCGTTTTGATGTGCGTGTCATCATTCCGTACTATACCTGTATTCCGGCACGTTTCCGTAATTTCTTCCATTATCGTCACCATTTCTATATGGACTACGCGGACAGGCAGGAGCATGTCGGCATTATGGAGTATGAATATGACGGCATTAAGTTTTATTTCGTAGATAACGAGTATTATTTCAGCGGTGCAACCCCCTATGGCAGCGACCTGAAGTGGGATATTGAGCGCTTCACGTTCTTTTGCAAGGCGGTTCTGGCGATGATGCCCGTCATCGGATTCCATCCGGAGATCATCCACTGCCATGACTGGCAGACGGGTCTGATTCCCGTGCTGATGCACAGTACCTTTGCGACTCATCCGTTCTATCAGGGCGTGAAATCCATCATGACCATCCACAACCTGCGCTTCCAGGGGGTGTGGGATATTAAGACATTCCAATACAATACCGGTCTGCCGGATTATATGTTCACTCCCGACAAGCTGGAATTTCACAGGGATGCCAACATGCTCAAGGGCGGTCTGGTGTATGCGGATTATATCACAACGGTGAGCGACACCTACGCCGAGGAGATCAAGACACCGCAGTACGGCGAACAGCTGGAAGGTCTGCTTTCTGCAAGATCGCAGTCGCTGCGCGGTATTGTCAACGGCATTGATTATGACGTGTACGATCCGCAGGCGGATGACAAGATCTTCTGCAAATACGGCACCAAGGATGTGCTGGAGGGCAAGAAGGAGAACAAGCTCAAGCTTCAGGCAGAGCTTGGACTGCAGCAGGATGAGGGCAAAATGCTCATCGGTCTGATCTCCAGACTGACCGATCAGAAGGGTCTGAATCTGCTGTGCGATGTGTTCGACCGCTTTATGGATGAGCATACACAGTTCGTGCTGATCGGTACGGGTGATCCGAATTATGAAAATGCATTCCGCTATTTTGCAGGGCGTTATCCCGACAGAGTTTCGGCGAATATCTGCTACAATGACGCACTGGCGCATAAGCTGTATGCGGCAGCGGACATGATGCTCGTGCCGTCCCTGTTTGAGCCGTGCGGTCTGACGCAGCTGATCTCGCTGCGCTACGGTTCCATTCCGCTGGTTCGTGAAACAGGCGGTCTGAAGGATACCGTTGAGCCGTACAATGAATTTGAACTGACGGGTACGGGCTTTACGTTCGGGCCGTTCTATGCGGAGGATTTCCTCAATACGGTCAACTATGCAAAGTCGGTGTACTTCAATTACCGCAGCAACTGGGATGATATGGTGCGCCGTGGTATGGCGAAGGATTTCTCATGGAACAGCTCCGCATGCCAGTACGAGGGCATGTACGAGTGGCTGCTGGGCAAATAACAGAAATTGCAGCGGGGCTTTCTCACAGTTGGAGAAAGCCCCATTTTCATAGAAAGGAAGATCGGGATGAATCACGAGGAAAAAGCAAGGGAACTCTTTAAACAGGGATACAACTGTTCACAGGCGGTGCTGCTGGCATTCTGCGACGTGACGGGACTGGATGAAAAAACGGCGCTGACGCTGTCCTCCTCCTTCGGCGGCGGCATGGGACGGATGCGTGAGGTCTGCGGTGCGGTCAGCGGCATGTTCATGGTGGCAGGGCTGCTGTACGGCTACAGCGAGCCGAATGATCAGGCAGGAAAAACAGCGCATTACAAGCGCATTCAGGAGCTTGCGGAGGAATTTCGCAAGGAAAACGGTTCGATCATCTGCCGTGAGCTTCTCGGACTTTCGGGCGGTGCGGATTCCCATGTGCCGGAGCTGAGAACGGATGCCTACTACAAAAAACGCCCCTGCGCCGAGCTTGTGGCAATGGCGGCGAGAATCATGGATTCTTACATCGAAAGCAACAGATAATGAAAATCCCCCAAATGCCACGACATTTGGGGGATCAGTGTTATTTTCGCTTTTCGGAATAGGAATCAAATAATTCGGAATACTTCTGCTTTTCCTTGTCCCTCGGCAGGATCCTTTCGGCGTAGATCAGATGTGTTTCGCCCTTGATGTTGGTGGTCTGGTTGATGCTCGGATCTCTGTGGGTGTTGGCATCATAAAACGCCTGATAGCTGTCCACGCCGTCAAATTCGATGAAGCACACGCAGTAATTCCCGTTCTGCTCCGCTTTGCCGAATGCGGAAATGTATGCATCAGCTTCACTTTCAGGAATAATCACATCATATGCTGCAAGCAGCTCCGCCTGTTCATCCGCCGACAGATCGGTAATGTACTGTGCGGAATCGCCGAAGAAATGCTGCATCTCACGGTTTTTGTAGAAATCATGAATTTTCATCCCTGCCTGCGTGAGCGTGACGATCAGACCGAGAATGGTAAAAATGGAAATGGTAATACCACGTTTTTTCTTGCGTTTCTTTTCGGTTTCTTCCATGGCGCATCCTTTCTCAGTGGGGCTGTACTTTTTATTCAATTATATCACTGCTGATTCTTCTTGTCAAGGTGACTGCGTCGGTGCGGACTCCGCACCCAAGCCGCCTTGTGCGGCGGAGTTTAAGGGGAATCAGCTTTGCGCTGCTTGCCGAAGGCAAAAGCGCATTGCGGACAAGAGAACCGGAGGCAATGCCAAATAAGAAATCTCGTCAGTGCGGACTCCGCACCTAATAGGAAATCTCGTCAGCGGCGACTCGCCGCTGTTAGACAGGCTAATAAACTTGCATTTTCTGAAAAAATGTGGTATAATAAAAAGAATGGCAGAGGAATGTCCTTCTGCACTGATTGTTTTGAAAAAAGAAGGGAAAAAACGATGGAAAAACGATTGATTTATGCGGATCATGCGGCGACCACCGCAGTATCCGAGGAGGTTCTGCAGGAAATGCTGCCGTATTTCACGCAGCAGTACGGCAATGCCTCCAGTATCTATAAAATGGGACGTGCGTCCCACGAAGCACTTGATAATGCCCGTGCAAGGGTTGCGGCATGTCTGGGTGCGCAGGCGAATGAAATTTATTTTACAGCAGGCGGCTCCGAATCCGATAACTGGGCGATCAAGGGCACCTGTGACCGTCTTGCGGCACAGGGTAAAAAGCACATCATTACCAGCGTGTTCGAGCATCATGCAGTGCTGCACACCTGCGAATATCTCGAAAAGCATGGCTTTGAGGTGACCTATCTCCCCGTCAGTGCGGATGGCCTTGTGGATCCTGCGGACGTGGAAAAGGCAATCCGTGAGGATACTGCCCTTGTCACCATTATGTACGCAAACAACGAAATCGGTACCATCCAGCCGATTGCCGAGATCGGCGCTATCTGTAAGGCGCATAAGGTTCTGTTCCATACGGATGCGGTACAGGCTGTTGGTAATGTGGAGATCGACGTCAAGGCGCAGAATATTGACATGCTGTCGCTTTCCGGACATAAATTCCATGCCCCCAAGGGCGTGGGTGCGCTGTATGTGAGAAGGGGCGTCATCCTGCCGAATCTCGTGCACGGCGGCGGTCAGGAATCAGGCAGACGTGCCGGCACGGAGAATGTTGCCGGAATTATGGGACTTGCCAAGGCAATTGAAATTGCAACGGCGGATATTCCCGGCAAGATCGCAAAGCTGACACCCCTGCGTGATAAGCTGATCGACGGCATTCTGCAGCTTCCGCAGACAAGACTCAACGGCAGCCGTGAACAGCGTCTGTGCGGCAACGTGAATGTGTCCATTGTGGGCATTGAGGGCGAGAGTCTGCTGCTGATGATGGATTATTTCGGCGTGTGCGCATCTTCCGGTTCTGCATGTACTTCGGGTTCGCTTGATCCCTCCCATGTGCTGCTGTCACTGGGACTCAAGCACGAGGTGGCGCATGGTTCGCTGCGCCTGAGCTTCGACAGAGATTTCACCGAGGAGGATGTGGATTACATTCTGGAAGTGATTCCGCAGGTCGTAAGCCGTCTGCGTGAAATGTCGCCGATGTGGGAAAGAATGTGTAAGGAAGGCACCAGTCTGGTATAAATATACAGGAGGTAAGGAATTATGATTTACAGTGATAAGGTAATGGACCATTTTACAAATCCCAGAAACGTGGGAGAAATTGAAAATGCAGACGGCATCGGCGAGGTCGGCAATGCCAAGTGCGGCGATATTATGAAGATGTATCTGAAGATCGACGGCAACGTAATTACGGATGTCAAGTTCAAGACCTTCGGCTGCGGTGCGGCGGTTGCAACATCTTCCATGGCAACGGAGCTGATCATGGGCAAGACCATTGAGGAGGCGCTGCAGCTGACCAACAAGGCGGTTATGGAAGCACTCGACGGTCTGCCGCCTGTTAAGGTGCATTGCTCCGTTCTGGCAGAACAGGCAATCAAGTCCGCACTGTGGAACTACTACGAAAAGCAGGGCATTGATCCCGAGCCGATCATCGGTAAGGTGCCTGATTGCGAGGACTGCCACTAAGCGGCGAGTCGCCGCTGACGATTCGCGTGGGTAGGATTTCCTGTAAGGAACATTCATTACTCGCGGCGCCAATTTTCTTACCGAAACGTGCCTTGCTTCGCAGAGGCACGTTTCGATCGAAAAGAAAGAAGGACGATGCATCCAAAGCATCGTCCTTTTTGCTATAATTCGAACCGCACCGGCAAAAATTCCTTCAGCGTATGCATTCCATCCGTCAGCAGAATTTGGAACTCATTGCCGCAAAATTCCGCTATCACCTGCAAACACGCACCGCAGGGAATGCAGGGCTTTTCGGCAGGCTCCCCCTTCGGAGCGCCGCAGATGGCAATTGCGGAGAATTCCCGTTTTCCGTCCGAAACCGCCTTGAAGATCGCTGTGCGCTCCGCACAGCATCCCAGCGAATACGAGCCGTTTTCCACGTTGCAGCCCGTGTAGATCTGACCGTCAGCCGTCAGAAGTGCCGCACCGACCGCAAATCCGGAATACTTGCAGTGGGCATGTTCTCTTGCATCCATCGCCGCCTGCATCAGTGCCTTTTCGTCCATGATGAACCCTCCCTGTTTTTAAAAAACAGCGCACCTGATTTCGGGTGCGCTGTATTTTGTCGGATTTCAAAGAAATCACTTGCAATTCCTTGCTTTAGGTGTTATAATGGATATACAAGGCGCCTTACTTTGTTACGAGTGCCAGTGTGTCACGGGCAATGAGCAGTTCCTCGTTTGTCGGAACAACCCAAACCTGAACTCTGGAGTCGGACTGGGAAACCTTTGCGAGCTTGCCCTTAACGCCTGCGTTTGCAACAGCGTCGATCTTGATGCCCAGAATGTCCATGTCGGAGCAAACTGCTTCACGAACGTCGGGAGCATTCTCACCGATACCGCCTGTGAACAGAACTGCATCCAGACCATTCATGGCAGCTGCAAATGCGCCGATGTACTTCTTGATCTCGTATACGAGGATGTCCTTGGAAAGCTGTGCTCTCTTGTCGCCCTGCTCAGCAGCAGCGGTAACGTCACGGTTGTCGGAACCAACACCGGATACGCCCAGGAAGCCGGACTTCTTGTTCATGTAGTCGGACATCTGTGCAGGTGTGAAGCCGTGTTTTTCCATCAGGAAGGTTACAGCGGACGGGTCAACCGCACCGGTTCTGGTGCCCATCAGTACGCCGTCAAGGGGTGTGAAGCCCATGGTGGTGTCTACGGACTTGCCGCCATCAATTGCAGTAATGGAAGAACCATTGCCCAGATGGCAGGATACGATCTTCAGATCCTTGACAGGCTTGCCCATTGCTTCAGCCAGTGCTGCTGCAACAAAACGATGGGATGTGCCGTGGAAGCCGTACTTACGAACATGGTATTCCTCATAATCCGCATACGGGAAGCCGTACATATAAGCCTTTTCAGGCATTGTCTGGTGGAATGCAGTGTCAAACACAACAGCCTGCGGAACGCTCTCCGGAAGAACCTGCTTGCAGGCACGCAGAGCCAGCGCATGTGCATGGTTGTGTACGGGAGCCAGCTCACGCAGAGCGTCGATCTGGTCGATGATCTCATCGGTAACCAGTGTGGTTTCGGAGAACATCTCAGCGCCCTGTACGATACGATGACCAACAGCGGAGATCTCGTCCATGCTCTTGATCACAGCGGCATCACCCGTGGTCAGAACCTTTACCAGTTCCATGAAAGCCTCGGTGTGCGTCGGGAAATTGCAGTCAGCAGCATAGCTTCTGCCGTCTGCGGTCTTGTGTGCGATATGACCGTCAATTCCGATACGGTCGCAGTTGCCCTTTGCCAGTACGCTCTCATCCTTCATGTCCAGAAGCTGGTACTTCAGGGAGGAGCTGCCTGCGTTTACAACAAGAATCAGCATATGTAATCGTCCTTTCGATAAAAAATAATTGATTTGATAGCCCAAAAAGGCATTACCATTACTATTATATACTTTTTTTGAAAAAAAGCAAGTCTTTTTTCGAATTTTCATAAAAAAATCTGTCCGCTGCGTTCAAAAATGCAGCGGAATGAAGAAAACCTATCAAAAGCAAAGGAGAACCATTATGAAAGTCAGTGCCATCATCTGCGAATACAACCCCATGCACAACGGACATGTGCATCACATCCGCAAGACCCGTGAAAACGGAGCAACCCATATTATCGGCCTGCTCAGCAGCAATTTTGTGCAGCGCGGCGACGTTGCGCTGCTTGACAAGTTTGACCGTGCGAAGCTTGCCATCCGGCATGGTGTGGATCTGGTGATCGAGCTTCCTGTTGCATTTTCCAATGCAACAGCCGAGCTGTATGCAACGGGAGCGGTGTCCATCCTGAACAACATCGGCATTGTCGATGAACTGAGCTTCGGAAGCTCCTGCAGTGATCTGGAGTGTCTGGAGCTGCTGACAGAAGCATCGCTGTCCACAACACAGCAGTATCAGGATCGCATTCGTGAGCGTATGCGTCAGGGTGAGTCCTATCCGGCGGCATTGTGGGAGATCGTTCGTCAGCGCTACGGAAACAAGGTGGCGGGCATGATGCATGATCCGAACAATATGCTGGCAATTGAGTATATGAAGGCAATGTACAAGGTAGGTGCGCATTTCAATCCGTTCACCATTGAGCGTCAGTGCGTCATTCATGACAGCATGGAACCAAGTGATATGTATGCAAGCGCAAGCTTTGTACGCAAGTCCGTTGCCGAAGGGGATATGGCATATGTGGAGTATGTGCCGGAGGAAACGGCAAAGCTGATCGCACAGCGTACAAGCGAGGGCAAGATTGCAGATGTTCGCCGTCTGGAACGACTGATCCTGCACCGCATCCGCACCATGCAGCCCGAGGAGCTGCTGGAGCTTCCGGATGTGAACGAATCCCTGCAGAACCGCATTTATGCGGCAAGGCATGCGAACAGCTGGGATGAACTGCTGGCAGGTGTCAAGGCAAAGTGCTACACCATGTCCCGCATCCGCCGCATCATGATGGCGGCAGTGATCGGCATTCGCAGGGATGACCTGCGTTATTATCCGCCGTATGCACGGGTGATCGCCTTCAATGAGCGCGGCAAGGAACTGATGGGCTATGCCAAGAAGAAAAGCCGCATTCCGATCAATACGTCCCTTGCAAAGCTCAGCGAGGAGGGCAGACTTGCCAACAAATTCGTGCGGCTGGAGGAGAGGGCAACGGATGTTTACGGACTTTCCGTGGAGAACATGTTTTCAGCGGAGCAGGATTTCCGCATGAAAATTGTTCCCGAGGTGACAAAATGAGCAGTTTGGCACAAATCCGTGCGGTAATTCTGGATCTGGACGGCACGCTTCTCGATTCCATGCCGCTGTGGCATGAAATTGATCTGGCGTTTCTGCGTGAGAATGGCATTGAGCCGCCCGATAATATTTCCGATATTGTGGGAAAAATGAGCATTACGGAATGGGCGGAGTACTTCATCCGTGAGTTTTCCATGCCCCATACGCCGCAGCAGGTCATCCGCCGTATTGAGGAAATGGCGGAGACTGCCTACAGGGAAACGATTCCGCTCAAACCCCATGTAACGGCATTTCTGGATGTGCTCGATGGGATGGGACTTCCCTATGGCATTGCAACGGCAACGTATAAAAATTCCGCATGGGCGGCGCTCAGGCGGCTTGGACTTGCAGAGCGCATGCAATTCGTGCTGACGGGGGAGGATGTCGAAGGCGGAAAATCCACGCCTGAGATCTACCTGCGTTCAGCGGCGCTGCTGGGCAGCAGCCCACAGGAAACACTCGTGGTGGAGGATGCCCTGCATTGTGTGCAGACGGCGGTGTCGGCAGGTTTTCTGACAGCCGGCGTGTATGATGCGGCAGCTTTGCCGGAGGAATGGCAGGAGATGCAGCGCATTTGTACGGTGTCGGGTGAGGATTTGTCGGAAATTTTGGAGAAGATACAATAAAAGAATCCCGTGAAGCATCCGCTTCACGGGATTTTGCATTTCTGTACTACAGCAGCACGCAGCCGGCGTTGTCGATCTTCAGATCATGCACCTGCCAGCCGGAAAGACCGGCATTATCGAGTGAAAACCGCATTTTCCCTGCGAAGAATGCGTTTTCCTCGTCAGCAATTGCCATAACCGTGGGACCTGCACCGCTGATGTATGCCGCATACGCACCGTGCGCATAGGCGATGTCAAAGACCTCACGGGCGTGGGGGATGAGTGCCATGCGGTAGGGCTGGTGGAGCTTATCATGCACCGCCGTGCGCAGATTCTCAAACTTGCCCGTCAGGAGGGATGCCGAGAACAGTGCGGCTCTGGAGAGATTGTAGACGGCATCCTTATGGGAAACTTCCGACGGCAGACAACCCCTTGCCTTTTCCGTTTTCAGCTCAAAGTCGGGGATCATCGCCACAAACCGAAGCTTTGTGTAGACCTCCTGCTTGACCCAATGCACTCTCCTGCCGTCGAATACGGCGGTGACGATGCCGCCCAGCAGTGCGGGTGCCGTGTTGTCGGGATGCCCCTCAATCTGTGCGGCAAGATCCACCAGATCGTCCTGACCAAGGGGATTGCCCAGCAGGTGATTTGCGCCCACAAGTCCTGCTACGATGCAGGCGGAGCTTGAACCCAAGCCCCTTGTCATGGGGATGTTGTTTGTCTGCACAAGCCGCATGCCGTGCAGCTTCTTTCCGCAGATCTCGAACAGGTCCTTTGCGGAAACGTAGATCAGGTTCTTTTCATCCGTCGGCACGGGCGTACCGTCAGCGGAGGTGATGTCGATGTGATCGCTCTCCTCCATCTCCACATAGTTGTAATACTGGAGCGCCAGACCCAGCGCATCAAAGCCTGCGCCAAGATTCGCACTCGTTGCCGGTATCTGTAATTTTATCATAGAATCAACTCCTTGAGTCCTGTTTCTTTATCATATTCCATTGGGGGGCAACTGTTTCGCTTTGCCGGAAAACAAAGGGCGGCAATTGTGTTTGCCGCCCGAATTGTTATGCGTTTTTCTCAGCCTGAATTGCAGCAAGCTTCTTTTCACGTTTTTTTGCGAGCAGAACCTTGTTGTATTTGTGATCGTGTCTGTAGAACATTACCAGCATGCCGATGCCAAGGATCAGCAGTATCACGCCGAATACAAATCCCGGCGGTGTGTAGGAAAGCGTTACGGTATGCGTACCCGGTGTCAGTTCAATGGCGATCATTGCCTCAAGGGCTTCCACGGGTTTGACTCTCTTTCCGTCAACCCTGACTGTCCAGCCGTCCTGATAGGGGATGGATGTGAACAGGATCTCGCCGTCAGCAGCAGTAACCGTACCCTTGATGTAGGTATCGCTGTACTTCTGTACGTCCAGCTGTGCATCCTTGAGTGTATCAATATCGGACTGGAATAAATCTCTGTTGAAGTAGTAGAAGAACGAATCCTTGATGATCGTTGCATTATGCTCGTTGTCAACAGTGACACGCATGCAAAGCTCTGTTCCGATCGGATGCTTTCCCAGATCGACGATGCAGTAATTCTTGGTGTTGAAGTAGGTGCCGTAGGATTCGAAATCATATTCTTCATTTTCGGCATTCCATTCACCGAACCACAGATTCACGCTCTGCTCATTCTGGGTTTTGAGGAACATGAAGATCTCCTTGTCCTCCTCAACCGTAAAGCGATAGTCAATGGTCGGGTCGCCGCTTGCCATTTTGGTGTAGCATGCCTGACCGTTGTAATCGGAGAGCGTAACCGCACCAAGCACCGGCTCACCGGTATCAATGCGTGTGTAATATTCGTTGAAACCTAAAATGTTGGGGGGGTTGGAATCGTCAAATCCCGTATTGCCCGTCAGTGTGCTGAGCAGGATGTTCTGGCTGTTGAACGGATTGTCGTTGCCCAGATGACCGAGCGTCAGAATGGATCTGTCCACCATGTAGCCAATGGAGAGGGCGTTGGGATTCTCATAAATGGAAATCGTCTTATCCCTCGGATCACCGTCGTGATAGGTGTCGTCCTTGTCCTTGTAGTTGTAGTCATCCACCTTCTGGTAGCTCGGATGCAGCAGCGGACGATCGGGCTTATCACCTCTGTCGAGGACGTACTTGATACCGAGCAGGGAATCGGCAAGCTCGGTCGTGCCGTCGTAGCGGGAATAATAGCTTCTTGTACAGTAGCCGAGTGCTTCGATAAATTTCAGCGTTTTCGCACTCATAACAGAGCTGGAGTGTGTCAGACCCTTCAGACCGAACGCCAGATTGTCGTTAACGCAGCGTACATAGGTCTTTTCGGAACGATACAGACCGTCATCGTGTTCTTCCATCAGATCCACTGCACCGCGTCCGGACTGTACGAACATTTCGTAGGAAGCTCTCGTGGAGTAGGTAATATCATCGTCAACAGCCTTCAGGGTGTGGACATTGTTGAAGATAAGCTCACCGGAGAGAATGCAGACGAGCATGATCGGAATGGCGAATTTATTCGGCTTTGCCGCATGCAGGTACAGGATCACAAGATAGATCGCTGCAAGACCGATGGAAAGCCAGATGGATTTCATCATGTCCAGATGCTCGTAGCCCTCATTGCCGATATACAGCACCAGTGCCAGAACACCGAAGAACACGCCGCCGAAATGCGAAAGCTTGGCACCGTCAATGTTCTTGAAGGCGCTTGCTGCCATCGAAAGTAGAACAAAGGAAATAATGAAGGAATAACGATAGGGCAGCCAGTTCGGAACCTGTCCGCCGTGCCACATCATGTCCACGGGCTTGATGTACATGCTGAAGAACATCACTGCCAGCAGGAAGCCGTGACCAAGCTTTTTGCGAATGTTGATCTTGCTGTTCAGGAAGAACAGGGGGAGAAGAACCACGCAGAGGATACCGCAGTAGATTTCGGGGCTGCCGTCCACATTTACTGTGTCATACTGTGCAATGAGCAGCTGTCCGATGACATCCAGCGGTTCAAACTGCGTCTTGAAGCTGTAATCGGGCTTGCCGCTGAAGCCGAATTTACCCAGCTGCAGCGCATTGACAACAGGAATGAGCATGAATGCGGAAAGCATGAGTGCCACCAGTGTGGTGACTGTGAAATTGCAGCAGATGTAGGCGTAATCCTTGAATTTCTTACGTTTTGCTTCGCTGCCGAAGAACAGGTAGTAAATAAAATAGAATGCGGTAAAGATGCCGATCATGTAGCCGATGTAGAAATTGGCAACAAACATAATGGCGATCGGGATGATATAGTTGAGCTTTCTGCCGTCGTCGATGAGGTATTCCACACCGAGTATGATGAGCGGCAGGAACACCAGACCGTCAAGCCACATCGGGTCGATCGTCTGGATAACCATGTACGCTGTGAGCGAGTACAGGATGGAGAACACCAGTGCGGACTGGGGTTCGAGTTTCTTGGATTTTTGCAGATAATAGCAGAATGTAACGCTTGCCGTACCGATTTTTGCAAGAATCATGATCAAAAGGCTCGTAAGCATCCATTTCTGCGGCAGAAGCATAACGATCAGTGTGAACGGGCTTGCCAGATAATAACCGATAATGCCCATGTACTCACCCGAAAGGTTTCTGCTCCAACTGTAGAATGCGCTGCCGTCGCCCCAGAATGCGTCACGCAGTGCCTCAAAATAGTATACATACTGCGCATTGAGGTCGAGTGCAAGCACGGATTCTTCGCCAAACGGATATAAACCGAAAATTGCGTAGGAAATATACATCAGAACCACGGGGATAAAAAATGCAATGATGTAGATTTTATTTCTGATTGCCCAGTTCTGCAGTGCTTTGAGAATTTCCTGCGCAGAGAGAGTGCGGATTGCTGCTGCCGGTGTTTTTTTCGGCGCATCCGCTGTTTTCTTTGCCATATTGCTCCTCCTCTTCATTTTTTTGTGCAAAAAACACAGATACTTTATTATACCACGCTCTGCATGATTTTGCAAGGGAATTTTGCTTTTTTTCACGGTGGATGGTATCAATTTCTGCCATGAATGCTGCTTTTCGTTGAAATGCACAAAAGAAATTGCTTCAGCTGTGCAATGTGTGGACATTTTCGGTAATCTATGGACAAATCCACAAAAAAGTGGTAGAATAATAACGATATGATTGCCTTGCAGGGAATCGCATTGCGCTCACCGATACAGGCAGCATGAAAAGGAGGACAAAACTATGAACAAAACACAGATGATGCAGTGGGGCGGCATGCCCTGCGTTCGCCTGGATGCCGGCGGTTATTCCGCACTGATCGCACCGGAGGTCGGCTCCAATGTCATCCGACTGCAGGATGTGACGAACGGCATTGAATTTTTCCGATTCAGTGACAACAATACATACGAAACGCTGCTGCAGTCCGCCGAAGTCTGGGGTCTGCCGACGCTTTATCTGCCCAACCGTTTTGCGGACGGCATTCTGAAAACCTCTGATGCGGTTTATCATCTGCCGGTGAATGAGAAGGCACCCTACAACAACCACATTCACGGATTCCTGCACAAGCGTGCGCATACCGTTGTCGAGCATGGTGCGGATGCCAACTGTGCATGGGCAAAGACTGCCTATGATTATGATGAAAAGGATCCGTTTTTCCAGTACCTGCCCATTCGCTTCCGTGCGGAATTTACATTTATTCTTTCTGCCTGCGGTCTGGAATATGAGTTCAAGCTGATCAATCTTTCCCGCAAGATGATGCCCATTTCCGTGGCAACGCATACTGCCATCAATTCTCCGTTCGTTGTCGGTGCGAAAGAAAAGGATGCGCGTATTACCGTGCCGATCGGCAAGCGCTGTCTGCTCAATGACCGATGTCTGCCGACGAAGGAGCTGGGTGACCTGACCGTGCAGGATCTGGAATACCGCAGCGGCAGCAGATGCCCCGTTCTGCAGAATATCGACAATGAAATGTACTTTGCTGAGCGCATGATGATTGATGGCGAGGATTTCTACGGACTCGTCTGCGAGGATCTGGCAAGCGGCAAGAAGTTTGCGTATGAGATCAGCGATAATTATAAGTTCTGGATCATCTGGAACGACAGGGGATTCAATGGCTATTTCTGCCCTGAGCCGATGTCGGCTATGATCGACGCTCCGAATCTGGATCTTCCGAATGCCTTCACCGGTTATCAGGAGCTTGCTCCGGAGGAGAGCTGTGCATTCCAGCAGAGGTTCTTTACGCTCTAAACAAAAATTTATCCCCGCCGAAGGCGGGGATAAACAGATTATTTTTAAATAAAAAAACCGCCGAGCGGCGGTTTTTTTGCATGCTTAAGCTTACAGGAAGCTGTCGATCGGGCCCTGATAATCAGCATCACCGAATGCAAGAATCAGCATTGTGATCGGTGCGAAGAACAGGTTCAGGATGCCAAAAACGACGCTCTTGCCATACACCTGTGCAAGACGCACATAGTATGCGATCAGTACGACGTAGTTGAGAACCGGAACCAGTGTCAGGAAATACTTCCAGCCCTGGCCATATACGATCTGGAACATCACATAACCGTTGTAGATCGGAATGAGGGACTTCCAGCCTTCCTCGCCTGCCTTGGTGAACAGTTTCCACTGTGCTACGATCATCAGTACAGAAACTACAAGACCGATAATAAGGAAAACTACGTATGATCCAGCCAGTACCGCCAGAGCAGCATCACCGCTCTGATCCATCAGAATTGCATTTGCCATTGAGATTACCTCCTTTTATCATGATACCATTATTATACACAATATGTCGAAATTTGTCAAGAGTTGCAGCACCAAAAAATAAAAAAATGTAACCGTACTTTTGTTGGTGAGTAACCCCCAATTACCTTTCTTATATCATGGTAAATATATTATACACCATAATTTTACATTTGTCAATAGGAAAATTGATTTTTTTAGAAAAAATATTTTAATACTAAAAATATATTCCAGCTTGTCAAAAAAAGTACGCACTGGCTGGATGGGACTTTTCGACAGACTGAAATATATTCATTTATGCAGGGTAATATGCCAAAAACCGAATGCGCCGGAAATCTGAAATTATTGTTTTCCAAAATTGTACAACCTGCACAAAGGGCATATGGCATTTTCAGCGGATAAAAGGAGAAAAAGGGGCTTGCCAATCATCGAAAAGTATGGTATAATGAAATTGGTGTTCTGTCGGTCGTTGATCGAATGAGAACAGAAAGATACATAATATATGACAAAGGAGTTAAAGCTATGAAGTTTGGATACTTTGACGACGCCAATAAGGAATACGTCATCAATTCCCCCAGAACTCCCTATCCGTGGATCAACTACCTCGGAACACAGGCGTTCTTCTCACTGATTTCCAATACCGCAGGCGGTTACCATTTCTATAAGGACGCTCGTCTGCGCAGAATTACACGTTATCGCTATAACAACGTTCCGATTGATATGGGCGGCCGTTATTTCTATATCAACGATAACGGTACAGTGTGGAATCCCGGCTGGTCTCCCGTAAAGACTGAGCTTGACAGCTACGAGTGCCGCCATGGTATGGGCTACACCGTAATCACAGGTAAGAAGAACGAGCTGAAGGCCGAGGTTACATTCTTTGTTCCCCAGAATTATGATGGTGAAGTTCAGCAGGTTGTTCTCACCAATGAAGGCTCTGAGGCTAAGAGCTTCTCCCTGTTCTCATTTGCAGAATGGTGTCTGTGGGATGCGCAGGATGACTGCACAAACTTCCAGAGAAACTTCTCCACAGGCCGTGTAGAGGTTGCAGGTTCTACCATTTACCACAAGACTGAATACAGAGACAGACGTGATCACTTTGCGTTCTATACTGTAAACGACAGCATCGACGGCTACGATACCGACAGAGATTCCTTCATCGGTCTTTACAACGGTTTCGGCGATCCGCAGGCTGTTATGGCTGACAAGCCCGCAAATTCCTTTGCTGACGGCTGGTCTCCCATTGCTTCTCATTATAAGAAGATCACACTTGCTCCGGGCGAATCCAAGACACTGGTATTCATCCTCGGCTATGTTGAAATGCCCGTTGACAAGAAGTTCGAAGCTGACGGCGTGACCATCAACAAGGAGAAGGCTCTCGCAATGATCGAGAAGTACAATTCTCCCGAAAAGGTTGCTGCAGGTCTTGCAGAACTGAAGGCTGCATGGGATAAGCTGCTGGGCATCCTCAATGTTAATACACCCGATGACAAGGTTGACCGTATGGTGAACATCTGGAACCAGTACCAGTGCATGGTTACCTTCAACCTGTCCCGTTCCGCATCCTACTTTGAGAGCGGTATCGGCAGAGGCATGGGCTTCCGTGACTCCAACCAGGACATTCTGGGCTTTGTTCACCAGATTCCGGACAGAGCAAGAGAGCGTATCATTGATATTGCTTCCACACAGCTTCCGGACGGCGGCTGCTATCACCAGTACCAGCCCCTGACCAAGAAGGGTAACTCCGACATTGGCGGCGACTTCTCCGACGATCCGCTGTGGATGATCCTTTCCGTTTCCGCTTACATCAAGGAAACAGGCGACTGGGCAATTCTCGACGAGATGGTTCCCTATGACAACGACATGGATAAGGCACAGCCGATGCTTGACCATCTGAAGGTTTCCTTCTACAAGATCGTGAACAACCTCGGCCCGCACAACCTGCCGCTGGCAATGAGAGCTGACTGGAATGACTGCATCAACCTGTCCTGCTACTCCGACACACCCGGTGAGAGCTTCCAGACCTACACCAATCCCAAGTTTGCTGCTGAAGGCGGCTACTCCAAGGTTGCTGAGTCCGTTATGGTTGCAACACTGTTCACCTATGCAGGCCCGAACTATGTAGCAATTCTCAAGCATCTGGGCAAGGATGACGAGGCTGCTGCTGCACAGGCTGAGATCGACAAGATGAAGAAGAACGTGATGGAACACGCATTTGACGGCGAGTGGTTCCTGCGTGCATATGATTCCACAGGCGCAAAGATGGGCTCCAAGGAGTGCGAAGAAGGCAAGATCTTCATCGAACCGCAGGGCTTCGCAGTTATGTCCGAGATCGGTAAGGATGTTGGCGCTGACATCAAGACGCTTGATTCCATCGACAAGTACCTCAACACCAAG
Organism: Ruminococcus sp.; assembly: GCA_015066865.1. GTDB lineage: Bacteria > Bacillota > Clostridia > Oscillospirales > Ruminococcaceae > UBA3855. The sequence continues at coordinate 110,198 of SVNQ01000001.1, forward strand.
TATGGTCTGGTACTGAACAATCCTGCATACAGCAAGTACTACATCCAGTACGGCGAAATCTCCACATATCCGGGCGGATACAAGGAGAACGCAGGTATCTTCACACATAACAATGCATGGATCATCTGTGCAGAGGCATATGCCGGCAGAGGTGACAAGGCATTTGAGTACTACAGCAAGATCGCTCCTGCATTCAACGAGGACATTTCCGAACTGCACAAGACTGAGCCGTATGTATACGGTCAGATGATCGCAGGTAAGGATGCAAGCCGTTTCGGTGAGGGCAAGAACTCCTGGCTGACAGGTACTGCTGCATGGAACATGGTTGCAATTTCTCAGTACATCCTCGGCATTGCTGCTGATTTCGATGGTCTGAGAGTAGATCCTTCCATTCCTGCTGCATGGGACGGCTTCACGGCAACAAGACAGTTCCGCGGCGCAACCTACAACATCAAGGTTGAGAACCCGAACCACGTTTGCAAGGGTGTTGTATCCATGACTGTTGACGGCGAGGCTGTTGCAGGCAATGTCATTCCTGCAAAGGACGGCGGCGTACACGAAGTTGTTGTTGTTCTGGGCTAAGCGAAAGTATTCATATACAAATAAAGGACGATGCGTTTGCATCGTCCTTTTTTACATCACTTTTGCTCCTGGGCTGCATGCCATTCTGCGGCGATCTCTCCGAGATTGAAGGTCACGTCCCGATCACGGAACTGCACATGTACCACATCATTTTCGTTGAAATCATGGTGGGTATCATTGAAGTTAATGGAATTGGTGTTGGTGGAATCCTTTCCCCACTGGGAGGTGAAGGGAATCTGGAAGGTGCGGTACGGACGGATTTCGGTTCTGGTATAGGAACTTTCCTCTGTTTCACCCATACAGAGCATATCCTTCACACGCATGCCCAGCACACGTCCGTCGTCTGTTTCTAACAGAAAGCGGATTTCCAGGTGATCCTCTCCGTTTTCAGCGGACACAAGCTCCGTCTGATACGAGATGTTCACGTCGCTGCTCTTTGCCGGAACGATGCCGATAAACATGAACGCAAACAGAGTTCCCAGCAGAACAACACCACTTATAAAACCGGCAATCATCTTCAGAATGCTTCTCCGCTTTATTTTTTGCAGCGGTTTAATATCCCTCTCTGTCGTTGAAAGGGCAGCATTCTCCTTTTTCTTCATTTGCGTATACATTTCTCTGCATTCTCTGCATTCCTGCAGATGCTGTACAATTTCCTCGCTGCTGTCATCGGATGTCAGACCGTCGCAATACAGCGGCAGCAGATCCTGAATAATGGTACATTTCATAAGGTTCACTCCTTCGATATTTTTTGTTTCGCACGATAATAGGTCACTCTTGCCCAGTTTTCGGTTTTTCCGAAGATCTCACCGATTTCTCGAAAGCTCAGCGCTCCTGTGGCACGCAGCAGCAGCAGTTCCTTCTCCTGTTCCGGAAGATGGTGGATCTGCTTGAGCAGATTGAGCTTTGCATCCTTCAGTTCAGCGCTGACTTCAGGGGAATGCTCCGAGGATGCGATTGTTTCGTCCGGCTGTGCGATGGGATGACGTTTTCTGCGATCGAGTTCCCGCAGCCAGAGATTTTTCGCAATGCCGCAGAGCCATGTATAGACCGAACAGCTGCCATTGTATTTGTGCAGACAGCGGATTGCCTGGCAGAACGTCTCCTGCATTAGTTCCTCCGCCGTATCGGATTCATGGCACATGCTGTAGAGGTACAAATACACCCGCTTGCCATGTTCCTCGTAATATTGTTTGATATCGGACACCTGTACACCTCCCTGCTTTTTTTTGAACGTTCTGTAAGTGAATCCGTTTCAGCGGCAATTCGTTACAAATTTTTTTGCTTTTTTTAAAAAAATTGCCCCGTCCGATACGGGGCAATTTTTGCAAATATCCATTTTAATTTTCGGAAGAAGCCGTATCGTCAGCATCCTCAGGTGATTGAGAAACTGCAGGCGTTTCAACTGTGAGATCCGCATCTCCCAATTCTCCGCGCATAATTCTTACAAAATCTTCTCCATCGACCTTTTCATGTCTGATCAGGTACTGTGCTACACGGTGCAGCTGATCCATATGCTCAGTGAGGATTTCTTCAGCCTTCTTGTAGCCCTGTTCCACATAGGCACGGATCTCTGTGTCAATTTCCGCAGCAACCTGTTCGGAGTAATTCTTGGTGCTGCCGAAATCTCTGCCGAGGAATACCTCGTTCTGATCGCTGCCGTAAACCACGGGACCGAGGTTTTCGCTGAAGCCATAGCGTGTGATCATGCTTCTTGCCGTTGCCGTTGCACGCTCCAGATCGTTGGATGCACCAGTGGAAATATCATCGAGAACCAGCTTTTCAGCCACACGGCCGCCAAGCAGCGTGACGATTTCTTCACGCATTTCCATCATGCTCACATAGGACTTGTCATGCTCCGGCAGGGACATCGTGTAGCCGCCCGCCATACCTCTGGGGATGATGGAGATCTGGTGTACTTTATCCTGATGCGGACAATAGTAGGTGCAGACTGCGTGACCTGCTTCGTGATAAGCGGTGAGTCTGACTTCCTTTTCGGTCTTGACACGGGATTTTTTTTCGGGACCTGCCACCACCTTGATGGTTGCTTCCTCAATATCCTCGTTGGTGATCGCCTTTCTGTCAGCACGAGCTGCAAGCAGCGCTGCCTCATTGGCGAGGTTGGCAAGATCGGCACCGGTAAAGCCGACCGTACCCTTTGCGATCGTGGAAAGATCCACATCGGGAGCGAGGGGCTTGTTTTTGGTATGCACCTTGAGGATCTCCTCTCTGCCCTTGATGTCGGGATAGCCGACCATGATCTGTCTGTCAAAGCGTCCCGGACGCAGCAGCGCCGGATCGAGAATGTCACGGCGGTTGGTTGCCGCAATGACGATAACGCTTTCATTGCCGGTAAAGCCGTCCATTTCTACGAGCAGCTGGTTGAGCGTCTGCTCACGTTCATCGTGACCGCCGCCAAGACCGGCACCTCTGTGTCTGCCGACAGCGTCGATTTCGTCGATGAAGATGATGGAAGGTGCATTTCTCTTAGCGGTTTCAAACAGATCACGCACACGGGATGCACCCACGCCGACGAACATTTCAACGAAATCAGAACCGGAGATCGGGAAGAACGGGCATCCTGCCTCGCCTGCCACTGCCTTTGCCAGCAGTGTCTTACCCGTTCCGGGAGGTCCGAGCAGCAGCACGCCTCTCGGAATCTTTGCACCCATCTCGGTGTATTTCATGGGATTCTTGAGGAAATCCACAATTTCTGCCATTTCAAACTTTTCTTCCTCAGCGCCTGCCACATCGTCAAATGTGGTTTTCTTGTTGTTTGAGGAACTCTTGATGTTTGCCTTGCCGAAATTGTTGAATCTTCCGCCGCCTGCCTGACGCATCATAAACACAAACAGTACGATGCCCATGATCAGGATCATGAATGTCGGCAGATACGTCACAAGCCAGGAATTATCCGTGATCTTGAAATAATCCTGCTCCAGCGGAGCGCTGGGATTTGCCTCGTTGTATTTCAGACGGTAGTCTTCCGTATCGTCCAGAAAAATAGAAACATTCGGCACAGAATATTCAATTTCCGTACCATCCTTGAGTGTCAGCTCCAACTCACCCGAACCTAAATCCAGCGTGTAATAGCTGACATTCAGATCATCAAAATGCGAAATGATCTCCGTATACGGATATTCAGAATCCGGTTTGCTGAATTTCGGAATCATGTACGCAAAAAGTAAGATCAATACTGCTGCAACCAGAAGATAGGCAAAAATGCCCCTGCTTTTTTTCGGTGTCAAACTATCCTCTCCTTTTCCTTATTATCTGCACCCGATGTGTATTTTTTGTGTAATATCATAGTTTACCATATCAGCATGGCACTGCTGTGTAGCCTTTGTGTTCATTCTGTGATAATCCGCAGATACAGCAGATTCTGCGTCCGTTCCGTTACGGCTGCATGCTCCGCTGCGCCAAGACCCTGCACCCAGAGCAAGCCGTTCTCATCCGAGAGAAAATGCACCTTAGCACGTTCGGTCGGAGGCACTTCCGCATTCAGCCATTTTTTGATGGAAATGCTGTGCGCTCTGCCCTTTGTTTTCAGCCGCAATCCCGGACGTCTGCCATGTAACACGGCACACTTCTTTATTATATCATAATCCAGAACGAAATTTGTGAACTTTGCGTGAACAGTTGCGAATTTTTCAGAATCCGTCCTTGCAATCACCGATGCTTCGACAGAAATCCCGTCAAAAATGCAGTTTTTGCCGATTTTCAAAGGTTTTTCCAAAATTTCCGATGCAGGTGATTCCAGCCACAGCAAGCCTCTGCCTGCATGCGCACGCAGACCGCCCCGCACCAGTTCCAGAGAACCGCCGTTTTGCAAAAGCGACTGTACGGCGACTGTATTCTGCCGGTTGAAAAGCCCGTATTCTTTCAGAAGCATTCCGATGCAGCGCCTTTGCAGTGCAGGATGCAGCGTTTCCAGATGTTTGAGCGATCCGTCCGGCTGCCGGCATGCAGTAAATGCCGCTTGTGCTTGTGCTGTGAGAAAGTCCTCCTCAATCCGAAGGGTTTCCGCCATCTCCGCACAGGTTTCTTCCAGCGAGGGGTTGCATTCTTTGAGTTTTGGCACAACATGGTGCCGCAGGAAATTCCGGCGGTAGCAGTCCTGTGCATTGGTACAGTCCGTGACATAGGTCAGCCCGTGGCTTTGCAGATATTCTTCCACCTGCGTGCGAGGTGCATGCAGGAGGGGACGGATGAACTGTCCGCGTACCGGCGGGATTCCGCAAAGTCCCTTCAATCCCGTTCCCCTTGCCATGCGGAACAGGATGGTTTCGAGATTATCCGAGGCAGTGTGCGCCGTTGCCACAATGCCCTCACAGTGTTCCGCAAAAGCGGCATAGCGGCATTCCCTTGCCGCTGTTTCAATGGAAATGTGTTTTGTTTCGGCATATTCCGAAACATTGCACGAAACGACTTTGAGGGGGATGCCATGCATTTCACAGAAATCCCTGCAAAACTGTTCATCCCGTTTGCTTTCCGCACCACGCAGATTGTGCTGAATGTGAATTGCCTGCAAATCAAGCGAAAGTTCATCTTTCAGAGAAAACAGCGCATGCAGCAGGCAAATGCTGTCCGCACCGCCCGAAACCGCCGCTGTGATGCGGCAGCCTGACAGATTCCGTTCCTTGAGGAAACGGCGCACTTCATCAAGCAGGTGCATCCTTCTTCATCTCCATGGTACTGAAACGTGTATACTGACCGTCCCAGATGAGGTTGACTGTGCCGGTTTCGCCGTGACGGTTCTTTGCGACGATGCATTCCGCCACATTCGGCTGCTGGCTATCCTTGTTATAATATGCGTCACGATAGAGGAACATAACGATGTCTGCGTCCTGCTCAATAGAACCGGATTCACGCAGGTCGGACAGCATGGGGCGCTTGTCCGTTCTGCTTTCGGGTCCACGGGAGAGCTGGGAAAGCAGGATGATCGGAACATCCAGTTCCTTTGCCATGATTTTAAGCTGACGGGTAATTTCAGAGATGATCTGCACACGGTTTTCGGTGCGCAGTGTGGTCTGAATCAGACCGAGGTAGTCGATAACGACAAGTCCAAGATTTTTCATGCGGCGCAGCTTTGCCTTGATTTGCTGCACGGTGATGCTTGCGGTGTCATCAATGTAGATGGGGAGTCCCTGCATATAGGCGGCTGCCGCACCGAGGCGAACCCAGTCATCACCGTCGAGTCTGCCGTTTCTGAGTTTGTTGGAATCCACCTGTGCTTCCGTTGAAAGCAGACGGGAAACAAGCTGGTCACGGGGCATTTCCAGTGAGAAAATGCAGACCTCTTTTTCGCCGTGTCTTGCCACATTGCATGCGATATTCAGTGCAAACGCAGTTTTACCCATGGCAGGACGTGCTGCAATGAGGATGAGGTCGGACTTGTTCAGACCGGAGGTCAGCGTATCCAGATAGGAAAAACCGGAGCGTGTACCGAGGTAGAGTTCACGGTCGGGGCCGGAGATCATACCGATGTGATTGTAGGTTTCGGCAACGATTTCCTTGATGGGGGTCAGTCCTGTGACATCACGGCCCTGACGGATGTCAAAGATCCGCTGCTCAGCGGCATCGAGCAGAAGCTGCGCATCCGTCTCGCCGCTTTGAATGTCCGAGAGGATGCCCCTTGCGGTTTCCGCAAGAACACGGATGTAGTATTTGCTTGCAACGATATTGCAGTAGCTTTCAATATTGGAAACGGACGGCACGAGATTGACCAGAGTTGCAAGATAATTTCTGCCTTCCGCTGCGGTTTCAAAAATTTTAAGTGCGACCGCTTCGTTCAGCACCGTAATAACATCGGCTTTTGCACCGGATGAAAACATCCGCATCATGACGTTGAACAGCGCACGGTGCTGATCGAGATAGAAACATTCCGGCTTGATTTGCTCAAGCACCACGGACAGCACGTCCGATTCGATCAGGATCGCTCCGAGAATGGTTTGCTCCGCTTCAAGGCTGTAGGGCATTTCAATGTCCTGAAAATTGCTGATTTCAGCCATAGGATCTCCTCCTTTCTTGCTTTGGGAAAGTATAAAATTCCTGAAAAAACGTTGAATATCACCTCTGAGAAATCAGAGGTGATATGAAAAATACTTATGCTTCAACAACTTCGATCTTCACCTGTGCAGAAATTCCGGTATACAGGCGAATTTCCGCTGTAAATGAGCCAAAGCTCTTGATGTCGGACTTAAGTACGATCTTCTTCTTGTCGATCTTGCAGCCGTATTGTGCTTCGATCTGCTGTGCAACCTGTGCGGCAGTCACAGAACCGAACAGCTTGCCGCCCGCACCGGCCTTGCATGCGATCTTAACGGTCTTGTCATTCAGCTTTTCACGCAGTTCCTGCGCATTCTGCTTGTCCATGTCGATCTTGTGCTGTGCAGAGGACTGCTGTCCCTTGAGGTGGTTGATATTTTCAGGAGTTGCCTCCACAGCAAGCTTCTTGGGCAGAAGCATATTTCTTGCGTAGCCGTCCGCTACATTCTTCATTTCACCTTTTTTGCCGGAGCCTTTTACATCGGCGAGAAAAATAACCTTCATGATGATCCATCCTTTCTGTGTTGCTGTAATCAGTTTTTAGAAATACTATACATTATTTTTGCAGGGAAGAAATTGCCTGCAAAAGCATGGCTTTTGCATCCTGCATGGAAATATCGGGAATCTGTGTGGCTGCCATTGTCTGGTGACCGCCGCCGCCAAGCGCTTCCATGATGATCTGCACATTGACAGCACCGAGGGAACGGGCGGAAATATTGACAATATGATTGATTTCATAAATGACGAATGCAGCGTCAACCTTGCTGATGCTCAGCAGCTCATCCGCTGCCTGTGGGGCAACCAGACGCACATCCGATGTAGAATCCGGCGCAATGGCAATTGCGTGGCAGCCGACGATTTCTGCAGAACCAACGATGTCCGTGCGGCTGCGGTAGGCTTCAATAGAACCGGAGAACAGGCATTTTACCTTGACGGTATCCGCACCGATCTTCCGCAGGAATGCGGCAGCTTCAAAGGTTCGGACACCCGTGCGCATTACAAAATTCTTGGTGTCGAGCATAATGCCCGAAAGCAGACAGTCCGCATAGCAGGAATCCACCATGCCGTCAAGCTTGAAATACTGGATCAGCTCCGTCACCATCTCGCATGCAGAGGATGCGTAGGGTTCGTGGTGGAATACCAGCGCATTGTCCACATAATTCACGTTTTTACGATGATGATCGACAACCACAACATTTTTTGCGGCTTTATAAAGCTTGTCGCTTTCAAGAATGTCCTTGTTGTGCGTATCAACAATAATGAGCAGGCTTTTGTCGGAAATCATTTCGAGTGCCTGCTGCGGACTGAGAAACAGATCGCCGCCGATTTCATCCATCATCATGGAAATCAGCTGGGGCGCAAGGTTTTTCTGCGGATCGACCACAACGGAAACAGGGACATTCAGAAGCCGCACAGCGCCTGCCAGACCGCAGGCAGCACCTACGGAATCCAGATCGCCGAAGCGATGTCCCATGATAAAGACGTTTTCACTGCGCACGATCAGATCCTGCACAGCACCGGCAATGATGCGTGTCTTGGCACGGGATTTCTTTTCCACGCCCTTGGACACACCGCCGAAGAAGCGGTAACCGTTTTCCGTCTTGACGGCAGCCTGATCGCCGCCCCTGCCCAGTGCCATATCCAGACTCTGTGCAGCAAGCTGTTCGCCCTCCTGCAGGGTGGGCGCACCATGACCGACGCCAATGGAAAATGTTACATAATTCTTTTCATCCGTTCTGATTTCCCTTGCCTCATCCAGGATTTTAAACTTTTCCTGCATGATCTTTTCCATGTGGCGTTCTTCAATAATGGCGATGAACCGACCATTTTTCAGCCTTCGCAAAATGCCGTTGGTTTGGGAAATAAAGTCCTCCAGCAATTTTTCGATCGCAACACCGATCTCAAGTCTTGCGCTTTCCTTTGCATTCTGGATCAGATCCTCGTAGTTGTCCACCATGATCAGCAGAACACTGGGACGGCTTGCGAGGTATTCCGCTTTCAATGCGGAAAAGTCCGTAATGTCCGTCCAGAGCAGTGCCGTCAGCTCCGCACCATCCTCCCGATAGGGCAGGGAAGAAATGCGGTAGGTTCTGTTTTTCCACAAATATTCCTGCTCCGGGCGTTCCGGATCAAAGGGCATGGTATCGTAGAGGTTTTTGCCGAACAGATTGGCACCATTCAATATCTGTTTCTGAAAACAGTTGTTGTAGTGCAGCAGGATGCCTTTGCCGTCCACGACGCACATTCCGATGGGAAGCTGCTGGAGCGTTGCAAGCTCCGCACGCTCGCATTCTTCATTGAGCTTTGCTACAAACCGCACCTGATTGCGCATGGAATAAAATACGGTAAATGCCATCACGCCGATCAGCAGAATTGCCGGAATACAGCAGAATAGCCCGTACTGTACCCCATGGTATACCAGAAATACCACCGGCAGTATTGTTGTCACCAACAGCAGAACAATAATGATCCAGAGCAGGATATGCATTTTAGGTTTCAATCCGTTCACCTCCTTATTGCAGATAGAATATGATTTGTCAGATCTCCATGATGATCGGCAGGATCATCGGGCTTCGCTTGGTTTTGCTGTAGATGAAATCCGACAGTGCATCACGCAGTTTGGTTTTGAGGGAAGTCCATTCCTTTAGCTCATAGACGGAGCATGCGTCGAGCGTATGGCACATCACCTGTTTCGCCTGCACCATGAGTTCCTCCGCCTCACGCACATAGACAAAGCCTCTGGAAATGATGTCGGGGCCTGCCACGATGGTGTTGCTTGCCTTTTCAATGCCCACGACCACGATGATCAGACCATCCTCCGCCAGATGCTTGCGGTCACGCAGTACGATCGAGCCGACATCGCCGACGCCGAGTCCGTCAACCAGCACTCTGCCGGCAGGCACCTGCGAAACCACACGCATGAACGTGCCGTCGGTTTCGATGACATTGCCGATGGAACCGATGATGATGTTATCCTGCGGAATCCCCATTTCAAGCGCAATGTTGCGTGCCTTGATCAGGTGCTTGTATTCGCCGTGTACGGGGATGAAGTACTTCGGTCTTGTCAGCGCCATCATGAGCTTCAGTTCCTCCTGACAGGCGTGACCGGAAACATGCACTTCGTACATTGCCTCGTAAACGACCTCCGCACCGGAACGCAGCAGCTCGTTGACAACCTTTGTCACATGCTTTTCGTTGCCGGGGATGGGGGTTGCGGAAATAATGATGAAATCCATTGGCGTAATATTGACCTTTTTGTGGTCATTCATCGCCATACGGGTAAGTGCCGACATCGGTTCGCCCTGACTGCCCGTGGTGATCAGAACGATCTGTTCGGGCGGGTACTGGTTCATATTTTCGATGTCGATGATCGTATTTTTCGGAACTTCCAGATAGCCCAGCTCCAGTGCAGTGGAGATGACGTTGATCATGCTCCTGCCGAGAACCGCAACCTTTCTGCCGTTTCTTGCGGCAAGGTTGATGATCTGCTGGACACGGTGGATGTTCGAGGAGAAGGTTGCAATGATGATGCGGCGCTGTCCTGCCTTGGTGAACAGCTTTTCAAAGGATTCGCCAACCTTGTGTTCGGACTGTGTGTAGCCCGGACGCTCGGCGTTGGTGGAATCCGTCATGAGCGCAAGTACGCCCCTGCTGCCAAGTTCACCGAATCTTGCAAGGTCGATCGGGCCGCCGTCGATGGGCGTGAAATCCACCTTGAAGTCGCCCGTATGCACCAGAACGCCTGCGGGTGTGTGGATCGCCATACCCATTGCACCGGGGATGGAATGGTTGACCTTGATAAATTCCACAGCCATGCAGCCAAGCTTTACGGTTTTGCGGGGTTCCATGACATTGAGGGAAACCTTGCCGAGCATGCCGTGTTCCTCAAGCTTGTGCTTGATCAGACCGATCGCCATGCCGGAGCCGTAAACGGGTGCGCTGACTTTTTTGAGCAGGTACGCAAGACCGCCGATGTGATCCTCATGACCGTGGGTGATGATAATGCCGCGCAGCTTGTCGGCATTGCGCTCCACATAGGTAAAATCGGGCAGCACAATGTCCACGCCCGGCATATCCGCATCCGGAAATGCAAGACCGCAGTCGAGGATGAACATATCATTGCAGCACTCGAAAACCGTCATGTTCTTGCCGATTTCATTCAGACCACCCAGCGGAATAATGCGAATCGGAGTGCGGTGAGCTTCTCTCTTTTTCGGGGGCTGAGGTGCCGGCTTCTGCGAATGATTCGCAGTATTTCCGTTCTGCTTGCGAGGCCCCGAACGGTAGCCGGAATGGCGTACAGTGAATCTTTTTCTTCTGGAATCATTGGATTTTGCGTTATTCAATATAATACCTCATTTCTGAATCAGGCAAACCGACTGTCCCCTGTGATACATTCTCTTTCATTCGTGCCGCAATTGCACAAACGCACGATTTCCGTTCCAAAAGAGAACATGTCCGCAACAATAAAAATGTACCGGCGCATACGGCGGGCGCTTGCATTATAAAGTCGAATACAAGCCGAAAAATGCGCTATGGTTACGGACGGAGCAGGGGTGGGTAGAAAGCAGTCATTTGCTCGGTGAAAGCTGTACGGAAGAACCGACAGCAGCGGTTAAGTACGGGATGCACGAGCATCCCTTTTTATTCTGGGCAGTTATGCCGAATATATCATTCACGCCCTTCCGGAAAAAGCCGGAAGCGAATACATACTATCATTATATTAGAAATCCATTCTTTTGTCAAGTGCGGTGCATGTCGAAATGATAGAATTTGGCAGTTTGGATAAAAACCAAAGGCTGGGTCAGAGTTATTCTGCACTCTGGGACAAATCATACAGACCATCCTCAGCGGCACGCAGTTTTTTCTCCCAGAGACTGCAAAGCTCCGACGCCGTTTCCATGGAATCCGCATACGCCATCAGCCGCAGGATACCGCTGTTTGTGGGCAGTTCAAGACGCACTGCCCTGTCGGGATTGCTTCGCCGCAGTTTTTCCACAGTCTGTCTGCTCAGGCGTGTGGAAATTTCCCTCCTTGCGGTGTGCATCGTAGGCAGGAGTGAAGCGGCGGCAGCGAGGGGAATGTGCCGTGTGTCAAGAATCCGCAGAATATGGCAGAAAAGCAGAATGCCGTCCGTGCAGACGCCCTGTCGGGCAAAGGCTTTGGCGGCAGTTGGGGTGACCGCAGGCGTATGGAGCCGCAGGATCCTTCCGCCGAAATGTGCGGCAAATGCTTCCGCAGCGGGGTGGAACTGTGCAGGAAGTGCCAGTGCTTCGCCCTTTTCCCGAAAAGAGAGCAGGCTGAGCAGCAGCAGACTGTCATGCGAAATCATTCCCGATTCGGTGGAAAAAGCGCTTGCCTGCGTGCCGTCATCGGAGAGATTCAGCACGATCCTGTCCCCCGTGCCGCCAGAAAATAGCCGCTGTGCCGTTTCACGCAGCAGGGGATTGCCGCAGCAAACCTCAATGGTAAATCGTGGTTCCGGCAGAATTTTCCGGCACTCCGATTCCCAGAGTGAGTGAAACGCCTGTGCAGAATGAATTTTTCCACATTCCGCGATTCTTGTGGAAAGTCCGCCCTCCAGCGCCTGCAAAAGCCGTCGGTTCTGTGCCGAAGTCAGTGCAAATCCGTCCGCACCGCGGACGGTCAGGTACTGTACACTGTCCCCATGCACCCAGATCATGCTGTCACAGTCCGCTGTTTTTCCGCAGTGGATGAGCTGTGAAAGTGCGCAGACTCCGCAGTTCCACACCTGTGCCCCCTGAGCTGCCGCACCGGAGGCAGCGGCAAGTGCAAACGGTTCGGACGTTTTTCTGTCATAGCCCACGGCAATGCGCATGCCAAGTGCAGTCATTGCCGCACCGGTCTGCAATGCGGTTTCTACCGTATTCCATCGTGGCAGTCCCTCGTGGATGCCGTCCTGTTCATCCACGCAGAACAGGCGTTTTTGTGGAGTTTTGCTGTGTGTCGAGACGATCTCTCCCTGCCCTACGGCAGCGTCCTCCAGCGTCATCTGCCGGTCAATGAGCGCATGACGGCAGATGACACAGCGGCGCAGGACGGTGCCTGCCCCGATCTGAACGCCATCTCCGAGAACGCAGTCCTCCAGTACAGCGTGATCTCCGATGATGCAGTCGCTTCCAATGACGCAGCTTTCGGAAATTTCCGTCTGCTTTCCGGTGCGAAGTCCCTGCCCGATGCGAAAATGCGACATGCGTGGAGCATCCAACAGATTCTGCTGCATGCGCAGATAATCGGAGGGAGTTTCAGGTCTGGGAAACTCTGACAGGATCACTGTCACTGCCTTTTCGGGAGTGGAAAGGGTACTCCCCACGGAATGCAGTTCCGCATCAGTCGGGGAACCATCCGCATGCAGCAGGCGCACGGGTGCGGCAGCGGCGAAGGAATGCAGCTCACCCATATCCCATTGCGGCAGACAGAGTCTGCGAAGCACGAGTGTGGGGGCTTCAGTACGCAGGGAATCGGCAGGTTCGGCATAATGCAGCTGCGGCTGCACCGGCAGGGAATCGGCAAAACGACGGGTAGAACGATCGGCTCCGACAAGCGTAATGTCGGTGATGCCGCTCTGTTCGCAATAGCGCAGGATGTGGGCGAGGAGGGGGATATTGCAGTACGGCAGGAGTGCTTCGGGCATGGCATTTACGGGGATGCAGGAAACCTGTCCGTCACAGAATAAAATTGCGTGCATAAAAAAACCGCCTTTCATGGGTGTTGACCGTGTTCTTTGAACAGTATGAACGGCAGCGGGCAAAAATATGCAGAAACATAACAAGGGGATCTGTCTGAAGTCGGACAGATCCCCCTCCGAAATTTCATTTCCCTTTTCCGAGCAGTCTGCGCAAATCCTTTCCCATCGAAAGCCACAGAATCAGCACATACACCGCTCCCCCGCAAGCCACTGCCGCAAGCAGCGACATTCTTTGAGGAAGGTGCGGAAGAACCCGACTGTAGCAAAGCCACGCTGCCGCTGCACACATGGCGGAAGCGTAGAGCATGCACAGAAATGCTTTTCCGACTGCAAGGGGTTCTTTCAGTTCTCTGCGCAGGAAAATCAATGCCAGAATCAGAATGACTCCATAGCAAAGGCTTGTGGAAACAGCTGCCCCTGCCGTGTACAGCAGCGGAATCAGCAGCAGATTTCCCAAGAACTTTACCGCAACGCCCGCAGCCATGATCTTTACCGGAAGATCCGCACGCCCGATTGCCTGCAGCAGGCTGAATACAGGAAAGGAAAGACAAAGGAATATAAGCCCTGCCGCCAGATACTGCAATCCGCTGCAGGCGGCAGCAATTTCCGCAGGACGTTCTGCGTAGAGAAATTCCAGAATCCCCCGTGACAGCACAAAAATACCGCCTGCCGCAGGAATCGCCGCAATTCCTGTCAGTATCAGCACCTGTGCAGCGTATCCTGCCGCTTCTTTGCGATCCCCCCTTGCCCATGCCTGCGCCGTGCAGGGGAGAACGCCCTTTGCAAACATGTTCGTCAGAGAGGGAACAAGATTGAATACGGTCACCGAAAGCCCCATGTAGGAGCCGTAGACGAATGCCGCCGCTTCCTCGGTCGGAATGTCGGGAGCAAGTGACGCTCCCTCATAGAATGCCGCTGTATTTTCAGTGATGAGATTGTTGAAACAGCGCATGACTGTTACAAGGTCGATCAGCGATGTGAGATTCGTTACGAGTGAGCCGAGCGCCACGGGAATCAGGACGGACAGAAGCATGCGGACAATTTTCCAAGAGGAGCCGGAAACTTTGGAATTGACGGAACACTGACGTTTCCGGCTGAAAAAAAGCGTGCAGAGCCAGCCGGCTGCCGTGGAAAGCGTGACGCCCAGTACAGCGGCGGCGGCAGCTGCGCCCTCACGGCTGATGCCGGAGAGAAATGACGGAAGTTCGGGACTTTCCAGTATGAGATGGCAGAGCCAGAGTCCGCACAGGAGCTTGCAGAGCGCTTCGATTGCCTGTGAAACCGCAGTGGGGTACATGTTGCACAGACCCTCGTGATAGCCCCGTTCCACTGCGGTCAGACAGCTGAACAGCACTGCGGGTGCAATGGCAAGCACGGCAGGGTACGCCTCCATGCTTTCTGCGGTGTAGAGTGTGAAAATTCTTGCAGTCAGAAGCGCAAATACCGTCCCTGCAAGTCCCCCGACAAGGAACAGCCGCCTTGCTACGCTGCGGATGCGCAATGCACCGGAGATGTCCCCCGATGCAGCACAAGCGGCTACGGAACGAGCCACCGCCGTGGAAAGTCCCGTAACAAATACCGCATAAAGCGGCAGGAACAGTCCGTATGCACAGCTGAAATACCCCATTCCCGTGCCGCCGAGGAGGTTTGTCAGCGGTATTTTGAATAAAGCGCCGAGAAGCTTTGCGGTGAGAGCAGAAATGCCGAGAATTAGGGATCCTTTGAGAAAAGTTTGTTTTTTCATGGGCTGTCCTTTCTGTGCAGGAAGAAATAAATTCAAGTTTTTTTTGATTTTATGTTGCCGAAATGAAAAATATGTGCTATAATAGAAATGAGCCTCTGCCCAAAAGCGGTTTTTCCCCTTGATAGGTGTTATTTCCATGCCTTGTGCATACAATGGAATCATCGGAGCATTTGTGAAAAAGCGAAGGCAGAGAGTTTTAAGCAAAAGGAATGAAATACATGAACTATTCTTTTTCTGAAAAGGTTTCACAGCTGCAGGCTTCTGCAATCCGTGAGATTCTGAAATATACCGCAGATCCCGAGGTTATTTCATTTGCAGCCGGAAATCCTGCGCCCGAGGCGTTCCCCATTGATGCGGTGAAGGAGATCTCTGCAAAAATGCTGGCTGAAGAACCGATTGCCGTGCTGCAGTACGGCATCACCGAGGGCTACACGCCCCTGCGTGACATGATGAAGCAGCGTATGGCAGCAGCGGATTGTTTCTGTGAGGAGCGTGAGGATCTGATCATCACCTCCGGCGCGCAGCAGGTTATGGAGCTTGCGTGCAAATCCCTGTGCAATGCAGGCGATACGCTGATTTGTGAAGCGCCGAGCTTCATCGGTTCGCTCAATGCGTTCAAGTCCTACAACGTCAATCTCGTGGGTATTCCGCTTGATGACGAGGGTATGGATCCCGAACTGCTCGAAGCAGCACTCAAGGCAAACTCCAACACCAAGCTGATCTATCTGATCCCCAATTTCCAGAATCCCACCGGCAAGACCACAAGCCTTGCACGCAGAAAGCAGATCTATGCGCTTGCGCAGAAATATGATGTGCTGATTTTGGAGGATAATCCATACGGCGATCTGAGATTTACAGGCGAGCATGTGCCGAGCATCAAGACGATGGATACCGACGGCAGAGTGATCTATGCAGGTTCTTTCTCCAAGGTGCTTGCCCCCGGCATCCGTGTGGGCTATGCGATCGCACCGAAGGAAATTATTTCCAAGATGGTTGTCTGCAAGCAGGTTTCCGACGTGCAGAGCAATAATTTCGGTCAGATGCTGGCATACGGCTTCCTCAAGAATTATGACTTTGACGCACACCTCTCCATGCTCAGAGGTATTTATAAGCAGAAGTGCGAGAGAATGCTTGCCGGTATGGATGCAGCATTCTCCAAGAAAATTCAGTTCACACGTCCTGAGGGCGGTCTGTTCATCTGGTGTACACTCCCCGATGACTGCGATATGATGGGCTTCTGCAAGAGAGCCGTTTCGGAGTATAAAATCGCAGTAGTTCCGGGCAGCGCATTCATGGTGAGTGAGGCGGATAAGACCACATCCTTCCGCATGAATTATTCCACACCCACGGATGAAGCAATCGACCGCGGCGTGGAGATCCTCGGCAGGCTGACAAAAGAAATGTTCGGCTAAAGAGATAAAATACATTGATCAATATGAAAGGAATTTTGAATCATGGCAGTAGTAAGACGTTCTCCGCTGGATCCGTATCCGGTGACTCCCAAATATCTGGCAACCCGCAGCAGTGCGCTGCATATTCCGTCCGCACAGTTCCAGAACATCAAGTTCAAGGCTGACGAGGTATACGGAGTTGTTGTAGATATGCCGATGAGTCCGGTGATTATGGTGACAATGGTATGTTTCATCAATGGTGCGGCAAACCTGTATTTTAACAACGGTGCAGAGTATACCGGCGCATCCACAAAATACAAGTCCGTTGTGCAGGCAGCAAGAAATCTGGTTGTCAACTCCAACCAGCTGTTGCCCCTCGGCAAAAAGACAACGCAGTTCCCTCTGCCCACCAATAACGGTCATCATGTATATCTGATGACAAAGCGAGGCACATTTAAGGTTGAAATTGATCCCCGCAATCCCGGTGCATTGGAGCGTGAAAAGCGTGTGATCCACTATCTGTACCAGCAGGTAATGGCTTCTCTGCGTATGGCGCAGATGCGTGATAATGGTGTGGAAGCAGAAGTTCCCGGAGGCGATGAGGCATGAGTGAGCAGGTATCACAGTCCGCTGCAGCACAGGAAAAAAAGCTGATCTTCAGCGGCATTCAGCCCACGGGTACCTTTACCCTCGGCAACTATATCGGTGCGATCCGCAACTGGAAGCCCCTGCAGGAGGAATACCGCTGCATCTATTGCGTGGTGGATATGCACGCAATTACCGTGAAAATCGAGCCTGCACAGCTGCGCCGCAATACCCTTGAGGCGTATGCGCTGCTGCTTGCCTGCGGCATTGACCTCGACAAGTCCCTGCTGTTCATCCAGAGCCATGTCAAGAGCCATGCGGAGCTTTCGTGGATCCTCAACTGCTCGACGCAGTTCGGTGAGCTTTCCAGAATGACGCAGTTCAAGGAAAAGAGCCAGCGCCATGCGGATGACATCAATGCAGGTCTGTTTGATTATCCCGTGCTGATGGCGGCGGATATTCTCGCATACAATGCCGATCTCGTGCCCGTGGGTGCGGATCAGACGCAGCATCTGGAGCTTGCAAGAACCATCGCACGCCGTTTCAACGGCAGATACGGCGATACCTTCACCATTCCGGAGCCTTATATTTCTCCGATCGGCGCAAGAGTTATGTCCTTGCAGGATCCGACGAAGAAAATGTCCAAATCCGATGATAACCCCAATGCCTGCATCCTGATTCTGGATGACAAGGATACGATTATCCGCAAATTTAAGCGTGCCGTGACCGACAGTGAAGCAGAGATCTGCTTCCGTGAGGGCAAGGACGGTATCAACAACCTGCTGACCATCTATTCCGCAGTGACGGGTAAGTCCATTGACGATGCCGTGAAGGAATTTGCCGGGCAGGGCTACGGTACATTCAAGCTTGCAGTCGGTGAAGCGGTTGCCGATCATCTGGCACCGGTTCGTGAGAATTACACAAAGCTCATCGGCGACAAGGCATACCTCAAGGAATGCTACACACGCTGCGGTGCGGAGGCACTTCGCTATTCCCAAAGAGTGCTGAGCAAGGTGTACCGCAAGGTCGGTTTTATCGACGCAAGATAACAGGAGAATTTCTCCGAATTATGGGCAATCTATAGGGAGGAACTATGGTTGAGTTTGAACAGAAGCCGCAGTATGGCATTGCGGATCTGCAAGAGATCGTAAGACTTCTGCGCAGCCCGGGCGGCTGTCCGTGGGATAGAGAACAGACACACACCTCCATCCGCAACGATTTTCTGGAGGAAGCATATGAAGCGGTTGAGGCAATCGACCTGCTGGATATGCCTCTCATGCGTGAGGAGCTTGGAGATGTGCTTCTGCAGGTGGTGTTTCACTGCTGTCTGGCAGAGGAGGAAGCACAGTTTGATTTCGCAGCAGTCTGCGACGAGATCTGCAAGAAGCTGATCGTCCGCCATCCCCATGTATTTGGCGATGTCAAGGCGGAGGATACGGATACGGTTCTGAAGAACTGGGATGCCATCAAGAAGGAAACCAAGGGACAGGAGACCTATGCGGATACGCTCAGCAGTGTTGCCAAGTCCCTGCCTGCGCTGACAAGAGCGCAGAAGGTTGGAAAGCGTGCTGCAAGAGCCGGCATGGATTTTGACGATGCGGCGGCGGCATTTGACTGTGTTCGTGCGGAACGTGCGGAGCTGCAGGCAGCGATTGCAGAGGGCGATAAGGCAATGATCGAGGAGGAGCTGGGCGACCTGCTGTTCTCCTGCGTGAATACTGCACGCCATCTGGGAATTGACGCTGAGCAGGCACTGACAAAGGCTACGGGCAAATTCATAGAACGCTTTGCGGCAACCGAACAGCTTGTCAGTGCGGATGGGAAAAACATGCCCGATCTGAGCATTGGGGAACTGGATGTGTACTGGGAGAATGCCAAGGAGCATGAGCGACAGGCACAGGAACAACAAATTGAACAAGAGAATACACAGGAGGAAAATAACAATGACTAAATCTGAACTGATCACAAAGTATGCAAAGCACAGCGGCTGCACCAAGAAGGAAGCAGAGGCAACGGTAAACTTTATTTTTGACACCATCCGTGATACACTGGCAACCGGTGAGAAGGTGGTTCTGACGGGCTTTGGCACATTTGATGTAAGAGATCGCCGTGAGAAGGTATGCCTGAATCCCAGAACCGGTGAACCGATCCAGCTGCCGTCCGGCAAGGCGCCTGCATTTAAGGCTGGCAGAGGCCTGAAGGATGCTGTAAGCGGCAAGGAAGACTGAGCAATGCGTCTTGATAAATATCTGAAAAATTCCCGACTCATCAAGCGCCGCACCATTGCCAATGAGGCATGTGACGCAGGAAAGGTCATCGTCAACGGCAAGGTGGCAAGAGCCTCCTATGATGTGAAGGTGAATGACGTGATCGAGATCCAGATGGGAACTCGTCCTGTCAGGGTTCGCGTGGTGGCAGTTGCTGAACATGCAACCAAAGCTGACGCTGCAGAAATGTATGCAGTCGTGAATGAATAGAATGAAGAAGCCGCTTCCGGTGTATCGGAAGCGGCTTTGAAATTATCAAAAACTATGATTTTTCTTAAATTTGCCCCACCCCCTTCCCCCTCCCCAGAGGGGAGGGGGAAAGAGAGGGTGCTACCGCACCCTCAACCCGCTCTCCATGCTGAGTGCTTTTTGACAAACTAAGCCGCTTCCCAATTACCGGAAGCGGCTTTTGTGATATGGTTATGTTTCAGATAGCGGCATTATTTTGCAGTTTCTTCAGTATTCTCGGATTCCGCATCATCCGTTTCCGGTTGTGCAGTATCTGTTTCGGAAATTTCTTCCACTGCATTTTCAGTCTCCGAAGTTTCCTCGTCCGGAGTTTCTTCTGCTGCGGTTTCAGTCTCTGAAGTTTCCTCGTCCGGAGTTTCTTCTGCTGCGGTTTCAGTCTCTGAAGTTTCCTCGTCTGTGGTTACTTCTGCCGGAGTTTCTTCTACCGGAGTCTCTGCTGTATCGGTTATCGGCTCAGCAGCTTCTTCGGCAGTGCTTTCAGCCTTCTTCGTTTCCTGCTTCACCATTTTCGGCTTAGCGGCAAGCTTTTCTTCCACTTCCTCGTCCTCCCAGCGAAGTCCGCAGATGAAGCCGAATGCGATAAGGAAGATCACCGCTGTTATGAGGGTAACGATTGCCATGGTCAATGCACGAGTGGTCAGAAGATCCAGAAATCCCACAACTGCGGCAAAGATCTGCGGATCCTTCAAAGCAAATCCGGCAAAATAATCCGTTGCTTTAATGTAAACGCAGGGTGTCAGCAGCAGCAGGGAAGCAATCAGCGAGGCAAGTCCACTCCAATAAAAGAAATGCCCGATCTGCTTGAGATTGCAGAGAATCAGCAGCAAGATCACTAAAACGACTGCAACAATGCAGGCTGTCGATGCAAGATTCAGATAGGAAACATACGTCTTTGCCGTTTTCAGCCAGCCCTTGCTGTACATTGTAGAGAATTTAAACGTGTCCGCCACAAAAAGGATCTGTGATTCGGCACTTTCTATTACAGAATCCACCTTTTTTTGGTAGGCTTCGTCCTTCTTGTAGTTGTTTTCTGCGGCATATTCCTCAAAAAACGAGTTGACAGAGGCTTCCAGACCTTTAAAATCCATGGTAAACTCGTATGTATCGGTTTTTCCGTTCAGGTAGTCAAAAGCCTGTGCAACACTGCTGAGGATCGCCGCGTGAAGCTCCTCACGGTTCATCACATCCGTGAACACCTCAGCCGGAATCCCCGTGCTGTTGGCACGAGTTTTGAAGTGGCTTTCCAGTGACAGATAAGCCTTGTCCGCAAGCTCCTGCTCCTCGGCAACTGTACGGAATGTATCCACATTCAGCACCTGTGTTCTGGCAAACAGCGTCAGTTCCGTTGCCAGAATCATGAACACCAGCAGGAATGTCAGCAGAACATTGGGAATATACCATCGTATTTTTTTCATTCTGCTGCCTCC
The DNA here is from genome assembly GCA_015066865.1 of Ruminococcus sp. Classification (GTDB taxonomy): domain Bacteria; phylum Bacillota; class Clostridia; order Oscillospirales; family Ruminococcaceae; genus UBA3855. The sequence continues at coordinate 131,200 of SVNQ01000001.1, forward strand.
TCTCCTGTCGGACTGGTGTAGAATTGCTTGCTCACCAGATCACAAACCACACCGATTCGCATGGAGGATGTACCCAGCACCTGTGCTTCACAGGTGTACAGCGTCAGCTGATCGGTATCTGTTGGCAGAACATGGGATTTATCCGTATTCTTGAATTTCACCAGTTCCGCAGCCTTGTATGTAAATACGCCGTATTTTGTATACAGTACAATTTCATCGCCAACCTGAATCCTGTTCAGATCTGCAAAAAATGTATTGACATGCGCATCAATGACAACATTTCCTGTTTCGCCCAGTACCTTTGAAGCGGAGGACTGGCATGCGCCGCGTTCCAGAAGCTCTGCACTGGAACCCCAGTATACCGGTGCGATCATGGATATGGCTTCGCATTCCAGCACTGCATACTGTTCACCGAAGGAGGGACGTAGGATCTCGCCTTTGTCCGTCAGTTCATCATCGGAAATATCCTCGGTCTTGATGTCGTTTTCCTTAATGACAAGACCGTTCGTGCCGCCGGAGGGGTTGTATTTCATATCGTCCATGAACGCAATGTTCAGATAGGTCTGCACCTTTTCATAGGGTTTGATCAGTACCACCGCACAAAGTGCGGTACACAGGATCAACAGAAAAAGACCTGTCAGCGTGTAGAGGAGAATCTCTCTCCTTTTTTTCTTTTTTGCCTTATCCACAGAGGACTCCTTTCTACTGCGCCAGTTCGTCGCTGCGGCAGATGTAACGATAGAGGGCAGCAAGTCCGCTCAATGCCAGAACAACGCCGGCGGTTGCTGCGACAAAAAGCCCCGTATAAGAAATGCCCGTTTCGTCAATGGTAATGCCCACAGAGGATTTGTCGATAATGACACCTTCTTTGTCACGAATCGTTACGGAAATGTTCTCATTTGAGAGATTATCCACCGTCATATTCATGCCCATCTGTTCGGCAAAGTCAATATAGCCTTGCATCATTTCTGCTTTATCGGAGAGTGACATCTGCTTAATGATGCTCTTTCGTTCTTCGGGTGAAAGATTTTTGAGGAACTTGTCCTTGTCCTCAGCACTCAGACTGTTGACATAGGCGATTTTTTCCTCCAGCGTCATGTTGACAAATTCTTTTGTGCCGACGGATTCGGTCTTTTCTGTGGGGGCAGTACTGTCAGCTGCGGAATCATCCGATCCGGCAGAATCGGTCACAGATTCCGTGCCGTCATCTTCAAAAATACTTTCAAACATACTGTTCGTCTGCTTTTCAATTTTCATAAGCTCTGCCCATGCTTTATCCAGATCTTCTTGTGTACGAATACCGGCAGCCCATTCGTTATAGCCCTGCTGGATCTGAGCTTCCGGAGCGCCAAGCTCTCTTGCCTTTTTTGCAACATCATCCACAGTGACGGCAGACGCAAAAATTCCAGATGTAAAGCAAAAACAGCCTGCAGCAAGTGCTGCCGCAAGAATCATTTGTTTGATTTTTATTGTTTTCACAATCATCATTCCTTTCTATCCCTACTGCGCCAGTTCGTCGCTGCGGCAGATGTAACGATAGAGGGCAGCAAGTCCGCTCAAAGCCAGAACCACGCCGGCGGCTGCTGCGACAAAAAGACCCGTATAAGAAATGCCCGTTTCGTCAATGGTGATACCCACGGAGGACTTGTCGATAATAACGCCGTCTTTGTCATGGATCGTTACAGAAATGTTTTTATCTGTAATTTCGTCCACCGTCATATGCATGCCCATCTGCTCGGCAAAGTCAATATAACCTTCCATCATTTCCGCTTTGTCGGAGATTGACATCTGCTTAATGATGCTCTTTCGTTCTTCGGGCGAAAGATTTTTGAGGAACTTGTCCTTGTCCTCAGCACTCAGACTATTGACGTAGGCAATTTTTTCTTCCAGCGTCATATTGACAAACTCTTTTGTGCCGACGGATTCGGTTTTCTCCGTTGATGCAGTACTGTCAGCGGAAGAATCAGCGGATTCTGTCGGACTTGTCTGCTCGGTCGAAGATTCCGGCTCCTGCGTCTCAAATATACTTTCAAACTTTTCGTTGGATTCCTTTTCGATCTGCATGAGGATTGCCCATGCCTGATCCAGATGTTCCTGCGTATATTCGCCGGTTGCCCAGTAGTTATAACCCTGCTGCACCTGTGCTTCGGGGAAACCAAGCTCCCTTGCCTTGTTTGCAACGTCATCCACTGTAACTGCGGATGCGGAAAGTCCTGCGGCACAGCAAAAACAGCCGGCAGCAAGTACGGCTGCAAGAAGCTTATGTTTTACTATTCTCTTTTTCATAATCAACCTTCCTTTCTAATCTAAAAGTTCAAATATGTCCTACAAATTTATTATACCAGAACCAAATGGAAAAAGCAAGCGTAAGATTCTGCCAGATACAGTAAAGGAAAGTATAAAAGCACTGAACAAATGCAAAGTTCAGTGCTTCGGATACTACAACTGTTTGCGGAAATTTCTTTATTCCTCCTCGGAGGCATGTTCCTTGAGGTAGGCAACCACATCGCCCACCGTATGAATATTATCCACAGCCTCATCGGGAATTGCAATATCCGTTGCGCTCTCAATCGCTACGATCAGCTCTACCGCATCCATGGAAGTGGCATTGAGATCTTCAAGAATATCGGTATCCTCGGTAATATCTTCCGCATCCACACCAAACTGCTCTGCAATGATCGCTGCAACTGTTTCAAATTCCATAAAAATACCTCCGTTATAGATTCTTTCACCGACGTTCACAGTCGGCTGACTCCATTTCTATGATTAGTATATCGGAAAAGCATGTGTTTCGTCAATACACGGTATGACGATTTTTAAGATAATTTTGCATGAAGAATTATGCAGTTTTCACAAATTTTTCCTGTTTTGCAAAAGAACTCTGCGCTGCACGGATAGGGAGTGCGGAAAAAAGCGGAAAGGATGTAAAAAATCATGAAAACCCATTGTAATTTTTACTGAAATATGCTATGATAAAAGGTGAACATTATGCATATTATGGAGGTATACTATGCGTCAATATACACTGATCGGCAATCCGCTTGGGCATTCCATGTCCCCGCTGATCCACGACCGGCTTTTTGCGCTGAAAGATCGTGCAGCGGAATACAGCCTTACTGCAATACCGACGGAGGAACTTTCGGAGAAAATCACAATGCTGCGCGAATTGTGCGGCTATAATATCACCATTCCCCACAAAGTAGACATTATCCCGCATCTGGACGAGCTGGATGAAACCGCAAAGCGTTACAATTCCGTCAACTGCGTGGCAAACCGTGACGGCAGATCCATCGGCTACAATACCGACTGCGAGGGATTTCTGCGCAGCGTGCAGGACATGCCGCTTAACGGCAGGGTACTGCTGATCGGCTGCGGGGGCGTTGGCAGAATGATGGCGATTGAAGCGGCACTCCATGGTGCAGCGGAACTTGTGATCATGGTGCTGCCGTCGGATGTTTCGCTTGCGGAGGCACTGATTGAGGAAATCCATGGGCTTGTACCGGATGCGAATGTGAACATCGTACTTACGGGCAGTGACAAGGACGGCGCACTCGGCAGCTTCGATCTGCTGATGAATGCCTGCCCTGTTGGCATGTATCCGAAAACCGGTGCATGCCCCATCAGTGATGAGCAGCTGCGCTTGTGTGCAAATATATTCGATGTGATTTATAATCCCACCGAAACCCGGCTCATCCGCAAGGCAAAGGCAATGGGCAAGCCGGCTGTCGGCGGTGCAGCAATGCTTGTGTGGCAGGCAGTGCGTGCCCACGAGATCTGGGACGGTGATGTCTATACCGCCGAACAGGTACAGGGCATCATCCGTGAGCTGGAAGAAACCGTAAATCGGGATTTTCCCATACAGGAGGACTGAAAATGACCATTTATCTGTGCGGATTCATGGGCTGCGGCAAGAGTACTGTCGGCGAACGTCTTGCAAAGCAGCTTGACTGCCCCTTTGTGGATATGGATGCCTATATTGAGGAACGGGCAGGTATGACGATTCCGGAGATTTTTGAAAAATACGGCGAGCCGCATTTCCGTGATCTGGAAACGCAGGCAATTCGTGAGCTTGCTGATCGTGACGGAATTATCGCCTGCGGCGGTGGTGCGATGCTCCGAGAGGAGAATGCTGCAATTGCCGCAGAACACGGCAGTGTGGTGTATCTGGAAGTTCCTTTCCATATTTGTTACCGCCGCATTGCGGACAGTGACCGCCCGATCGTGCGGCGCAGTACTCGTGAGGAATTGGAGGAATTGTACAATTCCAGAGATGGGATCTACCGCAAGCACAGTACACATATTATAGAGTGCGCCAAAACGCCCGCAGCTGCAACAGCGGCGGTGCGGGATGCACTGGGTCTGATAGGAGAACAGGAATGATTATTTATAATGCAGAAATTTACTCCATGACGGAGGATGTCCATTTTTATGGCTATGTTGTCGTGGAGAACGGTAAGATCAAGGCAGTGGAACAGGGCAGACCCGACGCAGTTTCGGAGGATGATATTGACTGCCACGGCGGCAGACTGCTGCCGGGATTCATCGACGCACATACGCATCTTGGAATCATTGAGGACGGCATGAATTTTGAAGGGGACGACTGCAACGAGATTTCCGATCCGTTCACGCCCCAGCTGCGTGCGCTTGACGGCATCAATCCCTTTGACAAGTGCTTTGCGGAAGCAAGAATGCATGGCGTAACCTCCGTTATGGTATCACCCGGTTCTGCGAATGCCTGCGGCGGCGAGATGCTGCTGATGAAAACCGCAGGCAGATACACCGATGAAATGGCAATTACCGCATGCGGTATGAAATTCGCCCTCGGCGAAAATCCGAAAACCGTTTATAGTGAGCGTGATGAATCCCCCGTTACACGCATGGCGACCGCTGCCCTCATCCGTGAGGGACTGCAGAAGGCAAAGCTCTATTCCGAGCGTCTGCATCGTTTTGAGGAACATCCCGACGAGGAAGAAATGCCGGAATACGACGCAAAATGCGAAGCTCTGCTGCCGCTTCTGAACGGCGACCAGAAGGCGCATTTCCATTGCCACCGTGCGGATGATGTCTGCACGGCACTGCGCATCTGCAAGGAATTTGGACTGGAATGCGTCATTGTACATGGCACAGGCGCACATGTGGCTGCGGATCTGTTCGGGGAAATGGGGATTTCCGTGATTGCAGGCCCCATCATCTGCGACCGCTGCAAGCCGGAAATGCGGGAGCTTGCACTTTCCAATGCGGCGATCCTGCATGACAGGGGCGTGAAGCTTGCGATCTGCACCGACCATCCGGAAGTGCCGATTCAGTATCTTGCGCTTTCCGCAGGACTTGCGGTCAAGGGAGGATTGTCCCGTGAAGCCGCACTGCGTGCAATCACCTCGGAGGCTGCCGATATTCTGGGCGTATCCGACCGCATCGGCAGGATCGAAGAAGGTCTGGACGCAGATCTGGTGCTGTTTGCGGATGATCCGCTGAATGTGATGAATGATCCGGTATGGGTGATGGTCAACGGAAAAATTCTGGAGAGCTAAAAGGAGCAGACGATCATGAGAACAATTACCGCACAGGAAATCACGGATGCCGTTGCAGCGCTCTGCATCCGTGCGAATAAAATTCTGCCGTGCAGTCTGGAGCAGAAGATTTCTGCGTGTGCCGCGCAGGAGCAGTCCCCCGTGGGCAGAGCAGTGTTTGACGATCTGATCGCAAATCTGCAGGCTGCGAAGGAGGAGGACATTCCGATCTGTCAGGATACGGGCATGGCTGTGGTATTCATTGAGCTGGGACAGGATGTTCATATTACGGGCGGCACACTGCGTGAGGCAGTGGATGCGGGCGTATCGAAGGGCTATACCGAGGGCTATCTGCGCTGTTCTGTAGTGGGCGATCCGCTGGAGCGTGTGAATACGGGTGATAACACCCCCGCTGTGCTGCATCTGGAGCTTGTGGAGGGTGAGCAGGTGAAGATCACGGTCTGCCCGAAGGGCTTCGGCAGCGAGAACATGTCCGCTATGAAGATGATGACGCCTGCGGCAAGCCATGATGATATTGTAAAATATGTAACCGACTGCATTGCGAAAGCAGGCAGCAATCCCTGTCCTCCCATTGTGGTGGGTGTGGGAATCGGCGGAAATTTTGAGCATTGCGCATATCTTGCAAAAAAAGCACTCTGCCGTGATGCCGCAAAGCGGAATCTCAAGCCCCTGTATGCGGAGCTGGAGCAGAAAATGCTCGAATCCATCAACAAGCTCGGCATCGGACCGCAGGGCTTTGGCGGAACCGTTACTGCGCTGTGCGTGAATATTGAAGAAGCGCCGACGCATATTGCAGGACTGCCCGTGGCAGTCAATGTGGGCTGCCATGTGACAAGACATGCGGAAATGGTACTGTAAATAAAAATCCCCTGCCTCGGCAGGGGATTTGTTGTTTCTCAGGATTGTGCAAGCTCACGCAGAAATTCTACCATTTGTGCAAATGTACCGGATTTTCCGTTCCACGGGCAGTGCTCACGGCGGATGACGCAGTCCGTCACGAGATAGCAGTCCATTCCCACAGAGGATGCGGCATGCATGTCCTCCTCCTCGTCATTGCCGATGAGCAGGCATTCCTCCGGATTTACGCCCAATCTTTCGCAGACGGACAGAAAGTACTTGGGATTGGGCTTGCAGAAGCTGTCATTCTCGTAGCTTGTGATCAGGTCAAAATCCTCGGATTTCAGCCCCACCCAGCCCATTCTGGTGCATTGTCCCGTCAGGGGGAACAGGGGATTTGAGGCACAGACCACCTTGTCCGCCGCAGCTCTCGCTAAGCGAATCGCTTCGCATGCAAGGGGATTTTCCTGTGTGTACGCCCTTGCTGCCATAAATTCATTCACATAGAATGCGTCCGACTGCGCACGGTATTCACTCACATCCTTGCCCGTGACATTTGCAAAGGTATCCCAGAACACCTCGGAATTTCTGACGCTGCCGTCATTTTTCACCATTGCCTTGGTGCCTGCCCAGACCGCTGCGATCAGCGCATCGGGAGCGATCCCCAGAGGGGAGAGCTTTTTGGCAAGCTCCTTGAAATATCCCTTCACAAAAACATCGTTGTCCATCGGCACGAGTGTGCCGTCCATATCGAATAAAATTGCTTTGTACTGCATTGTGTGTCCTTTCCGTTATGCTTCCTCGTATTCTATCACTGCAATTCCCCTGACATCTGCACCCACATGGCAGCAGATACTGATGGGCAGCGGATAGCGTTCGATCGTGCTGTCACCGAAAAATTCCTGCACCTTGTTCTGCCAGTCAATGCCCACGGATGCATCACCCGAATACGCCGTCAGGAGCTTTACACGCTTTCCGGCAAAGCGGTTATCCATATCATTTTTGATGGCATCGAGCATGGTCTTTTCGGCATTTGCCATACCACGCACTTTTGCAAAGGCATCGAGCTTTTCGCCCTGTATTTGCAGCACGGGCTTGATGCCGAGAACGGCAGCGAATGCTGCGCCAGCCGCAGTGACCCTGCCGCTTTTCTTCAGAAGATCAAGCGTATTCACCGCAAGATAGATGCTGGAATTGAGCGCATCCGCTTCAAGCTTTGCGCAGATTTCCGCTGCGCTCATTCCCTTTTTTGCCATTGCCACCGCATCCAGTACGGACTGGAACTGTGATACGGAAATGCGCTTGTTATCGGGAACAAACACCCTGCCCTCGTAATCCGCCGCAAGCCCCTTTGCCGTTGCACAGGAACTGCTCAGTCCTGAGGACATCGGGATATGCACGATGGCGTCGTGGGTTTTCAGCACTTCATCCCACAGTGCGGTGACTGATTCGGGGGAGGGCTGTGAGGTGGAAACATCACTGCCCGATGCGAGCATTTCAAAAAACTGCTCGTAGGTGCAGTCCACGCCCTCAAAGTATTCCTTGCCGTCAACAATGAAGGGCATGGAAACCATGTATACACCGAGAGAATCCGCCATTTCCTGCGGCATGCCGCTGTTGGTGTCTGTGATGATTGCGATTTTGCTCATAAATGTTCTCCTAACTTTTATTTGAATTGAGCGCATCCCTCATACAGAAAATAACCTCCTGCATCAGTGCCGCAGGCTTCTGTCCCGGCAGAAGTTTCACGCCGATAAAGGGCTTCTCCAAGCAGGAAAAGAGGATGCGCCTGCCATATTTTGCAGAGAGTGCTGCGATCTGCTCCGGTTCCGGTGACTGGATGAAAAATTGCAGACTGCCTGCTCTCTGGGTAATTTCCGTGATTCCCATGGATGCCGCCGTATTGCGCAGCAGGGATACCTTGACAAGTCCTATGATCGCCTTGGGCGGTTCGCCGTAGCGGTCGATGATCTCGTCGATCAGCTCCGATTCATCCGCCTCATCTCGAACCGTGGCAATTTTACGATACATATCAATTCTTGACGAAGCACTCTCAATATATTCCTCCGGAATATAGGCTTCGATCTGAATATCCACCGTGCATGCGGCAGCTTTCTGTACCTTTTCACCCTTAACTTCGGCGATTGCCTCATTCAGCATCTGCATGTACATGTCATAGCCCACGGTTTCCATGTGTCCGTGCTGCATGCCGCCGAGGATGCTTCCTGCACCACGGATCTCCAGATCACGCATGGCAATGCGGAATCCGCTGCCGAACTGCGTAAATTCCCGCATTGCTTGCAGACGCTTTGCGGCAACCTCCGTCAGCACCTTGTCACGCTGGAACATGAAATACGCATAGGCACGCCGATTGGAACGCCCCACACGTCCTCGCAGCTGGTAGAGCTGGCTCAGTCCCAGACGATCGGAATCGTCAATGATCAGGGTGTTGGCATTTGCCACATCCACACCCGTTTCAATGATGGTCGTGCAGACGAGAATGTCGATTTCTCCGTCCACCACCTGCCGCCAGATTTCGGACATTTCGTCCTCCGTGAGCCTTCCGTGAGCAACGGCAATTCTCGCATCGGGGAACATCTGCTGCAGCTTCGATGCACGATGGAGGATGGTGTCGATCCTGTTGTGGATGTAGTACACCTGTCCGCCGCGCTTGAGTTCACGGGCGATTGCCTGCATGACCACGCCCTGCTGGTATTCCGTTACATAGGTCTGCACGGGGTATCTGTCCTGCGGCGGATCTGCAAGCACGGACATGTCACGAATGCCCGAAAGCGCCATGTTCAGCGTTCTCGGAATCGGCGTTGCCGAAAGCGTCAGCACGTCAATACCTGCAAAGATCTCCTTGAATTTTTCCTTGTGCGCCACGCCGAAACGCTGTTCCTCGTCGATGATGGCGAGCCCAAGCGCATGGAATTTCACATCCTTCTGGATGATGCGGTGGGTGCCGATGATGATGTCGATCTTGCCCTTTTCCAGATCCTCAAGGATCTTCTTCTGTTCCTTTGCCGTGCGGAATCTGGAGAGCATCTCCACACGCACGGGCATGCGGTCAAATCGCTGCACCGCAGTACGGTAATGCTGCAGCGCAAGCACCGTGGTCGGTGCAAGAATGGCGCACTGACGGTTGCTCAGCACGCATTTCATTGCCGCACGGAATGCTACTTCCGTTTTGCCGAAGCCCACATCTCCGCACAGAAGTCTGTCCATCGGGCGTGGGCGTTCCATGTCCGCCTTGATCTCCTGAATGCTTTGCAGCTGATCGTCCGTTTCGGGATAGGGGAAGCGCTCCTCAAAGCTCTGCTGCAGCTCATCATCGGGGAAAAATGCGTAGCCTTCACTGTTTTCACGTTTTGCATAGAGCTTCATCAGCTCCTCAGCCATGTCACGCACCGCCTTGCGGACGTTGCTGCAGGTTTTCTGCCACTGGGGGGAGGAAAGGCGGTTGAGCTTTACAGTACCTTCATCCTGCGCACCAATGTATTTGGAAACCAGATCCAGCTGTGTGACCGGAACATAGAGCTTTTCCGTGCCTGCATACTGGATGGTGATGTAATCTTTTGCAATGCCCTCCATCTCGATCTTGTTGATGCCGAGGAATCGTCCCACGCCGTGCATGGCATGTACGACCAGATCACCTACATGCAGATCCTCCAGTGTGCGGATTTCCAGTCCTGCCTTGTGGCGGGGCTTTTTGCGCCTTGCCGCATGCAGCTTTGTCTGCACGATGAGGGCAGTTTTGTTGTCGGGGTAGGCAAAGCCTGCGCTGATGCTCCGTGCGGTGATCAGCACCGTGCCGGGACGGCACTCATCGTCGGGCTTTGCAATGCTGCAGCGGATGCCGCTTTCCTGCAGGTCATTGCAGATGATCGGGAGCGTCTTTTCGCTGCCGACTGCCAGTATCACACGGTAGCCCTGCGTGGTGTATTCCTGCAAATCCTCCAGCAGCTGGCGAATCTCACCGCCCCATGTCGCATTCTGCAGTGCCTCAATGCTGATGATCTTGCGGAACGGAATACGTTCACTGCTCTGCAAAAACTGGCTGAGATAGGCGCAGCTGCGCCCCTCCAGAATTGCCTGCAGCGCCGGAAAATCCATTACATTGCCGTCAAGCCCCTTGCAAAGCACGCCGTCCTCATACAGCACCTCCAGATCCTCACGCCGTTGTGCGTGCAGGTTCTGCGCATGCTTCTGGATGTCGCTGTATTCGCAGAGCAGCACGGGACCTGTGACATAATCCGTCAGGGTCGTGTGCTGGTAGAGCAGGGAGTAGTATTTGTCAATGTTGGCAAGCTGCAGTCCGCCCTCCAGCCTTGCAATGTCATGCTCCAAATGCTCACGGATCTGTGCATTTCGCTTGCTTCTGAGATTTCCGGAGAACTCCCTGATCTTTGCGATCAGCTCCTGCGTATCATACAGAATTTCCGATGCAGGGGAGATCGTGATGCGTTCAATTTCCTCCGTGCGTCTTTGTGTTTCGGGATCAAACAGCGTGAGGATGTCAATGTCATCCCCCCACAGCTCCATACGCACAGGGCTTGCCGCCTGTACGGGGAAAATATCCACGATCGAGCCACGGATGGCGAATTGCCCCTTGCCTTCGACGTTTTCGCATCGGCTGTAGCCTGCGGAAATCAGGTGCCTTGTCAAATCCTCCAGATTTACCACGCCCCCCGATTCAAGCGTCACATGGGACATGCGGAGGGTTTCGGGCGGAATCGTCGGCTGCAACGCTGCTTCCACGCTTGCCGCAACAATGCGGATCTCCTTGTTCGTCACAGCTGACAAAACATGCAGACGTTCATGCTCGTATTCGGCGGATTTGCTCTCCGCCTGCAAAAACAGCAGCTCCTTTGCAGGAAAATGCATGGAAATACTGCTGCCCGCCATGGCGTTGATGTCCGCACAGAGCTTGATGGCATCGGCATCGGATGCCGTCAGCAGAAGGATCGGAGGGGTATTCTGCCCAGCCAGTGTCAGTGCCAGCTGTGCCTTGTGAATGGCGGAAAGTCCCGTCACACAGACGGGGACTTCACCTTCTTCAAATGCGCTGCAGAGCCGTCCGAAGTCCTGCAGCTCTGAAAATGTATCGGAAAAGAATCTCATAATTGTTACCTTAATGTCTTGTGTCAATCTCTAAAAAACCACGATTTATGAGATGGACGAGATAAATGGATTTTGTGGGGCTGCGCCCCACGCCCGCCTCCCTGAAAACAAGCTTTCAGAGATTCCCTTATGCATTGAATTTGTTCATGGCAGCGTCGGTTTTGTCCTGCACCATCAGTTCCAGTGCTGCACAGGCATTTTTGCAAGCCTCCTCCATCAGGGGCATTTCGTCCTTTTTGAATTTGCTCAGCACCCAGTCAGCAAGGTTGTAGTCCTTGTGGGGTTTTTTGCCCACGCCCACCTTGATGCGTGCAAAATCCTGTGAGCCTGTGAGCGCAATGATGCTCTTGATGCCGTTGTGTCCGCCGTCGCTGCCCTTGCGGCGGATGCGCAGCTTTCCGGGATCGAGGGAAATATCATCGTACACCACGATCACATGGTCGATGTCGAGCTTGTAGAACTGCATTGCCGCCACGACCGATTCGCCGCTGTTGTTCATGTAGGTGTTGGGTTTGAGCAGCAGGCATTTCTGACTGCCGAGCATCACCTCGCCGCAGTAACCCTTGAATTTCATATTCCGCACTTCGATATTGTGTTCCTTTGCAAGTGCGTCAATGGTCATGAATCCTGCGTTGTGGCGAGTGTTTTCATAGGTCATGCCGGGATTTCCAAGTCCCACGATCAGCCATTGTGGCTTGCCGCCGGAATTTTGGGAGCTTGCCGAAAGCTGTGCGAAAATATCCATAATTCCCATGTTTTTCTTCCTTTCTGTTTCTTTCATGCGGACATGGCAATATCGGACGGTATTTTGCAATACCGCCCCTGTCCGTGATTTTCCGATATTTATTATACCACAGATTTTTCATTTTTGCAAGCCGAAAATTTTGACGGAAAACCCGATTTTTCGCACAAACTTGACAAAAACGACGATGCGGATAAAAATACGCCCTCCCGAAAAAGGGAGGGCGTAAATTCGTTCTAAGGCTCAAGATACACGGTTGTCATTTCCACATTCACAGCAGGTGCAAATTCCACTGCCTTGTTGGTTTCTACAAAAATCGCAAAAGAAGGCAGGGTCTGCTCGGAAGCCGGCGGTATCAGTCGGTCAATGGAAACCGTCCAGCTGCCGTCCTCATTCTTGGTAATACCACGCACGGCATGGTGAATCTGTGTTGCATATTCTTCTGCGATCACCATAATGAGGTCGTGTTCTTCGAACCATGCCTCGTCATATTTTGCTACGGTATCGGTCAGAGGTACGCCACATACTTCTGCGGCATCTGTGGAGATTCTTACGTCAAAACACTCACTAATTTCATTCATTTTGTCTACAAATGCTTCCAGCTCCGCAGTCGAAGTAATAAGGAAGGTCTTTTCAGAAAATGCGTTGTAAATATCACCGAACAGCATCGAAACATACTGTGCTCCATAATATTCCGGTTCTGCACGCTGCGAGACATACGCTTCAAGTGTTCCCTTATAGCCCGCTCCTGCATCAGCCGCATAAGAAAGAATGACCGCTGCATCCAAGACGTTGATCTGTCCATCTTCGTTCACGTCCATCACTGCAAGCTCCTCAGAAGCGGCAGTCCCACCTGTACCAAGTTCCGCCGCCTTAATCAGAACCTGTGATGCGTCCACAGCGTTGACAATGCCATCGCCATCGGCATCGCCGAGGGCGCAGGCTGAACCTGCCACCGCCGGCATGGATACCACGGACGTGCAGAATGCGCATGCAAGTGTCATTGCAAAGATCCTGTTTCTGATTTTTTTCATAATAACCCCTTCTTTCTGATAGAACTTTCTATAGTGAACCTCTGAAAACGATGTTTTTGGAGAAGCCCTACACTACTATAACAACGTAAAACGTAAAATATTGGAGCAAACTTATCAATTTTTTGTAAATATTTGAAAAAAATCCCCCCAACTTTCGTTGGGGAGAACATATATGCTTATTCCGGATCTGCCATCGCCGATACTGCGTTCACAACGAGCTGTGCGCAGCCCTCGATGCCAAGCTTTGCGGAATTGAGGCACAGCGCATAATTGTCCTTGTCGTGCCAGTTGCCGCCCGTATTGATGTTGTAGAATTTCTCGCGGCGGCTGTCCACACGGGGCAGCAGCGTCTGGATCTCCTGCTCCGGTACATTGTAGGTGGTTTGTGCATACTGCAGACGGAACGCCTTGGGCGCATAGACAAACACACTGAAACGATAGGGATTGTCCCGAAGAATGTGATTGGCGCATCTGCCCACGATCACGCAGGGACCCTCCGCTGCAAGCTCTTTGATGATCTGCGTTTCCATAATATATACCTTGTCCGAAACAGGGAGATTGTCCTCAATAGTTCGTTCGGGGTTGGAGTTGAGCAGCAGAGAGTACAGAAAGCTCTTGGGTGAGGATTCCTCCGCGCCTTCCAGCTTGCTGATCGGCACACCGAGTCGCTGTGCTGCCATTTCCAGAATTTCATGGTTGTAGTATGGCAGTCCCAGGATTTCTGCAAGCCGCTTGCCGACAATGCTGCCGCCGCTGCCATATTCACGTTCAATTGTAATGATCGGATGTTTCATTGTAATCTGCTCCTCCTTTTTGCAGAATGGATTCATTTTTCAGAACCATAGCTTTTATGCTGTATTTGTTGCAATATACTATTCCTATCATACCACAAAACGCATAAAAATGCACCAAGATTTATCAAAAAACTTGGTGCATTTATGAAATTCTGCGTTTTATCCAAATCCTACGCTGCCTTTTCGGATACTTTTACCATATGCAGATGCACTTCACTCCACAGCAGCCATCATTCCCTCGATGATCGTGCTGTCGTACCAAGTACAATCCTGACGATTGAGCAGACCGAAGCCATCCTTCTTGCCGTTATCCCAGATAAAGCAGGGGATACCGCGTTCAGCGGCAGCCTCCACATAGTATGAATAATATTCGGCACGTTCATCGGCGTTATCCTTGTTTTCTGCGCCAAATTCGCAGATAAACACGGGGATGCCGTTGTAGACAAACATGCCGTACAAAAAGTCCAGACCCTTGTCGATCTCCGCTTTGCCGCTGTCGGTGAAGTCGGTTTCTTCGGGATATTCCAGTGTTGTGAATTTCCACGGTGCATAGCTGTGAATGGATACGATAAGGTTGCCGTCATCCGGCAGCTCCAGATCCTTGACTGCCTCACCCGTAATGGATGCGGCATGGGTGGTGACGATCAGCGTGCGTGCCGTGTTATTGCCGCCGGATGCACGCACCGTATCCACGAAAGCCTGCAGCAGACGGTTGATCACTTCTCGTTCCTCGGCAGTGCCGCCGGACCATTCGTAGGTGCTGCCCACCACTCTCGGTTCATTCATGCCCTCAAATAAAAGCTTGGTATCGTAATCCCGGAATCGTTCTGCGATCTGCTCCCAGATCTTCACGAGCTTTGCCGTGACAGCGGATTCATCGTTGTAGGTGGGATTGAGCCATGTGTAGTCATCGTGATAATAGTATAGAGGTCATTGTCCATGGAATAATCCACGACTTCCTGCACCCTGTTCATCCAGTCCGCATCAATCGTGCCGTCCTCGGTGATGTGATCCGTCCACGAAACGGGAATGCGCACCGCATTAAAGCCCGCTGTTTTTACCGTGTCGATCATTTCCTTGGTCGTTTTCGGATTTCCCCATGCAGTTTCGTGGTCTTTGACTGCCCATGTCACATCATAGCAGTCCAGTGTGTTGCCAAGATTCCAGCCGATTTTTATGTCTGCTGCAATTTCCGCAGCATTTCCGCGTGCCATTTCCGTGTTGTCCCCCTCTTCAATTTTATGCTCCGTGGTGTCAGCTTCGGTTTCGGATACTGTTTCGGTTTCCGTAACAGAAACGTCCGAAGGAACGAAATTTTCATCATTCCGACTGCTGCACCCCGTCAGACAGCTGCAGCCCAGCAGTACTGACAGCAGCATTGCAGTAAAGCGTGTGCCCAAGCGCAGCTGCATATATTTCATAAAATATCCTCCATTACAGAAAGCTGCGGGCAGAAACGGCGAAGTAGGTTTTCACGCTCTGCCATACTGTTACATTATAGCACAAAAATCGGCGATTTTCTACAAAAATAGAAAAATCTCCGAAAAATCGGAGATTTTCACAAGTTTCCAATTCAGTGAACAGGCGGATAGGTACATAATGTAGAAAGCATCTTTTTGCTCATCCTGCGGTGCTGTCCATGATCAGGACAATGGTCATCACCACATGTGCCACAGTAACCAATACCAGCGGAATTGAGGTTGCTGCGATCCGCAGGCTGCGCTCCGATTGACGGGGCGTGGTATACGGCAGGCGTTCCTGCGCAAGCGTCACAACTAACGGGAACACACCCCAAGCGGCGAACAAGATATAAATGACGTCCATTACTATATAAAAGGTATTCCATTCAAACGTATAGGCGATGTCAAACAGCATTGATGTGGTGTTGACTGCCATGTGGCAGATAATGGCAGGTACAAGGGAATCATGTTTTACGGTGAGATAGCCCATGAAAATTCCCATAATGAACGCAAGCACAAACTGTGCAATGTTTTCATGCCACAATCCAAAGAGGACTGCACTTGCGATAATGCCGAAGCGCTGGCTGGCTCTCGAAAGATTTTTCAGCACAAAGCCACGGAACAGCAATTCCTCCGTAACCGGAGCGATGAGACAGGTGTAAATGATCATCAGCACCAGATTTTTCATATCCTGTCCCGTGGAAAAATCAGGTTCATAAGCGGTAATACCCGCCTGTGACAGAAAGTCGGAAATAAATGCGGCGATTTTTCCGGATACCAGTTGCAGGGTGATGGCGATGCTCACATAGTAAAACGCACTTCCTGCCGAAAAATTCTTTGTACGGAACAATGACGGGATCGGAATTTTTGCCCATTTGCATCCAAACAGAGTAATGCCGACATTCAGGATCATGAAGATTATGAGGTTCATTGCTGTGTTTGAGGAGGAGGCATAGAAGAAATCCTCCAGAAGCGTTTCATAGTTGGCAGGCAGCTCGCCGCCGTTTGCCGCTTTATCGAATACCGTCTGCAAAGCGTAGAAAAGCAGCGTGAATACGATGCCGAGTACATTTGTCAGGATCAGATGCACCAGAAGTCCCGTTCCGGCGATGTTGTAATAGTGCCGGATCTTTCGCCGTTCTCTGGCATTCGGCTGCAGCGGTATCTCACATCCGGGAATCCGTATCTGCGGGACAACATCACCGAAGTCCTGATTGTAGTGGCGGTATTCCGTTTCATTTTCAAACGGGTTGTACGGGTCAATTATCGGATTATCACGCCGCTGCAATTCCGTTACCGCAGCACGAAGTTCAGCAGCCTGTATGCGGAATTCTTCCGCTGTAAAAATTTCCTGTTGTTCGTTCATTGCAGCCTCCTTCTGCTGATACCATCTAAAGGGAGTCGTATTATCTATCATTGTAGCATAAAAAATGTGTTTCGTAAACAGAAAACAGAAAATATTTCTGAAAAATGAAAAAATTTGCAAAACAGACAAAAAACATATGGACAAATTAGATAAAATGTGCTATAATAATTATAACAAATGATTACAGACTGTATAGCAGTACGGAAAGGAAGATGGTAACATGCGGCATGAAAAGTCATGCGGAGCAATTGTGTATCGAAAATCCCATGGAAACATTGAGATTTTGTTGATCCGGCATATCAACAGCGGTCACTGGTCATTTCCAAAGGGGCATGTAGAAGCCGGCGAAACGGAAGTGGAAACTGCCATTCGTGAGATCAAAGAAGAAACCTCCATTGATGTGATCGTAGATTCCACATTTCGGGAAACGGTGTCCTACTCCCCGAAGCGTGACACGCAGAAGGTCGTGGTGTATTTCATAGCGAAGGCGAAGAACTATGATTTTGTACCGCAGGCGGAGGAGATTTCCGAAGTACGATGGGTTGACATTGGTCATGCTGCCCATTTGCTGACGTATGAGAACGACAAGAACATTGTGATCAAAGCCAAAAATGTGATTAAAAATGCGGCATGTTGATGCCTGCAGGCAGTCCCCGAAGGGTGGGGGCTGCTTTTTTCATGCCTTTGGCATAACTTCGCGAAAATTGGTCATAATCCAGACAGAAGATTACGGATAAGGGGGCTTTGCCATGAGCATACTGCTGATTCGTTCGCTCATTGTCTATGTTGTTGTCATAGGTTCTGTGCGTCTGATGGGAAAGCGTCAGCTCGGAGAACTGCAGCCATCGGAGCTTGCGGTTACGATACTGGTTTCCAATATTGCTACGCTGTCGCTTGAAAATTCGGATATTCCGCTGCTTCGGGGAATACTCCCGATGATGGCATTGGTTTGCTACGAGGTAGTGGTATCGTGGGCTTCATTGAAATCCGTGCGCCTGCGGCGATTGGTTTCGGGCAGCCCAAAAATCATCATCCGTGAGGGAAATATTGATCAGGAAATGCTGCATGCGCTGCGTTTTTCCGTGGATGATCTCATGAGCACGCTGCGCACGAACGGTGTGTTTTCTGTGGAGGACGTGCAGTTTGCCATTGTGGAAACCAATGGTGCTGTGTCGGTGTATCAGAAATCCGAGGCGCAGCCCGCTACGAAGAAGGATGTGCATACGGTGGAAAAGGATGTGGATCCTCCGCAGATCATCATTGCGGACGGCGAGCTGAGGGAAACGACGCTTGCCGCCATCGGGCAGGATCGGAAATGGCTCAATGCCGTGCTTCGGGGACGTTCGCTGACCGTACCGGAGATATTCCTGCTGACAGCGGATACGGCATGCAACTGCCACATCGTAAAGAAGGAAAAAGGAAGGAGGAAACGCCCATGAACCGATGCAGGATCAGTCTGGCAATTCTCATTTCACTGGTCGTGCTGTGTGCGAGTGCGCTGTTTGTTTTGCGCTGGCAGTCCGAAAAATTAACGGAACGGACGGAAGCGGTTGCGCAGGCAGTCGAAGGCGGTAATACCGAGCAGGCACTTGCAGGGTATGACAAACTGATGGAGGAATGGGAGCATTTTCATGACATTACAGGGGTTTTTGTGGACGGGACAAAGCTTGACCCCATCCGCCAACTGCTTGCAGGACTGCGTCCGCTGATCGAAGCGGAGCATCCCGAGGTGCTTTCAGAGCTTGAACGCATAAGGGAACTTGCACAGGATGTGTTCACGGAGGAACTGCCGGATCTGTGGCATATATTATAAAGAATAAAAAGGCGTTCCCTGCAAAAATGGCAGGAAACGCCTTATATTTATGCTCTGTTCACTTCCAGAAAATCCTCCGCAAGCCGTTGTGCCTCCTCATAGGACGACAAATTATAGCACCTTGCACGGAAGGCGGCAGCACCAAAATGCCCCGTCATATACCACGATGCATGTTTTCTCGCCTCACGAATTGCGATCTCCGGCGGTTTCTTGCTGCTTTCCACGATCATCCGGATGTGCCGCAGCATCATTTCCATCCTCTCCTCCGGTGTTGGCGGTATGTAGGGGATACCTTTAAAATACGCATCAATTTCCTTGAAGATCCATGGATTTCCGTAGGTCGCACGTCCCACCGCCACAAGGTCGCAGCCCGTCTGCTCGTACATTGCCGCCGCATCCTGCGCACTGCAGATGTCGCCGTTGCCGATGACCGGCACGGAAACGGCACGCTTCACCGCTGCGATCTGCGACCAGTCCGCATTGCCGGAATAAAGCTGCGTTTTCGTCCTGCCGTGCACCGTAATTGCCGCTGCACCTGCTGCTTCCATCGCCTGTGCAAAGGACACGGCATTGATGTGGTCGGCATCCCAGCCGATGCGCATTTTCACCGTTACCGGTACGGAGGATTCTTTGACCGCCGCACGCACGCATTCCGCTGCGAGATCGGGCGTTTTCATCAGCGCAGAGCCTGCGCCCGTGTTCACAACCTTCGGCACGGGACAGCCCATGTTCAGATCAATGAAATCGGGCTTGTATACCTGCACCATCGACACCGCCCTTGCGATAAATTCCGGCTCGCTGCCGAACAGCTGCAGCGCCATCGGACGTTCGGTTTCTGTGATGCGGCAAAGCTCCGCACTGCCCTTGCTGTCATAGCAAAGCCCCTTAGCGGAGATCATTTCGCTGACCAACAGTACTGCGCCGTGTTCTTTGGCAAGACTTCGGTAAGCGTAATCCGCAACGCCTGCCATGGGCGCAAGTGCTGCGGTTTTCTCAAATAGATGGCTGCCGATGGTGATGGTCTGCATGGGGGTTCCTCCGTTTCACTTCTTCATTTCTTCCTTTCTATTTTGCCACAAAAGAGGGTATTTGTCAAGGGATGGATTTTTGGGGGGATTTGCTGAATTTGGTGATAGTATCTTGTGCAATATATAAAAAAACAGGATGTTTTTCCCGAAAGACTTGTGTTTTTACGG
Organism: Ruminococcus sp.; assembly: GCA_015066865.1. Taxonomy (GTDB): domain Bacteria; phylum Bacillota; class Clostridia; order Oscillospirales; family Ruminococcaceae; genus UBA3855. The sequence goes on from SVNQ01000001.1 coordinate 151,097, forward strand.
AAAGATGCTATAATAAAAATAAGAATCCATATTCGTATGGTAATGTAGAAAGGGTGATACTATGAAAACAACCAAAATCGCATCTCTGCTGACAGCCTTTGCAATGCTTACGGGAACTGCGGCAATACCGGAGGCTGCAGTGACAGCAGGTGCGGCAGAAACTGAAAAATCAACCGAAGGAACATACGACTATCAGACAGAACTAAATGATCTGACAAGCAACAGCATAAAGTCTGAGGATGAGCTCGAAAACAACTGCGAGCCAGTGGAAAAGCTGGATTACGGTCCGTTGAAGTGCTTGGTGCTTTTTGGAAATAGTGCCGAGATTGTCGATTGTGATGAAGCAGTAACGGAAGTAGAGATCCCTGAGGTAATCCACAACGCGAGGGTGGAAGAGATTGACGATTATGCATTTTTCAATTGTAACAAGCTGACCACCATTACCATTCCCACCAGTGTGACGCATATTGGAGCAGCGGCATTTTCCGGCTGCGAAAGTCTCACCGACGTTTACTACGCCGGCACAGAAGAGGAATGGAATGCAATTGAGATTAGCACTTACTATAACGACGCTCTTCTGGATGCCGCCATCCACTGCACCAATGTTCCCGAGAATACCGTTATGGAATCTCTGACCTATGAAAAAATTGATGATCAAGTTATAATCACCGGTTGTGACAAAACTGCCACGGAAGTGGAGATACCTGCGGAAATTGACGGATTGTCTGTAAAAATTGGCAGCGAAGCGTTCAAGGAATGCTCGGAACTGGCGTCTGTCACCATCTCCGAAGGTGTACATTATATCTGGGATGCTGCGTTTGAAAATTGTGAGTCTTTGACTTCCGTTACCTTCCCTGAAACTCTGTCCTCAATTGGAGATAATGCATTCAAGGGATGTACTGCATTGGAAAGCATTTCAATTCCCGAAGGTGTACATTATATCTGGGATGCTGCGTTTGAAAATTGTGAGTCTTTGACTTCCGTTACCTTCCCTGAAACTCTGAGCTCAATTAGAGATAATGCATTCAAGGGATGTACTTCATTGGAAAGCATTTCAATTCCCGCAGATGTTTATAAGGGCAAGGGTGCATTCATGGATTGCGTGAATCTGAAGAATGTACAGATTGCCGAAGGAGGGGACGAATTTGACTATTTGGCTGAATACTGCTTTGCCGGCTGTACTTCGCTGGAGACGATCGTGATTCCCGGAACGATCACAATTCTTGAAGATAATTTATTCCAGGGCTGTAAGAATCTGAAATCCATTACCATTCCGAAGAGTGTGAAGAAGATCAAAGACGAAGTTTTTGACGGATGTTCTTCTCTGATGGATGTCTACTACACCGGCACCGAAGAGGAATGGAAGGCAATTGAGAACTATGAAGCCCTTAAGGATGTCACCATCCACTACAATTATGTTCCCGAATCCCCGGTATCCCTCGGCAACCTCAATGGTGATAACTCCATCGACGCAACGGACGCAGCCTTCCTGCTTTCCGCAGCAGCGGCAGCAGGCGCAGGCGGCGAGAGCGGACTGACAGCGGAGCAGACCGCAGCTGCCGACCTCAATGGTGACGGTGCTTTCGATGCAAGCGATGCCGCTTTGATTCTCATGTATGCAGCGTATTCCGGTGCAGGCGGTGATCTGAGCATTACGGACTATCTTGCACAGTTATAATTTTTTCAAATCCCCGACACGGTGTGTGTCGGGGATTTGCTGTGTTCTTACCAAAAATAGGTGGGGAAATCTATACAAAACAGAGAAATTGAAATATATAGTAAATTTAATTGACAAATTAAGATAAATATGCTACAATGTAAATGGTGATTGCGTGTAAAATCACAAAATAGGATAGGGAAGGATGAAGTATTATGAAAAAAACAAAATTTGTATCAGTATTGACAGCCTGCGCAATGCTTTCGGGAATGGCGGTCATGCTCCCGATGATGCCGGATTCGGCAATTGTGGCGGGTGCCTATGAAAACGAAACCTACGGACAGCTCACCTATATAAATGCCGGTGATTATATTGCTATCACCGACTGTGACGAAGCTGCAACAGAAGTAGAGATCCCTGCGGAGATCGACGGGGTAAAGGTGACAGTGCTTGCAAAAGCTGCATTTAAAGACTGCTCCAATTTGACTACCGTTACCATTCCGGATGGTGTCACAAGTATTGGAGATTCTGCATTTTATAGATGCACCTCTCTGACCTCCATCACCATTCCGGATGGTGTCAAGACTATTTGGATAGATGCATTTTATGGCTGTGAAGCTCTGACCACCATCACCATTCCGGATAGTGTCACGAGTATTGGATATAGTGCGTTTTCCGGCTGTTCCTCTTTGACATCCATCACCATTCCGGAAGGTGTCAAGAGTATTGGTTCCGGTGCATTCGGGGGTTGTTCCAAGCTGTCCTCCATTACAGTTTCTGAAAACAATGCATTCTACAAATCAATTGACGGCGTTTTATTCTCCAAGGACGGGAGCCTGCTCGTGAACTTCCCAGCGGGTAAAACGAAGGATGCCTATGTGATTCCGGATAGTGTTACGAGTATTGGATCGTCTGCATTTTCCGGTTGTTCCGGTCTGACTTCCATCGCCATTCCGGATGGTGTCACGAGCATTGGAAACAGTGCATTTGATGACTGTTCCGGTTTGACTTCCATCAACATTCCGGATGGTGTTACGAATACTGAATTGTCTGCGTTTGACGGCTGTTCCTCTCTGACCTCCATCAACATTCCGGATGGTGTTACGAGTATTGGGAATTTTGCATTTAGTGACTGTTCCTCTCTGACCTCCATCAACATTCCGGATGGTGTTACGAGTATTGGGAATTTTGCATTTGAAGACTGTTCCTCTCTGACCTCCATCACCATTCCGGATAGTGTTACGAGTATTGGATCGTCTGCATTTTCCGGCTGTTCCGGTCTGACTTCTATCACCATTCCGGATGGTGTCACGAGTATTGGATATCGTGCGTTTTCCGGCTGTTCCGGTCTGACCACCATCACCATTCCGGATAGTGTCACTGATATTGGTGGGAGTGCATTTTATGATTGTGATGCTCTGACCACTGTCACCATTCCGAATAGTGTCACGGGTATTGGAGACTATACATTTTATGATTGTGATGCGCTGAACACCGTCACCATTCCGGATAGTGTCACGAGTATTGGAAATTATGCATTTTATGACTGTGGCGCTCTGACTGCCATCACCATTCAGAACTCCGAATGTGAAATTTACGACAATAGTGGGACAATCGACAAAAACGCTACCATCCGTGGCTACGCAAATTCCACGGCACAGGCGTATGCCGAGAAGTACGAACGTAAATTTGAGGTAATTGGCGAAAGCCCTGCCCTCCCCCTCGGCAACCTCAATGGTGATAACTCCATCGACGCAACGGATGCAGCCTTCCTGCTTTCCGCAGCGGCAGCAGCGGGTGCAGGCGGCGAGAGCGGGCTGACAGCGGAGCAGACCGCAGCTGCCGACCTCAATGGTGACGGTGCTTTCGATGCAAGCGATGCAGCTTTGATTCTCATGTATGCAGCGTATTCCGGTGCAGGCGGTGATCTGAGCATTACGGACTATCTTGCACAGCTGTAAACACAGCTACATATCAGCATACGCACGGACGGCATTGACCGTCCGTGCCTTTTTATCGGTTGTTGACTTTGAAGTTCCCGTGTGGTATACTAAAATCAAAGAAAAAGGGGGTGCCTTGCCGATGAACATCGAAAAAATATTCGAACAATGCGAAAAACTCAACAGGGAGTTCAACACTGCCGCCCGTGAGATGAACGGCAGGGAGCTTGCGGCATTGCGAACCCGCCTTATGATGAAATATGACGCGGCATTTGTCAACGGCTGGACAGTGCGCCTGAACAGACGGGTTGAGGATGTTTTTACTGCGGAACAGGTGCAGGTATGGGAGCAGACGGGAAAAGGTGTGTTCGGAAAACGGAGATCCACCCGAAAACTGCGGCTCGCACTGCGTTCCCAAGCCCTTTCCGATACTATTATTAAATGTATCGCTTCTGCGGAAGAACCACCGTGCATCGGGCAGCAGGTTCGTGTGTGCGGTGAACTGGAACTCGTGCTGTTCCTGCATCCTGAGGGGGTGCAGTGGAAATCTGCGGAATTTCTGAAATATGTGAGAATCACACAGGTTGACGGCTGACCGCATAAAAAGTCGGGTAATGTTTTCGAAACTATGCTACAATAGAGATACAGCCGGAGGAGGGAAGTGCGGATATGCATGGATGGGCAGAAAATATTCAGAATGCGGTGCAGTATATTGAGGAACATTTGACAGAGGAGCTGGACATGGAGGAAATCGCTGCGAAGGTGTTTGTTTCGGAATTTCACTTTCAGCGGATTTTCAGTGCATTGTGCGGTTTCACCGTAGGCGAATATATTCGGATGCGCCGTCTGACACTGGCGGGTGAGGAGCTGTCACGTTCGGATGTGAGGGTGATCGACGTTGCCGTGAAATACGGTTACGATTCGCAGGACAGCTTCAGCAGGGCATTCGCCCGATTTCACGGCATTTCTCCAAAGACTGCAAAAGAACCGGGTGCAGGTTTGAAATCCTTTGCACCTCTGCGAATTAAACTATCATTGGAAGGCGGTATGGTCATGGAGTACAAAATCGTAGAAAAGGCTGCATTTTCAGTTATGGGCGTGGGACGGCGATTCAGTGCGGATACGTCCTATCAGGAGATCCCAAAGTTCTGGGAGGAGCATTATAAGACGGGCGGCGGCGAAAAGGTGATGGGCGTGTTCGGCGTCTGCATGGACGGTGATGGAAAGCAGTTTGAATATCTGATTGCCGACAATTACAATCCCTGTCTGGATGTTCCGGAGGGATGCGTGACAAGGGAAATTCCTGCCGGTACTTGGGCAGTTTTCCCCTGCAGGGGAGCACTGCCGGATTCTCTCCAGAAGGTCAATACCATGATCTGGACGGAGTGGCTGCCAAATTGCAGGGAATACAAACTTGCGGGCAATTACAATATTGAAGCCTATCTCAAAGGCGGTGATAATCCGGAAGATTTCTATGGTGAGATCTGGGTGCCGGTGGAGAAGATTTAGAGAGAATCACTGAATAATGCAGTGCAAATCCGTGAATGACGAGTTGAAAGGCATACTGTCCCGATAAGGATGGTATGCCTTTTTGCAGAATGCTTTTGTGAAACTCTTGACATTTGCATAAAAATCGGATATAATATATCATGAGGAATTTTGTAGCTGAAATTTACAGTCAAAAAGTTCCATCACCAAAACGGCAGAGAACTGCCGCAAATCAAGGAGGTAAATACCAATGGCACTGACAAATAATCAGAATGTCCTCAAGTGGGTAGACGAGATGATTGCCCTTTGTAAGCCGGACAAGGTTGTATGGATCGATGGTTCTAAGGAGCAGCTCGATGCGCTCACTAAGGAAGTAACTTCTCTTCCGGATGGCGATCCGAATAAAATGTATGTACTCAATCAGGATAAGCTTCCGGGCTGCCTGTATCACAGAACAGCAGTCAATGACGTTGCTCGTGTAGAGGACAGAACCTTCATCTGCACAAAGACACAGCAGGATGCAGGTCCGACCAACTACTGGTGCGATCCGAAGGAAATGTATGCAAAGCTGACTCCCATGTACG
>SVNQ01000012.1 GCA_015066865.1 Ruminococcus sp.
ATTTCGGACGTGCGCCTGCGTGGCTGGACACCTCCACAAGATTCATGCCGTAATCATCCATGCGGTCAAACTGTGCCTGATGTGCAGTATTGGAAACCGTTGTGCGGATGTCCATGTTAATGTACGCTTCGGGCGACCATTCCCGCCCTGCTCTGTCCACAAAGGCAGGAATGCCCTTGTCGGACATTTCCTTGATGCACTGCCGCATGGCTGCCTGACGGCTCTCCATGCCTGTGACAGCCTTCCCTGTCGCTTTGTTCAGCATATCCAGAAACGACTGTTTGTCGGCAAGCTCCGCCGTGTCATTGATGACTTTCTGTGCTGCAGCCCTCGCTTTGTACCGCATGACGGTGTTGACCAGATTCAGAGAATCCTGCGCTTGCTTGTTGTAGGTTCTCAGAGAGCGTCCCATTGTTTTCTCAACAGGAACCTGCGCATTTTGGATAATGCCGTTTTTTGCAAGCTTCTGAAAACCCGGTTCAAGTTCTTCGATTGCTGTAAGCGCTGCTTCTTCAAGCGTGCTTTCCAGAAGATCGGGTGCAAGTCCTGCATATTCCGCAATGGTTTGCAGATTCATCCTGTCGAGTGCACCGAGCTGTGCGAGCATTCGGATTTTCCATTGAGCTGTGGAACTGTCAATGCTCCCAAGCTTCAGATATTCGGCAATGTTTGCAATCAGATCGGTTTCAAGCCCGATATACAGATCACTCAGCCCCTGACTGAGCTGCATCATCTCCAGTCTTGTCATCACCCTCACCGCCTCTCAGGAAATCGTCCACAGCAAGTCCTGTGACAGCCTGTTCCTTTGCAATGCGGTCAAGCTCGGCCTGCGCAGTCACTTCATCGCATTTCTGCACTTCCATGATCGCTCTGAGCTTTGATTTCAGCCCAGCCTGTACAAGCTTGATGTTATTCTCGATCAGTGTGTTGTCATCAATGATGACATTATCTTTCCATCCGATTGTAACGGTGTATTCCTTCTGCGGAATCAATCCGAGGTATACGCCAATGGCAATCAGAGCATGGATCACTGTTTCGATTGTTTCGGTCAGAAGGTTCTTGTTGGATTTGATCGTGCGTGCAGTCTTGCTGTCCTGCGAGATGACTTCCGTTGCGGTTTTCAATCCCTGTACTGCGTCAAATGACAGAGTTCCTGCTGAAAGCCCTACCTGAAAACAAAGGATATTCAGCAGGGCATTGATAGCAGAAACATGTTCTTCCACACGAAGTTCAACCGTGTTGTCCTGTACCTTCAACTGCTCCACATCGTCTGCTTTCAGTGCCACAAATGCCTCGTCATCGGCATCAAAGTACCGCACAAGTTCTCCGGTTTTCGTGTCCACGACAGTCTGGATGGCAGACGAAGGAACAATAATGCGCTTCTTGCCGAGTATAAATTCACGGGCGAAGCTGTCAAATGCTACATCCAAGGCCTTGAGTGTGTCAATGGAATTTGCATAGATACTCATGCCGAGCGGTGTGTCATATTCCACATTGTTGCTTGTGCACGGCTTGAAATACGCAAACATTGGGCAATCCGCTTTGTAATCCGCAGAATCCCCGAAGTTATACAGTTCTGAAAGAGTGCACGGAGAGCCGAGACTGTCCATAGTGGTAGAGCGGAAGAGCTTATACTCTACACGGCCTTTGTTCTGCATTTCAACAAGGGTATAAAAATTGCCGTTCCGATGTGCTACTGTCGTAAACGCTCCGCTTGTGATCTGTTTTCCCGTCCATTCGATGGGCAGGAAATGATTGGCATGAACGTAATTGATTCTCGGTTTTGCGTTTTCGGCATACACCTTGACCGTGCATCCGCCGAGAGCATAGCCCATGCTGACGGTTTCGGGCATGTTCTCCCAGAACCCGTTATCTTCAAGCTGTTTGTCGATGAATTCCTGATAAGCTGCATCATCAATGGTGATTTCACATTGTTCGGAAAAGGTAAGATCCGAAAAACAGTCGCAGAGTACCTTTGCGACATTCAGCCTGTTCATCTGCCGGCTGCCTTTTTTGTATAGTCCGCCACGCTTCACAGTTTTCCACGAGGGATTGTTTTCAAAGATGTTTTTCCATCGTGCAATGTGGCTGCTGTAATAGCTGCCGACATTTGGAATCACCATATCCGGATACGCAGTTCTTACTGCTTCAATATTCATCGTTTTGCACCTCCGATCTCAATTAACTGTTTCATGTATTTTTCAGTGCTGTACTCCTGTGCGTCAAGGTTGTCAATGTTGGTCGTGCCGTCATCAAGGCGAACATCCTCGGTAATGAATTTATCGTCCCACATTGCTTCTTCAAACGCTTCTATGGTGCTTGTACAGCTGCTTAGAATCCTATATCTGTCCGCACCCTGCATAATGCAGTAGAAACGGATACGGTCATTGATTTCGCCTTTTCTGGCATTGCGAATATCGACCTTCCAGCCAAGCTCTACAGCCTTCGCCCTCATGCCGCCGATCAAGGTTTGTTCGGCAGAATCCGCAAAAACTTCTGAAACTGTCACTTTGTTTCCGAGGATCGCACGGCATTCTTTCAGGAACAAATCAAAATCCTGATAGATAATATCGGGAGTTGCGGCATCTTTGCGCCGAAAATCATGTACTGTGATGATCTGCCTGAATCCTCGTGTGAAGGCTGTGCAGTTAAAGGCGTGTGCAGATTTTCCACCGCCGAAGTCAACACCGATCGTGGCAAAGAGAATATCAAAGCTCTCAAGGCTGTCGATGATATATCGTTTGGGGTTATCAGCAAATTTCCGGTAAATCAGTCCTTCTGCATTTACCCACAGCCCCTTGACGTATCGTTCGTAATAGACCGTTCCTGCATACTCCTTCTTGATGTTTGCGGCAACTTCCGGATCAAGGAACGGATTGTCATCGAGCGAATAATGCTGGCAGTACACATCCGAATCACTGTCAATGAATTTCTTGAACCAATGGTTCTTGTGTTCCGGGTTGCATGTCCCGTCAAACATACTGTAGGGCTTATCCAGACGGGATTTGAGCATTGTGAATACATCCTCGTGCCATGTTGCCGCTTCATCGCCATAACAGTACTTTATGGAGGATCCACGGATAATATCAACCTGGCTTTTCTTGTCAGCGCCGATGCAGAACACCTTTTCTCCGAACAGTGTCGCCGTGTTGTCGCTGCGAATTGAAGATACCAGCTTTTCGCCCCAGATTGTCTGAAGCGGCTCAATGATATTACGCTGCAATGTTCCCTTGGTGTTTCCAAGGAGCATCGTCAAACCTTCCTTTCCTGAAACCGCACGGATGCGTTTGGGGATTAGATAATAGTCCATGTGCGTCTTGCCGGATCTGGTAGCGCCCGATTTGATGTTCCAGCGGTGCGTTGCGTCCCGGAAGTACGCAAGCTGCATGGGAGAGAACGGCATTAAGGATCGCCTCCGATTTTCGCAAGAACCTCGTCGAGCTTAGCAAGTGTATCGGCATTATCATCACGCTTGTCAAAGATGCCAAGATGCTTTCCAAGAAGCTCCAACGCACGAACCTTGTCATAGGACGAAACCTCCGTGCCGAATTTACCTTCCTTGATGCCTGCGATTGCTTTTTTGATTTCGGGTGAAAGCTGATCGGTAGGGGTGAAAATAACGATACCATCGCTGTCTATTTTTGCAAGTTCCGTTCTGTCGGAAAATGCAATAGCTGCAAGCTCTCTCAGGACCATGTCAGCGGTAATTTCGGTGCGTTTGGATTGCTGTTCACGAAGCATGTTCAAATACTCTAAAACGTTATTTTTCGTAATGAGTTGGCGACCAATTTCTCTGTTTTTATAACCTGCTCGCTCTGCCGCCTGAGTCGCATTCAGGTCGATGAGGTATTCCTCACAAAAACGTTTCTGTTTTTCTGTCAGCTTCGGCATGACCTCACCTTCCTTTCATGAAATAGCAACACAAAAGCACCCGATTACTCGGATGCTCTCGTGGAGATGGAAAACACAATGGGGAATCTTGTGGTTGCAGAGGTCGGACTCGAACCGACATGAGCATGGTTATGAGCCATGTGAGAAGCCTTTTCTCGACTCTGCCATTCGAGGGAACAGCCCCATATTGTGATGTGTACACCATCCAATACGAATTTGTTCCCTCTCAGGGGTGGGACTCGAACCCACGTCTCTTGCCTTGACAATAGTACTGCTCTACCAATTGAGCTACCCTGTTGGTTGCAGCACGCAGGAGTCACACCTGCAGGAACGTGGCCGTTGCTCCGGACTGCCTACTGCATCATCGCCGGGCTGCACATAATCCGGCGATTTTTTTACCAGAAAGGAGCGGAAGCCCAAACGTGCGGAGAGAGAGGAACAGACTCCGCACGGAAAAGCCGGGGTGTTCTTCCGTTGCTTTTCTATGATATTATTATAGCACTTGTTTTTTTCCCGTGCACCGCAACCTAAAAAAATAAATTTAGATTTTGGGCAATGTAATACAAGAATCTCCTACGCCATCTTCCATATGTTTCATAATCAGCATCAATTGGATACGGTGAACCATAGCAGATATTATCCATAATACCTTTCCTGTACTCTGTCGGTATTCCAGAAAGAGCACGTTCCACTGCTGCACAATCCGAATCCATGGATGCGAGTTTAATCGCCTTGTTTTCTGTCGGGTTCCCGATACCTGCACAAGGAATCCCATCGCTTGCTGGAGACCCGTGCAGGATGTTCTTACGTTCGGATTTCATCCGCTCATAATCCCTGACCAGATACAGCATTCTCATGTACAAGTTGTGCGGCAGTTTGTATGGGTTGTTTTTCTGTCGCTGGTAGTTTCTCATCGGTATCTCCTCCTTTTGGTTTAAACCCTCTGCATGGGATCCCCCGAAAGCGATCCATACAGCGGCGTTTGTAGTAGCGGCAGTCGTGGCAGGTCATGGCTTGTCCTCCGGCGGTTTGCGTTCACCGTAGCTGCAAAAGCCGTTTGGATGAACTTCTGTTCTAAATTTCCGACACCAGACCATGCCTTTGGTTTTTGTTCCAATGTCGGGACAGTACTCGCAATCCTTGCAACGTACTACAGGTTCGGCTTCTACAATCGGAGAATCCGTCAGCATTCCCACAAACGCTTCGTGAATCAGCGTCATCACTATTGGTGCATCTGGTGTTTTCGATTCTTGCGTTATTACTTGACGATATGCTTGCTCCTCTCTTTTGAGCAGTTCGTCCAGATCAATCAACCTCATTTTCATCACTCCAATTCCAATACTTGCAGTCATCACAATAGTCCTTCGTACACTTCCTGCAGTGTTCCTTCTGCCCAGCAATAATACAGCATGACAGTATTACTATGCCGAGCACACCGCCGATCAGCAGTCCCAAAACAAAATTGATCATAGTTTACTCCTTTCCGTTTATCGTCAGCCAGTTCATCGCCCTCAGCCGCACGCCCTTGGGTGCGTCAGGAATTTCCAGAATGGAGTTATATACGACTCTCCAAAAGTCTTTGTCATTTTTCGGAAGTGTAATTCCCCAGCTCTTTGCGAATTGCTGAATCTTTTCCTTGTCCAAGCTGAACAGCACCCATTTTACTTGATTTGCAAGGCGTTCAACTGTCATCGCCTGTCAACTCCTTCCAGTGTGATGATGATTTTCATGTGGTCGCCTCCTCAATCCTGATATAGATGCCCGGCACTTCTGCCCAGAACTTTTCTGTAATGCCGCTGTAGATCTGCTTGTCATCTTTCCAGTAACCGAGCTTTGTCATAATGTCATAAAGTGCCTTGCAGAGATTATCCACATCGGGTTTGTTCGTGTATGGTTCTCCGTTCTTGTGTTCGCCCTTGATCGGGTAACACCATTTGCATACGACTCTGACCGCACCCGTGAACGGCTCCTGCGGAACATGCTGTGCAAGGTGTGCCTTGAGCTTTTCTTCTGCATCCCCGTTGCCCCTGTCGTAGTACTGTCGTCTGCCGTTTTTAATCACACAGCCTTTTTCCTGATGGGTTGCTGTCGGTGGGATCATCGGCATGAAGAAATTCAGCATGCGGGTTCCTCCTTTCTATCCTGTTCTTCAAGCCATCTCCGATAGTCATCGCTGATCTGGCATTCACCGCATTGGTATTCGTCATAGCACGGCTGACCTGTAAATGGACAATCTGCCGGAATGCCTTGTTCTTCTCTGAGAAGCTCATAATAATCTGACATACACTATTTCTCCTTTCGCCTTAGTCAATGATAGAGGACAGGGTTACAGAGGGCTGGCTCTTGAAGCCCTCTGTTCCTGTTCTCATTGACATTGCATTTTCTCAGGGACATTTTTATATATTATATATAGGGGTTTGTCCCTGATTTTGTCCCTGACTTCACTCTGTTTGTCGGGTCACAATGTTCTTGTCCACTTTCAGTTCACCGCAGCTTTTTATCCTGCGGCGGATTGTTTTTTCTTCCACTCCCAGATATTCTGCCAAGTCCTGCACCGTCACATCGCCGCTGACATTCACCGCATCAAAGGTGTTGAGCAGTTCCGCATTCTTATCCGCTGCCTTTGCCTTTGCAGCTCTTTTTTGTGCTTCACCGCCACGCTTGCCGCCGATCTGATACGACTGCATCTGTGATTCCGTCTGTAGGTCCTTCAGCACGCCGAGCGTGTCCTCCTCGTGTACGGGGTACTTAAACCAGAGGTTCTTCGGCTCGAACTTCGGGAACTCTCGCAGCGTGCCTTCCATGCGCCATGCTGTCATTTGCTGAATGCGCTGATCGGAAGCTGTCAGCTCAGCTTTCAGTGCCTCATACTGTTCTCTTGCAAGATTATCGCAGCAAAGCTTGACCGCCGCATTCCTGCTCAGGAGATCGTCGGGGCTTGCTTCCTCCGCTGCATTCGGTGCAAAGCGGTTAAGATACCCTGCGCAGATGCTGCACGCCGCACGGTTCTTTGATTGCCGTATGATGTCTTCGGTCAGGTCAAGCTCCGTCATGTCAATAAGTGCATCGGGATCACGGGCGAATACGCCGGAGCCTGATGCTCTGTCCATGGATCGCTTGCCGCCCTGAGAGCCCTTGCTGTGATGGTGGCAGTAGATCACGGCGCACCCGAGCTGCGTGCAGACCTTGTCAAACTGATTGCAGAAATGTGCCATCTGATCGGCGCTGTTTTCATCGCCGGTGATGACCTTGTAGATCGGGTCAATGATCACGGCGATGTAGCTGTTTTTCCTTGCACGTCTGATGAGCTTCGGTGCAAGCTTGTCCATAGGTTCGGTAACGCCACGCAGATTCCAGATGTCAATGCTCGACAGATGCTGCGGCGGTATATTAAGTGCCCGATATACATCGTGAACTCTGTGGATGCAGGATGCCTTGTCAACCTCAAGATTGACATACAGCACCTTTCCCTTTGCACACTGCCATCCAAGCCACTTGCGCCCCTCTGCAATGGCAATGCACATCTCAATGAGCGCATAGGATTTTCCTGCCTTTGACGGTCCTGCAATGAGCATCTTGTGTCCCTGACGCAGTACACCATCAATGAGCGGCGGTGCAAGATCCGGCATATTCTCCCACAGCTCTGCCATGTTTTCAAAGTCCGGAAGATCATCCGTGATACTGTCCACATAGTCCTTCCATTCCGCCCATGTTGCAAAGCCTATGTTGGTTGAGAGCAGGAACTGCTTGTTTTCACCACGAACAAAGCCGGGCATTCTGGAGAGTCTGGAGGGATTCTTGTTCTGCCTGTCCACCTTCAGACCGTTCTTGTCACAGACATTATACAGGAATTCCACACGCTTGCGGTATTCATCATAGCTGCCTGCATCCACTCTGACAATTGCGTGCAGGGACTTCTTGCCTGAGTGTACAAGGCAGGCAATGGGGAGCTGCAGTTCCTGCAGAATGCCGTGCTGCTGTTCAATTGGCAAATGGTCGGATTCTACCAATGCATAACGGAAGTCTGTGACATTCTCATTTTTGCCGCCCTTGCCGTCCAGAGGATTGAAGCGGATCCAGGCGCCGCACTCAGGATTTGCATCGCCGAAAACCTTTCCAATGTCCCCACCGCATTTTGCGAGCTCGGAAAGAAGCTTTCCTGCAGTTCTGTCGCAGCAGCCTGCGGTCGGGAGATACTTGCCATCATTGTTCTGCCAGCATTCTGTGACATAGCCGACATTTTCACCGGAATCAAACAAAGTTTCGATATACTTGGTGATCTGCGCCACAGGGTCCCATTGTTCCGGCTCTCGCACCGGCAAAGCCTGTACCTGATTCGGGGATGTTACCACATAATCTTCACCAATATAATCATTCCAGTCAAGTGCAGAACCGCCGGTGCTTTTTTTTGGCTGGAACCCGTTATCGAGTGCCATTTTTACAATGGTTCCGGCAGTGACAGGATGCTCAGAGCCGCTGAAGCTGCGCCATTTCTTTTCACATTCTCCGGAATGGTAGCGTGCGCTGTCCCTTGCTGACCACGCATCCCACACCATCACATCATAGCCTGCATCCTTGAGTGCCATGCCGACATTGCACCAATCCTGATAATCAAGAGCTGCGGGGTCGATGTAGTCAAGCAGTTCATCAAGGTTGTCGTTCCTATATTCCATTTGTCACCTCTGGTTGGTATTCTTTGGGGTTGATACTATGCGGTACACGCCAACCGTTACAAGCAATACGGTCAATCAGATTTTTAGCAGAATCAAATTTCCAGTTTCCTACATGAAGAAATCCGTACCGTTCCAGACAGCGTATCTGCTTCGGTGTTGCAAGCCCGTCAAGCTGACGCTGTGCACAGGCTTTCAGAATCTTTTCTGCCTTTCCTGCGCAGTCAACGCCATCGGGATTGATACCCCTCTTTTCGAGCGCTGCACGCTGCTTGTCGGACGGAGGCTGTGCTTCCCATCCGAATGCAGGGGTATACCCCGACAAATCGGATGCCTGAATGCTCATTGCATACTGGATGGGATCGACAAGTTTTGACTTGCGCTTCTTCATTGCTTCGAGCTTTTCGGCAAGGGAACGCTCTCTTTCTGCCTGTACTTCATCAGATGCAGTCTTTTCAGCGGCTTCAATGTCAAGCGGAATGCATGCAGCTGATTCCATGTTCTTTGTCATCTTCTGCGCTACTTCCGCATCCTCTGCAATCAGGCACGCAGGACGGCACAGTTCGTGCTTTTCGGTATTCCACAGAAAATCAAGTAAGAGCAGATGATCTTTGTTCGGTGCAAGTCGGGTTCCACGTCCAACCATCTGGCAGTAGAGTGCCCTGACCTTTGTGGAGCGCAGCACCACTACGCAGTCCACATCCGGGCAGTCCCAGCCTTCCGTCAGCAGCATGGAGTTGCACAGGACATTGTATTTGTTCTCTGCAAAATCCTGCAGGACCTGCTCACGGTCATCGGAATTGCCGTTGACCTCTGCCGCACGGAATCCATGGGCATTGAGGATGTCACGGAATTTCTGCGAGGTTGCCACAAGCGGCAGGAACACTACTGTTTTTCGGTCATGGCAATGCTTTGACATTTCCTCTGCGATCTGTTCGAGGTAGGGGTCAAGTGCGGTTGCAATATCGCCGGGCTTGTAATCGCCGGCAGACGTGCCGACGTGACGAAAATCAATCTGAATCGGGAGTGTCAGCGCACGGATGGGAACGAGGTATCCTGCCTTGATTGCCTGCGGAAGTGTATATTCATAAGCCAAGCTATCAAAGATCTGTCCGAGGTTCTTTTGATCGCCCCTGTCTGGCGTTGCTGTCACGCCGAGTACATTTGCACCCGTGAAGTGATTGAGAATCACCTGATAACTGTCTGAAATAGCGTGGTGGGCTTCGTCGATGATGATCGTGGAAAAGTAATCGGACGGGAACTGATCAAGCCTCTTTTGCCGCATAAGCGTCTGCACCGAACCTACCACAACCCGGAACCATTGCCCGATGCAGGTTTCTGATGCCTTTTCAACTGCGGATTTCAGCCCCGTCACTTTCTCCAGCTTGTCTGCAGCCTGCTGCAGGAGTTCTCCACGATGTGCAAGAATCAGGACTCTGCCGCCCCTGCGGACTGCATCTTCCGTGACCACTGCAAATACTATTGTTTTACCGCATCCCGTAGGGAGAACAAGCAGGGTTTTCGCCCTGCCTGTGTCCCATTCATTCCAGACCGCTTCTCTTGCCTCCTGCTGATATGGTCTGAGTTCCATTGATTACCTCCATCAGTTAAAGGATCCCGGTGTCCAGTTTCTTGCAGGCTGCGCATACTGCTGCTGTGCAGGAGGTGCTGTCTGCTGCTGAACGGGGGGTGCATACTGCTGCTGTACAGGGGGAGCAAGTGCGGGCTGATCGTAAGCAGGATACAGCATCTTGATCTTGTTCGACTGCTTGTCTTGTCCATCATTGCCCTTGTAGTTGTCCACATAGACCTTGCACACACCGCTCTTGCCCATCAGTTCGGGAGTCCAGAGCATGCGCATCGGTTCGCCTTTTTTCTTCAAGCCAATGGATGCAAAAAATTCTGACAGCTTGCCTTCAAGTTTCTGGTGCAGAAGATAATTTTCTGTGATCAATGTGCTGGTGCCATCGGGAGCATGCACACGGAATGTGACAATCGCCTTCGGGCAGGGCGGGATCTTATCGCCGCCGTTGTATCTTGCACGCTCAAACTTCTCGATCGTGAAACGGTAATCTCCTGCAGGCAGCAGCACAAAGCTGCTTTCCTGCTGAATGGTACTGTCCCAATCGTACACACCGTCATTCTGCGGTGATGTGTTCTGCTGATAGGGATTCTGATTATAATATTCGCTCATGATATTTCCTCCTTAGTGTAATCTGTTGACAGTAATGCATTCCATGACCTGCGCCCATGCGCCGATCAGGACGGCGTTGACAAAATCTTCGGGATAGTCACGCAGGGGCATGCCCTTGGGCATATATCCCTTTGCAACAACAACAGCTTCGAGCTCCTCTGCTGTGACGCACTGTGCTGACATGAGATCTGCAAGTGCTTTTGGAACGCCTACAGGCGGTGTATAGCCTGCTTCGGGAGTGTCAATCACTACACTGCCATCAAGCGGATTCGTTGGAATCTCCATTGCCTGTGCCTTTTCAAGCATTTGCTGACATGGCGTCTGTTCGGCAGATGCAGTGTTGTAAGCATTGAAATTATCGGGGATCACCGGTGCTATGCTCTCCCATGCAAGAGGCAGCTCTTCGGGCAGTCCCTGACGGTTCTTTGCATCCCAACAGGGGTGATGGGACGTGTACATCACACGCTCACGACCTGCAGCCTTGTGCTTCTTGCCCTTGTCATCGGTTGCAAAGACGTGGGTTTTGTAGTTGAGGAACAGCACCATATCCGCCCATTCCTTGACAAGCGGGGAAATCTGGGAACCAGTCTTTTTTCCGAGCTTCAGTTCCCAGCGGTCGTACTGTCCCATTTCCTCGGGCAGTTCATATTTTCTGGTAGCTGCATGGCATGTGATGACCACATTCACACCCCGTGCTGTCAGATCTTCGAGGAGTGTGAGGAATCGTGCGATCTCTTCACGTTCGTACACATAGCCGTTGCCATAGCCGAAATCTTCAATGCCCTTTTTGTTGTGCTGACCGCAGAGATTGTCAATGCACAGCTGCTCTGCCCAGTCGAACGTATCAATAATGATCGAACTGCAAGGTACACCGCCGTTCATGATGAACTTGATTTCATCAATCAGCATCTGCCAGCTTGTGGGCTTCGGAAGTCTGCGGACGTCCATGCCGTCCGTACTGCCCTCCGTGTCAATAAAAATGGGATTCGGGAAACGTGCTGCAAGGCTGGACTTGCCCACGCCCTCTGCGCCGTACAGCACGACCTTCATGCCCTTTCCGACAACCTTGCCGGATGTAATTTCAAAATTCATACTGCTGCTCCTTTCTTAAAATGTACCCGCTGTCCATTTTGCCTTGGTCGGAGTTTCCTGCAAATCTTCGGTACGATCTCCGCTGCTGCCGCTTGCCGAAGGCAAAGGCACCAAATTGTCAGCACGGACTCCGTGCCCGTCTTCAATGATGATGCTGCATTCGTCGCCCGTGCTGACTCTGGTTGCAATTGCCTGCAGATTCTCAGCTTCAAGCCATGCGCCGAACTCTTTCAGCGTGTTCAGATCCATTTGTTCCAGTTTGTCGATCAGTACAAAACCGCATTCGGGGTTGAGTCTGCGCACGATCGCCGTTGCAACTCTCAGCTGCTCAGAACCGCTCATGCAGTCCCATGCCTTCCCCTGATAGAGCAGCATGCCGTTCTCAACGGACAGCCCCGGCAGCGGCAGATCAGCGGAATCCAGCAGGCTCTGTCTTGCAATGCGGACGCCCTCGATCTGCTCGGTAAGACTCCTGTACTGCTTTTCGTAGTTCTCCGCTTCACTGACCGCATGTTCCTTATTGAGATTATCTCTGATTTTGGCATTGATCACGTCAATGTCAGCAATGCTCTTCTCAAGCTCTGCCGTGGACTCATCCTGCAGATCCTGTGCGGATTTCCTTGCCTGTACAGCGTCATATTCTGCCTTGGCAAGGATATGCTTTGCTTCTTCCAGTGCTGCCCTTGCCTTGACAACAGCATCCTCACAGCGGTCACGCTCAGCACGCAGTTTCTGATTTTCTGCATTCTTCAGCAGGATCGCCTGTTGTCTGGAAATCAGTTCCGATGCAGATACAGGCGTTTCCGGCATGCCTTCCCAGTACTGCATTTCATTTGCATATTTGCGTTTCTGGTCGGCAATCCTGCCGATGGCAAGGCGCTCATTGTAAAGCTTGTTTTCTTCTTTTTCCATCTCTGCAAGCTGCTCACCTACGCCGATGATCTTCAGGAGCGTATCTGCCTTTTCCTTGCCGCTTGCATGCATGAATTTCGGAAGGTCAAGTGCAAGCTTTGAAATAAAGCTGTCAAGCAATTGCTGCCCGGACTTGTTACCCTGCGGATCAATGACTTTCAGTGCGCTGTTCTTGCCTTTTCGTTCTGCGATCAGCCCGTTTGAGAGAGTAACACGCAGCATAGGATCACTGTAGGCCCCCTCACGGGCAGCATTGGTCGGACGAAATTTCTCACCGCCCAGCGCCCAACAGAGCGCATCAAGGACGGAGGTTTTGCCCTGCCCGTTATCCCCTCCGATGATGGTCAGACCGTTCTCGGAGGGCGCAAGGCTAACCGCCTTGATGCGCTTGACGTTTTCAATTTCCAGACTATTGATTTTTACGCTCATTGTTTTACTCCTTTTCTGTCAGCGGTTTAATATTCTGCAGGAGCCTGTCGGACAGTCCTGCGGTCTGCTGTGTGTAAAATTCGATGTTCTCATCCTGAGTATGTGAGAGCAGGAACTCCGTCAGGCGCTTCATGGCATCAACGGCATTTGCAAGATACGCCCTGAACACGGGGCGTGTGTCGGTAATTTCCATCGGAAGTGCCTCCTGCCGCATTTCGGCATTACGGAGACGAAGCTCATATTCACTGCGCACACGGTCAAGCTCTGCGTTCTTCTGCTCTATGATGTTGTTGAGCCGTGCCAGCTCCTGTTCATCCTGTTCAGCAACTGCCACCTCAACAGGGCGCTGTTCCAATTCCTTGATCTGCTGGACAAGTTCTACATTCTTCTGCACCATGTTTCGGGTTTTGCTTTTCGCAGTTTCCAGTGCTTCGGCGGCTTCTTCGTTCTTTTTCTCCAGTGCCTTGATCTGGGCTTTCAGCTCACGGACGGAGGTTTCTTCGATGTTGACGGTCTGCTGGATCTCTTTACGGTCGGCAGGGTCGAGCATGGCGAGGAGTCCAAGTTTCTTGATTCCAATTTGTGCACCCGAGTGCACAAATTCTTCACGCAGGTTTTCAGCAACAGAAATATATGTGTACGCCTGTCTGCGGCGGATGCCCACTTCATTTTCCGTGTAATCCTCAAAGTTCTGATACCCCAGTTCCTTGTAGAGCTTGCCGTCACGCATCTCTTTCAATCCCTTGCAGACCTCGTACAGGCTTTCCTGCATGGCGTGTGCGTTGGCGGCGATATGTCTTGTCAGACGGACCGCCTTGTCGTAGTTGTCCGATACGATGACGGTGGGTTTTGTTTCAGTCATGCACTTATCCTCACTTTCTCTCTTTTCTTTTCAAAATGCGGCTCGATATATCCAAGCCATTCCTTTACAAAATCCTTGACATCCTGTGGTGGTTCTGCATTGCTTTTGCACCTGCACTGCACGATCCGTCCACCGGCTGAAAGCTCCAGCGTCGCATAGGGCTTGTCCGGCTCGTCCGCTTTGCGAATGAACAGGATATGCAGCTTTCCATATGCATGGCGTTTAGCATAGCCGCCTACACAGTGGTTCATCTTCTTGCCTTCAATAGTGATCTCTTCCATGCTATCCGGCTGGCGGATAAGGTAATTACCCGACCGGAAATTCAAGAATTCCCGTTCCGGCATTCGTTTGCGGAATTCTGCGATCGTTTCCTGATCGTGCTGGTACTGGATGATGGCCGACAAGCGCCCATGCATCTCCGCAAAATCATGCGGAAAACAAATTGCCGTGTCATGCAAGTCATAGTGCAAAAGCTTGCACTAGTTGATATAATCCTTATAATCGTTTAGACTGATTTCCTGTGTTGCAAAGTACGCTGCAAGGCGGCTTGGGGATTTGCCGATTTCTCTGCGTACTTCATCGAAGATGTATTTACTGTAACCGAATGTTCTGGCAAGCCCCAGAATTTCATCCGGCGGTAATTTCGGGTACATTTCACGCCAATAAATATACTCCTGATAGCGGTTCTCCTGTCCTTTCAGAGCCTTAAATTCCGTTCGATTGAGCCGCAGCATCTTCAAGAGGTTGTTGCTCTTCCAGTCGATGCAGGCAAGCACATCCAGCGATCTTGTTCCGCCCCAGTAACCGGACTGTGTTTCGATCAGAACATCGTATCCTGCTTTCATTGGATATTCGATATTCGGATACTTGCAGTAGATACGCATATACTCCATCAGCAGCCCAATACCGATTTTGTTGGCACAACTGTATTTCATGCATGATCTTTGCAGAGCATTCCATCCGAAGACGGAATAGGAGTTGTCGAAACTGTAACCGTAGCCCGGCGAACAGAACACCGGCTCACGAAACTCCTTTCTGATGCTCCACCCCTTGTAATCATCAAATCCATACCTGCAGAAGCCCTCTTTTCCGGCGAATACATACCGCTGACGCTCAATCAGTTTGCCGTCATAATAACGGTGAAAACACCTTGCAAACAGCTCTTTTCCGTGAGTGAGGAACACTACGAAATTCTGCGCACCCTTGCCCTTCATCTGTTCCATGAGGGATGCAGGTACTTCGGGGAAGCTGTGCAGCAGTTCCTCCTTTCGTTCTTTCCGCATACGTCACCTCAGAAATCCAGCAGATCATCAAGCGATACGCTCATACCGCTCGTTCTGCTCGTCATGGTGATCTCCGGCTTTTGCTGCTTTTCGGCAGCGTTCCCGATGAGATCTATTTCCATTCGAAATGCACCTTTGCACCTGTGAAATAGAACTCCACAGCCTTCTGGTATGCTTTCAGGTCGCTAATGCTTCTGCCAACGCCTTTCGCAACTGCATCCAGGCACTGCTGAAACGTCTTGCCGCTCTGCTCAATTGCCTGTCTGAACTCCGGTTCCTGATCGCAGAAGAGCTGCAGAGCTTTGGCAGTTTCGTCAGCGATGGCTTTTTGAATCTGTCCTTTGATCTGCTTCACATTAAAATATTCTTTCATATCCATTGACATTTCCTCTCCTTTCTGGTATAATACCAGTCTGGTATAATACCAGTGTAAACTTTTCTTTTCCCTCATCGCAGTTCCCGCTGCGGTGGGGGATTTTTCTTTTCGCACGCATCGTTCACACATGCCCCGCACGCCCGATGCGCAGGACAGTTATGTGGATTCTCGGTGCAGGTGCCGTCAGTGTTACAGCGGCAGCCGGTGTATGCGCACCGAAAGCTACAGGATTTTAATACAGTGTCATCTGACCGTTCTTTTTGTTCCAAATTTCCTCCCTCATTTCCTTTTGTGATAGCCATGCGTTTGTTCCTGGTGTATACGGCTGACGCCATCTGCACCCGATCCAATCAAGTGCATGACCGAATCCTACTTCATTCATCCAGAAATTCCATTCATCCGGATTCTGCTCATACAGCCTGTCAAATCTGTGTGGGCGTTTGCGTTCCTTCTGGATGCCAAATCCACACATGGAACAGCCTGTCCGCTGTGCTCCTGTTGTGTAGAGATTTCCGTTTGCATCCCGTTCAATCGTGCCGTAAATCTTTGGTATCGGCACATCCAGATCCAGTGCAAGCTGTAAAAGATCCTGCCTTGAAAATATCGCAAACGGTGCAGAACGGATGGTACTTACTCCGAAGTAGTTGCAACCATTGATCATCAGGCTTTCCCGTCTGCGTCCGCCTTCGGACGCCATCAGTCCCAAATAAGGCACGCTGTTGTGTTCCTTTGCCCAGTTGTCACACGGCTTTTCTTTGAGATAATAGCAGCACTTGTCCGATACCAAAAAATCCGGTTTGAGATAATCAACGCCCTCATTCTCGTTCTCATACCCGCCGAACAGCTCTAGCCACTTCTGTGCCATCTTCATGCGTGATTCCTTACGGTTGCCGCCGTATTCTCCTGTTTCTCCAGTGATAATCGCATGCCGTACCGTCGCATTATCCTCTGACGGACGCTGCAGCAGGTCAATTTTTCCTGCGACCTCTTTTGAGATAATTGGGAATCCAAATTCACGGATCACCGAAATCTTTGATTTCAGTGGCTTCAAGATGATCAATCCAAGTTTCTTGTGGATCTCCTGTATGGATTTATCTTCAAGTGCCGAAACAGTAACGCCGGGTACCATGATTCCAAGTGAGTGCAGGAAAATGTAAAGTGTGATGCTGTCCAGCCCGCCTACAGATACATGGCATTCAAGGCCTCGCTTGGCACATTCGTCATAAAATTCATGCGCCCTTACTTCTGCGTATGACCGCTTGAACTCATAAGGCAGCTGTTGCTTTACTCGGAAATCTGCAATCTTCTTTTCTGCTCCAATTGCTTCCATGCGTTCAAGTACGTTCATACTACAATCCTCTCCACCTCACGGAACATGCGCTCACGGTTCAGCTGCACCTCAAATGCAACAGCATCCTGTGCGTTCTCAAGCATCTTTTCTGCCGCCCTTAGCCTGCGCCTGATCTCATCGGAATCCCTTGCATCCTTTGCCGATACATACAGCCCCAGAGCTGACAGAAACGGCACTACGGACATAAGGCAAAAGCGAAAGTCAAGCGTCGCATTTGCCACGATACACAGCAGCACGGATGCGGCAAGCAGCGTGCAGATTGTTTTTGTTTTCATTGGGCCCTCCTCCCCTACCGTTTCAGATACCAGCGGAAAAACGTTGCAGTCGGGATCAGAAATCCTCTGTTCTGTTTGCCTTCACGGCGCTCACACAGTCCGAACACGGGATCCATTGCAAGTGTATTCCGCACGAAATCCTTTGAACATCCGAGCAGATCCGCAACTACTGAAACAGGAATGTTAATCGGGTACTGCTTTGCAATTTCTTCACATTTGCTTTCGTCCTTGTCGAGAAATTCCTCAAAGAATTTTTTGCAACTCATGGTTTGCTCCTTTCTGGTTTCGCTTACTCCTTCCCATCCACCAGCTCCCTCACCGAAACACCCAACACACGCTCGATGTTGACGATGGTGAGGAAAGCAGGCTGCTTGATGCCTCTTTCGTACTGGGCAACTGTGGGCTGTTCCACGCCGATCTTGTCGGCAAATTCAGCTTGCGTCAGCCCGATGTTCTCACGCTCACGCTTCAGATTCTTTGCAAATTCCATAAATTCACCTCACTTTATTTATAACTTGGCTATTGACATTTTGCATAAAATAGTGTATACTTAAAGTGTCAAATCAAGTAAATACATATAAGCAGATGGCCAACGAGCGCAGTGAGTGCTGGCAGTCGCTTATGCACCGCAAAAATTATGCTGTTTGTCTGTACGGTATTGTTGCGCCGTTTTGAATAGCTTAGTTATATTATAATTCACCAAATGAGGAAAGTCAATAGTTTTATTCCTCATTCGGTGAACTTTGTTGCTATACACAGTTTTCAACAGCATAAATACAGCAGGATAAACATAAAGAACCCCATCCGAAGATGGGGTGAGGGGTGACGTAATATGCCGGATGAAATTGTCGATGCACAGAAATTTAGAGAAGGGCTGTTGTGTCTTGAACACCTAATGGCAGATCTCGAAAAGGCAGCAGAAGAGATCATCACAGTTCAAAAACTAACCTTAGATGCCTTTGCTCAGTCGTTTGAAGAAATAATTGATTTACTTAAAGAATGCAGCACTTTAGAAACAGAGTTCGAAGATGTTGTAAAATATGAAGAATCATTGTACAACTTGATCGAAGCTGCCCCGCTGGAAGAAACGCAAAAAATTGAATTGAGACAAGAAGCAGAAGAGAGGTTGAAGTTCGAAAACTATTGGAAACAGAAAGAACATAACCGTGCAGTTGCTGCAATTATAGCGAGTATAGTTGTCCCTATATTAGTGGCTATTATTTCGACCATAGGTAATTCCGGAACCACGATCAACATTGATTCACCGACTATTGTGATTGAAGATGCGGAATCTGCCGAAAAGCTCATTGCTCAGATGGAGGAACTTCTCGACAAACTTCAGGAAGAATGAAGTTCTCTCTCCAGATCCTCGATCACACAATGCAGCCTTGCCTTATCCACCTGATCGCCGGTGATCAGTAAAACGTATCCGAGAAAAATTACCGAATAATTTCTGAATAAGACAATCATAGCAATACCTAATGCGAACGATATCATACTTGCAATATGCAGTGTTTTGATTACTGTTCGCAGATATTTGTATTTCATACCATCTACCTCCATAGTTTTTATTTGGCGTATAGCCTAATTATATTATACTTCACCGTTTGAGGAAAGTCAATAGAAAGGTCGTGATTTTATGACAGTATTTTTAGAAAACGTATTACAGTTGCTCGGTAAAGCAAACATCAGCAAAAACAAGTTACTTACTGACTTAAAATTAGGAAAAAACTCATTTGTGAACTGGGAGAGTCGTGGAACTATTCCGAACGGTGAAACATTAAGCAAAATCGCCGACTACTTCGGCGTAACTGTTGACTACTTACTGGGAACAGAAACCAAGCCATCCGCAGCCGTGACAGACGACGACCTCAAATTTGCCCTGTTCAACGGAGCGGACGGCATCACAGATGAGATGTTTGACGAAGTAAAGGCATTTGCAGAATTTGTAAGGAATCGGGAGGAAAACAAGCGAAAGGGGTAATTCTATGACGCTGTGTGCCTTGTATGACATGATTGACAACCGTGATGACATTGAGCTCTTGACATTCAGCCTGCCACAGACAGAATCCATTTCCATGCCCATCGGGAATAAATGCTACATAGGGATTGACTACACCAAGATCACAAGCACCGCAGACGAAAAGGAAAAGATTGCCCACGAACTGGGACACTGCGTGAAGGGTGCATTTTACAACAGGCACAGCAAGCATGATATTATCAGCCGTCACGAGTACCGAGCAGACAAGTGGGCTTGTGAGCAGCTGGTTCCACGGGATGAACTGGAAGAAGCGTTCCGGCAAGGATATGTCGAAGTCTGGCAGCTTGCGGAGTATTTCAACGTTCCTGAACGCCTTGTGAAAAGGGCGCTTTGGATATATTTTGACATGGTCATTTAATGACAAGGAGGATTATTATGGGACAAACAACAACAGAGGCAATTCTGAACGCTGTTGAAAACTCCGGTTCAGATCAGACGATGGGAACAATAGCAATCATCATTATCATTGTGATTGCCGTTTACGCTTTGATCGTATGGGTGATGTGGCTGCTGCTGGCTACTGCCATACGCAAAGGCGTCCGTGACGGCATGAAGGATGTCGTAAAAGATCTGGACATTATTGCAAAGAACACGAAACCGAAGAAGAAAATTCAGGAGAATGAAGTGCCGTCTGAAAGCAGCGATAATTAAGCCACTCCCCCTGCCATCCGACAGGGGGAAGATCATAAGGGGGTGCAATCATGGGCAGGCCAAAAAAAGAAAAGCCCAATCGGGCTGACGGAACGTATGAAGTGAAAATCACGATCGGCAAAACACTTGACGGAACCCCAATCAGAAAGAGCTTTTACAGCACGATCAGCAAAGGAGATGCAAAGGCAAAAGCTGAAGCATACAAAATAAACTACGCTGTGAAAGAAATTACAGGAGAATCGCCGGAGCCATCTACCACAACTTTCAAAGCGTGGGCTTTGCGGTGGCTGGAAACTTACAAAAAAGGTTCTGTATCCCAGCACACCTATAATTTCACCTACAAAACCCCTGTTGAAAAATACATGATCCCCTATTTTGGCAATGCGAAGATGATCAACATCAAACCTGTAGACATTCAAGGATACTTTAATTCCGTAAATAATGATGGCGAACCGTTTTCAGAGTCGATTTTGAAAAAACACAAGATGATACTGAACGCTATTTTCCAATCTGCCATTGATAACGACGTGTGCTACAAAAATCCAGTCAAGAACATCACGTTCACGAAATATCAGGAAAAGCAGAAACGTCCTGTGTACAATGCAAAACAGGCTGAAATATTGCGTGAGTATGCCATTGAGAAAGCCGCACACAGCATCGTGATCCTGCTCGGTACGGGACTGCGCCGTGGAGAGCTTTGCGGCTTACGATGGAAAGACGTCGACTTCGAGAACCAGTGCATCCATGTACGCCAAGCTGTCAGCCAGACCTCCGGCAAGGTGACGATCGGCAAGCCGAAAACCAAAACCTCTGTCAGATCAATTCCGATTTCGAAGGATCTGTGTGACTATCTTGGATCCATGCCCAGAGATGGAGAATATGTGATCAAGGCACTGGATGGAACGGAGCCGATCACTCCCCACTCGTTTTCGGACTGGTTCGAGAGATTCATGCGTGATTTTTCCGCCGAGACTGGCCTTTCAAAGCTTACGCCGCACGAGCTGCGGCACACATACGGCACCGTGCTCCGAGAGCGTGGGATTGACATTTATACCATCCAGAAAGTCATGGGGCACTCGGATATTTCTGTGACTGCATCGGTATATGTCCACAATGATTTGGACGTGCTAAAACGCAACATGGGACTATAAAAAAACGGTACAAGTGTCGTGGTAAGCGTCGTATTTTAATTATAATGACGCAGAATAGGCGTTTCAACATCGCTTTATCAGGAGTTCGATTCTCCTCGCCTCCACCAATTGAATATGCGTATTTTTAATGTAAAAAAATCGCATGAAAAAAGCCGTAGATACGTTAAACAGCGTATTTACGGCTTTTCTGTTTTCTCAGAAATATGCACTTTTGTTCAGCGAGGGGTAGAAACTGATGATACCTGACGCATTTCGTGTCTCAGAAAACTGAAATCGTCTATTCACAAAAAAGTGCGACAGTGCGACAGAAACGCTTTCCTGACTTTCCGGTTTTCCGGTAGTTTCCGGTACTTTGCGGTACTTTCCGGTGTTTTTAACGTAATAACATATACTGTATCCCCCTCCGTCCCCGTGAGACAGTGCGACAATGCGACAGGCACGATTTTCTGAAATATCCGGTGATCTGACAGTACGCAGGTACAGAGCGAGGTAAAAAAAATAAGTGGAACGACTGCAACAGCCGTTCCACCTTTCTTTATTGCTTCATATAAAACTCACATTCATAACCATCTGCTCGAAGCAGAAGTCCCTCAGCCCAGTCCGGGGTCTGCTCCATCAGGTGGCATACCTGCTCCACGGAAGTGTCAGGATCGCACTCTACGATAACTTCATCGTGAACGTGTCCGACGATGTCCATGTCCTTCATAGCCGCCATAGCGTGCAGCAGAAGGTCTCTTGCTACACCTTGAGTAATGTTCTCGACCAGCTTGGCACCGTAGGTTCTCAGACGCAGCCACTTCTTGTTGTCTCCGACGCCCTCATAGGTGATGATCGTCTTGCCGTTGTCGTCCTTCTCTACCTTTGGTCTGACGTAAGCAAGTCTGCGACCTGACGGTAACTCTATAAATAAAATGCCTATCTCATAGGAGAACTTTAATCTACCGAAGGTCATGCTGCTCTGGTCAGTAATGACCTTGACAGCGACCGACTGAACATCGCTCCACAGCTTGACTATGTTGGGTGAAGTCTTTCTCCAGTCCTCCACAAGGGAGTATAATTCATCATCGGTGAGGTTCAGCTCAGTGCCGCCCATAGCCTTGATAGCACCGATAGAACCGCCATAACCGCAGGCTAACTCAGCGATCTTGCCTTTCTGCCTCAAATGACCGTTAACGCCGTTTTTTTCTACAGGAACACCGAACATCTTTGCAGCACAGGCGCAGTAAATATCTTCACTGTTGGCAAAAGCCTCCATTCTCCATGTCTCACCGGCGAGCCATGAGATCACTCTCGCCTCGATCGCAGAGAAATCAGCTACAACGAATTTCTTTCCCTCCGGTGGGATAAATGCCGTTCGTATCAGCTGAGACAGTACGTCAGGAATATCTTCAAATCGTTCCTTGACAGCATCGAGATCTCCTGACTTGATAAGACCTTTAATCTCAGAGAGGTTATCAAGATGATTCTGCGGCAGGTTCTGTAACTGGATAAGGCGACCTGCAAATCTTCCGGTTCTGTTAGCACCATAGTAGCTGAACATTCCTCTTGCTCTGCTGTCCTCACATGAAGCATTCAGCATCGTATAATACTTACTGACCGAAGACTTGGAAAGCTGCTGATATAGCATCAAAACCTCTTTAACATCATCAGGAGCAGTTGCTAATAATCCGGGCATGGACTTCTTGTCAAGGGAATCAGCCTCGATCCCTTGGCGCATGAGCCAGTCCTTCATCTGCGCCGGTGAGTTGGGATTATCAAGCCCCGTCAGTTCTTTCAGCTTCGGAAAAAGTTCCTTCTTGACGTTACTATCGAGCTCAACCGCCTTCTCAGCGAACCCGGTATCTACCAAAATGCCACGGTCGTTGATACGCTGGTCGATGTAGAATTCCTCCCAGATGAAGTCAGGGACAGGCATTTCCGAAAGCAGACGCTGGATCTTCAGCTCGACCTCAACGTCACGTCTGTTGTACTCGATGAATTCCTTCCACTTCTTTGGAGCATCGGACTTATCATAAAATAGCAGGTTTCCTTGTTTATCCTGATGAAGAGTACAAAAATATTTTATCAGGTCTTTGCCTTCGTCCAGTTTCTTTTCCTTTAAACGAAGCAGCTTACCCATACCATCAAGGGAGGACATCATGCCGAGATATCTGCTGTGGATCATATCGCACTGCCATGATTCTGGGTCAATATAGTTTCCAACGGCATCTTCAAAATCCAGCAGATCGGGATAATTTCTGCGAAGGTAGACTGACAGGCAGACACGCTCGAAATTGACGTTAAAGGCTTTCTTGATGATACTCTTGTCGGTCAGGGCTTCCAATATCGCATCGGGCAGCGTGTCGCCGTTGTCAATGTCAACTGTTGCGACCGGTCCGCCGTCGATGGAATAGGAAACGAGCAGCAGGTCGAAATACTTCGATTCTGCATATCTGTAACCGCCGCATTCGCTGATGTCTTCGTCAGATGCGGTCTCAATATCTATCGTTAACTGTTTCATTTTCATCTCTCCTTTTAGTGTGGGGGCAGCCGGTGTACAGCTGCCCCATTTGCTTTAATCAGTGAAAATCTTCTTGGTGTCTCTGTCTACCTTGATGTTCTTTTTCAGCTTAACGGTGACATCATCGCCGACCTCAATTCTGTCAATGGTATCGTTCAGGAAAGTGAGGGTATCTTCGTTGCATTCCTCTCTGACGTAGCCTGTGAACATATCCTTGATGAGGCACAGGTCATCCAGCGTGAAGACCTTCTTGGAAGCCTCGTACTCGCTGATGCGGTGGTCGATCTTCTTTATCTGCTCGTCCATGTTACCGATCTCGGTGATGATAGACGGGATACTCTCCCCTCTTGCGACAACATCTAAAAGGTTCTTGCGTCTTTTCTCTACATCTGCCTTTTCACTGTTCAGGAGGGTGATCTGGATGTCTATAGCCTCATTCTGTGACTCGCTGTACTCGTTGAGTCTCTGCAACAGTTCTTTGATGTTTGCAGGAGAGAAAATACACTCTCTCAGGCCGAAGGCGATCATATCATCGAGGTACTTCTCATTCACGGTCTTAGGAGTGAAACAGTCACAACTGAATTTGTACTGCTTGACCGGCTCGCCGTTCTTGTTGGTCTTGCTGTACTGCACCTTGCCTTTGAGAGGAGCACTGCATTTGCTGCAAAAGATCTTGCCGTTCATGGGGTAGAAGTTCTTGCCGTTGTGGTTTCTGATCTTGCTCTTGTTGTCTCTCAGACGCTCCTGCACCTTATTAAACAGCTCCTTGCTGACAATAGCAGGAACTCCACCAACAACGTGGTAATAGTCTTCTTTCAACTTGTGACTATTACGCATACCACGTAAATCTTTTCCAGACCTTTTGTTCCAGAAATAGTTGCCGCAGTACTTCTCGTTCTCAAGTATACTTTTTATAGATGTCTTGACAAACTTGTCCCCTTTTGCTGTTTTGTAGCCGTTGTTGTCGAGCCATTCGATGATCTTTTCATAACTCATACCGGTGGAATACATCTCAAATATGCGTTTCACCGCAGGTTCTTTTGACTTATCAATATTGAGTTTTCTGTCCGGACCAACGATATAGCCATACGGCGGTATCCCGCCGTTATGAACTAAATTTTTAGCATTAATCTTTAATCCTTTCATAGTTTCCTTACTGAGCCTTATCGAGTATTTCTCAGCTACTACAGCTTCTTCAAGAATCTCAGCCATATCGTCGGCATTCATGGAATCAAGTCCATCCGTTGAAATTATCCTTATGCCCTTCAATGCAAGCTCATAAATGACATTCAGCTGCTCACGGGCGTTTCTGTTGGAGCGGTCATAGTGGTGGATCAGTATGATGTCTGCCTTTGGATCAGCCTCGATGTCTTTCAACATTTTGAGAAATCCGGGGCGGTTTTTCATGGTAGTACCGCTCTTAGCAACATCCTCATAGCTGCCGGTGATCTTGATGTTCTGCTCTTTCGCATAATGCCTTATAGCATCCGCCTGGGCGCTAAGGCTGTTATTGCCCACCTGATTATGAGAACTAATACGACGGTACATATAGGCGTACCTGACATTATCATCTTTCATGTTATCAGATCCTTTCATAGCTTTAATTTATCTCAGGTGTGGGGGGGCGATCACTCGCCCTCACACTTGTTTTCGTGATTCATATCGGCTGCTGTTTCCGCATTAATGCGGTATAGCAGCTTGATTACACTTTCGGGGAGTTCTTCCCCTGATCTATCTGAAACAGTCTCCATACCGCTGTAGACATGGTAGCCGTTCTTAAAGTTAGTGTGCTTTAGGAAATCTCTCTTGAAGCGAAAATCCTTTATGGTCATGATTCATCAATTCCTTCGAAATGGGTAAGTATATACTCCAGTGTCATACAGCCGTCGTCCGAGTCTGCATCGTCCTTTGACAGTAAAATCTCATAGCAGCTTACAAGTACTCCGCCAAACCTCAGACGGTTTTTCAGTGCATTTTTCTTGCGTCTGAACAGGTACCCGGCAGTGTCCAGTTCCTTGATAACAAGGTCCGGATCGGATGCACCGTAGTCGCTCAGTACCTTCAGGAACAATTCATCGATAAATGCAACGGAGCAAGTCTGCTCATCCTTCTTGATGCCCTCTGCATAGGGATGCAATACCGCATAGTTGACAAGGTGATGGTAGTATTTTCCAGCGATATCCGTAGTCTCACAAATTGTGCTGCAATTGTCAGCCATGAGAGCAGTTATCCCTTCGATGTCGATACTGACACCTAGCTTGGAAAGCTCCTGTCCGGCAAGCAGTATCACTGCATACTCGTTGATCAGTCTCTCAGCAAGGTCGAAAGTTGCTGCATCGTCGATTGCATTTCTCATGGTCTCTTTGCACTCATCGTACTGTTGTATCATTACATTGTGGTCGGCACTCAATAGCTGTTCTGAAAGTGCTTTACCCAATACACCGTAATTCTTACCACAGAAGTTGTGTATCTCATCACTATGCTTCCGGTTATCAGTAAATCCAAGCTCGAAGTTGAGAACACGGACATCAAGCCCCTTATTGTGCATCTGACGGTCAGAAAGTAGTTTGCTCTCTGAGGAAGTGATTGCGATCAGCTTCCATGTATCAGGTGTTCTCAGGGCAGCACTGCTGTTGCATCGGCTCTTGTCCTGTTCGAGAGTAATCGTATAGAGCAGGCTTTCCATATTTATCCCAGAGGCTACCGTTGCCTCATCAAAGAGCTGAGGTACACCAAATTTGCTTGCCAAGTTCTTAATTATGGCGTTAAGAGTACCGAAGAACGGAATGTATATCTTCTTATTCTTCGGATCAGTAAAAACCGATGCCATTAATGTCTGTGCTGTACTCTTACCTGTGGTAGACTTACCATAGAAGGATACAATAAACGACATGAGCGGAAGATCGCAAGCAATGCCGAGGAAGGCAAGAAATAATGAAGCGCAGCTGCAGCACAGGGCGAACATGATAGCCGGATTGGTCAGCAGTTTGTTAAGTCCGCCGATGTATTCGGTCAGTGAAGTGTCGGTGTAGTACAATATCTGTGGATCCTCATCGTAGCCTCTGAATGTCAGCTTTTCGTCATTAACCATGAAACCCATGCCGCTGACCTGTTCTTCTGCCTTGAGATTTGCGATGCGTCGGAATAGATACTTACTGAGTTCGTCTGCGTATTTGATGTCCATCAGGAGACCGAATTTCGTAAGCCGTGATATGTCCTTCGGATGCAGAGCATCATAATCGACCTCAACAGGCTCATCGTTGATTCTGAGCCTTACATGGTAAACACTGTTCTTGTCCCTATACGCTGAAACGACCTCGAACCAGCTGGAGAGCCATACCAAGCCTTGAAAGTTCTTGGAGTTCACCGCCAGCAGCAGACAATCTCTCTCAACCGGAATGACAGGATAGGTCAGCTCGCTTTGTGCTAAGTGCTGTAAAGTGTTTTTACTTACCGCTTTGCGCCCGAATGCACCGATTCCATCAAGTTCCTGAGAGGCATCAGCCCCAGTAGTGATGTCGGTGAGCTTCGGGATATTCGTTGGCTTATGTAGAGCCAAAAGCATCAACCCCTTTCATATAATAGTTGCCGTAACCCCTTTTGCGGGGTTACGGCAGTTCGTGTTACTCGTCGAGGGAGATCTTTTTAATGTTAGAAAAGGTCACCGTATCGCCTTCGGTGTTGCGAACAGTGAACTGGACCTTCAGCCCCTTGAAATCCTCGACATATTCGATATTTGCCTGTGAGATCAGCTTGGAGAAGGGATAGTTTTCCACCCAATCTCCGTCCACGGAGTTCTTAAACTCTGTGCCGTCCTCCAGCTCGAATACGAACATGACTCTGTCTCTATCCTCAGCCGTCTTATACCAGAAGGCATCGGTGATCGTACCCTTGTAGGAGCCTTCATCAATGCAGAAGGTGGACTCCTTCGCGGTCAGCTTTCTGCCCTTGCCGCTCTTTGCGGTATCAGAAGTCTTTTCGTTAACAATTTCAATAAAATCAGCTTTCATATTAATTACTCCTTATATGTAAGTGTGGGTGTGCCGGTTTCGGAACCGGCACACATTATACGATATCCTGACTATCAGTCGAAGCTAAGAAGAACGGTCGTAGAACCGTCTTCATCGGTCTGGACTGCGTCGATGCGTCCGCATCTGGTAGTGGTGTTAGGCTTAAACTCCGTACCCGATGCAATTCTCATAATCGTCTCGGCAAGAGACGTGGAATAGATGATTGCACCTTTACAGAATTCGTAAGCGCCAGCTGTGCCTTCAGGAACAACCTTAATAGCAACCTGTGTGTCGCTCATGAGAACCTTAACGAATCCGGGCTCACCAAGAGCAGAGTAGAGGGTCTTGCTTGCGCCGACCTTCCAGCTTCCACCGTTGTCGATGATTCTAAGCTCACCTTTTCTGTCAGTGTCTGCCTGGAGTTCCACAAAGCCTGAGAGATCCTTGTAACCCTCGGAACCGAAGGAAACCTTTTTGTAATTGTAACCACTGATTAATTTTGACATAAAAATCTTCCTTTCAAAAAAAAATAATAAACAATTGAGCCTGAGTTTTACGTCCAAAATGCACCACAGCTGGCACTGCAGCACTTCCGTCCTGTGTGCCTGATACTCAGCTGTCATCGCAGCAGCCGCCACAGCTGCTGTTTCGGAAAGAGCCAAAGCTCTTTGCCCGGCTACGGGTGAGACCCTGACTCAACGCCGCATCAACACGGAAAGCATATGCACCTTCCGCATAGGATGTGGCTCTCCTGCCAAAGACGATCCCCCTGGGTATCAAGTCATGCATTTCGGAGCTATTCAATTGTCAAGCTACTGGAGGACCGTCAGCCAGATGGCTGGGCGGTCAGGGTGGATAACGGACAATGGCGTGACTGCCTGACGTTCGCCAGGCAAGTCTTGGGCGGGTAACGGATGGTTGGTGACTGCTGCCACAGGGGATGCAGCCACAGGCGGATAACGAATGTAGCTCAGGTACTCGGTCCAGCCTTTCCCTTTGCTGACTTAATTGTAACACATATTCTGCTCCATCTTCCATGACGCTATCCGGGAATTTTTTTGTAAAAAATAGAGCCGCCCATCTTCTGATATCATCCCCCCTTAGGGTAGACACACTAAATCACAAAAGGTGTGAAACTCTAGGGGGGATTATTATGTCGAGAAGAAGAAAGCTACCAGGTGAAAAACGGATGGCTGAGGTACAAGAATACCCAAATGGAGAAGGCGGTTATCATACATCAGGATGTACAGACGATCCCCACGGTTGAATTCAACAAAACATAACCAAATATGTCAGATCCTGTTATCTTTGGTTGGTTGACGAATATGCAACTATATGTTACAATATTCATAGAAATCACACAAGGAGGTCAAAGCTATGGAGATCGTAACACTCGACGGCATCTGCAAAAGCTATCCGGCGTTCCGGCTGAACCATGTCTCGTTTTCACTGGAAAGCGGGAAGATCACCGGCTTTATCGGACGCAACGGCGCGGGAAAAACCACCACAATCAAGTCCATGCTTAATCTCATCCACACCGACAGCGGAGAGATCCGTTATTTCGGATTGCCGCTGATCGGGCATGAAACGGAGATCAAGAAGCGGATCGGCTATTCGACCGGAACGGTCAGTTGGTATCCGCGCAAGACCATCCGGCAGATCATTGACGTGACCCGGCGATTCTATCCGAACTGGGACGACAATGCCTGCCGTCACTACATGGAGCTGTTCTCGCTTGATGAGCGCAAAAAGCCGATGGAGCTGTCCGAAGGCATGAAGGTGAAATGCAACCTGCTATTTGCGTTGTCACACGGTGCGGAAGTCCTGATCCTTGACGAACCGACCAGCGGACTTGACCCGTTCTCACGCGATGAATTGCTGGAGCTGTTTATGAAACTGAAAGAAAACGGCGTGACGATCCTGTTTTCGACACATATCACATCCGATCTGGAACGCTGTGCGGATAACATCATCTATATCAGTCACGGGGAGATTCAAGCGGACTGCCCCAAAACGGATTTCATGCAGAATTACGGAAAACCGGACGAAACACTGGAGGAAATCTTTCTGCGGCTGGAACGGGAGGCGAGAGCATGAAGGCTTTATTGCAAAAAGAGATACGCCTGAGCGCATCGGTTCTGTCCTATTGTTTCCTTGCGGCTGCGGTCATGACACTGTTCCCCGGATACCCGATCCTCTGCGGTGCTTTTTTCGTCACGCTAGGCATTTTCCACAGCTTTCAGAATGCACGGGAAGCCAATGACATCGTGTATTCCGCATTGCTGCCCATTGCCAAAACGGATGTCGTCAAGGGAAAATATCTGTTTTCCGTGATGATCGAATCGGCGGCATTCCTCCTCATGGCACTGCTGACACTCCTGCGCATGACGGTTCTGGCGGACGTGCAGCCTTACAGAGCAAATGCTCTGATGAATGCAAATCCGTTCTTCCTCGGCATGGCACTTGTCATCTTCGGACTGTTCAATCTGATCTTCATCGGCGGATTCTTCAAAACCGCCTACAAGCTGTCTCCGTTCGTGCCCTACATCATTGCGACATTCCTGACGATCGGTGCAGCGGAAGCGGCGCATCACATTCCGGGGGTTGGGGCTTGCAATGCGTTTGGTTTTGAACATTTTCCGCTGCAAATCGCGCTGCTGCTGGGCGGTTTGGTGCTTTACATCGTGCTGACAGGCGTGTCCTACAAAATCGCGTGTGCAAGATTTGAGAAAATTGATCTGTAAAGGAGGTACGGTATGCTGAAAGACAATCTCATCATGCTCCGGAAGCTGCATGGTTACTCGCAGGAGCAGATCGCTGAAAAGATCGGGATCTCCC
This sequence comes from Ruminococcus sp., assembly GCA_015066865.1. Taxonomy (GTDB): domain Bacteria; phylum Bacillota; class Clostridia; order Oscillospirales; family Ruminococcaceae; genus UBA3855. The sequence continues at coordinate 30,527 of SVNQ01000012.1, forward strand.
GTCAGGCATATGCCAAATGGGAACGCGGTCTGACCATTCCGGACATTGAAAAGGCTGCGGCACTCGCCAAAGTTTACGGTATCACCATTGACGGACTGATGAAAACCGAAACGATAGACGGCATCGGGATGCTTCCGCCTGCACCGCCGGGAAAACACATCTGGGGAACTGTCACAATCGGTGACCGCGGACAGATCGTGATTCCCAAATCTGCACGGGATGAATTTGACCTGAAAGGCGGTGACAGGCTGATCGTTGCAAGCGATGAGGTCGGAATTGCACTGTTTCCGACGAGTTTCTTTGAGGATAAAATGCAGCAATTCATGGGACTGCTCACAGAAAAGCCAGAGTGAGGATCTCCTTGCTGCAATTGGGGCAAAAAGGGTTTTATCATACCTGGAGTGGAATAGTATCCCTTACTGACAACAGAAGCAGCCTGCACAAATTGCGCAGACTGCTTTTGCTCACTACATAGAATCATTTTGTTTTTTGTGCCGGCTGCTTGACAGGGAGCACGGCGGCTCACTATATACTATTTAATTGGCGGAGCGGGATAATCCTTCAAAATAGTATCATACAGTTCTCGGACAAATAATTCCTTTTTGCTGCTCCATTTAAACTTGGGCTCTAATAATTCGCTGAGGTTATATTCTTCATCTATGAATTTGCACATTTCCGGCAATGTCAGCGATGATAGAAGCTCGTTAATATCTGAACGCAAGCTAAGGTTATGCTTGATTATTGTTTTTAATTGAAGTAACTCTGTATACTGCTGCATTTTACTTGTAACATTTCCGGGTCTCAATAGACCAATCATTTCCAGTCGAATCGGTAACAGCGTGTTTTCGATTATGAATCTTTCATCAACAACAAAAGTAGCGAATAGTTTTAACATTTCTGCTTTCTCTTCGTCAGAAAACTTCTCATGTGATTTACAGTTGTTGTACTTGCTCAGGAGGGAAGCAAGCTTATACACTGATAACACTTGATACCGGCTTTCAAGGGAAAAGAAATTAAACGTCCACATAAGGTATGCTTTATCATTGGTTCTTTTAGCTTTTTCTTCAAGCAGTGTATATCGATATTTATCAAGCATATCTTGTAACTGAGTGTTGCTGATCTTCTTTACGCTCGTAATACGCTTGCTGATAATATCCCTGAGCAACGGTATATCACATATGCAGTCTAACTGCAAAAATTGATACTCAGAAAGGTATACACCTTTGAAGTGATCCTCCAGTTTTGTCATGGGCGGACGTGTCAACTCAGGAACGTCAGCACCAGCGTATTCTTTTAGAAATTCGTTGTTTATGGTTCGATAGTAGTCAGCATATTTCAGATATCTTGAATATCGTTTAATAACCTCGTCATTTTCTGCTCCTTCACAGTGCTTGTATATAGTAGTTTTGGAGTTGTGCTCTGATTTGAGATAGTAATCCTTTATCAGTTCAAATACAATTTGCCTTTCAAGCTGTATTCCAAATGTAGGATATTCGGTGAGTAACGGGATTTTCATGACATGGTTCAGTACAATACTTTTAAATTGAAAAATATCGTTCATCTTTTATCATCCTCTCCAACGATATACTACTATTCTACATCTTTGCGCCAGATTTGTCAACGGTACGAAAAAAATAATCTCAACCACGCTTCGGGTGGCTGAGATCATTTTTTTATCCACTTTATTTCAGCATTTCAAGCATCAGCTGCGCCCCTGTCCGGAATCCAGCCGCAAACATCTCATACTCTGCAATGCTTTCTGCCGTTCCCTGGAGGTCATGCAGCTGTTCGAGCTGCGATTCGATGCCGGGGTACTGTTTCAAAAGATCCTCCTCCAGCGCAGCAAGCTTGCCGACGCATCTGATATAGTCCGGGTCTGTGATTCGTTCCTCACCGAAGAATCCACTCTTGCCGTGGTACATATCGTCCAGGATCCCCATCAGTACTCCTCCGCCAGCAGCATGGTGCAGTACTCCTCGCTGTCGATGCAATAGATTTTCGCTGTAACAGCGTTCTCCACGGTGGGAAGGATATAGGTCATTTCATACTCTGGCTGCTCAGAGGTGTGGCGTATGCATTGCAGACCGTTCTCGACGGTCAGGGTGAATACCTGCAGGTAGTCCTTCGGCTGTGGCATATGGTCAATTGCCTCCCATATAAAGAGTTGAAGTTCAGGTGGTATTGTTTCATCAACACCCCTTGTAAGGTATCGTTTCTTTTCAGGTTCAAACATGAATCAATCCTCCTTCGTTTTAGATTCAAACAGGGCGTACAGTTCTCCCCGTCTGATAGTTATCGTTTCATGTAGTTCGTCAGTAACACCGAAACCTGCATCAAGTACAACTTCGATGTAGTAGGGATAGGTCACAACTTTACTAATGTATGTCTGTACAAATGAGCGGAATTCCACTGTATTACGATCCATAGTTCGGTAGTCATCTATCAGGTGAAGATAATCCTCTAGTTGCAGCGGTTCAAATCTCCTTAATGATACAAGCTGTACCTGTAATTCATTTCTGCGCTGTTCTAATGTTTCTGAACGTTCTACCAGTGTGTTGGTCAGAATACCCTTTTCAATAGCAACGGTAATGTTTGCAAGAGCTATGGTGACTTCATCAAGTTCACCTTTAATACTTTCGTGATGCTCATCAAATTCAGCGTTATAGGTTGCTATATATCTGTTGACAGCATTGATTCTTCGTCTCAGAGCTGTTTTGTTGAAAATTTTCTGTCTCAGCAAGTCGGCAACGTAAGCGTCGAGATAGTCCTTGTTGTTCTCCTTATTCTTGCATAGCTGCTTAGGCTCGTCACAGCGATAGGTGCAAAGCCTGTTCTTGCGTTCACCCGAAAATCTCAGATTGCCTTGTATGCGCTTACCGCACACACCGCAGTAAACTTTCCCTGTCAGCAGATAGAACTCCTTAGAGTGATAACGCCCTGTGTTACGGCGGTTAGAAGCCTTGATCCTCTGAACCTTTTCAAAGAGCGTTTTGGTTATGATTGCAGGGCAGCCTCCTTCGACCCTTATGATCTTGTCACTGGTCTTGTAGGCATGGTTATTTCGCCTGTTGTCACTTCTGGAAGCAGCCTTATTAAAGACAAATACTCCCGTATATTTTTCATTGCTGAGTATCTCATACAGACTGTTCTTTGCAAAGTTATGCCCTCTTTTGGTCATGTAGCCATGTGCATTCAGATAGTCAACGATCGCACTGTAACCGTAGCCCTCTGCAAACATCTCAAAGATCGCTTTGACCGCTTCTGCCTCATGCTGATTGATAACAAGCCGTCTATCCTCACCAACGTCATAACCGAGTGGAGGACAGCCTCCTGTGTGTTTACATTGCAGGGCAGTTTCTTTCATCCCCTTCATGACCTCACGTCCTAAGTTGCGGCTATAATATTCTGCCATACCTTCAAGAACACTTTCCATCATGATGCTTTCAGGGCTGTCGTCAATGCGTTCCAACACACTACATAGCTGGACATTATTTTTCTTCAATCGCTTTTTATAGATAGCACTGTCGTACCTGTCACGGCTGAATCTGTCTAGCTTATGCACAAGAACGATATCGAAAAGCCCCTTGCCGCTGTCTGCTATCATTTGTTGAAATTGGGGGCGGTTATCGGTAGTTGCCGACCTCGCTTCATCGGTGTAGGTAGCCACAACCTGCCAGTGCTGTTGTTTGCAGAATTGGTTCATTGCTCTGAGTTGGGCATCTATACTTTCAGTTCTTTGGTTATCAGAGCTGAACCTCGCATACTGCGCTACACGATGTATTGTAAGGCTCATTTTTGTACTACCTCAACAGGAAGGTAGATATCCTCGCCATAGCTATCACCAAGTATCCTTACACCGTGAAGATAGTAGTTGCCTCCGATCTCCAGCAACTCCACAAACTCCATTTCCGATACTGTAAATGCAGATATTTCGTCCTTTTCAAGTACTACAAAACAGCCGATATCGTCAAGGGTATCAACGCTGTATTCATTCATCAGCACAGTGATTTTCTTTGCAATATACGCCCTCAGCATGATAGGCTTGATATTGTCGGTCTCTTTAAGATTCGATACTTTCAGCATAATCGTCCTCCATTTCATAGGGTACTAACTCCCATCCGTTTCTGACAGAAGGTGTCAGCGGATGATACCCCCGTTCACCGATTTTGTAGAGCTTGTTTCTGAACTTCGACAGTCTTTCGAGTATATCTGCCTGTCGCTCTCTGACACGCTCGGAAGTGTTACCGAGACTTCCCCAAGCGATAATGATTGCATCACTCATAGCCGCATACTGTTCAATGATCTCGTCACATTCCTTAGCGATAAGGTCATCGTCAGAATTGAATCTGAGGCTTAATTTCGGGATAATTCGGCTATACAGGTTGACGATGCTGACACTGCCGAAACCGAGCTTGTAAAGGTTATTCAGCACCAGCATGGTCGTCATATCTATGCTGAGTGTATCGGCAGTATTCGGATTTATCATGATGATCATAGCAGCCTTTCCATTCTTGTTCCACTCTCTACGAAGCAGGAGGCGGTGTTCGCCATCATCAGAAAACAATGCCTTACTCATCATGATCGTTGTTTCAGTTTTCATAATTCACCTCTCAAAAAATGCAGGGCGGAGCATTATACTCCACCCATTGTTGTTATTTGCGATTTCTGAAAATGCCGATGATGTCGATGATAACGCTGACGGCTCTGACAAAGACTTTTACAGTATTCTTCATTCTTCTATCGCCTCCTTGATCTTTTCTGCTGCAATGACTACGGCAGCTACGCCCTCCAGAATCAGCGTAAACGCCATTCCTGCAAAGAATTCTTTCATATGGTTACCTCCTTATTTTTAACGCTGATACAGCGATTTTACCTCATGCATGGTTTCCTCAAACAGCTCTTCATCCAGCAGCATTTCCTCGATCTCGTCAGTTGTATAGCCAAGCTCCAGAAGCAGCTCAACATCCTCTCTGTCCACGCCGTAGCAGCCGCAGATCAGCAGGAGATCGTTAGTGTAGTCCTCGTCATCTGCATCAAAATCGCAGCCATACCAGTTATACCAATTGCGGTAGTTGATCTTCTGGATCTTCTGTTCAAAGGTGCTGACTGAAAGTTTGCCATCACTGTCAATTCGGATAATTTCCCCGTCGTTTACAGCGATTTCCACACATCTCCCCGCAAACTTTACAGCTTTCATAGCGGCATTAAGAATAGCTGTTGTTGAAGCGTAAACATACAGTCCGTACTCAGAGAAGTGAATGACCGTTATCGGATTATCTCCCTTGACAAGATAGAACGTATTATCGTCACGAAGAATCGTGAAGACAAAGCTGCCATTTACTGCCTCAGCCATAGATTTAATACTGTTGCTATCAACGATGTTCTCACGTTCAATCAACTGAACGGCAATGTAGGAATCTGTCTCGATTTCGGTATCAGGCAGATTTTTTTCTTTGCGGAGTTCTTTATCATTGAAAAGTACACCATTATGAGCAAGAGCGAAGTTATGGCTATCTGTACTGCCTTCAAAAGGATGATTATTGTAGTTATTCTTCTCACTGCCCTGTGTAGTGAAGCGAGTATGCCCGATAACAGCAGTTGTGTCCCTCGGAAAGTACAGCTTGACCTTGTGCGCAGGCTTGGCTTTTTTAAATGTAACGATGTTTCCGCCCCTGACATAGCTGAAACCTGTCGCATCAGTTCCTCGGCTTTCAGCTGCTACCGACAGCGCCCGGAGCAGTTTTTTCAATGTGTTTGCTGATACTTTCTTTCCGTAGTCAAAAAATCCGAAAATTGCGCACATATCACATGTCCTCCTCTGCATTAACTTCATCATTGATATATAGCCTGCGTTCTTTCAAATACTGCACCAACTCAGGATATATGATATTACTTACAAGCTCCGACCACGACAGTTCCTCCAGCTCACTCTGGGACATAGAAATAGCCACATCACAGATCGTATCAACAAACTGCAATGTGGCTATGAATGTGTTATATTTTAGTGTCCCTCTGAACAGACGAAATTCGATTGTACTGTAGTTACAAAGATTAACTGCACTGTATCTGCCGTGGTCGCTGCATTTAGCCTTTTTCAAAATTTCCTTTCCTGTCTTTTCGTACCCGTAGCGAGCTGACCAACGGTTCATGTTATACTGACTCCTTCGGGAGAAGCAGAAGACCTCGTTCCAGTGCTTTTCTATCAGGAACAGGATTTTTCCGATAACCTCTTCCTGCTCCGCCTGATTGTCACCGAAGGCATTTCTATTAACATGAATATGCAGACCGCAGGTGCTTGTCTGATGGGAGCGGTAGCCCATTTTGATCGCTTCATGAAGAACCGCTTCCCAGTCCATGTCATGCTGATGATAATCAAGTGTCATAGGGTGGCTTACTATCTCAAAGCCGTCGTCAATACTGCCGTCGCTCTTGATGTAGATATGCTCATGGATTGAATTTGCTATTTCTTTTAGTTTGCTTGCATTATCATCGTCCTTACCGCCGCAGTCTATTTCCAGTTCAACACCAAGATAGCGCTTGCCATTTCCATAGAACACAGGTTCAGGCTTGTAGCTGTACTCCTCAATCTCGTCATTGAATTCATCATAGCAGCTGTCGCAGTAAGGATAATCGCCTCGCCAGTTGATGTTGTTGTCATGGATAATTCTGTTGCAGCATTCGCAGCGGTGGTAGTAGTCGTTGAAGCAGGTCTCACACAGTGTAGTATCATCGTCCTGCACTGCATCGTTCGCCCAGATGGTTTCACCGCAGTGGTCGCAGGTGGTACAGTGCTCTTCAATGCAGTCACGGCACAGAATTTGCCCGTCAACTACCTCGTAATCATTGTCAGCAATCTCTTCACCGCAATGGTCACATACTCTGATTTCTTCTTCCATTTCAATTACCTCCAAAAACAAAAATTCCGATAAGGCTGGAAATCACCTTATCGGAATTATAATATATATCTGAGTTTTGGATTTATTGCATTCCGCCCATAAGCAAAAAGTAACGAAAATATAGTCTTTTCCACTTGCATATTTTGGTGAAATGTGGTATAATTATTTGAATAAAAGTATATATTTCAGATTTGGAGAATCTATCATGATAAATATTAGAAAACTTGAAGCAGAGCTGTGGGAATCGGCTGATCTGCTTCGTGCAGGCTCAAAACTTACATCAAATCAGTATTGTATGCCCGTATTGGGACTGATCTTCCTCAGATACGCTTACAGCCGCTTCAAAATGGTTGAAGCAGAGATACTGAAAGACCGTCCAAAACGTGGCGGACATGTTATGCCTGTTGAAGCAAGCGACTTTGCGGCAAAGAGTGCTCTCTTCCTGCCGGAAGAAGCTCAGTATAAGTATCTCGTTAATCTGCCTGAGAATATAGCTGCAGCTGAACTCAAAAACCGCTCCGGTCATACAATGAACAGTCTCGGAGAGGTTGTCAATAATGCAATGCAGCTTGTTGAGGAGCAGAGCGAGCAGCTCACAGGCGTACTCCCGAAGGACTATACTATATTCTCGGACGAGCTTCTCTCGGAACTGCTCCGTATCTTTAATAACAGCGCTCTCGATGATATTGACGGCGACATCGTTGGTCGTATCTATGAGTATTTCCTGAATAAATTTGCAAAGAACATTGCTCAGGACGATGGAGTTTTCTTTACCCCTAAGTCCCTTGTTAAGATGATAGTTAACATCATTGAGCCGAAAAGCGGAACCCTGCTTGATCCTGCCTGCGGAAGCGGCGGTATGTTCATTCAGAGCGGTGACTTCGTAAATGCCGCAGGTATGCACGCTAACAGTGCTATGACGTTCTACGGACAGGAAAAGGTTGAGTACAACGCTCAGCTATGTCTTATGAACATGGCTGTACATGGTCTTACCGGTGTTATCAAGTCAGGCGATGAGGCAAACACCTTCTACCACGATGCACACAATCTCAATGGCAAGTGCGACTACGTTATGGCGAATCCGCCTTTTAATGTGGACAAGGTCAAGGCTGAATCCTGTGAGAATGCAGGTCGTCTGCCGTTCGGACTGCCCAGCGTTAATAAGAGCAAGGAAGTCGGCAACGCAAACTACTTGTGGATCTCCTACTTCTACTACTATCTCAATGAAACAGGCAGAGCCGGTTTTGTTATGGCTTCTTCTGCTACGGACAGTCAGAGCAGGGACAAGGATATCCGTGAACAGCTGGTAAAAACAGGCGATGTTGATGTTATGATCTCGGTCGGCAATAATTTTTTCTACACAAAGTCTCTGCCGTGTTCGCTCTGGTTCTTTGATAAGGCGAAGAATGAAAGTATCAGGGACAAAGTCCTGTTCATAGACGCAAGAAACTACTATACCGTAGTTGATCGCACTCTCAACGAGTGGAGCGAATGGCAGCTGAAAAACCTTAATGCTATTGTATGGCTGCATCGTGGTGAAATAGATAAGTATCAGAATCTTCTTGCTGAGTATAAACAGATTCTCGGTAAAAGCATTACTTTTGAGGAGTCGCTCAGATTACTGAAAGAAGAACTCAAAGACTTGCAGAAGCGCCTGAAACTTGAACTTGAAAATGCAAAGCGTGGCGACCAGAAGCGTATACAGGCTTTATTCGATGAAGAAATAGCTGCAAAGAATGCGGAAATCACCATTGCTAAAGAAGCTCTCTGGCTGTATGAAAAGTTCGGTGAGGGCGAATACAAGGACATCGAAGGTCTCTGCAAGGCGGCAACGATCAGCGATATAAAGGAAAAAGGCTGGTCGCTGACTCCCGGTGCTTATGTTGGTGTTGCTCCTGTGGAGGACGACGGCGTTGATTTTGCCGAGCGTATGGCTGAGATACACAAGGAGCTTCTTGCTTTGCAAGCTGAGTCCAACTCCCTTATGGATACCATATCGAAGAATATGGAGGGGTTGGGAGTATGAGTTGGGATACAATAAGAGCAGAAGAATACTGCGAATCTGTTAGAGATGGCACTCATGATACCCCAAAACCTGTCAGCAACGGATATAAGCTCGTTACAGGTAAACATATTCAAAACGGACAAATCGACCCTACTGACGCTTATTTCATATCCGAAAATGATTATAGAAAAATTAACGAGCGTAGTAAGGTCGAAAAATGGGATGTACTAATGTCAATGATTGGAAATGGTTTAGGACGTTCTGCTGTTGTAAAAAAAGAACCTGATTATGCAATTAAGAATATAGCACTATTCAAAGTTGGTGATGAGAAGAAAGCTAAATGGTTACATTACTATCTTTCAAGTCCACAGGGACAGGGCTTTATCTATAATTCGTTACAAGGTTCTGGACAACCATTTATATCTTTATCATTTATTAGAGATTTTCCTATTCCAACCCCACCATTACCATATCTGAATAAAGCAGTTTCCATTTTGGAAATCTACGACGACCTCATCGAAAACAACCAGAAGCAGATAAAGCTCCTTGAAGAAGCGGCACAAAGGCTCTATAAAGAGTGGTTCGTCGATCTGCACTTCCCCGGATATGAGAATGTAAAGGTTGTTGACGGTGTGCCGGAGGGGTGGAGGAAAGGCAGTGCAGAAAGTTTCTTCAATATAACTATCGGAAAAACTCCTCCTCGTGCAGAAAAACAATGGTTTGTTGATGGAACCAAAGGAGTTCCATGGCTTTCTATTTCTGATATGGGAAGTTCAGGTATGTATATTTTTAGCACGAACGAAGGTCTTACTGAGGAAGCAGTAAAAAAACATAATATGAAAGTTGTTCCTGCTGGAACTGTCTTTGTTAGTTTCAAATTAACTGTCGGAAGAGTTGCGATAGCCAATACAGATATGTGTACAAATGAAGCTATTGCTCATTTTTACGTTGATAATAGTAACAGAGCTTATACATATTGTTATTTGAAAAACTTTGAATATGATACACTTGGAAATACATCATCAATTTCAAAAGCTGTTAATTCTAAAATTATAAAAGCTATGCCGTTCATTATGCCGACAAACGATGTACTTGAATCGTTTACTTCAATTATTGAACCCATATTAGAAGGAATTAAAAATAAGCAGTCAGTTTGTATATATTTAGCAGAAGCCCGTGACCGCCTTCTGCCTAAGCTGATGAGCGGAGAAGTGGAGGTTTAAAATGGCAAGAAAAACATTTGCACAAGTGTTGAAAGACGCAAAAGTAGATATTGAGCGTGAATATGACCGCTTATACCAAATGTTTTATAAATTCAAAATACCAGATAGTAGCAGTGCGGCTATAACTCTTTATGAGATATGCGAAATGGGCTTCATATCATTCCCTCATCGTGGAACATGCCTATCTCTTGATGATTTCAATGATTTTTATGGTTTTCATTTTGAGCAAAAGCCTTCAAACTTTGATGTAGATTACCTTGTCATTTTCTGTGAATATTCATATAATCTTGCAATATACCAGCAAGGGAACGGAATCATGCCTTTTCTTAGTCCAGCTACGCAATACATACAACAAATTCTCAAAGTAATCGAAAGTATCGGTTATATGCATCAGAGTGAAGATGGAATTTCAACATTTGTTCCCAAATCACAACCTGCCATCGTCGTATCAGAAATGTTGCCGCCGAACCTCTCGTATAAGGTTATCGAGTATAATCATCATTCTATGAAAGGTAATCTTGCCCGGAAACAGGCAACGCTGAAGTTGCTTGCTGATCAATTAGAATCAAATAGAGCTCCCCTTAAAAGCCTTAATAAATCACTGGAAGATGATTTATTCTATTTACTCAATAATATTAACATACGTCACAATAACATCGATTCGAGTTCAACTAAATACAAAAGGGCTGTTGCAGATATGCCAAAAGATGAACTTGAAGAGTGGTATGACAGGACGTATGATATATGCCTGTATGCGTTTATGACCTTAGCTCAGGCTGATCGTAATGCTAAGGTTAAGCAACTGAAAAATATCATTGAAGATAATAAAGTATAAGAGGGAATAGTTCTGATGGTATACTTGAAAAATGGTACTGCAAAAGAGGATAGCTTTCTTATCAACAATAATGATTTGGAGTTTTATATACAAGTATTTGATGAATATACATTCTATCCAAATGATGAAGTATATATAAATCTTAAAAACGAAATTGTCTTATTATATGACAAGATAAGAGATATTTACTTTTCAGATATAGATTCATATTATAAAGAGGAAGCAAACATACCAATTGGTATTATGAGTGGTGGACAAGAAACAAGTGTTATTATAGGGAAAGACGAATATTTAGAACTTAAGGAGAAAGTAGAGAAATATATTCCGGACTTGAATACGCACATATATGTTTCTGACTGCCAATATTTGATTAGTTCTATTCAAAACTTAGTGGAATATATGGATTTTTGTTTTAAGAATTATTATTTTAACATAACTAAGATTGCTCTATTATCTGAGAATGTTGATTTTTCGCCAGCAAGAATCATTTCCTACGAAAGTAGACAATTAGCATTTATTCTTGAAACATATTTTACAAAAGCGTATTCGATTTTAGATTTGATTTGTAAATTTATATATGAACTTGAAAATCCTGTTTCTAAAAATGAACTAAACAAATTAAAAAAACTTGTAAGTTCTGAAAAACTATGGGGAGACAGAAAAAAACTAAAAAAAATACCCGTTTCTGATACCATATTTGAGGAAAGTGAAACCATAAAACTAATCGAATCCTTACGAAATGAAGCGGTTCATAATGGAGCTTGGGAATTGTTCCCAAGTGTATACATTAATATAGATAAAAACAAAGAAATTATTGAACGATATATGCTTTTTCCCGATTATACACAAGGAAGATTAGATTGTGTCAAAAACAGGAAGCGTTTTTTTAAAAAAGAAACAAAAGTTAATGATATTTTGCCAGTAATACATCTTGATTATATGCGTCGCTTGCTAAATACTGTAAAATACCTGAATACCATTTATTAAAAAAGGGAGGTTTAATATGAGTTACGATTATTCCGAAAACATACTTGTCCAGGGTGC
>SVNQ01000013.1 GCA_015066865.1 Ruminococcus sp.
CAAAGACTATTCGGACGGTCTGATTTCCAACGGCGGCATTTCGACAGATGTTTTCAAGGAGCAGCTTGGCGAAGATACCACGAGAGATTTCTTTGATCAAGTTCTCTTTGGTACAGAACATTACGGCAAATGACAGTATGCTCCGTCCCATTTGGACATAAGCTTTACATGAATTGAGAAAAAAGACTGTGGATTCCACAGTCTTTTTTCTACCGCTGAATGATATTACTACGGGCGTATGACAGCTGAGGTAATGCAGCAGTCCTTTTGATTGGTTGCATTTTCAACAAGGATATGCTATAATGAAAATACAAAAAAATGGATAGAACAAGCAATTTAGAGGAAGGATAGGAATGTAAAGCGAAAGGAGCGAGTACGATGCATGAGAACAAAAACAATCTGACAACGCAGGAGCAGATACGCCTGGTGAATGGAGCCTCCTTCTTTGGAACAGGCGAAATTCCCGAAAAGGATATTCCGAGATTGCAGCTTCTTGACGGCGGTACGGGAATCAATTTTGAGCAGCTGTTCGGTGACTTTTTAAGCAGCAGCGGTCTTGAGGGTATCGGCGGAAGCGATCTGCGGAATGTACTGAAATACTTTTATGCCCCCGAACACCTGCCCGATGAAAGCTCAAAAAAGCTGTACGATTTCATCAGGCAGAAGCTTTCCGAACGCAACCCGAAGCTGAAACCGCCCGGCTGCTATCCGCCGGGAATCATGCTGGGTGCAACATGGAATCCCGAGGTGATCTATGATACGGGAACTGCACTTGGCAGGGAAGCGAGAACCTACGGTATCAACATTCTGCTCGGTACGCCCAATGTCAATCTGCATCGTGATATCCGGAACGGAAGGCTTTTTGAAGGATATTCAGAGGATCCCTGCCTTGTATCTGCACTTGCGCCGGCGCTTGTCAAGGGCTTGCAGGAGGAGGGCGTTGCAGCAAATGTCAAGCATTTTTCTGCAAATCATCAGGAAACCAACCGTATGAATATCAACGAATTTATTCCTGAACGTGCGTTGCATGAGCTGTATTTTCCGGGCTTCAAAGCCTGCGTTGAAGCAGGGGTAGAAACCGTAATGAGTGCATACAATCAGATTAACGGAGTTCCCTGTACAGAAAATCGTACCATGCTTCACGATATGCTTCGGGAGGAATGGGGCTTTGCAGGCGTGGTCATGTCCGACTGGAATGCTGTATATCACCCCGCTGCCGCTGTCAATGCAGGAAACGATCTTGCGATGCCCGGACCGATTATGCCTGACGCACTGACAGCTGCATTTGAAGACGGGACGCTTTCTTCGGAAGCACTTTGCGTTTCCGCAAACCGTATTGCGGCGCTTGCAAGAAAATTTGCAAAACCTGCTGAGGGTGAAATCTCACTTGAAGAGACGGACAAAGCGGCATACAATGCGGCTGCAGAGGGCATCGTACTGCTGAAAAATGAAAAGGTCCTGCCGCTTTCAGCAACCGCAAACATTGCTTTGTACGGCGAACATGCGAAATACCTGCTGACCTGCGGTGAGGGCAGTGCAGGGATCAATACAAACCGTAATGTTTCGTTCTATGATGCCCTTTCCAAGCGTTTCGGAAGTGTTGCGTGCAATCATATTGCAGAAAACTCGGACACGCTGATCTATGTATACAGTCTTGCAGGCAGGGAGGGGAATGACCGAAAGGATATTTCAATTCCCGCAAAGAAGATCAAGGAATGGGAATATCTCCTTGCGGAAGCTGAACGCCGGAATATGAAGAAAATACTGGTGCTGAATATCAGTGCGCCGATTGCGCTTGATGGCTGGGAAGAGCGCTTTGACGGTATATTCTGCATATTTCTTCCCGGCATGCAGGGGGCAAATGCGCTTGCCGACTGCATTTGCGGAACGGTGAATCCCTCTGGCAAGCTGCCGTTGACATTCCCGAAGCGTATCGAAGATATGCCGACCTATCTCAACTTCCCCGGAGATGGGATGCAGGTGCATTACGGCGAGGGTGTTTTTGTTGGCTACCGCTGGTATGATGCACGAAAGATTGCGCCGCTATATCCGTTCGGACATGGACTTTCCTATACAGATTTTGCAGTCGAAAGGCTGACGGCGGAAACGGATACTTTTACCGATTCTGTCACCGTAAACGCCGAGGTTGTCAATCATGGAAACTACGGTGGAAAGACGGTCATTCAGATCTATGTTTCGGATACGGAAAGCACATTGACAAAACCTGTCCGTGAGCTGAAAGCATTCCGGAAGATCTATCTTGCGCCGAACGAAAAAAAGACGATTTCCTTTACGCTGAACCGTCACGCGTTTGAAAGCTATGACCCGAATTTGCACCGGTGGACAATGGAAGAGGGCTTCTATGAAATTCATGCAGGTCTTTCCTCCTGTGATTTGCAGGCAAGCTGTACGGTTTATGCCGATGTTGCGTCGCCATATTCTTATGGCGGGAACACCTCTGTCAAAGTGATCATGGAACATGAGGAATTGAATCAGGTACTGCATGCATTTTTCACGGAACATGCATTGCCCTGGACGGCAATTCTTACAAGCTATGAATATACGTCGCAGGATACGATCGGAATGATACTGGGACAGGTGCATTGTCCGGAGACTGCCAGAGAAACGCTTTACCGCAGAATGCGTAACGTGAAGAAGAAGTAGGATTTTCTGCCCCCGCAGCGGAGGCATTGATAGAAATCATAAATTGTAAAAGCTTGACATCACTGTATAATTATGCTATAATTAAAAACGTGTTCAACACTCAAATCTATCATACAACAAGGAGTAAAAATCATGAAAACAAAAATGAGAAAACGCTTAGCAGCAATCGCAATCGCAGCTTGCAGTGTATGGACAATCAGTGCATCACCTGTTTCTGCAGTGTACAACAGCTCAAAAGTGACGCAGCAGGATGCGTTATCGACGGCGTATCAGACCTATTATATGGCTTGTGCGAAAAATAAGTTTCCGGCAGGCAAATACTGGAATCACAATAATTATGGGAATCTCGACACCTATAGTGATATACCTTGCAAACGTGACCCAAACAATGCACCTAATCACGACGCATGCAACAGTATTTACAACGGAAAGGTAGTTGGCCCTGGCCTTCAAAAGCTTCCAGAGGATGAAGTTGCAGCTTATGCTTGGCAGTGCGCAGGTTTTGCAAGAAAACTGGCGATGGATTTTACAGGCGGCGGCAGAGTATTTGTCCGTATGGGAATGGATAAGAATTTCAGATTACGCGTTGGAGATCAGCTCCGCATTCGCTGCTATGGCGCAAACAACAGCTACTCAGATCACAGTATTTTTGTAACAGAAGTAAGCGGAAGCTCATTTAAATTTGCGGATTGCAACTGGACTGGTGACTGTAAGATTCGTTGGGATGTACAAGGAATCATTCACAATGGATCATTAATAATCGGAAATAAATTTTACCCGACGCTTTATGTTGAGCGCCCTTTGATGGCAGGCGACGTAAATGCTGACTGTGTTGTAGATGGCACCGATTTATCCATCATTCGTCAGATTAGTAATGGAACTTACAAGTTTAATGGTTCTTATGAAAAATACGTGAGACAGGTAGCGGATGTCAATAATGATAACACCGTGAACGCGAAAGACGTATTTTATTTTCAGCAGGGTCTGACTGGCAATCCGAATATGAAAATGCGCTTTTTGACATTTATTATGGATTAATATGTACTGACAAATACAAACAAACATAGAATTGCTGTATTGATATAACTCCCTTAGAGTAGACACACGAAAAAGTGTGCGAACTCTAAGGGTTTTATTTTTGAGTGGACTTGTTAAGAAAAGTGAACCCAACAAAAGAAGAACAAATAGAAGCAATACAAGCATACTGAAATCTTGCTTCTTTTTTCTGAATTGTTACGCTTTGATTGTAAACCAACAGCACTCCCAAACTTTTTATGCAAACTTCGTTGACTGCCGGGGGGAAAAGTAGTATAATATCTGTAAGAAATGTTGCGAAATGCCGATGTGAATAAAAAAACACAACAGAAGACGAAAGGAGTATCGTTTATGATTTCTCATGATTTTTATGGTTCATCCAAAGCCAATGCCCAAGCTGTTTCGACGATGTACCCCGCCATCCACACTCCCCAAGACCTCTTTGATGCCCTTCTTCACCTCTGGTCAGCTGATACCTGTGCTCCGAGAATGCGTGAGAAGTGGAATACCGACAACCCCACGCTCGGACAATGTTCCATCACAGCATTTCTTGCACAGGATATTTTCGGCGGAAAAGTTTACGGCATCCTGCGTCCGGATGGGAATTACCACTGCTACAATGTGATCGGGGACTGCCTGTTCGACCTCACGAGTGAACAGTTTGGTGACGAAACTCTATGCTATGAGGATAACCCCGAACAGTTTCGGGAGGTGCATTTTGCAAAGGAAGAAAAACGGCAGAGATATGAGGATCTATGCAAACAGCTGAAAGCGTATTGTGAACGATAAAGGAGGCAGACATGGAATTTCAGCAGATCATCGAAAAACGAAAAAGCATCCGCACCTATGCGGATACTCCCATATCGCAGGAAATCCTCGACCATATCCTGCAAGTAGGTGAACTTGCTCCCACAAGCCGTAATCGGAACCCCTGCACATTTCATCTGATTCAGGATAAGGGAGCGCTGCAAAGACTCTCCAAAGCCAAGAACGCCGGAGCTGCATTTACAGCGGATGCTGCTGCAGCCATTGTAGTTGCCGCCGACAGCGAAAAGGCGGATACCTGGATCGAAGACAGTTCCATTGCCCTGACCTACATGATGCTTGCGGCGGAGGAACAGAACCTCGGATGCTGCTGGGTGCAGATGCACCTTCGCAAGGACGAAAACGGTCGGGATGCGGAGGAGAATGTCAGGGAGCTTCTGGGACTGCCGGAACGGCTTCGGGTTGTGGGATTTCTCGCATTGGGAAATAACCACGACCAATAGAACCACAAAGGAAGTGTACTTTTATTAAGACAGTCTTCGTGACAAAGCAGAATAAAAAGCAAGCCATGCAGCGGATCATCCGCTGCACGGCTATGTTTTTACCATAAAAGTGAAATTGAACGGGCATTTGTGTTTCATCCAAGTGCTTATTGATTGATCTTGCTCACCCGGAATAGAGATTTATTCGTCATGGGGCAACTGCCTTAAAAATGCGAACATCATCGGCAGAGAAATGACCGCGGATATAAAATACGCAAGCGGCTGTGCAAGTTCGATACCTCTACTGCCCCAAAAATGCGGCAGTATCACGCACAGCGGTATGAACACAAGTCCGCTTTGCAGGCAGGATAGTATCAGTGCAGGCAGGCTTTTGCCGATGCTTTGGAACAGCATGGTTGCCACCACGGATATTGGCAGAAACAGCAGAAATACACACATAATACGCAGCGCCTCGCTGCCGATTTCTATAACCAGAGTTTCCTTTCGGAACATTGCAATGATCTGCGGTGCGAATGCAAAGCAAAACGCTGAAATGATACCAATAAATGCAGCACCGAATACAAGGGTGAACAGAGTTCCTTTTTTGACTCTTGAGTACTTCTTTGCGCCGTAGTTAAAGCCCGATACCGGCTGAAATCCTTGTCCGATGCCAAGTCCTACACAGAAAATAAGGCTTGAGGTTCTGCCGACATACCCCATAGCTGCAATGGCGGCATCTCCGAACAGCTTTGCCTGTGCATTGAGTACCATCGTTGAAACGCTGTTCAGCCCCTGTCTTGCAAGGCTGGGAAGTCCTGTAATGATAATATTCCCCAATATCCGCACATCTTTTGAGATGAAACGAATCGATACCTTGCTTTGCGTTTTGTTGAGCAGGAACATGGATAGCAGGATCATAAAAGAGATAAACTGTGATACTGCAGTTGCAACACCTGCACCGCTGATGCCCATATCAAAGGTGAAAATAAACAGGGGATCAAGCAGAATATTTAATATACCGCCCGTTGTTAGTCCCATCATCGCAAGTGCAGCTTTGCCTTCATAACGCAATATGTTATTCAGCACACAGCTTGCTGTCATGACAGGAGCCGCAAGGAGGATCCACATTCCATAGTCCTTGGCATAGGGCAATATTGTATCGGTACTGCCAAGAAGCCGCATCAGCGGTTCAAGGAAGATCAGACCGCCTGCCAGAATCATAAATCCGCAAAACAAAGCTCCAAAAAAGCCGGTTGACGCATAGCGGCTTGCCTTTTCAATATGCTTGCTGCCGAGCATTCGGCTGATGTTGCTTCCCGCACCATGACCGAACATAAAACCGAATGCCTGCAGAATTGACATGATTCCGAAAACAATGCTTGTCGCACCGCCTGCACTAAGTGATATGTGACTTACGAAATACGAATCCGCCATGTTGTATATGTTTGTAATCAGCATACTGATTGTTGTCGGTATGCCAAGCGACAGTATCAGTCTGGCTACCGGTGTTTCCGTCATCTTTTTGTATTGATTCTCTGCGCTTGTTATCTGTTTCAGCTTCATCGCTCATCTTCCCTTAAATCAATAGAAAAGCAATTCATACTAATCTGTATTTTGCGTGAACTATCATATCTCCATAAAATAGAATAGTTAATTCGCTCTAACTATTATAATTTACTTTGCTGAACTTGTCAATACCGTATGAACCAATTCTTTTTTTGAAAACTTTCTTGTAATTTTTTCTTTGGGATGTTATAATAAAAACAGACAATGATCTACAAAGGAGGTTTTGCCATGAAACGAAAATTTGCAGCTGCTGTTACGGCATTGTTGTTTGCGGTAAACGCTGCTCCGACTGTGCTTGCGGCAGAAACGATACAACGCTATGAAGCTGAAAAAACCGTATGTGTCGGAACGCTGTCCGTGGCGGACGAAAAAACAGAATCCGGCGCATTTGTCGGTTCATTCATCAACAGCGGTGATGCCTACAGTGAAGCAGAGATCCGCAATGTGTATGCGGATAGGGTTTGCGGTGATGTCAATGCGGATGGCAAATGTTCCGCTGCCGATGTTGCAGCGCTGCAGAAATGGCTGCTTGCTGTACCGGATGCGGCGCTTGCCGACTGGAAAGCAGGCGATCTCTGTGAAGATGGAAAACTCGATGCGTTTGATCTGTGCTTGATGAAGAAAGAGCTGCTTTCTCAGACGGAAAAGAATTATGTGGATGTATCGACAGTCGAGGAGCTTTTCTCTGCAATGCGTGGTGCAAAGCCCGGAGATGTGATCCGTGCTGCAAGCGGAACCTATGATTATACAACCTATCAGGGAGCGCAAAAAATTGACACTTCCGCTGAGGGGACAAAGGATGCACCCATCACACTGACAGCAGCCGATCCTAAGGATCCCCCGATCTTTACAGGCACAAATACTGAACATGGTTATGTGATTCATATAACGGGTGATTACTGGATCCTTGAAAATCTGAAGATCACAACATCACAGAAAGGGATTGTTCTTGACAACTCAAATCATTCTGTGATACGAAACTGCGAGGTGTATAATATCGGATCAGAGGCGATCGCCCTGCGTGACGGAAGTTCCTATTGTACCGTGAAGGATTCCTACATCCACGATACCGGCACGGTTACACCCGGCTATGGTGAGGGCGTATACATCGGAAGTGCAAAATCCACAACAGGATTTGATTACAAATGTGATTATAACACAGTGGATGGCTGCATGTTCAAGAATGTTGCGGCAGAGCATGTGGATGTCAAGGAATATACAACCGGAACGGAGATCATGAACTGTACATTCTACGGTGACGGCATGACGGGTGCTAACTTTGCCGGCAGTTTTGTGGATATTGCAGGCAATGATGTGAACGTTCACGATAATATCGGTTACCGTAATGGAAACACGAATATCGTAGCAGCCTTTGAGCTTCATGAGCAGGTCGAAGGCTGGGGCTACCACTGCATCTTTACGGACAATACTGTCTATATGGATCAGCCCTACGGTGCAGTGAATACAAGCCGCCGCATGTATGTCGTTGACGGGTGGTACAGCGATTTTTCCGTGAGAAATAATCAGGTCGATTATGGCAAAGGGTTAGTTCCTGCGGATAGCTGGGAGTACTATAATTCCGACTATGTGACATATTTGAAGCAGTAATACCAATCCCCACACTCCAACTATCTATTGGGGACGGGGGGATTGCTGCATCATCGGCGATTTGAACGCTGGCGTTCAAATCACGTTTCAAGCGCTCCCTGATACCGACTTTGACGGCGGAACGCTACTTGACAATCCGAAGAAAATGTGCTAAAATAGAATTGTAAAAAAATACTTGCATCCAACTGCAAGTGTTTTTTTATACCATCGCACGGATTGCTTGCGGATCCGGCGAAACACGATATATCAGGGAGGTGAAACAATGGCAATTTATCTGGTTGACTATGAAAATGTCTATATTGAGGGACTTACGGGCATCGAACAGCTGACAGAGGAGGACACGCTGCATATTTTCTACACGCAAAATCGCTGCGGTCTGACATTCGGCTTATACCGCCAGCTCATTGCCTGCAAGGCAAAGGTGGAGCTGGACGAGGTTTCCGTAAGCATCAAGAACGGCGATCCGGTGAAGAATGCACTGGATATTCAGCTGATGATGTTTGCAGGCTTCCTGATCGGAAGCAAAAGCACCGATGCACTGTACATCGTCAGCAAGGACAAGGATTTTCTGCTGGGTACGGATTTCTACAGGAATTATATTCCTGAGGGAGAAACCGGATTCCGGGTGGTTCCTTCTATTGCGGCTTCAATGGAAGAACCCGTGCAGGAAGCGGAAACAGCATCGGCAGGCACTGCTGCATATGATGCGTTTCTTACGAATCTTCAGGCACAAATCACGGAGGAATCCCCGACAGAAAGCTTTGCAATGCTCTGTGATCGGTATGCGGTACCCACAGAACAGGAGGAACTGTCCATCCCCATGGCGCTGCCGGAGGAGACATTTGCAGTACCGATGCAGACAGCGCCTCTGCCGGAAGCAGCACCCCTTTTCACGGTGCAGTACTGCAATACCGTGCGCAATCTTCTGGGCAAGAATGCGGATGAGGAAACGGTCAGCAGAGTGTGTGAGATCATCTATGCATCGGATGATCTGGTAGCGTTTAACAATGCGCTCGCACGCTATTACCGTGACGGTCAGAGAACCAAGCAGGTTTATCACAAATTCAAGCCGAAATTTGAAAATCTGCGGCACCTGTCACGAGTTGTCCGCAAGGGATGACTCACTGAAAGATTTCTTGCGATAGTGTTAAGGATTCCCCCTATGTCCATAGGGGGAATCCCATTCAATTCAGATGTAAATATCACTGAGGTATGCATCTCAAATCGGAATGCGGGACAGCAGAAAAATTGTGTATAATGAAGAACAGCAGAATACTGGCGGATAGAGGAATGAACACATAGGAGGACTACCATGATTCTTTACATGAAACAACACATCTTCACTTGGGGGGATAAATTTTCCATCTATGATGAAGCGGGGAATGAACAATATTACGTTGAAGGCGAAGTCCTTACATGGGGAAAAAAGCTGCATCTGTATGATTTGAACCGCAGGGAGATTGCCTTTATCCGGCAGCGACTGCTGACGCTTCCACCGAAATATGAGATCTTGCAGAACGATCAAATTGTCGCTGAGCTTGCCAAGAAATTCACCTTCTTTCGTCACGAATACAAGGTGAACGGTCCCGATTGGAAGGTATATGGTGATTATACCGGTCATGACTACGAAATCACGGAAAATGATCGTTGCGTTGCGCACATTTCGAGGGCGTGGTTCACATTGGGCGATGCCTATAGGATCGATATTGATGACAGCGTGGACGAAGTGCTGACACTGGCAGTGGTTCTTGGAATTGACGCTGCGATTGAAGCGGAGCGAAACAGCCACTGACAATAGAAGAAAAAGCTGCAGCTCTTTAAACAAGCTTTAATCCATGCTCATGATTTTAGCAGGTATAACGGAAACAAATAACTCTGCGGATATATCATCCGCAGAGTTCAGCTTGTCAAAGAAGTATGATTTCACTTAATTTTGCCCCACCCCCTAACCCCCTCCCCAAAGGGGAGGGGGAAAGAGGGAGGGTGCTGCCGCACCCTTGCCCTGCCCTCTTGCAGAGCGCTTTTTGGCTATTTATTGGGGGTTGTAGGGGGCTTCGCCCCCTACATGCGCCGAAGGCGCAACCCATAATCATATAATTAGTCCAGCCGTGCGTCACAAGGCGCACTGGCTGGACGGGACTTTTTCGACAGACTGAACTCTGCGGATATATCATCCGCAGAGTTGTTTTTGTGCATCTATTTTTGCTTCAATCATTTGTATGACGCAGGGTGATCAATCACCTGTATATAATGCGTTCGATGTAAGTGTACCACAAAGGGATGCACCCATTACAGCCGCAAGATTGCCCGCTGTCAGTTCTTTGTATTCATTGTTTTCCTTTTTGTATTAAAAAAGGAATAAGCTTGTTCCTTTTCAGGGGTTGTTGTGTTGACACGGCTGCGTACAATCATGTATAATAAAACCATACTGTTTTGTGTTACTTTTCAAGATGAATTTTCGTCTATAAGAGTGAAAGGCCTTTTGGACGAGTAAAAGGAGGTGCAAAATGGACGACAACACAATTATCAATCTTTATTTTCAGCGAAGCGAAACTGCCATTCGTGAAAGTGATAAAAAATATGGTGCTTACTGCAGTACCATAGCGAACAATATTTTACATTCTCCGCAGGACAGCGAAGAATGTGTGAACGACACCTGGGTAAGAGCGTGGAATACCATTCCTCCTGAAAAGCCTGTACGTTTATCGGTGTTCTTCGGAAAAATCACTCGCAATCTGGCGATTGACCGCTGGCGCAAAGCGAAAAGTGAAAAATCGGGCGGAGGACAAATTGCCCTTTGCCTTGATGAGCTTGCAGAATGTGTGGGTACTAAACAAAATTTTGGCGATGAACTTGATTTGAAAGAAGCAATTGACGCATTTTTAAGCTCGCTGAAGCCGCAGCCCAAACGGATTTTTATGCTGCGTTACTGGCATATGTGCCCGATAAGCGATGTTGCAAGGCTTTGCGGAATCAGTGAGGGCGCTGTGAAAATGTCGCTCAAGCGCACCAGAAATCTTTTGAGAGAGTATCTTGAACAGGAGGGAATCTATATATGAAGGATAACGAAAAGCTTCTTGATGCGATCGGCGAAGCAAATGAAAATCATGTTCCCGATATGATTGAAAATGCAAGCGATAAGCCGATTACAGCTGCGTCCAAGGCACGAAAAATTGCTATCGCAACCGGCGCCTGTGCCGCCGTGCTTGTGGGTGCAATTGCGATAAACAGCGTTAACAACAGCGATGTTCCCAAAACGGACGATCCATCAAGTTCTTACATAGGGGAACACAGCAGTGCTCCTGAAACAAGCAGTACCGAAATCAACAGTACCGAACAGGAAAGCAGTGATACGGAACAGAGCAGACCCGATACGCCAAACAGAAAACCTTTGACGGACGTGGAGTTCCTTCTGCTTTTGGAGGAACACAGAATTTTTCCGGAAATCAGCGATGTGAAATCGGAAAATACAGAGCTTGCGCCAATCACTTCGGATATTGTTTTTGAGGGTATGGGATTTGAGGGGTACATGGTTAATGATATTTCAGAGCTTGATACCATAAACCCCTGGTCTGCTGACAAGCCGCTTGAATCCCTGCCGGTTTACAAAAATCTTTCGATCAAAGAACACTGCAATGTTCCGGTACATTTAACACAGGAACAAATGGAAGAAATGGCAAATGATGCCGCTTATTGTCTTGGTGTTGCAGTGACGGGCACATCGGTTGAGCCGATTTCCGCTATTTGCTCCGATCCGCCTAAAGAAGTGGCAGATTTGCCCTACTGCGTTGAAGTTGTATGCGACGGTGAAATTTTCGGTGTCAGAAATATAGAAATCAGAGTTTTGGGCGACGGTCAAATGTCCATAAGCTTTAACAGCAGTATGAGCTTGCCCGATGGATACAGCTTTACTTTCGATAGCACAACCGACGAGCAGGCGATTGAGGTTATGGAATATCTGACGGCCGAATTCAAAGGCCTTTTGCAGTTTGAAAATCCTGCTGTGTACAGCTGCGGCGACCGCAATATCTATGATGAACAGTCTCGCCGCTACTATGTGTACGATAAGCATGAGGAATATAAGCAGGATATTTTAAGCTACAATTTTACAAACACCGAGTTTTGCAGCGACGACAGCGGCAAGCTTATGATTATCTGGGCAAACAATCCCCTGTCTGCCGCACAAAATCTTGGCGAATATCCGATCATTGATGCGAGAGAGGCAGAACAGCTTTTGCTCAGCGGCAGCTATATCTCATCCGTGCCGACGGATTATTTGAGAAACGGCGAAATTACCGCTGAAACAATTGCCAAAACCGAGCTCATTTATCGCATCGGATTTCGTGATGAATATTACCAGCCGTACTACAGATTTTACGTTGCGCTTTCGGACGAGTATTATGCCGAAGGCAGCAGAGTTGAAGGAATGAAGGAATACGGTGCATTTTATGTGCCGGCAGTAGAAAGCGAATATCTTTCAGACATATCCGTATGGGACGGCAGTTTTAATTAATTGATTTTTTACAACATCCTCCGAAAAGACATTAGAATCTTTTCGGGGGATCAATTTGATTGCAGCCGGACAAACCGATTATGCACTGAACGATCATGAAGAAGTGATGCTGCAAAGGGCAGGGGATATGGAACGCTTTTGTTCACAGATTGGTGCAATTTATCCGCCAATTCGTTACATTTTAAGTTGACGCAGGATATATATTTTGTTGCCATAATAATATAAACAATTGCACCCAAAATTATGAAAAAGGGAGAGAAGCTTATGAAACGTTTTATTGCTGGCGCATATGCAGCGCTGCTGATTGCATTGCCGGCGATGGGAATGTCGCTTTAAAGTTCAGCGTATAACCCCATTGCCCAGAATGTCTTTACACCCGATCCGGCACCGTTGGTATATGGTGATACGCTGTATATATGAACATACCGTATACGGCAACGGCGTACTGGTCTATCTGCTGGCAGAGGCAGCAAGTGCCTCCGAACAGGTCAGAGGTGGTGTCAATGCCGACGGCGGATTCACTGTTCTTGATGTGGTCATGCTCCGGAAGTGGCTGCTTTGTACAGGTGAGATCACCGATTGGCAGGCAGGTGACTTGTGCGAGAATGGCAGACTCGATGCCTTTGATCTGAGCAGGATGAAGAGAGAACTTTTAAACTGAGCTGTCAATAGCATGCTGTACATAGTTCAAAGTGATTATGAAATTTAGTGAATGAAAAAGGACTTCTTTCTCACCATGGAAAGAAGTCCTTTGTTTTATTTGTTTTTACGGATGGTGAACAGCACCAGCAGAGGATAGATCTCCAGTCTGCCAAGCAGCATATCCAGACTCAGCAAGAGCTTTGCCCAGTCAGAGAATACAGAGAAATTTCCTGAGGGGCCGACTTCACCAATGCCGGGCCCGACATTATTCAGGCAGGTGATGACTGCTGTGGTGGTGGTTCCCACATCATGACCGTCAAGTGACAGAATCAGGATGGACAGTGCCATCAAAAAGGCAAACAGCACAAAATAGGAAGAAACGCTTCTTACTACATCCTTGTCAATAGCCTTGCCATCACATTTGACAGTCACAATGGCACGGGGATTGAGGACGCAGCGGATCTCTTTGATCGCAATTTTAAACAGCAGAATAATTCTCATGACCTTCAGACCGCCGCCCGTGGAGCCTGCACATCCGCCGACAAACATCAAAAGAATGATGATGATCTGAGATAGGATCGGCCATTGGGTGAAATCTGCGGTAGCAAATCCCGTTGTCGAAATAGTGGAAAGCACTTGGAAGGAAGAATAGCGCAGTCCCTGCCAGAAGCTTCCATAAATATGTGTAATGTTAACAGCAATAATGAGCATTGCGGCTACACAAATACAGAGGAAAACACGCAGCTCTTCATTTTTGAATGCCTGTGAGAATTTTTTCATCAGCATCAGGTAGTAGAGCGAGAAATTGATGCCGAACAGCATCATAAATACAGTGATCACTACGTCAATATAAACACTGTCGTAATCAGCAATACTGCCGTTTGTAACGCCGAAGCCACCCGTACCTGCCGTTGCAAAGGCGTGGTTGATCGCCTCAAAGAGGTTCATGCCGCCAAACAGCAGGAAAATCATTTCCAGTACAGTCAGCGCAATGTACATGCCGTAGAGAATGCGCACAGAGAAGCTCATCTTTGCAACAAGCTTGCCAACCGTGGGACCGGGGGATTCCGCACGAACAATGTGCATGGTGCGTGTGTCATTATGCGGAAGAATCGCCAGCATAAAGACCAGAACGCCCATACCGCCGAGGAAATGCGAGAAGCTGCGCCAGAACAGACAGGATTTTGACATAGATTCAATGTCCGTCAGGATGGTGGAGCCTGTTGTGGTAAAGCCCGATGTCATTTCAAAAATGCAGTCGGCAAAATTTGGAATATCTCCCGAAAGACAGAATGGAATTGCACCGAAAACAGAAACCAGCAGCCATGCGATTGCAACAGCTGCAAGGCCCTCACGGTTGTACATGGATTTGTTTTTTGGCTTTTTGAAAGCAATCAGTGTGCCTGCTGCGATCAGCACCAAAGCAGTAACTGCAAAGGCGTTGCGGCTTGCAGGTTCGTTATAAATCAGCGCTACCAGCAGCGGCAGCAGCATCAAAACGCCGAGAACACGAAGGATCTGTCCCGACAAATAAAAGATCATACGATAATTCATGATGTCCTCCGCCGCTTAGGAAGCAAAAATTTCGTCAAGGCTTGTAACCTTCTGCTTTGTAGTGACAACCACAACACTGTCGTTGAGTTTCAGGCAGTCATTACCGCTCGGGATGATCCGCTTTGTGCCGCGGATGATGCCTGCAATCAGGAAGCCGCTGTTCATACGCAGCTCCTTAAGGGGCTTGCCCACATATGGCGCCTCGTTTCGAAGAATAAATTCAATCGCTTCGAGTTTTTCGTCCGCCAGACGATACAGCGTAATGATATTGCTGTTTTCGGAATTTTGCTTTGCACGGATGTACTGCAAAATCAGATCGGCAGTGGTAGTTTTGGGAGAAACGATGTTTTCCAGCCCCACACTGTCTGAAATAGAACGCAGGGACGCACGGTTGATCTTGGTTACGATCTTTTCCACACCGATTTTCTTGGCATAGATCGAGAGGATGATGTTTTCTTCATCAATACCGGTGAGCATGATGCAGGCATCCGCCTGTTCGATGCCCTGCTCAAGAAGGATCTCCTGATCGGTGCCGTCCGCACAGATCACCTCTGCCTTCGGGAACCACTCACTGAGCTGTTCGCAGCGATCACGGTTCTGCTCAATGAGCTTGACGGAGAAGCCCAATTCAATGAGCTGACCGACGAGGAAGAAGGAAATTCTGCCGCCGCCGACGATCAGAACGTTTTTCATTCTGGATTTGAAATCACCTGCGTGCTTGTAGAATTTTGCAAGCTCGCTGTGGATTGCGGTAATGTAGATCTTGTCGCCGCCGTGCAGCACAAAATTACCATCGGGGATGACGATCTCATCCTCACGCTGTACTGCACATACAAGGAAGTGCAGCTTGAGCTTCTGCATAATGGAGGACAGCGCCAGCCCGTCAAGAATGCCGTCGGGAGCGACCTTCATTTCCGCAAGCTCCAGTCTGCCTTTGGCAAAGGTTTCCACGTGGATGGCGTTAGGATAGCGCAGCATGCGTGCGATCTCATTGGCAGTGTGAAATTCAGGGTTGATCATCATGCTCACCCCAAGCTCCTCACGCATAAAAACGATCTGCTCGGCATATGCAGGATTGCGTACTCTGGCAATACTGTGTCTTGCGCCGCTCTTTCTTGCCATCAGACAACACATGATATTGATTTCGTCGGAATCCGTCATAGCGATGATCACATTTGTGTGTTCAACGCCTGCCTCCTGTAAGTCCTTTAGGATCAATCCGTTTCCGCAGATTCCCTGTACATCGTAATTATCCACCATTGTGGTGACGAGTTCCGGATTGGTGTCCATAACTGTGACATCGTGCCCCTCATTGCGAAGCGTTTGTGTCAGCACACTACCGGCTTTTCCGCAGCCAATAATCAGTATATTCACGTTGATTTCTCCTTATTTCACTTGAATGAGCGAATTTGATACAGCAGGGCACACTAACCCATACTATTTCTATTATAGCCACATTGGAGCATTTTGTCAACCATATTTTGTGAACAGCATAAGAATCGGGACGGATGCGTGCATCCGTCCCATTCGGGATTATTTAGTTGCTTCTTCTGCTGTCTCAATACCATAGTCAGTGAGTACTTTTTCTTCATACATTGCCAGGAGCTCTTCCTCTGTCAGTTTCGGGTTTCTATAGAGTAAGCCGATAATTTCGTAGATAAGGTCGGTGTCATATTCAGAAGCTTGCTCGTTGTTGAAATCAATATTCATTGCTACATCATACAGAACGGAATATTCATCCTGACCGCCCAGCAGGGGATTGCCATGATTGCCGGATGCCATGATGTCCTCGATCACAGTGCGGTTGTTTACCATATAGCCGGAATAATCTGCAAATTTACGCATGCTTTCTGTATTCACAGTGAAGTAGCGCAGGAATTTTTCAGCTTCGGACTGGCTGTTGCAGGTGGGTGCTACACAGTATGCATAGCCGCCCCAATGGTATTCCTGCGGACCTGCAACGATTGCCCAGTTGCCCTTGGTACCGCCGTTCTGTTCGAGCATTGCCCCCTCCCCAAGACACCATGTAGAGTAGAAATAGCCCATGGTTTCGTTTAAAAGACCTGCATTGGTCCATTCGGGTGTCCACTGCAGAATTTCAGGATCGACATATTCCTTGTCAGCACATTCCGTTGCAAGCTTTGTGAATGCTGCAGCCTTTTCCATGTTCAGCTTACCATCTATGAGTGTGGGCATGTTACTGTCAATTGCGAAGCAGTGTGCCATACCGCCAAGCGTCGCAGTCATTGTCACGCTGCCCTTTGATGCCTTGTGTAATTTGTCCGCTGTCTGCAGGAAACCGTCCCAGTCACAAATCTCTGCCTGCATTGCTTCAGGTGAGGTGATTCCAAGATATTCCTTTGCAAGGCGCGTATTATAGCAGTAGCCGCCCGGACAAATGTAAGGAACAGCTGCGTACAGTTCGCCCTTTTTATTCTGACCGATCTCCAGCGAATAGGGGAATGCATTGGTATAATCGCTCTCGGACAGACCCACCGAAGACAGAGGAAGCGCACACCCCGGATCATTGATATACGAAGTTGCCCAACTGCTTTCTGTTATATACAGATCAATCTGTTCGCCCGATTGCAGGAGTGTTTTATACATGTTATTTGCACCGCCGCCGTTTTCACCGACAAGTACTAATTTTACATCTGCGTCTGGATAATCCTCCTGATAGCAGTCAAGCATCATCTCCAGATCATATTCATTCCATCCCAGAATGGTCAGTGTGGAATCTTCATCCACAGGGGGATCCACGGGTACCTGCGGCTCATCCTCGCCGTTGAGGAATCCCTTGAGGTCAAGCTTGCCGCCCGCACCCACATAGGCTGCATACTGCAAAATGGAAGCAGCGTCTGTTGCGTTGATTGCACCGTCACCGTTGATGTCGCCAAACATCTCCGCACTTGCGGAAATTGTAAGCTGCGCACCAAGCGTAGTCACAGCCAGAAGAAATGCGATTGTCTTTTTGAGTTTCATGATAAATCCTCCAATTTTATGTTTTGATGATGTTATTATAGCACACATTTTTTAAAATGTCAATAGCATTTACTATTTTTTATAAATTTTTTTCAGAAACAAGAAAAAGTCAATGTAACAGAACCGGAAATAAACGGTTACTAAAATATATATAAACATCATTGACAAATAAAATTCACAGTGTTATAATAAAAGTATCATATTTCAATGATGAGAAATACTCGTTTGTTGATTTCGGAAGAAAATGCAGACAATTACAGAGCTTGGAGGAGTTGAAAATGCGAAAACTTAAAAGAATCACTGCGCTGCTCTGTGCAGCGGTGCTGTGCAGCGGAATATGTCAGTTTCCGGCGCAGATGCAGGGAACTGCACCGATTGCCGCCCATGCTGCACAGGTTCATGATCCCGATCTTGTAATGTGGTACACATCCCAGGCGGGAACACACAGTAAGGATAATGCGTGGGATAACGCCGAATCATTCTATCGTGCGCTCCCGCTCGGCAACGGCAGAATCGGTGCGATGGTCTACGGCAACTGTCCGACGGAGTGGATCGACCTGAACGAATGCACCGTCTGGAGTGCAGGCCCCGGTTCAAACGACCGTGAGGGTGCGGCGGGGTATCTCAAAGAGGTGCAGAGTCTGCTTTCTGCGGGAAAGTATCAGGAGGCAAATGACATCATCGGTTCAAAGATGATTGGCGGCGGTCAGGCAAAGTACCAGAAGGTCGGCATGCTCAAGCTTTCGATGGGACATGAAAATGTTTCGAATTATACCCGTCAGCTCGACATGAATACGGCAGTGGCAAGTACCACCTATACGCACGGCGGCAAGCGTTATGTGCGTGAGAGCTTTGTCAGCTACCCCGATCAGGTCATGGTAACTCGCATCACCTGTGATCAGTCAGGTTCGGTGTCGGTTGGCGTGGGCTATGACGGACTGCTCAACGGCTCTGTTGCGGTTGACGGCGATACGGTTATTGCGACAGGTCACGGTGATGATGACTGCTGGACAAGGGGTGCGGTATACTACGCTGCACGCACAAAGGTGATTCCGCAGGGCGGAAATATGACAGCAGGAAACGGTACACTGCAGGTAAACGGTGCGGATTCTGTAATGCTGCTTACCTCCATTCGCACGAATTTTATTGATGCACAGACCTGCAACGGTGACGAAAAGGGCGATGCTGCTAAGGATATGCAGCGTGTTGCGGGCATGACCTATGATGAATTGTACGAGCGTCATGCAGCGGATTTCAGTTCCCTGATTCATCGTGTGGATCTTGACCTCGGCGGTGACAGCGCCGTGAGCAACAGCAAAACGGTGGAAGCGAGAATTGAAGAATTTGGCAAGTCAAACGATCCGAAAATGGTGGAGCTGCTCTACCAGTACGGACGCTATCTGATGATCAGTGCATCCCGTGATGCACAGGCAATGAATCTGCAGGGTATTTGGAATAAGTATTCCGCACCTGCATGGGGCAGTAAGGCAACGACGAACATCAACTATGAAATGAACTACTGGCCTGCACTGACCACAAATCTTTCCGAATGCTTCGTGCCGTTTGTGGAAAAGGCAAAGGCGCTGACCATCAGCGGAAGCAAGACCGCAAAGACGCAGTACGGCATTGACAAGGGCTGGGTGCTGCACCACAATACGGATCTGTGGAACCGCAGCGGCCCGATCGACGGCACATGGGGACTCTGGCCGACAGGCGGCGCATGGATCTCCAACATGCTCTATGATGCATACCTGTTCAATCAGGATGAGGCATATCTGGAGGAAATTTATCCTGTCATCAAGGGCAGTGCGGAATTTCTCAATGAACTGATGATCCAGCAGGAGATCAGCGGTCAGAATTATATGGTGATCAGCCCCAGTGCATCTCCGGAGCTTGGACTTCCCGGATATGCATGGGATGCAAATGTCCATTGCTCCTACAGTACTACGATGGACAATGCCATTACCCGTGAGCTGTTCCAGGGTGTCACACAGGCATCGGCACAGCTTGGCGTGGATACACAGCTGCGCAGTCAGCTCGAACAGAAGCTTTCCCTCATCAAGCCCCCCACAGTGGGCAAGCACGGACAGCTGATGGAATGGGCGTACGATTGGGATAACCCGAAAGAAACTCACCGCCACATTTCTCATATCTACGGTCTGTTCCCCGGAAATGAATACAGCGTATCCACAAATCCGGAAATCGCACAGGCTGCAAAGACTTCTCTGGAACACCGCGGCGATATGGGTACGGGCTGGTCGGAAGCGTGGAAACTCAACTGCTGGGCAAGACTGGAGGATGGCGAGCATGCCTACAATCTTGTCAAGCTCCTGATCACACCCGTCAACGGCACGGAAAGCGGCAGACTGTACGCAAACCTCTGGGATGCGCATCCGCCCTTCCAGATCGACGGCAACTTCGGCTTTACATCGGGCGTCACGGAAATGCTGCTGCAGAGCCAGAACAATGAAATTTCGCTCATTCCTGCACTTCCCTCCGCATGGAAAACAGGTCATGTCAACGGATTGTGCGCAAGAGGAAACTTTGAGATCAAGGAAATGAGCTGGGAAAACGGCAGACTCACGGGCGTTACCGTACTTTCAAAGTCCGGCAATGTCTGCAACCTCCGTTACGGAAATGCAAGAGTCAGCTTTGAAACCGAGAAGGATACCGAATACCGTCTTGACGGCATGCTCCGACTGATCGACAAAACGCAGGTTCTGGGCAATGCTGCGAAGAACAAGAGCGCAGATGCCGCAACAGGTACCGCAGCAGCGGCATTTGACGGCAATAAGGCAAGCGCATGGGAAACTGCAAAGGGTACAAAGGACAACTGGATCAGCGTGGATCTTGGCAAGGAAACCGCAGTTCAAAAGTGGACAGTCGTTTTCGGCGGCGGCAATCTCAATGCCCGTGATTTCAGACTGCAGACCAGTAATGACGGAACCACATGGACGGATGCGGATGTGCTGTATGGCAACACCAAAACGACCGTCACAAGACCGCTTGCGGCAAGTGCGAGATATTTCCGTCTGGAGATCATGACGGGTACACGAAACAATGACGGCGGCGCAAAGGTATGCGAGCTGGAGCTTTGGACGGCATCATCTGCTCCGACAGGAATTGATCCCTATGATCCCCCGATCGAAGCAGAGGACAGCCATTTCCTCTTTGGCACGATCCAGATTGAATCTTCTGCCGAAACAGGACGCAGCGATCTGGGTTTCATTCAGGACGGCTGTGTGTTTGCCCTGCGTGACGTGGATTTCTCCCGCGGTGCATCTTCCTTTACTGTAAGTGCCTCCAGCGCAGGCTCCGGCGGTCAGCTGGAGATCCACAGCGGCAGTGAGGATGGCCCCATCGTCGGTACCTGCACCATTGATGTGACGGGTGACTGGCAGGATTATCAGAATTTCACCTGTAAGACGGATGTTCCGGTGGGCGTGCAGGATCTGTACTTCGTCTGCAAGGGCGATGACGGCTACCTTTTCAACATTGATAAGTTCAGCTTTACTCCGGCACTCGGTGATGTCAATGAGGACGGAAAGTTTAACATCCCCGACGTGATCATGCTGCAAAAATGGCTGCTCGGTTCCGAGGAGATCGGCAACTGGAAGGCAGGAGATTTCTGTGATGACGGAAAGCTTGATGCATTCGACCTTGCACTCATGAAGCGTGAACTGTTTCCGTGATGGGCAATTATGATCAATTACAAATGAATGATCACTTGTATTCCCCCTCCCTTTGGGAGGGGGAATTTTTGCGCAGTGATCAATTGGCGTAAGCCCACCGGATTTGAAACTTGACAAAATGAGGCAGATTATGGTATAATAAAAGGCGTTGCCGCTGTGTAGTACGATGATGCGGAAGACGCCATGTCTTATCTTTGTACGGCATAGAGCAATGAACATTGAGAGCCTGTAAAAAGCATGCGCAGTATGGGCATATTTTTTATGCGCTGCTATTTTAGCGCTTTACAACAATTCCTGATTAAAGGAGCATGGTAAATTAATGATGAAGTTTGGTAAGATCGGTGCGATCATTCTATTTTGTTTTTCACTTGTTCTGATGACGGGCTGCAATCAGCAGGAAAGCAGCAGTCAGGAAGAAACAGGGACAACAGAGAGCTCAGAATCCGCTGCAAGTACAGTGGAGAGCGAAACGAATCCCAAAGAAGAATCAGAAAGTGAAACTGAGGACAGAAATATCGTAAATTCCATTGAAGTGAATATCAGCAACGCATCCGGTGAAATTTCTCACGAAAAATATGCTGCTTTGTCCGATATTAATCTGCAAAGACCTGATCTTTTGAAATCGGATGAAATTTTTGTCGGTTGGGAAGAACAGGACGTCATTGAAGGTATTGGCGATAAGTCGATCAATGTGGAAGAATCCATTACAATGACTGCGGAAAGTCTCGATATTTCAGAAAAAAACAATGTTATCTATAACAATGCCGTTTATGTTGGAAGCGACATTCCCACAGAAATTTCTGTGCCGCTGCTTGTTGGCGGAAAAACCGAATTCTGCGTGATGGATCTTGAAGTAGCATTTGACACCGCCTTTCTTGAATTTGTGGAATTTACAAATGTGGATGCGGATGTAACCTGTAATTATGACAAAGCAGGGAACAGGATCTATATCAGTTTTGTAAGCACAGAAAATGTTGAAGGTGAACTGTATTTGTGCGATGTGAAATTCCGCACGGTCGGTGCGCAGAAGGCGGAGACAGCTCTGCAGTATGATGTCAAGGATATTGCTGCATGGGATGCGGAGAAATCCGATTTTTATGCAGTGAAATATCAGACTGTAAAAGGCAAAATTGTTATGTACTAGCCGTATTCAAGGTTATGCGGCTTGACATAAAAGCAAATTTTATTTTAAGGAGGGTTTATGATGAAAGTAAAACGAACAACAAAAAAGTTTAAATGTGTAATCGCGTTTGTTGTGGCTTTGACTGTGATCGCGTCGCTTTCGGTTCCTACCGGTTTTGCGGCGAAAAAGAAAGAAGTAGTCAACCATGTTGATGATTACACCTCCCTTTTTCCAGGATTGACAGACACAAAACTAAAGCTCAGCGATCCTGTTTTTTCGGATAAGGATTGGTATGAATACATTGAATATGTATTTTATACTGAGGTGCAGGATGGCGATGTAACCTACCGTATCTATCAGCCGGAGGATTATGCAAAAGCATCCATTATGGCGATTGGCGACTACAACCCGAAGGAGATTTTGGGAAATACCAATAATCTTTCCATTAACCTTGGAGAACTGCAGGGTATCTTTGATATGGCGGCACAGGGCGGCAGCATTTCAAAGGACTTTGTAGGATTGGATCTGGCAGAGGGTATTGCAGGAAACATGAGTGACATCGGCGAGGTTATGGACAACAGCAAGTACTATTCCAATGCCAGCTTTCTGGGAATCCCGAATGATAAGAAGTACACCGGCGTAAGCAATGACGGTTTCTTCAATGCGGATTCTCTGACGATCGAGATCATTGAGTCCGAAACTGTTACAGCATGCAAGACAATTGCAATGAATTCTGCATATTCCATTTCCGAAAGTGTACAGACAGGCAAGGAAAGCTCCGTATTCAGTGAAGTGAGCGATCTTAGAAGCAATACACATGAAGAATCGGTTTATGATGAAAGTTCACTTACTTCCGGTCTGGCGATTTCCAATGCCACATCAAATTCAACTGAAATTTCCAATTCCGTTTCCAATACGGTCGGTTGGGAAATCATTGATACATTGACTGCTACAGCGGGTGTTTCCAATACCACTGAAATTGGCAGTACGATTGGATTTGAAGAAAGTGTAGGTGTGGACTCTACTTATGTAAGTTCCTCACAGGAGGCATCTGTATCCAATTCTACAGAAGTGTATGCAGAGGTATCCAACGCTATTTCAGTAGGTGCGTCCGGTTCTGTCACATCTGAAACCGGTGCATCAGTTGCACAGACACAGGAAAATTCCATTTCTCAGAATCTTGAAAACACCAACACACTGGGTGCGTCAAGTGCGGATTCTTCAACGATCGAGCATTCTTTGACAAGCGGAAAGGATGAGGGTGTTTCCTATTCCCATGCTAAGGATATTTCTGTTGACCTTGGCTATGGTGTGGATTACCAGTATGGCAATGAACATTCTCTTTCTGTGGGCGTTTCCAGAACATTCAACGCCAGAGAAGACGAGGATGTGAAGAATGTTGGCTGGAAGCTCTGCGAGTACATCGTTAAGATTCCTTACTACATTGAGGCTGTAAAGACAGATGCTGCCGGTGAAGAAACCGTACTTTACGGTCAGTATGTCAACTATAATCTGCTCAATGGTGTTTCCAGAGTATTTGCAAACGGATATATCGAACACTGGTATACCGGCGAACTGGTTACTTATGCAGATTTCTTCGAGGGCTTTATTACTGCAACAGAACTCGTGGATATGGCAAAGGAACAGGCTTCCTCAGCAGTTGAGAAAGGGGGAGAATAAGGGATGAAACTGAAAAAAATATGCACACTGCTCAGTGCAGCGATTGCGATGTTCGCAGTAACAGCAGCACAGCTTCCCGCTTCCGCTAAGCAGACAGCTCCCACCATTACCAACACTGATTTCCAGACAGAGCAGGGTTCTAAATTTACCACGACACTGTACATTCCCAAAAACTCCAACATTGCGGTATTTGAGGCAGTACTCAATTACGATACCTCCTGCGTAACGCTTACAGGAGCAAAGGCATGTGAGAATAAGGATGGCCAGGTTGTAATCAATGATAAAGAGAATGGAAAAATCTATCTGACATATACCGCTGCTGAAAATCAGACTGCACAGATCAATGTGGCAGAACTGACATTCCAGGTTGCGGATGATCTGGCAGGGGATGCTTACAATTTCATTACTCTGGACACTACAGAAGAAAATGTGGCTTCCAGCAATGCGGAGGATGGTTCTTTCACAGATCATGAACTGAAATCCGATTTCTCTGCGTTGACGATCTATCAGTACGGCGATGCTGACCTTGATGGTGCAGTCAGAGCAAAGGACGTTACCTATCTCAAGCAGTACATCGTTAAGATGCATGATCTGTCTGAAATTTCCAAGAAGTATGCAAATACTTACATGGATTATGAGAAGGACGGTGTAACTCCGAAGGTAAACTCCAGAGATGCGATGCTCATTCAGCAGAAGGTTGTCAGAATGAATGTCAATCTCGGTGATCGTGTAACGGTTACCTTCTATAATAAGGATGGTTCTGTTTATGCCAAGAAGTCAATCAAGGCAGGCAGTGCGCTTCTGAATGTTCCGACAATTCCGGAATTGACCGGATATTCCAGCGGCAATTGGTCCACCGATGCCGATGAACAGGTAGCAGTGGACTTCGACAAGATCGAATCCGATCTGAATGTCTATGCCGTTTATGCGGAAGCAGACAACAATGTTGCCATTTATGAAAAAACCGTAGAGGCTCTTGAACTGGGCTTTGCAGAAGCAGGCAAGTACATTGCAGATGATTTCCAGCTTCCCTACAAGAACAACTATGGCACCTTCAATATGCTGTCTTCTTCCGAATTCAGCGGCGTTGATATTATCTGGTCCATTGACAGCGGTCTTCTTGCGCAGAGCGTTGTAATCAGCAAGGACTATGTTGTAGATGTACCGGAACTGGACTATACAACTTGGGTAACTTTCAAGGCAAATATTTTCATTGACGGTGAAAAGTATGGAACTCATGATTTCAAGAGAGAGATCAAGGGCGAAATTGATATGCCGTCCCCCACTGTTTTCAAGAATGTTCTGAAGGACATTCCCAAGGAGCTGCCTGAACACTACAGACTGCCCGGATATATGACGCTTGAAAGCTCCAGAATGAACTATGGCGTAGAATTGGTGCAGAATGTTGATATTCATTGGTCCGTTGTCAAGAATGAAGATGGTTCTTCTGCGGATGCAAGAGTGCTGGATACCAACAGCAATGAGATCATCTACCTCAAGGATAAAAACAATGTGACCTTCCAGGCTGATTTTGTATTTGACGGAAATATTGTATACACTGATCGTATTTCCAGAACAATTCCTGCAAAGCCGATGGAAGAACAGATCGCATATGCACAGGAATATATCAAGAGATTCGTTCCTTCCGTGATTTCCGGAGAAACCTATTTCCCCACTTCCGTACCGCTCTATGATCTTACGGTTAGCTGGGTGCCGGATATTGAATCCGGAAAGGTAGTGATCGGTGATAATGTTACTGTAAATGATGTCACCTATAAGGCTATCAATGTCGGTAAAAAGGCAGGATACATGGAATGGGCATCGGTATATGCTAACATTGAAAGAAACGGTGATGACAGCTTTAAGTCCACCGGTCTTGGTTTCGATGTTCAGCTCGCCGGAAACAGCAGTGAAATTTCTACGACTAAGATCCCCGATGAAAACCTTTACAATGCACTGGTAAAGATTTTTGACACAAAGTATGGTAACGGTGATAAGATCCTGACGGAAGAAGAGATCTATGATACCGATGTTATGGAAAAGCTCAACTATACGATTGACCTTTCCAATAAGGGTATTAAGAATATCAGCGGTATCAAGTACCTCAAGTACTACCGTATCATTGACCTTTCCGATAACGATCTTTCCGGAACAAATGCAAGCCTTGGTGATCTTGCAAGTCTGAATTATCTTGAACAGATCTCACTTTCTAATTGTAAGATCTCTGAAATTCCGGAATCTGTATTTGCTTCCAAGCATCTGATTGAAGGCATTGATCTGTCCTACAACAGACTCAAGGATGTAGACTTCCTCTCCTTGAAGGACAGCAGAACAAATACAGATATGGCATACCCCGAACTGAAGGAACTGTTCCTCCAGGGCAACTACATTTCTGACATCAGCAATCTGGCGTTTAAGAATGATCAGGGTGAAATCGTATCCAGAATCCCGAAGGTTACAGTACTTACACTTTCGAGAGATCTGAACTACTATGAGTACAAGACCGGCGCACTTGGAAAGCCTGTATTTAAGGATAAGAGTGAGCTTGAGTATGATATTACCACTCCCATGGACATTGCGCCCATCGGTCTGCTGAAAAATGTAACAACACTGTGGCTGGCAAATAACTATATCACTGATATTTCCCCGCTTTCTTCCTGCACAGTGCTTGCAACTCTGGACCTGTCCGGAAACTCCATCACAGCCAATGCTGTAACTGACGGTCTTGCACCGATCAGCAAGCTGCAGTCACTGGTATGTCTGAAGCTGGACAATAATGATATCCAGACAGTAAGATCCCTTAAGAGATTGATCTATCTTGACATCCTCTCACTGAGCAACAATAAGATCGGCAATGTATCGGGTATCATTGACAGCATGTCATTATTGACCTATCTTGATCTTGACAACAATGAGCTTTCAACTTTTGATGCCGGAAACTTCAGCAGACTCAAGCGTCTGTATCTGGAAAACAACAAGCTTGTACAGGTACAGAATCTGAATGCTGCTACAGAACTGGTTGAACTCAGACTGAACAACAATACAGTGGATAGTGAAACAATCAGCAGTATTGCGGCTCTGACGGGTCTGAATTATCTGTCTCTCTCCGGAAATACCGTGGTTGATCTTAACTTCCTCAATGACCTGACGGCACTTACACATCTTGAACTCGCACGCTGCAATATCAGACAGCAGAGAGAAGTAAGCGTACCCAATACAGCAACGGGAGAAACCGTGACTGAAAAGGTTGATAATCTGGGTTATTTGAGAAATCTGAAGGGACTCGCCATTCTTGATCTGAGTGACAATCCGGAGATCAATGATATTTCCGCTCTGTCCACACTTACGAATCTGGGCGTATTCTACATCAACAATGTTGGTCTGGATAATGCACAGGCAATACGTTCCATGACAAAGCTTCAGTATTTGTCCATGCAGAATTCCGGTGTATCGGATCTCAGCTTCCTCAATACACTGAGCCTGCTGAAGTTCCTCAATCTGGCAGGACACAATGCTGCTGCACTTGATTTTGCAAATATCAAGAGCAATGACAATATCATGGCACTG
The DNA here is from genome assembly GCA_015066865.1 of Ruminococcus sp. Classification (GTDB taxonomy): domain Bacteria; phylum Bacillota; class Clostridia; order Oscillospirales; family Ruminococcaceae; genus UBA3855. Next base: position 27,874 of record SVNQ01000013.1, read on the forward strand.
TTCCTTGATTCCGCAAGCGGTTCGGATGCAATCAACCTCAAGTCGTTCATCAACAAGGGCCAGCTGAAGTTCCTGTCCCTGAACAACATGAAGGTAAATTCTGTTGATAATCTTCCTGATATGGATGCCATCGTTTATCTTGGCCTGAGAAACACCAATATCAATGATTTCAACGGCACAAATTATGAAACTGACGGCTATCTCAACTCTCTCACGAGATTCGATACCCTCAAGTGTCTGGATGTTGCTGACAACCCCGAACTCTTTACCAAGAAAAACCTCGAAATGCTGTACGATTTCGTAAGAAAGCCGAAGTGCCCTGTTTCCATCGTTCTGTATAGAGATGATGCACCTGAGGGCTATGTACCCGGCGTGATGAATGCGGAGGTGGAAGCAAAACGTCTGAAGCAGGATATTGATTTTGGTACGGAATCAACTGACATTATGGAGGCAATGAGTGCGGGCTATCCGCTGCAGGAAACTCTTGACGGCTATGATATCAAATGGGATCTGGAAGAAAATGACCTTTATTATGTGAAGGACGGCAAGCTGTATTTCGTAAATACTTCTGCTGAGGATTCTTCTCTGAAGCTTTCACTGAAGATGAACATTGTCGATCTTTACTACAGAGAGGGTATTGAGGGTTCAAACCCTGAAACACCTGTTTCGTTCAAGGCATCGATCCAGACAACAACCGAATCCAAGTTTGTAGAAACAGTTTTTGTAAAGCGTGAGTTCATGACGTCCCAAAGCGAAACAGTTGAAGGCTGGACGCAGGATCCGGAACTGACGGAGCTGGGCTACAGTGATTACGGCGAATGGAGCGACTGGTCCGAAAAGAAGATTACCGAAAGTGATCTGGTTGAAGTGGAAACCAAAACCGAAAGCGGCTTTACCGACTGGGGTGCATGGAGCAACTGGTCTGAAACTGCTGTCACCGGCAGTGATCTGAGAAAGGTTGAAACAAAGGAAGATCCCAGATCTCAGGTTACCGGTTATAATATGTTCTATTACCTTACACAGGGAGCGTCTTCACCGCACTACAGACATTATCGTAATTTCAGTATCAACGGTAACTACTCTGCATATGGTGCGAGAACGAGCTACGGCGAGCATGTCAACAGCATGGTAATCGACGTTGCTACGTTTAACAATGCAACTGCAGTTGCAAGCGGCGGCCTCTCAAAGGGCGGCAGTGCAGGTTACAACAAGGCGAGCGTAACCGGCTATAATTTCTCCGGCGACCAGGGCGCAATGTGGTTCAAGGGAGACGCAGTGACGAAGAATTACACAGTGAAGATGTATCGTTATTGTGATCGTTCCGCAACTTCCACAACGCTGTATCGCAGCAGAGAGAGAACAAAGGTACCTACGACCTATCATTTCTACAGAGATGTATATGAGGATGTCTATGAAGACGTCATCAGCGGTATGACATTGATCGTGGAATAATCGCACTACGAAGTAATCACATGATAACAATCCCTGTGCTTCGGTACAGGGATTGTTAGAAGGGAGAGAAAAATGCAAAAATTTTTCAACAGATTTGTTGCGGCATTCATGGCAGTATTACTGGCTTGCATGAATGTTTTTATCCCCATTCAAGGTCTGGCGGCAGAAAATCTGTTTGTATTGGATTATACATATGAGAATGACATTGTCACAGCAGTCCTTTCCGTTTCAGGTGAAATTAATGTATGCGGATTTGAAGCGGTTCTTCATTATGACAAAGATAAGTATACTGTGGATGAAACAACGCCTCCGACAGCAGGGAATTATACATTGCTGAATGTACTGCCTGAAAGCGGAGAGGTGGTAGTTGTATTTGCAGGTACAACCAACTTAAAAGAAGCAGCTGAATTTTTCACAATTCAGTTTGTATGCAATGATAAGGCAAGCGAAAGCGATTTCGAATTTGAGATGATCGACATATACGATCAAACATTTGCGGCAGTCAAGTATTCCGTTGATAAGAATTGGAATCAGGAAAATGTAGGTTCTACGGAAGATAACCCTTCTTCTGAAACGACCATCCAGAGCTCCGAGACAGCTGCAGGCGGATCGGATAACATCTTTTATGTTGAGATGAACGAGAGTGCTGACGGAAAGTCCATGGAGCTGATCTTCGGTGTAAAGGGTGATGTATGCTTTTCGACAGCGGAGGGAAGCATTGCACTGGAAACAGAGGGGTTGCTTTACTCTGAACACACCGATCTGGATTCTGACACACTTTCTGCATTCTATGCAGATGAAAACATGATATACTTTACCGTAATCAGTTCTACGGGCAATAATATTGAGAAGGAAAAGGAGTTTTTCAAATACACCTTTTCCAAGACCGATGAAAAGTATCGGATGAATGCGGACTGCACCATTCTGGATATATGCGACCGTGATTTAAAGGATGTTTCCTATTCGGTAAGTGATTCTTCCGAAAATGACGCAGAATCCACAAGCACTTCGGTAATCGGATCCGAAACAACCATAACCACAACTACCACAAGCAGCACGGAGCCTTCAACCGATAGCGACAGAAACTGTTTTGTGATCACTGCGAAGGAGACGGCAGACGGACAGTATGTTGCGTTGACGTTTGAGGTGCAGGGCGATGTGGAATTCTGCGTTGTTGAAGGTCTGGTTCTGCTTCAGACATCAGGGCTTTCTGCACCGCAGGATGTAACTGTTTGTTCCGGCGGACTTACAAATTATATTGCAGATGATCATGCGATCAATTTTACGGTAATCAGTGATTCCGGAAAAAATATTACTGAAAAAATGCAGATCTTCTCATGCCTGCTGCCGATTGTAAGCGAGGATTATTCCATCAGATGCGCAGGCAATATTACAGATATCTGTGATCAGGATATGAACAGCGAAGAGTACGCCATAACTTTTAGGGATGAAACGGGCGGCGCACAGTCTACAACATCTGAGACTACGACATCCGTTACAACAACAAAGAAGGAAACCACCACAACCACAACAACATCCAAGAAGGAAACCACCACAACCACCACAACATCCAAGAAGGCAACTACCACAACCACCACAACATCCAAGAAGGAAACTACCACAACCACCACAACATCCAAGAAAGTAACTACCACAACCACCACAACATCCAAGAAGGAAACCACCACAACTACAACCACCTCCAAGAAGGAAACTACCACAACCACAACAACATCCAAGAAGGTAACTACTACAACCACAACAACCTCCAAGAAGGAAACCACCACAACCACAACAACATCCAAGAAGGAAACCACCACAACCACAACAACCTCCAAGAAGGAAACCACCACAACCACCACAACATCCAAGAAGGAAACCACGACAACCACAACAACATCCAAGAAGGTAACTACCACAACCACAACAACATCCAAGAAGGAAACCACGACAACCACAACAACTTCTAAGAAGGTAACTACCACAACCACCACAACATCCAAGAAGGAAACCACGACAACCACAACAACTTCTAAGAAGGTAACTACCACAACCACAACAACATCCAAGAAGGAAACTACCACAACAACAACAACAACGGAGAAGGTAACTACTATTACAACAACGTATCATGAAAACTGCACAACGACTTCGACAAGCAATCAAGAATCGGTATCGTCGAGTGAAACATTAACTGTTACAGCGTACACATATACCATTGAAACCAACCCCATACAGTATTACTTCTCACATGATGAGGAGGAATTTGATGTGGAGGATCTGATCACATCAGTGATTCGTTATAAGGTATATTCCGATGGCAGTATTTCGGAAAAGGGTGAGCATCTGAAGAATCTGGCAATTGTAGATTTCAACGGGCAGACACCTGCTTCCCTTTACAAAAACGGCGAATATCAGTATACGGTAGAGGCAAGCATTGCGGATGAATTCAGCACACAGACATTCGGTGTTGATGTGTTTGTCGGTGTAAAGGGCGATGCAAACCTTGATGGCTATACAGATGCCAAGGATGCAGCCCAGATTTTGGTCTATGCGGCGGCAAGCGGTGCAGGCAAGAAAGCGTATCTGTATTCAGAAACTGATGAAGAACTGGAGCGGTTCGTATATTACCTTGCAGATGTCAATGGAACGGATGCGGAGAAATCGCCCCTTAACGCAACGGATGCGGCAGCAGTTCTGGTTTATGCAGCAGCCGCCGGTTCGGGTACTCCCAAACCGTGGAAGGAAATCCTTGGCGTTGCTTGACCGATGGTTTTCCTAAAAGCCACAATTGACGTTAAATTGCAAAAAACGGCAGATGCATTTTGCATCTGCCGTTTTTGTATGAGTCTTTGTGCGGTATTGCCCTACAGAATAGTTTCCACATACTGCCGCATTTCCTCTTTTGAAGAAATGGCATGCGTACCGCTGATGATCTCCTGCTTTTTTGCTTCCGGAAGCAAAGCGAATTTCTGCATGGCTTCAGGATTCATTGCAAGTGCCATTCCTAAACCGAGCGGCATTTCGTCTTTTTTCATATCTCACCTCAGCTGAACGATGGCGGTCTGACATCACTTTTGGGGAACGGAGTATTTGCAGGAGAAGGTTCGGACATACTGAAGTACATTTTTGCAGCTTTGGTCGTGCCGAAATCACGGTTCGAGCCACTGTTTTGCACCTTGTTGAACGCCTCACGGAACATCGCATTGTGTGCTTCCTCACGGTTGAGCAGGAAGTCAATGGTTTCCCGTACCTTCTTGTCTCCGATCTGGCGGTAGAGGTATTCGTATACCACCTTTGCCCTCTGTTCGGATGCGATATTGGAAAGCAGATCAGCGCACAGATCACCGGTTACGCTGACATAATCGCCGGTCCAGGAATAACCGGAAGCGTTGATTAGTCCCGGATTCAGCCCCATCAGCACATGTGTCTGGATCTCACCTGACGGAACTGCGGCAGCGTTCACATCATGACCATTGAGCAGATTGATGGTCTGTGCCACCATCTCCATATGCCCGAGCTCCTCAGCGGCTATATCCAGAAATAAATCTTTGATTTCGGGATCCTTAATGCGAAAGCTCTGCGACATATACTGCATGGCAGCCTTCAGTTCGCCGTTTGCACCGCCGAGCTGTTCCTGCAGAAGTGCGGCATACTGCGGATTCGGCTTTTCTACTGCAACGGGATGAAAGAGCATTTTTTCGTGTTTGAACATAGAATCACTCTCCTTTTCAGTAGTAGTATTGCTGATTTTACAAGAGTTATTCTTTGAAATCCAAAAATCTGCGGATGCATGCTGATTTCCATTTTCCGTCATAAACAGAGAGTAAAAAACATCGGTCCACGGCAGGTGGACCGATGTTCATGCTTATTGAGGAGATTCATAATAGAGGAACGAGAAATCATAAAAATCAATTTGGAAGTACTGTGACCAGAAATCATACGCTGTTCCTTGATATGTGTGAGTATAGAAAACATAATTGACCCAGTTGTCTTCCGGATCGTCAATAACCTTTTCGAAGAAAAACGTATCTGAATTGTCGGCAAATTTCTTAAGGATCTGCATTCTGGTTTTTGAGACTCTTTCATAATGCACCGTAATGTTGTATTGCAGTTCGTCTTCATTATCCTTATTCAAAACATCTGACAGGTACCTGGAGAGGTTGGAAGAAACAGTTTCGTCGTAAACAATACGTGCCTCCCCATCATCTGTTTCGAAAACATAGATCGGCACTCCAAATATACTGCCAAAGGGCGACCATAAAATGACATATTCCGTAGTTTCCGTGTCGTCTAAAAACGGATTTCCCTCTGAAGCGAAATTCATAAGTTCACGGGACGGCTTTTCGCCAATACCAAGCTCTGCGAAAATATTACCGATCAATCCCATCTCATGATCTGTACAATTGAGTTTTCTTGCCGCCTTTTCGACATTTGCCCTTACATCTTGGAAATCGGCTGAATCAGAATATTTGTAAGACATTGACAGGAACCATATTGAAGCGATTTGCTCATCGGTAAATCCATGGGTACTCATCAGATAAGCCGCGCGGCTCAGAAGAATGCTGTTGATATGTCCATCATCGGGGCTCCAGTGCTCTCCGTCATATTTGGATGGGTATTTAATATTATCGAACAGCATAAAGGAGTGTCCTGTAGGATCTCTCAGGGGGTATTCTGATAAAGATTCTCCCAGCAACCAGTTTCCTTCGATCAGACATCCGAAAATGTCAGCATAACCTTCACTGATCGCTGTATTCATAACAGTAACCTTATCAAATCCTCCGGTAATCTTTTCAAATACGCCGTGAGTATATTCGTGTGCCATGACGTCAAGCTGTGCACACGGGGGATATAGAAATTCGTTGGCGGGCCCTGCAATGAAGAACTCAAAAAACGGTTCATAGCAGGCGTTATCAGTTTTAAATTCAACATCTACGAGACATCTGATTTTTTTCCCTTTTCCGTTAAATGACTGCCAGCCCAAATTATTGTTGTACCAGTCGTATACTGTGATAAGATTGGTATAAGATGATACACCTGACGTATGTTCCCAATGACCATCAATATCCATCATGGAACTGCCATAGCTTTTTTTCATTAATACGTACAGAGGGTGAATTTCTTCTGCATCTTTTCGGTCGTCAGCATCGTATTTTCCATCAATGATAGAAATGTTGCGGTTGCTGTCATGTAAATAATGCTTTTCTGAGCGTCTGTATACTTCAAATTCTACGGTTTCTCCGTATTCATTCACGCCGGTTGATTTTACCATTTCTCCGAAGTCTTGTGCAAGTTCATTGCAGGAAAGGATGTTTCCCGTGGCTGCATCCACGATGACTTTTGAAAGGATATTTTGTTCTCCTGAATTGGAGACTGCAACAGAACGGTATGCAAGATAGGGGACATCATCCATGATGAAAACGCCTTTTTCTATGAAATCGGTTGTCACATCACAGCCAAAATATGCATCCAAAATGGCATCAACAGCAGTATCCTCAAGGGAGAGTGAAGTGTCAATGCTGAGATTTCTATAAATATCCAGATTAATGGAATCAAGCAGCCCGTTTTTATCAACGGTCAGAACAGCATGTTTTCCCCAGACCGGCACATCGTCAATGACCTGACGCAGTGTAAATACCGTACCGAAACGATCACTGTGAACATCTTCCGCCGCAAAGCGAACAGTTTCATCCACCTCAAACAGGGAACGATATAATTCTACTACGAACAAGGCATCTTCGAGCGAAGAAACCTTTGTGAAGCCGAAACTGCCATCAATACTTTCCACCCGATGATTCTCGTCATAAATCAGTGTCAGGTTGTTGTTGCAGGTTCCGCTTTCGATTTCCTCGTCCGTGGGAACAAAAACATCCCTGCTGCCGATCACATCGGTTTTGATGACAGTCGCTACATAATCAACCCTGCCTTTTCCGATGCCACGCCGTACAGAAGCGGTAAGCGTGACTGCTGCATTTTGCCGTTCAGGACGATTCACCGTGCCGTCTGCAGCGAGAATTTCCTGATTGTCGGAAGTCCACGAAATGGCGATCCGATTGCCCTTTTCGTCTTCTATTTCAGACGGAATACCAATGTTTTCCGTTACATAGTCGATGTAATTGTTTTCACTGAATGTGAAGGGCTGATCGGACAGTAATTCCTGTAAATAAGCAGTTGCCGTTTTATTTTGCCATTTTATGATTCCATAAATTGCGGCGGCAAGCAGAACTATCAGCAGAAAAATCAGCCACCCGACAAGTCTTTTCTTTTTTCTTTTCTTTTTATCCTGCGTTTGGGAGTAATTGTATTGTGCAGCATGCGATTGCTTTGGCGGTGTGACACCTGCATGCAATGCCTGACTGTTGTTTTCGTTTACATTATTGCTCATATACTCTGCCCCTTATGTGTTGTGATAGACTCGGAAAGTTGAAGGATATGTATATTATACCATATTATTAGCGTTATTTCAACATTGGATTTCAAAAATATCAGGCTGCAAATTCATTTTATGAGCGATTGTCCCGGAAAACCATTGTCTTTTCTTGACTTTTTGCGGATACTATGGTATACTTAAATGAGCTAAAAATTCTGCCGTTTTTGATATGATAACGTGCAGCGAAAAGGATGGATTTTTTATGAAACAAGCAAGAACAAGATTTGCACCCAGTCCCACGGGCTATATGCATGTGGGAAATCTGCGTACCGCACTTTACGCATTTCTGACTGCCAAGCATGAGGACGGCAGCTTTGTACTGCGTATTGAGGACACCGACCAGGGCAGACTCGTGGAGGGCGCAGTGGATGTGATCTACAATACACTCAAAGAAAACGGTCTGAACTGGGACGAGGGCCCCGATGTGGGCGGCGATTACGGTCCCTATGTACAGAGTGAGCGCATGGGGCTGTTCAAGCAGTATGCCGAGCAGCTTGTGGCTTCCGGCCATGCATATTACTGCTTCTGCACGGAGGAGCGTATGCAGGAACTGCACGCACAGCAGAAGGCTGCGGGTGAAACCGTCGGACACTATGACCGCAAGTGCCGTGATCTTTCTCCTGAGGAAGTACAGCAGCGCATTGCCGCAGGCGAGCCGTATGTAATCCGTCAGAAGATGCCCATTGAGGGTACAACATCCTTCGACGATCTGATCTACGGAACGATCGAAGTCAACAACAGCGAGCTGGAGGATCAGATCCTCATCAAGACCGACGGCATGCCGACCTACAACTTTGCAAATGTTGTGGATGATCACCTGATGGAAATGAGCCATGTTATCCGTGGTTCGGAGTATCTGTCCAGCACACCGAAATACAATCTGCTGTATCAGGCATTCGGCTGGGATGTGCCGACCTATATTCACTGCCCGCCCGTAATGAAGGACGCACACAACAAGCTTTCCAAGCGCAACGGCGATGCAAGTTATCAGGATCTGGTGGCACAGGGTTATCTGAGCGAAGCGATCCTCAACTATCTCCTGCTGCTGGGCTGGAGTCCGAAGGGGGAGGAGGAGATCTTTGATCTGGAAGAAATGATCCGCATCTGGGATCCTTCCCGTATCAACAAGTCCCCTGCAATTTTCGACATCCAGAAGCTGCGTGCGATCAATGCAATGCATATCAAAAAGCTCAGTGATGCGCAGTTCGTAGCCATTGCTGCACCGTGGATCAGACAGACGGTAGCAAGCGAGATCGATATGGAGCTGCTCTGCGCAAATCTCAAGCCGAGATGCGAAGTACTGGGTGATATTCCGGAGCAGGTGGCATTTCTTGACAACATGCAGGAATATGACACTGCACTGTACTGCAACAAGAAATTCAAGACCAACGAGCAGACTGCACTGCAGGCACTGGAAACGCTGCTGCCGATCTTTACGGAGCTGACGGATTGGACAAAGGACAGCATTTCCGCAGCATGTCAGAATGCCGTACAGGCACTGGAAGTCAAGAACGGCTGGCTGCTGTATCCGTTGGGCATCGCTCTGTCCGGACAGCGTTCCACACCGGGCGGCGGCACGGATCTTGCGATCATCATGGGCAAGGAAAAGACCATCGAGCGCATGAGTGCAGCGGTGGAACTGCTGCGCACGGTGACGGCTTAAAGCATAACAAAAATGGGATTCCCTGAAGACTGGGAATCCCATTATTTTTTTACGCATCCTTAATGATCACGATCGGAATCGGAGGACAGTTGGGACGGTTGACGAACGGCATTTCAATGACCGTGTACATTCTGCTGTCAAGCGTCGGAAGGTATTCCAGCAGAGCGTCACGCTCCTCAAAGCCCGTATCCCTGCCGTAGTAAATGATCAGCGTCATAATGCCGCCGGGTTTGAGCAGTTTCAGCCCCTGTTCAATGGCTGCAATACTCGTTTCCTTTCGGGTGTTGATGGTGTGATCGCCTTTGGGAAGCCAACCGAAGTTGAAGGCAATCAGTGATACGCTTTCCTCCTCAAACAATTCAGCCATTTCGCTGTGGCTTTTCAAAAGCACATCCGCACGGGATGCCATGCCGTTCTTTTCGAGAAGCGCACTCGTACTGTCCACCGCATCCTGTTGGATGTCAAATGCCGTCACATGACCGCTGTCGCCTACCAGTCTGCACAGATGCAGCGTATCATTGCCGCGCCCTGCCGTGGCATCAATACACAGGTCGCCCTCCTTTACGTTCTCGTCGATCACCCTGTTAATGATTTCAAGGGCGCTGAAAGAATCCATATGTTTCATCGTATTCCATCCTTTCCGAGGTTAGAGAATATTGCTTTTGATATGCGCAAGGAGCGCTGTGCATCCCTCATAAATGTCACGATACGCCACATCAAAGCGGTCGGTGTACCAGGGATCCGATACATCATCGCTGCGCCCTGCAAATGAAAGCAGCTTATGCACTTTGCCCTGCGGATCGCTCCCGAAGATACGCCCGATATTCCGGACATTATTGCTGTCCATCACAACAAACAGATCATAGTTGCCATAATCACTCTTTCTGACCTGCACAGCGTATTTTCCATCACAGGAAAGCCCATGACGCTTTAGCTCTGCTCTTGCAGGAGGATAGACAGGGTTGCCGATTTCCTCGGTGCTTGTTGCGCTTGAAGCAATCGTAATACATCCGTCCAGATGCTCCTTTTGTACAAGATCTTTCATAATAAATTCTGCCATGGGTGATCGGCAGATATTGCCGTGGCAGACAAACATAATCTTTATCATACGCATTTTCCTCTCTGATTTGCCCGATTTTGCCCTGTTTTGCAGGGCTTATCGGGGTGATTTTTTCTTACTACCAATTTGACAGAATAGGGCGAAAACGACAAAACGGAGCAAGACTTTGCAAATTGCGGACGTCGTTAGTAGTAAAATAGTAGTAGAAATCGGGGTGTTTTACTACTAAGGATTTAGGGTAGTATTTTCATCTAAAAAATCCCGGATAATCTTACCGCTTTCATCAGGCTTTTCCAAATACATCAAATGACCGGAGTCGAGTAATGCAATCTGACAGTTTCCGAGCCTGTCTGTATAGCGTTCCAGATTTTTTCTTGCTTCATCCGGCAGTTCCTTTCCGCATTGTATGTATAATTTCGGAATATCATTCGGCGAAAGAACATCAAGCGTATCTTTAATATTATTCGGTTCAAGTTTCACTTCGGAGATGAGTGCGCAGGAATCCATTGTCATAGAAGTGAGGGCTTTTGCGGTTTTCTTTTCCTCTTTTGTTCCGTCAACGGAGGACGGCATGAGCAGATCAACTAACCCGGTTTTCGCCGCCAAAAACTGCAAATACTGTGAAATCACCATAGAAGTAACATTATCTTCGGCATTTTCATCTAATAACCATGTGGTGTCTAAAAGAATCACGCTGTCGATCTCATCAGGATATTGACTTACCCAATAAGAAGCGTAAACGCCTGCTAAGGAATGCGCCATTAAGGTATACGGCGCTTCCACATTGGCATTTCTCAGTGCAGTCCGGTAATCTTCGACGATAGTACCTACATGCATATCCGCTTTTGTATCATCGCTTGCGCCATAGCCTGCACGGTCAAGGAAAATGACCTGATTATCGATTTCCAGTTCAGCAGTCATTTTCCGCATGGATACGGAGCTGTCACCTACGTCGAATCCTGCCAGTGCAACAATCTTATGGTTGCCGTTCTCATTGCCGAATTTCAGCAGATTCAGCGAATAATCTCCGACAGATACAGGATTATAGTATCCCTTTTCTGTCAGCATGTTTAGATTATGCGTTACCGTCAGCGGGTGAAAAAGCAAAAAGCCAGCCAAAAGCAAAGCGATCAAAACAATACTTACGATTATATTAGAACGCTTTCTTCTTCTTTTTTTCTCTTCCTTTGATAAATCACTCCAACTCATTTTATACCTCCATGTATTTTTCAATTTATTATTGCCATCAATTCTTTTCGTACCATACCATTATACCATAATCCTTCCAATTCATCAAGTCAAACCGGGCAAAAAAATAACGGCTCACCGAAGTGAGCCGCAGCCGGAAGCATATCATACTGCTTCATCCTTTGTTCTGTTCATTTCCTGACGGGCGTTCTGAAGTTCCTCCATGCGGTGAAGCTCCGCAGCAGCATCCTCAAGCCCCAGATGCGTATAAACGTCAAGCGTTGTCCTCTTGCCAAATAGTAACACACTATCGTATGGTGGGTAAACAACGTAAAATCGCCTTAAAACAGGCTTCTTTTGTCTTTCAGAGGTTCATCGAGCAGCTTGTAGTAGATGTAGATCTCACGGGGCTGCCCCTCGACATAAGCATCAAGTGTGATATACTCGATCAGCTCCAAGCACATCTCACGGGTAAGCTCCTGTACATCGGTGTACTTTCTCAGTCGCTCTATAAACATAGCCACATCTTCCTCGTCCTGCCTGATCGTGGAGAACTTTTCTTCGAGGTCAGCAACTTCTGCGGACAGCTCTTTCTGTTCTGCCTCATATTTTGCTATCAGTTTCATCGCTACGTCCTCTGACACCTTTCCGAGGACTTTGTCCTCATAGATGTTCTGGATCAGCGTGTCAAGCTCCTGCAAGCGAAATTTGCCCTCTGTGAGCTTCTTGGTGTCAACGGAATACTGCTCCTCGTGGTGCTTAGACTTGCGTGCGAGGAATTCCGCCTTTGCCTTTTCTTCGTCCTCTACAACAAGCTGAGCGAGGCTACGAATATCTTCAAGCACAATAGCATCCATATCCTGCATTTTGATGTAATGGCTGGAACAGTAACGCTTTCCGAACCTCATGTAAGAGGTGCAGTTGTAATTGTGGCGAAGATACTTTCTCGGCTTCTTCTTACTGCCGTTCGTGGTGTTGTTCCACGCAAGGCGGACTTTGTTTCCGCAGTCCTGACAGTAGATCAAACCGCTGAGATTGGCTACATATCCGCTGCTGTTACGCTTGCCCTGCGATACCGACTGCTCCATCTCACGAACCCTGTCCCAAAGCTCCTGAGAAATAATAGGCTCGTGAGTATTCTTCACAACGATCATGTCTTCCTCGTCATTTTTGATGACTTTGTGATTCTTGTAAGATACCGTTCTTGTGCGGAGCTGAACAAGGTGTCCAAGGTAGGTATAGTTGTGAAGTATCTGCCTGACAGTTTCCAGACTCCACATATGCCTTGTGCGGCGAGGATTTGGCTTGCCGAGCTTTGCATAGTAATAGTCCGAGGGAATCGACACACCGTCCTCATTGAGCTTGTCAGCGATGTGGTGCGGACTGATACCGCTTGCACGCATTTCAAAAATGTTTCGGACTATGGGAGCTGCATCGGGATCAATCACAGGCAGATGATTCGGATCATCGCCTTTCGTGTAACCGAACGGAGCGCAGGTCGTGCGGTACTTGCCTGCCTTTGCGTTTGCTTCGATGACCGCCTTGATCTTCTTACTCGTAGAAGCGGCGTGCCATTCATTGAACAAATTCACGATAGGCATCATGTCAAGTGCTGAGGTATCCTTGCTTGCGGTATCCACATTATCATTAAGTGCGATGAAGCGGATATTATAACTCGGAAAAATGTAGTCCACATATCTGCCGACCTCGATATAGTTTCTTCCGAAACGGCTGAGGTCTTTGCAGATGATAAGATTGATCTTTCCCGACTGCGCATCAGACAGCAATCTCTGCACCGCAGGTCTGTCGAAGTCCGTGCCACTCCAGCCGTCATCAACATAGGTATCCACAAGATTCCAACCTTGCTCCTTGACATACTTGGTGAGGATAAGTTTCTGGTTTTCTATTGACAGGGATTCGCCGGCTCTCATATCCTCCTGCGAGA
>SVNQ01000058.1 GCA_015066865.1 Ruminococcus sp.
CGGTCATTGCGCCCTTTCCTCAATGGCATTGCGGATTTCCTCCTTGCGCGCTTCCAGATTGCGCAGCGCCTGCAATCTTAACGCCATGCGGCGGATGGTCTGATCATCGAGCGCCCCCGTCATTTCCTTACGATAACGGGCAATGAACGGCACGGTTTTGCCATCGTCAAGAAGTGCGATAACGTTTTCCGCTTGTTCACGGCGGACTGAAAATTCTTCGGTCAGGATTTGAATGATGTCCATAGGATTCTCCTTATGTGTTATATGTTTTGTTTGTTCTTGATATATGCACGGATCTGTGCCATGAACACAGCTCCATATTTTTCAAGCTTTGATCTTCCCACGCCGGAAACCGCCAGAAATCCCATTTCGCTGACAGGGAGCTTGACGCACATGTCACGCAGGGAAGTATCAGTGAAGATGATATATGCCGGTACACGTTCCTTGGCAGCAATTTTACTGCGGCATTCCCGCAATATTTCAAACAGCTCAGGATTGACGCAGGGATCCGCAGAACTGCGTTTCTTCTCTGCCGGCTGCACATCCTTTGCAATATTGATCGTCACCGTACATTTTTCCTTCAAAAGCCTTGCGGAATTGCGGTTGAGCGTCAGAACGGGGAATGCCCCCGTTGACTGCGAGATCCATTCCTCTGCGAGCAGATGTCCGATCATGGCACGGCACTGCCGTTCGGGGGTGTCTGCCATGATGCCGAACGTGGAAAGGGTGTCGGAAAAGCGGAATTTCTCATATTTTTCCGCCCTGCTTCCTCTGAGAATATCCGTCAGGGCAGCCGCACCGAACTGGAGATTTCGCTGCTGCAGCCGGTAGATGCAGGAAATGATTTTCTGCGCCTCAATCGTCATATCCCTCTGCTCGTAATTGCCGCGGCAGCAGCTGCAGTTTCCGCAGAATGCTTTTGTAGTTTCTCCGAAATATTCAAGCATGTACTGTCTGAGACACGCCTGTCTGGTAGCATAGAATGTCATTTTCTTCAGACGTTCCTCGTCCTTTTGCCGCAGTGCGGCACGAGTTGCCTCATCGAGCTGCTCATTGTCACTGCTCTGCTCGATCAGAAAACGATTTGTATGTACATCCTGTCCGCTGTACAAAAGGATGCAGTCCGCAGGACTGCCGTCACGTCCGGCACGCCCTGCCTCCTGATAGTAGCTCTCCAAGTTTTTGGGCATATTATAATGCACCACGAAGCTTACATTGGATTTATCAATGCCCATGCCAAAGGCATTGGTTGCAACCATGATGGAAATGCGGTCGTAGAGGAATGCCTCCTGATTGGTATGGCGCTCCTCGTCCGAAAGCCCTGCATGGTACCTTGTTGCCGAAAATCCGTTTTCGCACAGGTTATCGCAGACCTGTTCCACCAATTTTCTGGAAATACAATAGACAATTCCCGACTGCTGCGGGTGTGCAGAAACGATCTGCATAAGTGCATGAAACTTATCCCTCGGCTGCTGCACACCGAAATAGAGATTTTCACGGTCAAAGCCTGTGGTCAGGGTAAACGGTTCGTGAAGCCCCAGAATCCGTACAATATCTTCACAGACCTCCGGCGTTGCGGTTGCAGTGAATGCGCTGATTCTCGGACGGTAGGGGAGAACCCTCAGAAATTCAGAGATTTTCAGATAGCTTGGACGAAAATCCTGTCCCCACTGGGAGACGCAGTGCGCCTCATCCACCGTTAGCATGGAAATCGGAACATTCTCTGCGATCCGCAGAAAACTCTCGGTTTCCAGACGTTCGGGAGCTGCGTAGAGAATCTTAATTTCACCGCGGAAAACCTGTGAAAGGGTATTTCGGTAAGCTTCTTCCGAGAGAGAACTGTTGAGAAATGCCGCCGGAATGCCGTTCATCCGCAGGGCATCCACCTGATCCTGCATCAGAGAGATCAAGGGTGATATGACGATCGTCAATCCCTCCAGCATCAGAGCTGGAACTTGGTAGCAGATGGATTTTCCTGCACCTGTGGGCATAATGCCCACCACATCTCTGCCGCTGAGGATCTGCATGATCAGCTCCTCCTGCCCCTTACGGAATTGATCGTAGCCGAAGTATTGCTGTAAGATCTCCTGTGCCGTCAAGTCGTTTCTCCCTCCTCAAGACCATTCCACAAGCATTGTTCCAGATCCACCGTACCATCCTCACGGAACAATACGCCCTCCGCTTCCAGAAGTGCACGCTGGCGATCCTCACCACCGAATGCAAATGCCGGCGCAAGCCCTCCAAAACGGTTTACCACCCTGTGGCAGGGAATCACCACTGGTTCGGGGTTATGGTGCAGTGCATAGCCCACAACCCTTGCCCAGCGCGGATTGCCTGCAAGTTGTGCCGCCATACCGTAGGTGATGACCTTGCCTTTCGGAATGCGCCTGACAACGGCATAAATTTGTTCAAATGCTTTCATGCTCTGTTCCTCCGGTATATGCAAGCGGGATTTCTCATGATTGGGACATACAATATTATTATACTACATTTCTCTCTGTTTTTCAAGCACTTCATGACGATTATCATGAAAATCCTATATTGGATATGAGCAAAAAATTCCCCTTGCAAAATCAAAGATTCCGCAAGGGGAGATGTGTTTGTTTCGATTTTTGAAAGTTCTTCGTTAATCGGATTCTTACAGGATACCCATTGCCCGAATCACTGTGAAAGCCAGCAGTCCGATGCAGGCAAGCAGCATAACAGGGGATGTCAGGCAGATGACAAGCTTTTTGCCCACGGGCAAGTCGTCTTCCGCTTTTTCAAAGCGGAACAGCTGCTTGTGCTGTGCAAGCTCGATGATCAGCAGGATGATTCCAAGTCCCATTAATCCCATAATCAACATACCTGACAGCATGAGCGTGCAGAACGGGACTGCATTTTCAATTAAAAATTCTATTGCCTGTTCATCCGTCATCTCTGATATGTTCAGCATTTTGTTCATATCAAGCTCCATGCTGCCCATGATCAGTGACTGGAACGCTCCGATGGAATTCATCAGCGCATGCATCAGGATCGGTGCCCAGATGCTTCCGCTTTTTACGAATAGTATGCATGCACAGAAACCCATGACAGCAGTATAAATCGTCTGATCATAATTCGTATGCCACAGACCGAACACAATGCCGCACAGCAGTGCACTTGCAAGATCGCCGCCCTTCTGTGTGCTGCGGAATATCGTGCCGCGGAACATCATTTCCTCAAACAACGGCGCATAAATCACCATTGCAATGACATTTGTCAGCATGGAAAGCCATGAGTTATCAGCTGTAAAATCCTGTGCTACCATTTCAAGCCCCGTGAGCGCTTGCAAGATCATCCAGAATATACGGCTTACATAGGTGCTGGCATAGGTGATGCCAAGACAGATCAGGATCCAGCGGAATATGGTTTTCATCGGAACTTTCGGCTTGCAGAACGTGTCACGCAGGCGAAGTCCGGATTTCTTGCCGCAAATAAAGTGAAAGATCATCAGCAGTATCGGCACTGTGATCGGGTACTGGAAGGTGAATGAGAGGAATGAGAGCAGATCATTCAGAAAACCTTCCTTGATGTTGCCGAACTGTGAGAGAATTGTACTGATCAGAAATGATCCACCGTATACCATAAGGTAGAAAAGAATGACCATCACGCCGCTTGCATTTGCACCACGGCGAAGTTCTTGTTTGAGTTGTGTCTGTTCCATATGTTTCTCCTTGTAAAAATAGTATCAGTTGGTTCGATTGCTGTTATATTATACCATATTGCCATAAAAATGTCAAGCGTTTTAACCCCATTTAGTAAATGAAATTTACCAAATGGGGTTAATCTGCGATATTCTGCGTACTTTCGATCAATGCTTCTTTAGCATCCTTTGTGAGGCGCTTAATGGAATATTCTCGCTGCATGGCAGTGATCTTGTCCTCGTGCCGCTCGGCGTACACAAGTGTCACGGGACGGCGTGAAGCCGTGTATTTCGCACCTTTGCCGGAATTGTGGGCGGTCAGACGCTTTTGCAGATCGTTTGTCCAGCCCGTGTACAGGGTACCATCGGCGCAGCGCACCATATAGGTGTAGCAGGCTGTTTCGGATTCGTTTGTACCCATTAGAGAAACTCCGTTTCCACGGCGCAGCCTGATTCCAGACTTTTGCGGCAGTCGAGGATCCTCTGGTTTGCACTGCCGCGGAATTGCAGCTGATAGCTTTTCAGTGCTTCAATGAATGGCCCGTCGATCAGATAATCCGTCACTTTTAGCAATTCTCCGATGCCGTTTTCGTTTCGGCGTGCATATAATTCCTCAAAGGTGAATCCCGTGTAGGTGATGATGTTCAGTCCAAGTTCATGTACTTTTCTGCCGATTTCCGCAAGCGGCAGTGCCTGACAGAACGGCTCACCGCCTGAAAATGTCACACCGTCGAGCAGGGGATTGCGCTTGATTTTCTCAAGTATCTCGTCCGTATCCGACGCTGTGCCGCCATTGAAATCATGCGTCTGCGGATTGTGGCAGCCCTTGCAGCGGTGTGGGCAGCCCTGTACGAAAATGGTGAAGCGCAGTCCCGGTCCATCTACGATGGAATCATTGGCTGTGCCGGAAAGCTGAAGATTCATAAAAACTCCTCCTGTGCTGAAAAAGGCTGCCGTTCGTACAGCAGCCTTTTCGCTTAACTCTTACACATTATGCTTCACTCTGTCATTTACCTCACTGCGCTTCGCATTGTTGAAGCGGTCGAGTGTACCTACCAGATAGCCGGTGATGCGGCGGATTCTCTCAAATCCCACCTGATTGTGGTCGGATTCGGGGCGACCGCACATCGGGCACTTGTCACCGATGATGCCGGTATATCCGCAAACGGGATCACGGTCAACCGGATGGTTGATCGAGCCGTAGCCGATGCCGGATTCCTTCATGCAGCGGATGACCTTTTCAAATGCGGAGAGATTCTGCAGCGGATCGCCGTCAAGCTCCACATAGCTGATATGTCCTGCATTGGTCAGCTCGTGGTAGGGCGCTTCAATTTTGATCTTATCGAACGCACTGATGGAATAATATACCGGAACATGGAAAGAGTTGGTGTAGTATGCACGATCGGTCACGCCGTCGATGATACCGAATCTCTTCTTGTCCATGCCCACGAAACGTCCGGAAAGTCCCTCAGCGGGTGTTGCCAGCAGTGAGAAATTCAGTCCTGTTGCCTGTGCTTCTGCATCCAGACGCTTACGCATTCTGCCGATGATCTGCAGACCAAGCTCTCTTGCGCGTTCGCTCTCGCCGTGATGCTCACCAATGAGCGCCTTGAGCGTTTCTGCAAGGCCGATGAAGCCCACGGACAGTGTTCCGTGCTTGAGTACCTCGCTCAGATCCTCATCGGGACTCATACCCTCAGAATCCATCCAGATGCCCTGTCCCATGAGGAACGGGAAGTTGCGCACCTTCTTCTGGCACT
>SVNQ01000014.1 GCA_015066865.1 Ruminococcus sp.
TCTTGTTCGCTCGCTCCTTCGAGGTCATGGCGGATTTCTCAAGCGGCTGGTACGGCTCACCACCCCACCATCAGAAACAACGTACTTGGTGTATCGGTATTCAGATTTTTCAAGTTTCCAAGGCTTTTGCCTTTCTTCCTACTTTAAGTCTAACAGATTTCATTGCACTTGAAAATGCGAGAGTAATAATTCAGGATTTCTACCTTTTTCAATCCAAGACAATTGTAATTCCGAGACAGATATGGTATAATTGAATCAGCAAGAGAAGAAAGGAGCCGAGTCATGCCTACCACTTACAAAAACGGAATTTATGTCGTTCTGGATGGGAACACTGTTCATCGCTATCTATGTCATCACGGTGCGTTGTCACCACTTGCAGATACAACTGTAGATGTGGAATTGATTTCCATGCTTGCAACGAACAGTTCCAACTATGAATACATCTGCGACTATATCGGCACACTTTCCGAACTGGAAGGCGGCGAAAACTTCGGCATTATTTCGGAAGAACAGGTAATGGAAGTCATTGACAAGGCTCTTAAAGTTGCAGCTGCCATTATGGAAAATGACGATATCATGGGAGAACTTCTCTATGCTGATATTCTAAACACAACCAATATTCCTGACGATGGCACAGCGAACTTTTTTCTTCAGCTGATGAACAATGTCAACGATGCACTGAAAGCGCCGCTGCACTTTCGTGAACTGTTGTTCCGCATTCTGCATAAGTGTGAACAATACGATGATGTACAGAAATGGTTTGCTGAATGTGTGTTGACAGAAACAGAACTATTCCGCAGGAGCTATCAAATGGAATACATCAATCATCCAATCGGTTCAGCAGAAATGCGGCTATCGGAAACCTACTTCTTCAATCGGTTTGATGATTACTACGCATTTATGCTGTTGCATTTCGCACAGCTTTGTAAGCCGATACGCAGCTGTCAGTGCTGCGGCAGATTCTTTGTTCCGAAAACGAAAAAAATCACCCTGTACTGTGACAGAGTGATTACTTCTGACGGTAAAACCTGCAAACAGGTTGCACCCAAGCTTATTCAAAAATTAAAGAAACAGCAGGACACCCTGCTTGCGGAATATGACCGTGTGAAAAACCGCAATTACAAGCGGTTTGAGCGTGGCGAATGGAAACTTCCGGGGGGAGAAACAGAAAAGGATATGACGTTTGAACAGTATACCGCATGGCTGATGCAGGCTCAGACAGCAAGGAAAGCTTATCTTTGTGGGGAGATTTCGGGGGTGGAGTTTGAGAAAGCTCTCATTGTAGAGTAAATGCAATAATCCTAATGAGGGTCTTTTGATTTTGTTTTCCCAAACGGCAGTCACACGGTTCTGATCAAGTTGCCCGAATCACTTGACTGGCACCGTATCAAGCAGGAACTTGATAATTTTTGGTTGATTATTGTTTTAGTAGTATTAGCTTTCAAAGAGCAGACTGTGAATAAATAATTCAGAAATAGCAGCATAAACTTAGTAAGAATATAAAAGCAAAACATCTCATATTGTTACAATTTTTCAGAAAACAAATCCATAAGGCGATTATTGAACACTCTTTTAATGTCTCTAAGCGATGATAACTCTGAATAATCAAAATTAAACAGCCTTTCTCTATCCTCATCTGTAACAGTAATATTGTTAAATTGTTCTTTATATTTATTCTTAGCTTTTTCAAATAATAATTCAAGAAATTCTCTTTTTTCTAATAAAGTCGGTTTTTCAAATTCGCAGACTAAATCAAAACGTGTTTGAAGTTCGGGAGGAATTGCCTTTTTATATTCATTTTCATTAGGAATATTTGATGTAAAAATAATAATGTATCCATCCATATCATATTCTCGAGCCATAGAATCTGTAAAACGACCATCTTCTAACAGTTCTAAAAAGAACGAAAACACAGGACGAGTGGTTTTTTCAAACTCATCACAAAGTAATACAGCTACTTTACTTTTTTGTAATTTTTCACTTAGTTCGCCATGGTTACAACCAACATATCCCGCTGGACTGCCAATCAAGCTATTAAGTGCATCTTGACTGCTATAATTCTGAAAGTTAATTTTTGCTAAATAGCTGTCTTTTTGTAGACCATTTGCAAACAATCTGGCTACTTCAGTTTTTCCTATTCCTGATGCTCCAAACAGAAATATTGACAGCACTTTTTGTTCTTTTGCCTTGTTGAGAAGTATAAAATTATTAAGCAACCGCTTTAATCGTTCTTTAAAATAAGAGTGACCTATCAAACTATGAGAAAAATCTGTTATAAAATTGGTATATTCTTCTTGATTAAGGTCGGTTATTTTTACAACATTTGATTCTTCAGGCTCATCTTGCCCCATATTTTGTAATTCTGGGATTAAATCACTAATTGGTTTAGCACCGTCAAAGAAAAGTGGAAAGAATTCAAGTAAATCATCTACTTGCGGCGTATGAGATATTATACTTATGTTACTGAAAAGACCAATAAATTGTTCAAATGCATAAATGATATTTTTGTTATCATGGATTGCAAATGACATTGAGGTTAAATCAAGTAAAGCGAGTTTTTCACTTTTATTAAATTTATTGAATTCTTCTCGTCTATCTTGATTTGCTTGTGAAAAAGTAGCAATAGGTATGTCGTTTTCATCAGCATATTCAATTATTTTTTCCAAATCTTTTGCATTGTTATACTTGTATATAAAACGCCTTTTTGTATTTTGTACTATTGGGAGTGCGGCAGTTTCCTCAACACTTGAATCTCCCTTCTCATAGTATGCTTTGTAATTCGAGAACAGCAATGGAAAAAGTTCCATTGCACTATTAACTATTCCTTCATTAACAATAACTACTGTATCACTTGTAATTCTCCGCAAATTTATATATGCAGGTTGAATATTGTTTTTTTCAATCAACAAGTAATATATTAAAGCTGATATGTCAATACAAATTTCATCGTCCTCCTCTAATTGCTGTAAAGTTTCTGAAAAAATGAAAGGATACACTTCTCTTTCTTCTTGAATTTTTCTCAATTCAGAAAGGTCTCGATATGTATATATTGTGAACGCAACCATAACTACTTTCTCCCTAAATTACTTAGCCATACGCCAAGTTTGTTCCACCAATGTGTTTTTGCATTTTGTTTTTCATCGAATTTAAAAGATACATCTTGGATTATTGCAAGGGTGTCAATGAAATGATAATCTTCCTCTGAAGATTTTGCAGCAGATACATTTGAGGTGGGACCAGAGCTGCTCTTAATAACTTTTTGAACGTCTGATTCTTGACGTTTACTTTGTTCGCCCACTTCTTTAAAATATGAAAATGTATTTGAGGTAATAAAATCTTCTCCTATTTCTCCTTTATAAATGCCAACAATTGAAACGTGTCCAATAAGTAGGTCATTAATACTATACTTATTTTCAAATTCACTCTGAAGTTCCATTGGAATTTTGATGATAATATCAGCTTGGGTTGATTCTTCGGTGTTGCAAATTTTACCTTTTAAAACATATGCATAATCCTGTAACATTGAACTTACCAAATTGTTTATATCCATTCCCTCTACACGGAAACCTTTAAATGCATCTCTCTTAAGAATCAGAAACTGTCGTAAGCTTTCCTCGTCAAACAATTCTAATTCAACATTATCAATCTTTATTAGGTCGCCTTCAGAAGATTTATTCATTTCGGTAACAATTGTACAGCGCTCGATTATTCTTCTAAGCAAAATGGATTTAGTGGTTTTCACGTCTAAACTTTCAACCACTTTTGTAGATGATAATGATGTTTCTTTCGCATCAGCAGAAAGAGATGATTTAATACCATCAAGAAACATTTTTGAACCTTGTGCTGAAAGTGATGCGTTGATACCATATTGTTTTTCAAAGCTTTTTGAATTATCACGTTCGATCTTAGTTAAAATAACATTGTTTATCATCATTGCGATTTCATAAACTTTACTAAAATTCAAATAGTAAATATTAAAATCGGTTGAGTGATTTTCCTCCTGTTGAGAAATGCGTTTATTTTTCTTCGACATAATATTTCACCTCCGTTATTTTGCTCCTCTATCATTCGATGCATCCCCATAAGCTCCACCACGCATTCTGATTCAAAGTTCAGCTTCCCTCAGAACTCATAGGCTTCCATCACTGCACAGTCGTTGAGTTGATTATGATATTTTGCAGTTATTCATTCTGACTTTCTTCAAACATTTTCTTTGCAATATCAGCAATAGATTTATAGAGTTCTTTTTGTTCATCTGTCCAGTCATCACGTTCATCTGCTAATTTCTTCAACACTTCAATAGCTACCTCTATTTCCTGTTGGGTAACCGAATCTCTATCAATGTATCCCATTGCGGCATTATATGTTTTTGTATAACAAGTCAATTGATAAAAGGTCATATCATTTCTCCTTATTATTTTAGATTTTCGGCTATATAACGTGAATAATGGCATAATTCATCCCTTACCTGTTTTCCTAAAGTAATGTATTCGACTTTATAAGTATCGCATTTGCAGTAACCGATTGCATTATCGAATAAAAAGAATAGCATATCGAACTTTTCCGTGCTTTGAGATTGTACTTTCTTCACCACATCGCCCCATCTAAAAGCTGTATCTGGGTATGGAGTTTCCTTAAGAACAAATGCTAAACCGATAGTATGAAAGCCTTTGTTTCGATAGCTCGGTATTTTCTCAATCTTCTTTTTCAGCGTTTCTTCAATACAGTCAAGCTCATCTTTTGATGTAGTATGTGGATAAGAACAAGTTATGTGATCAAACTCACCCCCGAAGCGTTCTGCTTTGATTTTATACTTTTCCTCACCGGTTTTTCTGTAATGCAGCCAATTACCATCAACAATTTTGGTAGATGGGATCGCTACTTCCGTGACTTCGATTCCAAGCATATTGTTTATATCTTGCAGATCAGGAGCATCAGAAAGCTGTAAATTCTTGTACTCGTCAAAGCAATATTGTAGCGCAAGCCAAGCAAACGCTTCAGTGTAATACTTCATTTTTTCACTGTCTAATGGAGTGGTATAGACTATATCTTTCACTTCATCTGGAATTTCTATTTTCATTTCCCCTCCGTCATCTCCCGATACATCCCCATCAACTCCGCCACGCACTCTGATTCAGAGTTCAGCTTGCCCCAGAACCCGTACGCTTCCATAACAGCACGGTCATTGAGTTGATGCGCCTTACGCAGTTCGGGAGGCATCACCGCTTCTTCGTAGAGGTTGGCGAGGGAGTTTATGAGAATATACAGCATGGACATCATTGTTTCCATCTATTCCTCAAAATACTGTATATCAGGCGGTAAAAAGCCATATTGTGATATCTGTGGAAGAATTTTATTTGCAAGTTCTCGGTTACACTTTCTTACATCTTCAAGCAGCGGCACTGCATCAGGAATAGCCTTTGCTGCCTCTTTGATTTGATACCAACCGATATCCCAAAGTTCAATTTTGTAGTCGAGCCATCTGATGTTTCCAAGATTAGCATACACGCACTGATACAAGGCTTTTGCTTTCAGGAGCAGTTCTTTTGCATCGTCTGATATCTCATGCGCATTTATCCATTTGGCTAAGAATCTGTCCTCATTTGCTGAAAATACTTGTCTTGTGATTTCTGTCAAACCGCACTTCCAACTTGAAACCTCGGATAACAGAAACGGATACATCTCGTTGTGTATCTGGTAAGTATTGCCCTTGTAAACAACATCCTTCATAGCAACTGTTCCGTTAGACGGAGCAAAGGCACTCCATATTACGCAGTCATTCACAAATTCCGTAGGTAAATCGTCATTCAGCGGTTGATAGAACTGATCTCTGTCTTTGTCCCATGTGTGTTTAGGAATTCTTCTTACTGCGTGTAATACCATTGATTTTTCAAAGTTTTCTGGTATTACAGAAAACGCACCTGCGCTTGGATTAGGTCCGGAAGTTATTGTAACATAATTCTGATTCTGGAAATCGTTACCCTTACATTGCAGTGAACAAAGGAAACCTTCGGCAACTCGATCACGAACATCCTTGGTGCTTGTGCTAAGTGTGATTCCACCTGTAATAGGAGGTAGAATATACGAGTTTCTATATCTTTCTACCCATTTGCTAAGAAATGCCGACCTTTCCATCGTAGGTATTGGTTTTGTACCTATTTTCTCACAATCAGCATTGTAAACATCAAGAACAATATCCTGATTTTCAATATGTTGATTCTTGCTGAGATTCCATACAAGAAAACCAACAGGGAATTTGCCTTTTGTTCCAACAAATGTTTCAGAAGAGAATATAAATCCTCTCTCAAATTTATATGTGAAGAAATCGTCTCGAAGCTTCTGATCATTATTCGAATTAACGTACTTGATTTTTGAGAAGAGTCCAAGGTACGCTTCCTTACCTGCAAATTCCTTGGAAATACGGTAAAGGAACTGAGCGAAAAGTTCTCGGCTTGTCTCTCCAAGTCCGTTTTCTGTCATTATCTTTTGAATGTCTGTCATAGAAACATCATCTTTTGAGGTCTTACCTGTAGTTTTTCCTGATTTGTTGCTTGTAGCAAAAGGCGGATTTATAAAGATTATCCAGCTGATATCAGGATTCCTTAAATCGTCATAGAGCTTCTTCGGCATTTTAGGTTTTATAAACTGGCTGACCATATTCGGATTATCAATAAGGAAAATATCATCATTCAGATAGTCATATTGAAAAACTGTCGCCGTCGGGAAAATTCTCTTGCAGTAGCTCGCATCATCTTCTAAAAGCGTGGAGATATAACAATTATCAAGCACAGAGCTCTCAATAAGGTATTCCAGATTACCTGTTCCTGCTGCCATATCCCATATACGCCAGTTGCCCTGCTTGTATTTCTCGGATCCAACTGTCCTCTTTATGTATTCAAATGCCTTTGCAGCGAAATCAATAGGGGTATAGAATTCACCTGTGAATCGTCTGCTAAAGTCCTCAGACAGACGATCAATTTTCTGACGGATAGCTTTTATTATTGCAGGATTCTGTACCTTTTCATAAATGTTCCAGAAGTAGTTGTACTCATTCATCGGCACGGATTTTGAAATAGTTCCGTCGCCTAATCTGAAAAGGATTTCATTGTCGCCAATTACCTTTGAACGTCCTTCTTCTATATCAGAAACAAAGTATTCAGATGCCTTATGACCATTCTCAACGTATTTTTTGAAAAGGGTACACCAATAATAGAATACATTCTCGAAATTATCCTCATTAATATCCTTTTTATCAGTCTGGAATAATGGCTGTTGAGCAACAGCATAAACATGGTTAACGAATAGATCTTCTTCTGCTGGATTCTCAAATCTATACATATGTATATCAGCTATTAATGGAGACTGTTTTAAAGATTCTACAAGCACAGGACACGGCTGACTCGCAGCTCTATCCCAGTCATATTTTGCACTTGCATTATAAAACAGGTGGAAGTCTCTTGTACGAACAAAAAAACCTTCGTTTTTATCAACAATACATATCGTCTCAGGAACCGGATCAGTTGAAGCACCAAATTTGAGTTTACGAACATAGTAGAGAGTCTGTGCTATAACCTTAGCTCTTTCTGTTCTGCTTTTGAAGTTACGGTCATGTTTAAACTCAAAGAGGGTATTATTTGTATAGAGATCGATCTTATATTTATGCGTAACGAGCTTGATCTTAAAGAATTTGGCGAATTCAGATTTGACTTCTTCCTCGTCTTTACACAGCACAAGTAAATCATAAAGTCTTTTTGCCATAATAATACACCTCATTCATTTCGTAGTCTTTATCCTTCCGGTATTTAACAAATGCCTTCGCTGCGGATTTTTGTTCTTTTTCGGTCATGGGTTTATCCTCCCTTAAAAAAATGCATAACTACTCATGATAATTATAGCATATAATTGAAGAAAATTCAAGTTTTTCTGTGCTTTTCCGGCAAAAAATCACCTTTGAACTGATACGATTTAGACTCTACTGAAATACGAAGTGACTCCCAATTTTCCGCAGTTTTTCTTAATTCCGATTTTGCGTGACTCTTTATCTGCAACTCGAGGGGAGTGTTTTATACACAAAAAGGAATCCTCGGAAACGACGTATTTCCGAGGATTTTGCTTTGGAGCTTGTGACAGGATTCGAACCTGCGACCCGTTCATTACGAATGAACTGCTCTACCGACTGAGCCACACAAGCATTTGATATTCAGTTTTGATTTTTGCAAGGCTTGCTGTGTCCGCTGCGATGTCGCTTTACCGACAACCCACGACCCGTTCATTACGAATGAACTGCTCTACCGACTGAGCCACACAAGCATTGATATTCAGTTTTAATTTTGCAAGGCTTGCGGTGTCCGTTGTGATGTCGCTTTACCGACAACCCACGACCCGTTATTCTGATACACACCAATAAGTTATATAATTGTACCAGTAAAACAATCCAACGATTGTACTTTACAACGTTACTATTATATCACATCCCATTGGAATTGTCAAGTGCTAATTTTTAAAATCTACTCCTCCGGAAATGAAAACAATTCTTCGACCGTAACGCCGAAAACCTTCGCAATGTCCATCGCAAGCTTGAGAGAGGGGTTGTACTGTCCTCTTTCTAAACGGATGATCGTTTCACGCCGTACCCCAACCTTTTCGGCAAGCTCACCCTGTTTCATATCGTGTTTTGCACGATATTCCTTCAATTTCGTGATCAGTTCGGGCATGTTATGCCTCCTCTTCTTCGTCAGAAACGCTGTACTTTCGTTCGATCAGCAGGAAGAAACCACTTCGCATTGCCGTAAATAATCCGACCATCATAAAGAATGCACTTCCGATGTTGGAAGCGTTCAATTCCACCGTAGCGCTGAAATTCAGGATATTCAGCACTGTAACTCCCACGATACCCATGATAATCAGTGTTCCACAGGTGAAACCCTCAGCCTTGTTCAGGCTTTCTTTTGCCATCTCATCTTCCTTTATCAACTGAGAACCGCTGAATTTTGGAGTAAGCCACAGGAACAGTGCAATAATCATGAAAAGGCAGAGTATACTGCTGATCAGAAATGGGATATTCTGTCCTCTGACTCCCATAAGATCCATCACCAGATTCGCCCCATTGCAGAGCATGATTGACAAATAGGCAAGAAATGATGAAGTATGCTCCTGATAAAGTGTGCGTGCTTTTTTTCTGTTCTTTCCCATAATGTAGACCTCCCAATTTTTGACAGGTGATATTTTTGTCACTCCATGTGATAATTATATCACACCTCGTGTGACGTGTCAATAGAGAAGTGACAAATTTATCACTTTTAGAAGAACGCACAAATAAAATCACAAGCATTTGTGAAATCCGCACAAATCCTAAGACGCAGAAAAAATAAGAATGCACCGCCGAAACGGTGCATTTCAAAAGTTGCTTACTTGTTTACAGCTTCCTTCAGGTTCTTACCAGCCTTGAAAGCGGGAGCCTTGCAAGCCGGAACATCCTGCATCTCGCCTGTGCGGGGGTTCTTGCACTTCTTAGCGCTGCGCTCACGTACTTCAAATACGCCAAAGCCTGTCAGGGAAACCTTTTCACCTGCTACCAGTGTATCCTTGATAGATTCCAGAACAGCATTTACTGCCAGATCTGCGTCCTTCTTAGAGCAGTCGAGCTTTTCAGCAACTGCCTGAATCAGTTCAGCTTTTTTCATGGTTACATCCTCCAAATAGTATTAATATATTAGTATTATAAACGATTCTTAGGGATTTGTCAAGAATTTTTGTAAAAATCGGCGTTCTTACAGATTTTTAGTCCGATTTACGCCTGTTTTTAGATAATATCATAGAAATTGCCTAAAAATCCCGAAAATCCTTGACAAGTTCATTCTACATATTTAAAGCCCGAAAGGGGATGCTTTTGAATTTTGCTGATTTATCGGCTTCACAAAATCTCGATTGCTAAATTTATTACTTATATACTATTAATAAATTATAACAGATGGCTGTTTTAACCGTGCAGAACAGGAACACAAAGTTCTCATTTCCTTGGAGAGGGGAGAAAAGGCAGAATTTTTACCATTCTATATTATAATTTTCAATTTTTTCAAAAAGATTTTCATAAACCACTTGTCATTCCGATGAAAAAATGATATAATAACTTTATACATGTTTATTTTAGAAAGGACTGTCATGTGCTGCGGGAGTTTCATTTGCAAAATGATACCTGCACCAAGCTGACAGATGGATATGATGATGGGTAAATTTTTCACAAACATATGGACAAAACGTGCGGTTTCAATTCTTAGTCCGCTCTATTGCATACCGGTCGTGTATTTGTCCTATCTATCTATTTTTTATGAAATGTCGGTTTTAAATCCGGTTACAATCTGTGTGCTGCTTTCCGCCGTTTCGCTGATTGCATTGGTTGCCATGCTGTACACCAGAAAGCAGCTGCTGACGATTATTACAAGCCTGCTTCTGCTGCCGGCACTGCTGCCGGCTGTGCTGCTGTATTTCGGACAATGGCATGTGCTGATACCCCTGCTGGTTGTGGCGCTGCTCATCTTTTTCTTTTCCGGTCTTGGAGAAACTGCCAAAACCGTGTACGGTACGATTTTTGTACTTCTCTATCTGCTCGGTTCCCTGGTGTATTTTCTGATGACTACCCTGTTTGCGCCGTCCACCGTTTCTAACGTGGTGGAGGACGGTCTTTCCCCTTCGGGAGATTATCGTTATGAAGTCATTAATACCATTGACAGTTCCGACGGCAGTACCACTGTCATTGTTGAACCGAATACCATGGATAAGAATATGGATATGGTGCTGTTCCGGATTCGTGGGATGGGACGTACGGTTTCCCTCACACGTCCCATGCAGCAGACCTGCAGCATTGAATGGAAAACAGAAAAACGCACGGACATTACTTCCAAGATCTCTGCCATTTCCAAAGATATTACGGTAACTTTGAGTGACGCACAGATGAAAATGCTTGGACTTGCGGCATATGAGGTGACTTACAGCGGCAGTTCTCCGGTGAAAATGATGCCTGAGCAGTATCATGCAATTGAGGTTTCACTGACAGCCGATCAGATGAAGACACTGCAAACTGACAAGCAGGTTTATATGCTCGATGAGCTGAGTGATAATGCACTGAAAAAGCTGGGAATCACGGTGAAGGATCTCAGAACCGTCAAGTTCTCCGAACTGAAGGACGCAGATCTGGTGAAACTCGGCATTCCCGAACAGGGCGATGTTATGTACTGCAACGGAAAACCGGTATTCCGCTATTATATCGCCATTTTGGAAGAATATTTTGATATTTCCAAACAGGAGATCGGTCTTACTTAAGTTAAAAAACCGGTAAGTTCGATTCCCAGCAGCCAAGCATTTGCGGAATGACTCCGGTTTCGTATTAAAAAAACTGAGGAGGTTCGTTATGAGCGAATTTTTCAAGAACATTGGCAAGATTGCCTATGAGGGAAAGGGTTCCGATAACCCGATGGCATTCAAGTACTATAATCCCGATGAGGTAGTCGGCGGCAAGACAATGAAGGAGCAGCTGAAGTTTGCGCTGGCATGGTGGCATGCAATGGGCGGCGACGGTACGGATATGTTCGGCTGCGGTACGACTGACAAGAGCTGGGGTCAGTGCGATCCCATGGCAAGAGCAAGAGCAAAGGTGGATATTGCTTTTGAAATCATGGACAAGCTGTCCATCGACTATTTCTGCTGGCATGATCGTGATCTTTCCCCCGAATTTGGCTCCCTTGCAGAAACCAACGCAAAGTTTGATGAGATCGTCGCATATCTTGAGCAGAAGATGAAGGAGAATCCTTCCAAGAAGCTCCTCTGGGGTACTGCAAAGTGCTTTGATCATCCGAGATACATGCACGGCGCAGGCACATCCCCGAGTGCGGATGTATTTGCCTATGCTGCAGCACAGATCAAGAAGGCACTGGAGGCAACTGTAAGACTTGGCGGTCAGGGCTATGTATTCTGGGGCGGCAGAGAGGGCTATGAGACCCTGCTGAACACGGACATGGGTCTGGAACTGGATAATATGGCTCGCCTGATGCGTATGGCTGTGGATTACGGCAGAAGCATTGGCTTTACAGGTGATTTCTATGTAGAGCCCAAGCCCAAGGAGCCTACCAAGCACCAGTATGATTTTGATTCCGCAACCGTGATCGGATTTTTGAACAAGTACGGACTTGCAAACGATTTCAAGCTGAACATCGAGGCAAACCATGCAACACTCGCACAGCACACCTTCCAGCATGAGCTGAGAGTGGCAAGAGTGAACAATATGTTCGGTTCCATTGACGCAAATCAGGGCGATACACTGCTTGGCTGGGATACCGACCAGTTCCCGACCAACGTATATGAAGCTGCACTCTGCATGTATGAAGTCCTGAAGGCAGGCGGATTTACCAATGGCGGACTGAATTTTGATGCCAAGACAAGACGTGGTTCTTATACGATGGACGACATCTTCCATAGTTTCATCGCTGGCATGGATACCTTTGCACTGGGTCTGCGTATTGCTGACAAGATGATCACCGATGGCAGAATGGACAAGTTTGTGGCAGATCGCTATGCAAGCTGGAATACCGGCATCGGTGCAGACATCATCAGCGGCAAGGCAACTCTGGCAGATCTGGAAGCATATGCACTTGCTAAGGGTGAGGTAACGGATTCCCTGACAAGCGGCGGACAGGAAAAGCTGGAGAGCATTATGAACAACATTATGTTCAATCTCTAAACAATAACGCAAAAGCGGCGGATTTTCCGCCGCTTTCATGCACTGGGTATTGGAGAAACAGAAAGAGGTGGCAACGTAATGAGGAACAGAGAAAAAATTCTGATAGGAATCGTACTGTTGGTGATCGTTGTGATCCTGTGCAGAAGCTGTTACATGCATCATAAGGGTCCCTCTCCCGATCCGGAGGAAACCACGCTGAGTACTGAAACGGGAACGGACAGCATATCTATGGTAGAAACGACCACTGCGGAGGTGCAAATGACTACATCTGCCGTAACGCAGCCCCCTGTAACGGAAACCACAACGGTATCGACCACTGAAACCACGACAACCACTACGACGGAAACCACAACGGAATCAACCACAACAACGGAATCAGAAACGACCACCACAACCACCACAACAACCACGGAGGCGATAGGGGTGGAATCCATTTCACTTACATTTTATGAGGTGCAGCTCTACATCGGAGAGAGCAAAATGCCCATCGTTACGATGCACCCGCAGAATGCGACGAATCAATCCGAACTCTGGTCAACTTCTGATAATGCCGTTGCATCCGTGAATGCCTATGGAAAAATCACTGCGAAGGCAGTCGGGCAATGTCTGATCACTGTGGCATCGGCGGACAATCCGGATGTTTTGGCACAGGTGAAGGTTATGGTTCTCGAACCTCCGGTAACCGAACCGCCCGCAACGGAGCCTCCGGCAACCGAACCGCCTGCAACGGAACCGCCTGCAACAGAACCGCCTGCAACAGAACCGCCGGAAACCGTTCCTCCTGCAACAGAGCCGCCGGCGGCAAGCGGTCCGACTTATATTGGCGGTATCCTGATTGCCAACAAGACGTATTCGCTGCCAACAAACTACAATCCCGGACTTGATCCGACCTGCAAAGGACAGTTTGACAAGCTCAGAAAAGCGGCAGCAGCGGAGGGGCTGAATATTTACCTTTCGTCGGGATTCCGTTCCTATGATTATCAGAAACGCATTTATAACAATTATGTGCGTATTCACGGGCAGGCAAAGGCGGATACATTTTCAGCTCGCCCCGGACATTCGGAGCATCAGACCGGACTTGCAATTGATGTCAATACCGTGACCGATAGTTTCGGTGCAACGCCGGAAGCCGCATGGCTTGCAGCGCATGCGCATGAATTTGGATTTATTATCCGCTACCCGAAAGGGAAGGAGCATATCACGGGTTATAAGTATGAGCCGTGGCATATTCGCTATCTTGGTGTGGATACGGCAACAAAGGTGTATAACAGCGGTTTAACATTGGAGGAGTATCTGGGAATTACCTCATGTTATAATTACTAATAAGAAGCAGGGAAGTGAATCAGAATGGGGGAGCTCGTTGAAAAAATAATTTATCAAGGATATTTATACTATATGATTGCAATTTTATTTGCTGTGATGGGTTGTTTCTCGTTAAAGGAGTACAGAGAAAGGCATGATCGTATCAAGAGCTTTGTTGATCGCTGTGTCTCCTGCAAAGCAGTGGTGATACGCCCTGTTGTGATGGAATTTACCTATGGTGGACTTGCAAAGGAATGTATAAATGTGATCGCTGCGATGGCAGACGTTCCGATTTCGGTGGATTCTTCCTCAAAAAACACAGTGAGAACGCAGGTTAAGTATACAGTGGATGGTAAGGATATTGACACGGTAATAACAAGGCGTTCCGGAATACGGCATCCCAAGGCTGGAACAGAAATTGATATTTTTTATGATCCAAAGCTGCCCCAGCATGCCTTTTGTGAAGATATGAGAAAAGTTCTGTTAAATAGAGAGTTGCATCAATGTGCAGGTAATTTTGGTTTTTCTTTTTTAATGTTTCTGGTTGGACTTGCATTCCACATTTCGTATCAGTATTAAAAATCGCAGCATAATCGCTGCAAAAGTGAAAGTCACTTTCCGACATAATAAGAGCCGCAGCGGTTACGCTGCGGCTTTTATTTATAATTAGTTTTGGGGTGTTACCGGTACGGAATCAATCAATGATACAACGTATTTTAAAATACAGAGACTGTCCATGGTGGAAATTTTCCCATCGTTGTAAATGTCCGCTGCGAGCTTCTGACCAGGGTTAAATTCGGCGGATCCCATGATGTTGCGGTTAAGCAGGATGGCATCAAGAATATCAACGTTGCCGTCCAAATTAACGTCACCATAAACAATGGTATCCTGTGGCAGGTCTTGAAGTTCAACAATTACAACAGTCTGATAAAGGCTGCATCCAAAGATTGCATAGACTGTCGATGCTCCGTTTTTTAAAGCAGTGATCCGACCATCTTCAACGATGAGGGATTCCGGGTTACTGGAAATCCATTTGATTGAAGAAGGAATGACATCGGGAGGACAGCACAGCACTACCTGTTTGTCCGCATTTCGGATGTAGATACATTCTGTTTTGGAAATGTCATATTTTGCATTCTCTGTAACAAGAACAGAACAAGTGAGAGCATAACTTCCGGCCATAGCATATATCTTACAGCTGCCCGGCTTAAGTGCGGTCACTGTTCCGTCTTTCACGTCAGCAATCGCAGGATTATCGGAGACCCAGGTGACAGCGCCTTCGTAATTGCTAACAGAAAGCTTGAAAACATCCTCAATACTGACCTCTAAATTGGTTTCATTGAGCTTGGGAGCGTTAGGATCGAAAATGTGAATTGCGCCGCTGACTGCATTATTCTTGATCTCCTCGATGATATTGTTTCGTTCGCCGTCGTACCAATATGCCGGAGATTGATCGGCAGCATTCCAAAGGAATGAAATAGGATATTCAGCACCTGCTTTTACAGAATCCGATAATGAAAATTTCAGTGTAAATACTTTTTCGGTTGTAGCGATATTTGCCGTATCACTTGCAATTCCGCTTGCGCCGCTGAACCAGATGATGCCAAGCTCAGGATTGTTTGCATAAGAATGCGCAATCGCAACTGAATTTTCAAAAACCACATCTTCCAGGATCAGTGCAGAATCGTATTTGATACCAAACGAATTTGCAAGAAAACCGGTCATATTTTCGCTGTACGAAACTTCAACCGAAATAGGATTCTCTGTAGTAATTCCATCTACACTTATCCGCTCAATTTTCAGTATCGGCGCAGCAACATCTGCGGCCGTGATTGGTAATGTGCTGCATGAGAGCAATAATATCGCTGTCATGACTGATATCAATCTTAAAATATAATGTTTATACATAAATACAACCCCACATTCCATAAAAAGTCGGATCATTTATTTAGGATACATCTCCACACTATATCATGTAAAATTTGTGAGATGCAATAATTTTCAACATTATTATACCATATATATTTGTTAAAGTCAACAGAGTTCACGAATTTGTTAGAAAATAATCGAAAATAGTTTTGAATAATATACGACATGTACAAATTGAGGAAAAAATATCGAATTCATCAAACAGTTTGTGGAAGAATTAAAGATTGCATCAGTCAAATTAGTAATATTTTACCGACATGTTAATTGAAAGTTCATAAAATGTTTTTTTGTAGATGTAATTCGATGGGGGAATATGTGGTATAATATAACATGGGTTAGATTTTCTGCTTACAAAAGATACCTTTCAAAAAACGGTTCAAGATATATTACAGAACATTTACGAATAGGATAAAAAAAGAAAGGGGGGGAGTGTATGCAGAAGAAAAGTTCGGAGTACATAATAGATGTTGTAGAAGATTTTGAGTGTCCGTATCAGACCAAGACGTTCCGAGATGCGTTCCGAAAATGGCGCAGACAGGAAAATCCCTATTCATTCCATGTGACCAAAAATCCGAGAGAAACGACGTTTTCAGAGAGTATGGTGATGGTTGACGAGCCGCCGTCAAAAACGGAACAGGGGGTGCTTTACCGCCTCAGTTACCTGATAGGCTGTGTTATGATCCTGTATCTGGCGGTGGAGAATATTTTAGATAAGGTCATCGTCCATATTATGCATGCGATGGGTATGCAGATTCAGCTGTTTTTCTGGGGCTCGGATCTGTATGGTGATGAGAAAAATGTGTTTCTGGTGATCGTTTTGATCAATACACTGAAATATTTCCTTCCCGTATTATTGCTGCATCGCTTTCTCCGCATGCCGCTTCGTGTCAGTATGCCTGCCCACATTACACGGCCGCAGGAGCTGTTGTTCGGTGTAGTGCTGACAATGATGCTCAGTGTCGGCTGCGGTCTGTTCAGTGTGACCAATTCGGATGAACTGGAAAAGTATAAGCTGATTTGTAATGCGGTCGGTGTGGATGACAGCAGGATGGTTATGTATACACTGTTCACCGTGTTTGTGATGCCGATTCTGATCGAGCTTTTGCTGCATGGCGCAATGTTCCAGGTGCTTCGTCAATTTGGTGATACATTTGCCATTGCAGCAGTAACATTTCTTGCATCAATTATCATGCATAGTTTGCAGGATGGTCTGCGTATTGCGATCATGACGCTGACATTTTCCTATTTTGTGATCCGTACCGGAAGTTTCTGGACTGCCGTTGTACTGCATACAGTGCATGAGATCTATATGTTTGTATTATTCTACATAGAAACATTTGAAAGCGTTTTTACACCGTTGTGGTGGATCATGATGCTGCTGCCATGCGTAGTTGGTATTCTCACAGGAGCTTATATGCTTTTCCATGAGCCTGAAACAGAGCGCACTTTGCCCAAAAATCAGACATTCTTGAAAATGCGGGATAAATGTGGTACATTCATTTCCAGTTTCCCCATGATTGCATTGATCGTGATCTGTGTCATGCTTGTGGTTATTTCAACCGTCTTTTCTATGTAGAGAACAATAAAACAGATGATGAGCCGCACGCCGTACAGCGAGCGGCTCTGTTATCGGATAACGGAGAAATTATGGAAGAACATGCAGTATATATGCGCCGTGCATTGGAGCTTGCTGCACAGGCGGCTGCACTTGGTGAAGTGCCCGTCGGAGCGGTGATCGTTCGCAAAACCACGGGTGAGATCGTCGGCGAGGGCTATAATCGCCGTGAAACGGGCAGGCATGCGCTTGCACATGCAGAAATTATGGCGATTGACGCTGCTTGTCGGAAACTGGGCGGCTGGCGGCTTCCGCAGTGTGCAATTTATGTGACGCTTGAACCCTGTCCGATGTGCAGCGGAGCGATTCTTCAGGCGAGAATAGATGATGTGTATTTTGGCGCATATGACGCAAAAAGCGGTGCTGTCTGTTCGGTGGAGCAGATGTTCACGCTGCCGTATAATTATCGTCCCACTGTGAATGGTGGTTTGCTGCAGGAGGAATGTAGCCGGATTCTTTCGGAATTTTTCCGGAATCTGCGCCGTAAAAAGGCAGCGGCAAATGAGGGCGTATGAAAATATTGCACGGAAATGCTTGCAAAGTCATCGCAAGTATGGTATAATGAATATAAGTATTGAGAAAGGAGGATTCACAGTGTTTCGCTGTGGATCGGAATAATATGAGATTCAGAAAGAGTTTGTGTGTAATGCTGGGACTTCTGGCATTGATGGCTGTCGGCTGTGACCAAGGCGGAAGCAATCAGTCTGTAAAGGAAACAGAAGAAACCTATCAGGAAGTCAACACGTTTTATGGAGAGTCCGCTTCCTTTGGCGATATGACAGTTACCGTTACCAAGGTAGAAAATCCTAAGATCACTATGCCAAATACCAATAAGATGGCAGTATTTTTCGAAGTCACCATTGATAACGAAACCAAGGAGACTGTTACCACCAATTATCTGAATAACTTTGCCGTTACGGTGGATGGCACCTATTATGAGCCTGCACAGTGCTTTACCATTCCCGTTATGAAGGAATTATATGATTTCTATGGAAATGAAGCATTTACAGACGAAATTCCGGCAGGTGAGACGAGCAGCGGCTATCTGGCGGCAGAAGTGGATCCTGATTTTGAAACACTGCAGCTTCACTATATTCCTAAGACAACTGACCGTGGCTCACGCATTACGGTATCTTTGACAAGGAATGATATGACGGAAGCGAAGAAGTAGAAGCAAGTTCTTTCAGCCCGTTCCGATAGGAACGGGCTGTGACTGTCAGTATAAAACAAGTAACAATAATTTTAGGAGGATGAGCGTATGATCAAACGTTTGCTGCAATGTGTGCGGCAGTACAAGCGGGATTCAATTCTTGCACCGGTAATTATCAGCGGCGAGGTGCTGCTGGAAGTTCTGATGCCTTGGATCATGGCGAAAATTATTGACAACGGCATTGATGTCGGTGATCTGGATTATATCCGGAATATGGGATTTCTGCTGATCCTTTGCTGTATCGTATCGCTTGCATGCGGTGCGTTTGCCGGAAAGTTTGCAGCGTCCGCATCCGCAGGTCTGGCACGGAATATCCGTAAGGATATGTACTACAATGTACAGAACTTCTCGTTCCATAACATTGATAAGTTTTCTACAGCGAGCATTGTCACCCGTCTGACAACGGATGTGACCCGCATTCAGGATGCATACCAGATGATCATCCGTACCGCTGTACGAAGCCCTTTTATGCTCATCAGCTCCGTAGTGATGGCGTTCACCATTAATTGGAAAATGGCGTTGATCTTCCTTGCTGCGATTCCGATTCTCGGCATCGGTCTGTATATGATCATCACCCATGCGCATCCGGTGTTTGAGCGTGTGTTCAAGACCTATGACAAGCTCAACCGTGTTGTGCAGGAGAACCTCTACGGTATCCGAGTTGTAAAATCCTTTGTCCGTGAGGAGCATGAAACCAAGAAATTCAAGGATGTATCCGATTCCATTTATAAGGATTTCCTGTTTGCCGAGCGTGTTCTGGCATTCAACGGCCCGTTGATGCAGTTCTGTGCTTATGGATGCATGATGCTCATCTCCTGGTTCGGTGCAAGACTGATCGTACTTGAGGGAGAAACCGCACTGACCACGGGTGAGCTGACCAGTATGTTTACTTATACCATGCAGATCCTCATGAGTCTGATGATGCTTTCCATGATCATGGTAATGATCACCATGTCCAGAGCGTCCGCAGAACGTATTGTGGAAATTCTGGATGAGAAGCCCACCATCCATAATCCCCAAAATCCCTTGACAGAAGTGACAAATGGTGAGATCGAATTTAATGGCGTGGAATTTAGTTATTCCGACAAAGCCGGAAAACCCTGCCTGTCGAACATCAATCTGCATATCAAGTCCGGTCAGACTGTTGGTATTATCGGCGGAACGGGCAGTTCCAAGTCCACGCTTGTACAGATGATTCCCCGACTTTACGATGTAACAAAGGGTGAAGTCAAGGTTGCAGGATGGGATGTCCGCAATTATGATCTGGAAGTGCTTCGTGACAGCGTGGCGATGGTGCTGCAGAAAAACGTCCTCTTTTCCGGCAGCATCAAGGAAAATCTCCGCTGGGGCAATCCCGATGCCACTGACGAGGAAATGATTCATGCCTGCGAGCTTGCGCAGGCGCATGGCTTTATCACGGAGTTTCCCGATGGCTACGACACGCACATCGAACAGGGCGGCCGCAATGTTTCCGGCGGTCAGAAGCAAAGACTTTGTATTGCAAGAGCGCTTCTGAAAAAGCCGAAGATCCTGATTCTGGACGATTCCACCAGCGCTGTGGATACCAAGACCGATGCCCTCATTCGTAAAGCGTTCCGAGAGGAAATTCCGGATACCACAAAAATCATCATTGCACAGCGCATTTCCTCCGTGCAGGATGCCGATATGATCATCGTCATGGATGACGGCAAGGTCAATGCAGTCGGCACGCATGAGGAGCTTCTGAAAACCAATGCCATTTATCAGGAAGTATACACATCGCAGATGAAGGGAGGGGATGACGATGGCAGGACCGAATAATAAACCGCCCAAGGGCGCATTTGTCAAGGGCAGGGGCGCAAAGGACGGTAAAAAAACGATGAAGCGTCTGCTTTCCTATCTGAAGGATTACAGGCTTTCACTCGGCTCCATGTTCATTGCCATTATCTTCAGCTCTCTCGCGGGCGTTGTGGGAAATATGTTCCTGCGGGTGCTGATTGATGACTACATTACCCCCCTGATGAGTGAGCCGAATCCTGTATTTACGGGGCTGATAGAAGTGCTTGGCGTGATGGCAACCGTTTACCTGATCGGTATTTTATCCACATGGTGGTGTAATTTCACCATGGTGAAGGTGTCACAGGGCATCCAGAAGAAGATCCGTGACGAGATGTTTGCGCATATGCAGACGCTCCCTGTGCAGTATTTCGATACCCACACCCACGGCGAGATCATGAGCCATTATACCAATGATACCGATACCCTGCGTCAGATGATCTCTCAGAGTATTCCACAGATGTTTTCTTCCGCCATTACAGTCATTGCGGTATTCATTGCCATGTGCGTGACAAGTATCTGGATGACATTATTTGTGATCGTTACCATTGTCGGCATGATGGCAGTGACGGCATTCATTGGCGGCAGAAGCGGAAAATTCTTCGTGGAACAGCAAAAGTCCATCGGTAAGGTCAACGGGTATATCGAGGAAATGATCGAAGGTCAGAAAGTGGTACAGGTTTTCTGTCACGAGGATGCGGCAAAAGCGGATTTTAACAAGCTCAATGACGAACTTTGCGGCAATGCTACACAGGCGCATAAATTCGCCAATATCCTCATGCCCATCATGGGCAATATGGGACATCTGCAGTTTGCACTGCTTGCCATGTTCGGTGGATTTCTTGCCATCAGCGGCATCTCTCCGAGCCTGACGCTGGGCGGCATCGTGTCCTTTCTGCAGCTGAGCAAAAGCTTTAATATGCCCGTAACGCAGATCTCCCAGCAGATCAACGCCATTGTTATGGCGCTTGCAGGTGCGGAGCGCATCTTTGATCTGCTTGATGCACAGCCCGAAACGGATGACGGTTATGTAACCCTTGTCAATGCGCAGGTGGATGCAAACGGGGAGCTTACAGAAACCGATCACCGCACAGGAATCTGGGCGTGGAAGCATCCCCATGGCGATGGTACTGTCACCTATACCCGTCTGCAGGGCGATGTGCGTATGAACGAAGTGGATTTTGGTTATATTCCTGAGAAAATAGTACTGCACGACATCAGTCTGTATGCCGAACCCGGACAGAAGGTTGCATTTGTAGGCTCCACCGGTGCAGGCAAGACCACCATCACCAATCTGATCAACCGATTCTATGATATCGCCGATGGTAAGATCCGTTATGACAACATCAATATCAATAAGATCAAGAAAAGTGACCTGCGCCACAGCCTTGGCGTAGTTCTGCAGGATGTCAATCTGTTCACAGGTACAGTGATGGAAAACATCCGCTATGGCAGATTGGATGCAACCGATGAGGAATGCATTGCCGCTGCAAAGCTTGCCAATGCACACGGATTCATCGAAATGCTCCCGGATGGCTACAATACGGTGCTTGAGGGCGATGGTTCGGGACTTTCGCAGGGACAGCGTCAGCTGATTTCCATTGCCAGAGCCGCCGTTGCCGCTCCTCCGGTCATGATCCTTGACGAAGCAACCTCCAGTATTGATACCAGAACCGAAGCACTGGTGCAGAAGGGCATGGATGGTCTGATGAAGGGCAGAACCGTATTTGTCATTGCCCATCGTCTGTCCACGGTGCAAAATTCCGATGTGATCATGGTGCTTGACCATGGACGTATCATTGAGAAGGGAAGCCACGAGCAGCTCATTGCCCAGAAGGGGAATTACTATCGCCTGTATACAGGTGCATTTGAATTAGAGTGACGAAATGCCCCGTCTTTTGACGGGGCATTTTCTGCTGTATGCGTAAAAGAAAAACTGCTGTAAACCTTACGGAATACAGCAGTTTTATTGTTTGAAAACTCATCGGGTGATTATTCAGCCTGAGGAGCCTCTACAGGACATGCACCTGCGCATGCGCCGCAATCCAGACATGCGTCTGCGTCGATTACGTACTTATCATCGCCAGCGGAAATTGCATTTACCGGGCACTCAGCCTCACATGCACCACAGCTGATGCAAGCGTCTGTAATTGTATATGCCATAACTTTAACACCTCCGAATATGTAATGCGAGAACACCAAAGCATTCTACAATTACTATTCTAACATATTTTCAAAAAAAATCAACCCCTTTTTGAAAAAATATTGTATTTAGAAAAATTTAATGATGGTTTGACATGCTAAGTCATTAAAATTTCACATTTTGTTAAAAGAATTAAGTTGATTACAATCCATCATTAAATTATCGGATGTGTGCATAGCTTGAATAAAAAAATGCTTTTTTTTGTATAATCTATTTGTAAAAGCTTGACAGAGGGTGGTGTTTCCTGTTATAATAATAATGTATGTTTCTGCTGTGTTGACAGCAGGTGAGAAAGGCGGAGATGAGTTGAAGAACAAAAAAATGTCCGTACGGCTGGTCAGTATGCTGCTTGCGGCATTTCTTTCTGTACAGGCAATTCCTGTGACAGCGCAGGCTGAAACGGATGTGCCGGATGCAGAGGAAACTGCGGTACTGACACTGGCTGCTGCCGATGCCACGGTTGGAACGGAAGATACAGTGCCGCTGTATGTGGAGCAGGATAGCTACAGCGATTATTATGATATGTATGCAGAGGAACACAGACCCGAACAGGAGATTCTGATTCGAGGCAGTTCTTACACAGCATGCGAGTACGAAAAGGATGCGGACGTGTCCATCGGAAGCTGCGGTACGGAGTATGCACAGGAGAATAAGGATGATATTCTCATCTGGAATGCAGCGGACGGCTCGGTGACATACCGTCTG
Source organism: Ruminococcus sp. (assembly GCA_015066865.1). GTDB lineage: Bacteria > Bacillota > Clostridia > Oscillospirales > Ruminococcaceae > UBA3855. Next base: position 23,513 of record SVNQ01000014.1, read on the forward strand.
GATGTTCCGGAAACCGGTGTGTACTGTATGGAATTTTCCTATTTGCCGATACCGTCAAATATGGCGAATATCGAACTGAGCATTTTGATCGACGGTAAAACGCCCTATGATACGGCATCCCGTGCAACACTGAATAAAGTGTATGTGAATAATGGCGAGATCAAACTTGATTCCCGCGGCAATCAGATCCGCCCGTCCCAGAAGCAGATCGGAATGTGGCGTACTTCGCCCCTGTGGGACGTGGAGGGACTGTTTAATGTTCCGCTGATCTTTTATCTGGAAGAGGGAGAGCATGAGCTGCAGCTGGAGATTACCAAAGGCTATTTTGCACTGGAATATCTCAAGTTCTGCAACTTTGATGAACTGCCCTCCTATGAGGAATACAAAAACAGCGTCAGCAGCAGTGTAACTGTTGAGGGAACACCAAGCACGCTGGTTCGTATTGAGGGCGAAGCTGCCGCATATAAGAGCGATTCCACACTCTATCCAACAACGGATAATTCCAGCTATCTGGCATCCCCCTCCAATCCTGCCAAAACTGTATATAATACGATTGGCAAGGACAACTGGAGCAAGGCGATGCAGACCATTACTTGGAACATTCCGGCGGAGGAGCTGCCGCATGACGGCTGGTATAAGATCGGTATGAAGGCACGTCAGTCCCAGATGCGCGGATTCTATTCCAACCGCAGAATGTATGTGGATGGAAAGGTGCTCTGCGGAGAGCTTGACCAGATCAAGTACTATTATGATACGGAGTGGCAGATGGTATCTCCCACCGATGAAAATGGTGAGGAAATCTATGTCTACCTTGAGGGCGGACAGGATCATACCATCACCCTTGAAGTCATGCCCGGTGAGATCGGCGAATCCATGCGTGTGCTGGATGAAGCGGTGTTTGACATCAATACATATTATCGCAAGATCCTGATGATTACAGGGCCGTCTCCGGACAAGTACACGGATTACTATGTGCATGAGAAAATTCCGGAGCTGCTTGATGAGTTCAAGCGTTTGTCCGCCGACCTCAAGCGTATCAAAAAGGATATTGAAACACTTGCAGGCTCTGAGGGTTCCGAGGCTGCGTCGCTGGAGAGAATGTATCTGGTTCTGGACAATTGTCTGGAAAGACCGCTGCGTATTCCGGATTACCAGTCCCAGATCAAGGATAATATCACCGCGCTTTCCGCATGGATGCATGACTACCGTGGACAGCCGCTGGAAGTGGATTATCTTGAGATCGCATCCGCCGATCAGAAATTCAGCTCCGTAAAGGAAAATATATTCAAGTCCATGGCATTTGGCTGGCAGCGTTTTTATAGTTCCTTCTTTGAGGATTATACCACGCTTTCCGATGATATGGGCAAGGAGGCCATCAATGTCTGGGTCAGCCTCGGACGTGATCAGGCGCTTGTTGTCAAGTCCCTCGTGGATTCACAATTTGCTCCAAACCATGATACCAAAGTTTCCGTCAACCTCGTTGTGGGCGGCGTTGTGGAAGCGACACTTGCAGGAAAAGGTCCCGACGTGGCACTGTACCTCGGCGGTGAATTTCCTGTGAATCTTGCCGCAAGAAATCTTCTTGTGGACATGACTGAATTTGACGACTATGAGGAAGTCTCACAGAGGTTCCATCCGCAGGCAACCGTAGCGTACAGCTTTGATGATGGCGTGTACGGCATGCCCCTGACGCAGAGCTGGGCAATGATGTTCTATCGTAAGGACATCCTCAGCGAGCTGGGTCTGGAAGGGCCGCCTGAAACATGGACTGAGGTGATCGACATCCTTCCGGCGCTGCAGAGAAATTATATGTATATGGGTCTTGTGCTGCCCGTTGTGTCGGGTACGAATGCGACCATTTCCGCCGCAACCGAATCCGGTCATACCTTTGCGGCACTGATGCTGCAGCAGAATCAGAATTATTATAACGCTGCACAGACCGTTACAAATTTTGACAGCATTGAAGCAGTTCAGGCATTTGAGCAGTGGACGGATCTGTATACCAAGTATGGTTTCGAGCAGACCTATGACGGATTCAGCCGTTTCCGTACCGGTGAATATCCGATCGTTATTTCCGATTACTCGTTCTTCAATCAGCTGACAGTTGCGTCTCCTGAAATCAAGGGACTGTGGGGATTCACGAAGATTCCCGGAACATTGCAGGAGGATGGCAGTATTTCCCATGCGGTCAATTCCACCTCCGCAGGCGCCGTCATTTTCAAGCAGTGCAAGGATAAGGAAGGTGCATGGGATTTCATCAAGTGGTTTACCTCTGCGGATGTGCAGGTGGAATACGCCACACAGATCGAGGGCTTGCTCGGTCAGCTTGGACGCTATACGCCGGCTAATATTGAAGCACTGCAGCAGCTTTCATGGTCAAAGGAAGAACAGGCGATTCTTCTCAATGCACAGAGCGAGCTTCAGGAAATTCCGATCATTCCGGCATCCTATGCCGTAACACGCAATATCATGAATGCATTCCGTGAAACCGTCAATAACGGCGAAAATCCTCGTGATACGCTCCTCTGGTACAACCGAGATATTAATGCGGAAATTACCAGAAAGCGTGAAAATCTGGGGCTTTCCACCGAATAGACGAAAAACGGGCGGCGGTAAGCCGCAATATAATAAGTAAGGAGGGGTTTCATTTGGATAGTGCTGCTATCGGAAAACGCAGCAAAGCGGAAAACAGACGTCTGATCTGGCTGCAAATGAAACAGAATAAGGAATGCTATCTCATGATGGCGCCGTTCATGCTGGTATTTCTGGTGTTTACTATCATACCGGTTGTTATGTCCCTGCCGATGGGCTTTACGGACTTTGATATGGCACAGCTCCCGAAATTTGTCGGTCTGTCCAATTATACCACCCTGTTTCTGAATGACAGCATTTTCATTCAATCCATCAGGGTAACGCTTGTATTTGCGATTTTTACAGGACCTTTGAGCTATGTGCTTTGTTTCCTGCTTGCGTGGCTCATCAATGAGCTGCATCCGAAGCTCAAGACCATTTTCACGCTGATTTTCTACGCACCGTCCATGGCGAATGTCTATTCGGTGTGGCAGCTGATTTTCAGCGGTGATTCCTACGGTTACATTAACTCCATTCTGCTGAATCTGGGCATCATCACATCCCCCATCCAGTGGCTGACGGATGGCAACTATGTACTCGGTGTCACCATTGTTGTACAGCTCTGGATCAGCCTCGGTGCGGGCTTCCTTGCGCTGCGTGCAGGTTTCCAGAATATTGACCGTTCCCAGTATGAGGCAGGTGCAATTGAAGGCATCAAGAATCGCTGGCAGGAACTGATCTATATTACGATTCCGTCCATGGGACCGCAGCTGATGTTCGCTGCTGTCATGCAGATCGTCAGCTCCTTCACCGCAGGCACTGTTGCACAGAGTCTGGTCGGATTCCCAAGTACGGACTATAAGGCACATACCATCATGACGCATGCCTACGACTATGGTTGGGTGCGTTTTGAGATGGGTTATGCTTCCGCAATTTGTATGATCCTGTTTATTGCCATGTTCCTTGTCAATAAGCTGATCAGCAAAATGCTGAGCAAATACATGGATTAAGGAGGCAAAAAGATGACGGATACAAAAAAATTGAAAGCCTCCAACAAGCAAGCAGGCAGAAAAATCGGCGGAACCATTGTGATTTTTGCATTTCTGCTGATTCTGGGACTGTTCATGGCACTGCCGATCTATCTGGCATGCATCATGTCCATCAAGCCAGTGCATGAACTGTTTGTGTTCCCGCCGAAGCTCTATGTCATTGACCCCACGCTGGACAATTTCCGTGATATGTTCCAGACGCTCAGTGAAATGTGGGTTCCATTCTCACGTTATGTTGCCAATAGTGCGATCGTTACGATCTGTGTTACGGCTGCACAGTGCATCTTTGCTTCCATGGCGGCATTCGTTCTGGCAAAGTGCAAGTTCCCCGGCAATAAGCTCTTGAACAATATTATCGTTGTTTCCCTGCTCTATCAGAGCAATGTTATCTACATTATGCAGTATATCGTTATGTCACAGCTCGGTTGGATCGATACCTACCTGGCACTGATCATGCCCTCCGTTGCATCCCCCATGTGTCTGTTCCTGATGCGTCAGTCCATGAGTACGACACCGGATGCAATGATCGAGGCGGCAAAGGTGGACGGAGCCAATATGTTCACCATCTGCTGGAGGATCGTGATGCCCAACCAGAAACCTGCGCTGATGACCATGATCATCTTTGCATTTCAGGGTGCATGGAATATTCAGGGCGGTACGCTTGTCTATAACGAAGCACTCAAGACGCTGCCGACCGTTGTACAGCAGGCAGCGAGTGCAGGTCTTGCAAGAGCAGGTGTTGCCATGGCAGCGGCAGTGTTCATGCTGATTCCGCCGATCGTCATTTTCATGCTTGCCCAGAAGAACGTCATTGAAACAATGGCGCATTCCGGTATCAAGGATTAAGAAAGGGTGGTATTTGTGCAGCAAAAATTAAAAAAACTTGTTGTCAGCGCCCTTGCGGGAATGATGACTGCGGTGTTCTCAATGAACCTTGCGGTTTCTGCCGAGGAGCATTATGATGTATATAACTACGACCGCTGGAGTGAAGCGATTCCTTCACAGGCAGGTTACCTTGCATCCCATTCTGTATCCGGACTGGATCTGGGAATCGGTGATTTTTCAAAACCAAGCGATATATTCCGTGACGCATATGATCAGTTTTTCATCGTAGATACGGGAAATAATCGTATCGTTGTGACAAACAGTGATCTGACTGAAGCCGTGACCATCATGGAAGAATTTTACTATGAAGATGGCACAGCAACAACGCTGAAAGATCCGGAGGGGATTTATGTTTCTCCGGAAACCGATCTGATCTATATTGCGGACTATAATAATTCCCGCGTGCTGGTCTGTGATTATGAGGGAAATGTCACAATGGAGATCACAAAGCCGGAATCTGACCTGTTCTCACAGGAACTGACATTCCTGCCCCAGCGTGTGCTGGCAGATAAAGCGGGCAATGTCTATGTGGTTCTGGGAAATATTACCACAGGTGCCGCAATGTTCAACAGTGACGGGGAATTTCAGGGATATTATGGTGCCAATACGGTAGAAGCAACTTCTCAGGTTATCATCAATCATTTCTGGAATCTGATTTCCACAGAGAAAATGCGTTCAAAATCCTCCCGAAGTGTACCAACCGGTATCACAAGCTTTGATCTGGACGATGAAGGATTTATCTATACCTGTACGCAGTCCACTTCCCAGAAGACCGATACCGTCAAGAAGCTCAATCCTGCGGGAAAGAACCTGTTCAGCAATATTGGCGTCACATGGGGTGATTTTGAATCCCTCTACGATGTCAGCACCAACCGCAGTTACCAGTCAATGATCTGTGATATTGAGGTTGCGGATGACGGCAATATCAATTGTCTTGACCTGACCTCCGGCAGAGTGTTCCAGTATGATAAGGAGGGCAATCTCCTGTTCATTTTTGGCAGCACTTCCGAACAGCTTGGCGGCTTCACGGAAGTTTCCGCCATCGAGTCCATCGGTGGAAAGATCATGGTTGCGGATTCCCGCAAGAACTATATTACGGTGTTTGAAGAAACCGACTTTGGCAGCATCGTGCATGAGGCAACCAACCTCTATAACGGCGGCTATTATGAAGAAGCGCTGGATCCGTGGTATAAGGTGCTGCAGTATGACGGCAATTACCGCCGTGCATTTCTGGGTATTTCTGCCGCATTGCTCGTTGAAGGTGATTATGAGGGCTCGATGAAGTATGCAAAGCTTGCGGATTCCCCCTATCGCTACAACAGAGCCTTTGAGGGCTGGAGAACAGAATTTCTCAGCGCGCATCTGACAGAGATCACAATTATAATCAGTGTGATGGCAGTTGGCGGTATAGTATTGTATTTCTATCTGAAAAAACGCAGAAAAACAGCAAAGAGCAGAGAGGAGGCAGAAAAGGTATGATGGATTTGAATAACCGTCAGTGGGTAAAACATGCGGTAACGCATCCATTTGAGGGTTTTGAAGATATGCGCTGGAAAAAGGCGGGATCAATGAAATATGCCATCATCATTGTTCTGCTCTGGTTCGTTGCAGCTGTGTTCTACAACCGACTCTATGGCTTCCAGTTCTATGTGTCGGCGGATAAGATGTTCAATGTCATTCCCTATATCGTGCGTACCATCGTCCTGTTTCTGACATGGGTTGTCGGAAACTGGGCAGTCTGCACGCTGCTTGACGGCGAGGGAACGATGCGGAATATCTTTGTTTACAGTGCCTATGCGCTGATTCCCTATGTGGCAAGCATCTATCTGGATGTATTCCTTTCGCATTTCCTGATTCGTGATGAGTTCGTTTTTATTGAAGCGATCAACTACATCGGTCTTGGGTGGAGCGTAGTTCTGGTGTTTTCTGCCATCAAATCGGTGCATCAGTATTCCTTTCTCAAGACATTGGGCGCGATTGCATTAACGATTGCCGCCATGCTGATCATGCTGTTTCTGCTGGTGCTGCTGCTCTCTCTGCTGCAGCAGGTATATGTGTTTGTATATTCCATTTACACGGAAATAGCGTATCGACTGAAAGTATAAGGCGGTGAAAGTATGCAGTTAATAAAGAAAAAACGTGTTCTGGCATGTCTGCTGGCTGCAATGCTTGCACTTCCTGTATGCGGTATGACAGTCAATTCCGAGGAACCTGAGGATACGGGTGCGGTGACGCAGGAGGATGAATCCGCAAAGTCTGAGGATGAAGAAAATGTAAAGATCAAGGAAGCTGTGGAAGAAGTCAGCATTGAAGCGGATGTGATCGAACAGTACATGAAATCCGTCGGCGAAATGGACGGCTATGCAGTTTACCTGCGCACAAAGGATTATAAAAAGGAAATTGAGGCTGAATTTCTTGCAAAAGTCGGTTCCGTCTATGAGGACGAGGACGAAGCGGAGGATGCAGCGGATGAGATCATTGATCAGCTCAAAAAGGCGGAGCTTGCGATGATCGACACCGCAAGCGGAAAGCCCGCTGCTGTGTTCGACGAGGTCAAGGACAGCGTATATCTGAGCGATGCAGGGCGTTATCTGGTCGTTCTGAACGAAGATAATACCAAGGTACAGAAGATCCGTTACCGTGTATCAACGCTGGACAGCGAGTTTTTGTTCCTGACAAAGGATAAGAACACACTGGAGCTGTACACGCAGGACTACAAGGAAGTCTATGTGAGCATGACGCTTGACGAGAAAAATGCAGATTCCTGCATTTACCGCAGCAGCGATAAGCTCTGGTGGGCAATGCTCAGTCCTGCACAAAATCAGGCATGGGCATGCGTCAAGCAGGTAGCGGAAAATGACGGCTTTGTCATGTATGTGGACGAATACACCGCAGTCATTGCATTGGAAAACAAGCAAAACGGCTATATCTGGTGGTCGTCGCCGCTGAATGCAAATCGTGATACCCGTGCAACAAAGCTTCTGTCCACACAGCTGCGCTCATCCGTGATGCTGCAATACGGCAATGAGGAATCCAGAAGTGTTACCAATCAGCGTTCCCTCGACGCCGCAGAACTCAAAGTCAAGGAAATTTCCGATGGTGTGGAGATCACCTATAAGTTTGATAAATCCGGTATCACGGTTCCCGTAACCTATAAGCTTCGTGAGGATTATCTGGAAACTGCTGTGGATTGCTCCAAAATCAAGGAAAGCAAGGCAAATTCCGGCATTGTTGCTACACAGCTGACGCTGATGGGCAATTTCGGTGCAGGTGCATCCGACGAGGAGGGATATTTTGTGCTTCCCGATGGCTGCGGTGCACTGGTGAATTTCAATAATGGAAAAATCAACTCCAAGGAGTATGCCCAGAGGGTGTACGGCAGGGACATCACAACAGTTCTGACGACCAAGTCACCCGTGACAGAAAAGATCCTGATGCCGGTATACGGTATTGTCAAGGAAGATAACGCCATGGCAGTAGTGATAGAGGAGGGAGACGGTAATGCGACATTGAATACCAGTGTCAGCGGTCAGTCCCTGAGCAGCTACAATATCTGCAATTTTTCTTTCCAGCTGCGTGGATCGGATACTTTCATTCTGGGCGGAAATCAGGGCGGTTCCCTGACTGTGTTTGAAGAAGGCGGCATCAAGACCGAGAACATCAAGCTTCGTTATTATCCGATTGCCAAGGATGGTGCGGATTATGTGGATGTAGCGGAAGTGTACCGCAATTATCTGCTTGACGACGGCGGTGTAAAACGGAAGTCGGAGGCGGATCATACCGAAATGTATCTTGATCTGTATGGCGGCACTATGAAAACCAAATCCGTGCTGGGCATTCCGATTAATATGAAAACTGCCATGACACGCTATGATGAGGCACAGGAAATCATCAGCGGTCTTGTGGATTTCGGCGTGGAGGACATGGTTGTTGTATACAACAACTGGACAAACGAGGGAATTACCGGTAAGGTGGACAATAAGGCAAAACCAGCCGGCATTCTTGGCGGCTCCGGCAAGTTCAATGATCTGACGGATTATCTGGAGGAGCAGGGCTTTGCGTTCTATCCCTCGGTTAATAATAAGACATTTGTGTCCGGAAACGGTCATTACAGCTTTACGGATACTGCCATCCGCATTTCCGGCTCCTTCTCCAGACAGCCGGGCTATAACCTGTCCTATGGTGTGCAGGATGCATCGGTAAAAACAAGATCCTTGCTGTCACCGGCAGAATTTAAGGGAATATATGATAAGCTTTCGCAGCGTTATGTCAAGAAATCGCTGACGGGCGTGAGCCTTGGTGAAATGACATCCACACTTTACGGCGATTACGGTAAGGTGGCAATGTCCCGTGATGACACAAAGACGGCATTGCAGGAATCCTATCAATCTATTCAGGGCGCAGGACTTTCCGTCCTTGCGGATACTTGTGCAGCATATGCATTTCCCTATGCAGACCGTATTTCCGACGTTCCGCTGCAGTCAAGCGGTTTCGATGTGTTCGATGCAGATATTCCGTTCTATCAGATCGTCATGCATGGTGTGATCCCATATGCGGGTACCGCGATCAATGGCAGTGCCGACAGTGATAATGCATTCCTCACATCCATTGCAACAGGATGCAATCCGGCGTATGATATGATCTACGCAGAAGCGAGCGATCTTAAGGATACGAAACTGGATACATATTTCTATTCCCATTATGCATTCTGGCAGAAAACCGCTGCCGATCAGTATGCACTGGCATCGGAGCTTCTTTCCGGTGTGAGCGATCAGCTCATTACTGATTACATGCGTGACGGAGATATTTCCATTACTGTGTATGAGGATGGAACGGAAATGATTGTGAATTACGAACAAGAAACGATTACAGTGAACGGCACGGAATATCGGCTGGCAGATATGTCAGCAGGGAAGGGAGAGTGAGTGTGCGGATGAAAACCAAAAAAGAAAAACGGAAGGGCATTTTCTACAATCTGCCCTACGAAAAGCGCAAGGCATTGTATGGCTACGGCTTCATTGCACTGTGGCTTGTGGGAACATTGATCTTCTTCCTGTACCCCCTGATCACCTCCCTGATGTATTCTTTTATGGAAGTCAATCCCCAGCAGGGCGGCATGAGCGGCGAGTGGATCGGCTTTGACAATTACATCAAAGTGTTCACAGAAGATCAGTATTACAGACAGTACCTTGTTTCTGTTCTGTGGGAAACGTTCTGGAAAACGCCGCTGATCCTGATTTTCTCGCTGTTTGTTGCTGTCATTCTGAACCAGAAATTCCCCGGCAGAACCTTTGCAAGAGCTGTATTCTTCCTGCCCGTTATCATTGCAACAGGTCCCGTATATAACATCATCAACGGTGATATTTCATCCAGTGGTGCCACCAGTGCAGGGCAGTTCTCCACCATGTTCTCCACGGATCTGATGGGTGAACTTTTCCAGTTCATCGGCATCTACGGCTTGACGGACAATATGCAGTCCATCGTCGAAACCGTGTCGAATGATATTTTCACCATCATCTGGAGTACCGGTATTCAGATTCTGATCTTCCTTGCGGCATTGCAGAATATTCCGGTTTCCGCAAAGGAAGCGGCACAGATGGAGGGTGCAACGGCGTGGGAGTACTTCTGGAAGATCACGCTGCCCTATGTCAGCCCCATGATTCTGGCGAATCTCATATTCACCATCATCGACTCCTTTACTGCTCCTGATAATAAAGTAATGGAGCGTGTGCTGGAAGTTCGCCATGACTGGTTCTATGGTCAGGCTGCGGCAATGGCGTGGGTGTACTTCCTGATCGTTATGGCGGCAGTCGGACTGATTACAGCGATCATGAACCGATTCATTTATTACGAAGTTGATTAAGGAGGGATAACGATGGCAAAAAAAGAAGTACAGCCTGCAGCGTCAGGTGAAAAAGTCATTGGCAACGGTCTCTCCAAGAAGGAAATCAAGCGCATTCGTATGTCAAAAATGGACAAAACGGAAATTGCCTATATGCGGCGTAAAGAAGCGGCAGAAATGGTGTGGCCATTCTTCAGATTTCTGATTCTGTTCGGACTTTGCTTCATCATTCTCTATCCGCTGATCTACATGATCAGCTGCGCATTCCGTGCGCAGTCGGATATGAGTGATCCGACCGTTATGTGGATTCCGCGTCATTTCACGCTGGACATCATCAAGCAGACGGCGAATGCAATGAACTTCTGGCCGACGCTTGGTACGACGCTGTTTCTGAATATCGGCTGTTCTCTGATTCAGGTCGTGACCTGTGCGATCACGGGCTATGGCTTTGCGAGATTCCGTTTCAAGTTCAAGAATTTGCTGTTCGGTGTGGTCATCATGATGATCCTTGTGCCACACCAGATCATTTCCATGTCACAGTATACGGAGTTCCGTTATTTCTTCGGATTACAGCCGTTCATTGCGGATATATTCGGCAGCAAGGTCGGCAGTGCGTTCAATTTGATTGATTCACCGCTGACAATGTATCTGCCGGCACTGACCGCAAACGGCATCCGTGCTGGACTGATGATCTTTATTTTCCGTCAGTTCTTCAAGGGACTTCCCAAGGAGCTGGAGGATGCGGCATATCTGGATGGCTGCGGCCCGTTTGCAACATTTATTAAGGTGATGATACCCAATGCAGCTTCCTCATTTTTGACAGTATTCCTGTTCTCCGTGGTTTGGTATTGGAATGATTATTATGTAAGTTCCACGTTCTTCCTGAACAACAATACCATTGCACTGGCATTGAAGAATCTGGATAAGCTTTTGCTGCTTGAGCTGTTCGGTACCGTTACCGCACAGGTAACGCCCCGTGAGCAGATCCTCTGGATGGAGGCGGGCTGCCTTATGGCAGTAACCCCCCTGCTTGTGATGTATATCTTCCTGCAGAAGTATTTCACAGAGGGTATCGAGCGTTCGGGTCTTGTCGGATAAAATAACAAGTCAATAAAATACGAGAACCGCACAGATTCATCTGATTCTGTGCGGTTTAGTCTGTCAAAAAAGTCCCGTCCAGCCAGTGTGCCTAATGGCACACGGCTGGACTAATTATAGTATTATACAACCCCCAATAAATAGACAAAAAGTGCTCTGCAAGAGAGCGGTGTAAAATTAAGTGAAATCAATTTTTTTAACAAGTTGAACCGCACAGTTTCTTCTGATTCTGTGCGGTTTTTGTTTTGGAAAAATTCTGAAAAAAGTCTTGACAACCCGAAATATGTGTGTTATACTGTATATATCACGATATGTACAGTATAACAGAGGTGTGCTTCATGAAGATTATCGTAAAAACAAAATCCGAACAGCCGATCTATGAACAGATCGAGGAACAGATCAAAGCACAGATCTTAGAGGGAAGCATGGTGGAGGATGAACAGCTGCCATCCATCCGCCAGCTTGCGAGGGATCTGAAAATCAGCGTCATCACGACCACAAGAGTTTACAACGACCTGGCGGATGAAGGCTTCATCATTTCCGTGGCAGGCAAGGGCTACTTTGTCGCATCACGGAAAAACGAACTGCTGCGCGAGCGCATGCTCTGCGAAATGGAGGAGGGACTGGAAAAGGCAGTTGAAAACGGACGGAACGCCGGTCTTTCCGATGAAGAAATCATTGCCGCACTGCGGAGTATTATGGAGGAATGATTATGGAAAATATTTTGGAAATTACGGGACTGCACAAAGCGTACAAGGATTTTGCGCTGAAGGATGTAAGCTTCTCCCTGCCAAAGGGCTATATCATGGGATTTGTCGGACAGAACGGATCCGGCAAGACCACGACCATCCGTTCCATTCTCAATATGGCGAAGATCGACAGCGGCAAGATCAGCGTGTTCGGGCTGGACAGCATTGCGGATACCGTTGCTATCAAACAGCGTCTGGGCGTGGTGTTTGACAGCCTGTATCTGGCGGAGCATCTCAATGCCAAGCAGATCGAACAGCAGCTTCGTCCTTTCTACAATGCATGGGATACGGAGGGATTTTTCAATAGAATGAAGAAATTCCGTCTGCCGCTCGATAAAAAGGTCGGTGAATTCTCCAAGGGCATGAAAATGAAGCTGATGGCGGCAATTGCCCTCTCGCACCATGCCGAACTGATTATTCTGGACGAACCGACCAGTGGTCTTGACCCCGTTGCCCGTGATGAACTGCTGGACATTCTTGCGGAATATATTGAGGATGAAAACTGCGGCGTGCTGTTTTCCACACATATCACCGCCGATGTGGAACGTATTGCAGACTATGTGACCGTTCTGCAGGAGGGCAGGGTATGGTACACGGGCACAAAGGACGATCTTTCGGAGAAATATCTCATTGTCAAAGGTGCAGAGAAGGATCTGCCGGCAGCCGTGAAGGAAAAGTGCATCGGCTTCCATGCGTACCGCAACGGCTTTGATGCCCTGATGGAAACCGTACACAAGGATGATCTGCCCGACAGCATTGAGACCGAAAAGGCAAGTATCGACGAGATCCTCGTCTACATCGCAAAGGAGGCGGAGTATGAAAGAAATACTGCATGTGATGAGGTATGATTTTATCTCTGTCAAGTCCACCGCCATCGGCATGCTCTTCATTCTGGGGATTTTCGCAGTACCGGGGGCATTCCTGCTCACACCCTATTTTGGGCTCCTTGCACTGGAGTTTCTGCCGATTATTCTGATCGGTCCCTTGCAGATGTTTGACGGCAAATACGGCAACAAGCTGCATGGCATTCTCCCCGTGCATCGCAAAAGCATCACAAGGGGCAGATTTGCGCTGTATACCGTGCTGTTTCTCTGCATCGAGCTGTTTGTCATGCTGCTGACCACAGCGGCAGTGTATGCCAATCTCAACGAACTCCTGCCCGTGGATTCCGTCTCTTTCCTGCGGGAACAGCAATTCGCCTTTGAAGTCGAAATACTGCCGGAATTGTTCTGTATGTGTACGATGATGTCTATGTTTTTCTGGCTGCTGTTTTCTTTTTTTGAAATGACGGGACAGATCTTCGGAAAGGAAAATGAAATGAAAATTTTCATCATCTGCAGTATTGTCGTGGTCGGACTGATCGTCGGCGTTCTGACGCTTACGGATGCGGGGATCCTGCCGTATTTTCAGGTTCCGGAGCTGCCGGAAACAATATCGGAGGTAATTCGCTTTGCGGTGATCGGGAACATCGCTGTGTGCGTGCTGTGCGCTGTATTTTGCGAAATTACGGCACATGTCGTTTCCAAGCGTGAGCTGTAAGGAGGTGCGGATATGAAAAAACTACTGGATTTGATCAAAGCGGATCTGATGATCATTAACGGTACAAAAAGCAGCATGAAATCGCTGTTCCTGCTGATCATCGTATTTGCAGTCGGGGGCGGTATCTTCTTTTCCCCCCTTGTCATGCTCATGATGATGTTCATGCTTGCTGCGATGTTCGTGCCGATGGTGTTCCAGATGCAGACAAAGAGTCACTGTGAAAACATGTTCAGCCTGCTGCCGATCGAACGAAAAGACCTTGTGCGTGCAAGATTTCTCTTTATGATCATGCTGTATACGGGAGTGTGTATCCTGATGTACCTTGTCATGCTCCTGTCGCTGCGGCTGAATATTTTTGAAAGCGTGCAGGATGTGGATTATGACGCACTCCTGCGGGAATGGGGCATCGGATTTTCCTTCTTCAAAATCTGCAATCTCGGATTTCTGGCATCCTTTGCTGTCGGCATGGGACTGATGACCTTCCAGCTGCGCAGTTATTTTCAAAACACCGAACGCTTCGCCGATGATGTGCTGCATCGGCTTTCTGTCAAGGAAATCATCACCATTGCACTGATCTTCATCGTGGGAGTTTTTATCATGCTGACAGCTGTCGGCGAGCTGTTTCTGGGGTCGGCAATGTCGCTGCTCATTCAGCTTTTTATGCAGCTCATCACTGCCGTAGACGGCGCATTGCTTGTCCCTGTGCTGCTGATCATTGCGGTGTTTGAGGCGGCATATAATTACATCTGCACCGTGGTGGAATACGATGCAAAGGATCTGTAAAGGAGGGATTTCATGAGACTGATTCAGAAACTATCAGCGGCTGTCTGTGCTGCGTGCCTGACGCTTTCGGCAATGGCAGTACCCTTTGTCCATGCGGAGGATGCGCAATCTTCCGTGATGCTGCCGTCGGGACTGCCGCTTGACGAATTTCGCCTGATTCTCGAAGAAAAGGAAGAAGAGCTTGAGGGCCAATTCTCCTCCGCGGCAGTGGGCGTATTTCAAGGGGATGAAATTCTGTACACGGGCTATTTCGGTGAAACGAATCTGACTGAACAGATTCCTGCGGATGAAAATTCCGTTTATGAGTGGGGCAGCATCTCCAAGACCTTTGTCTGGGTGAGCACTCTGCAGCTCTGGGAACAGGGCAAGCTCGATCTTTCGGAGGACATTCGCAATTACCTGCCCGACAATTTCTTTCGTCATCTGTCCTACGACGATCCCATCACCATGCTGCATCTGATGAATCACACCGCAGGCTGGTGCGAGAATACCTATTCCATTGCATCCACAAAAGCGGATGATGTCCGACCACTTCGGCAGGCATTGCAGGAATCCGAACCTGCACAGATGCATCGTCCGGGTGAGGTGACTTCCTATTCCAACTGGGGTGCGGCACTTGCAGGCTACATTGTGGAGTGTGTCAGTGGCATGGATTACTGCGACTATGTCCATGAAAACATCCTCAAACCTCTGGGCATGGAGCATACTGCCATCAATCCTTTGCACAGCGACAATTCGTGGGTGCAGGCGCAGCGTGAAAAAACGAATGCCTACATGTTCGCAGCGCTCGGCATAAAGTCGGATCTGGGTACTTGCATCGACTACATTGAATGCTATCCCGCAGGTGCGGTGACAGGAACGCTCTCCGATCTGATGACCTATGCACAGGCATTTGTGGATGCGGATGCACCGCTGTTCCAAGATCCCAAAACGCAGGAAATGCTGTTTTCTGGTTCTGCATTCTATGGGCAGTCCGAAATTCCTGCAGCCTGTTACGGCTTCTGGCCGCTTGAGTACAGCGTGCGTGTCTACGGTCACAGCGGCGCAACAAATGCATGCAACGCGGATATGATCTTCGATCCGCAGACGGGATTCGGCATGGCAGTGCTGGTCAATGAACCAAAAGGCAACTGGTATATGAAGAATGCATCTGCACTCACATTCGGTGCGCTGTCCGATGCGAAATATGCACCGACGGGCAATGCGGAAACCATCACACCGCAGGGCTATTATCTTCCGTCACGTTCGATCTATCGGGGACTGATGAAATTCATGGGTTATTTAAACGGCACGAAGCTTGACGATATCGGCGAGATCGAACGCATCGGAGAAGGGGTATGTCAGATCACGGCGGAGGGTTCTGCAATGATCATTGGCGAGACGGCATATCCGAACGGACGAAGCGGTTTTTCCGTCAGCTCGATGGACTATATCGAAGACGATCTGTATCTTGGAAAGCTTATACTCTTTACCGTGTATGTGCTGCTGGCAGTGATTGCTTCCTATTTCCTGCGCATCCAGTGGAAACTGCGCAGAGCCAAGCGCTGGACATCCTACAAGGGCTGCGCCATGATGACCGCAGGCGAGATCGCAAAGCTTGTTTCCATCCTTGCACTCATCACGGCATGTGTGTTCTACAGCCTTTCCTACGGCATGCACAGAGGTGAAGCCATCGCCATCGGCATTGTCCAGATGGTCTGCATTGCGGTCTGCATCGCTGCTGCTGTAAGCTCCACCATTTTCATGCTCTCAAAGAAGAACGCAAAGCCTGCAATGATCCGATATGCTCTCGATACTGCGGGCAATGCGCTTGCGGTGTTTGCCATGGTGTATTTTGAGATGTACCGTTTCTGGGGATGCTGATTGAGTGCCTGTGCTGCATAACAGCTATCAGATTTTTGAATAGTAAAACCCCGTGCAGATTTGTGAATCTCTGCGCGGGGTTTCGTTCTATTCGGTTGTGGATCAATAAAATTGTATGCCTTGCGGCAACATGTATTTATGCAAAAAAGAACCTGCCGTATGGCAGGTTCTGCGGACACATTATTTTACATAGAAAGGCTCAGCACCCTTGATTGCTTCCGTACCAAACTTGCTGCTCATGGGAACGATAGCAAGTTCAACGTTGCGCATATTGGGCAGAT
>SVNQ01000015.1 GCA_015066865.1 Ruminococcus sp.
TCAATTGCAGGGCACTGCCACATCAACACACCATTTTCAAAATGATGGTACAGACTGCGGTAGTCCATATTGATTGTGCCTACAATCGCCGCTGTTGTGTCACAGAGCATTTGCTTTGCATGCATAAATCCGGGGGTGTACTCGTAAATCCGAACCCCCTGGCGTGCAAGCTGCGCATAGTAGGAACGTGTCACATGATAGATCACCTTTTTATCCGGAATACCGGGTGTAATGATTCGAACATCCACGCCGCGCTTGGCTGCAAGACCCAGCGCACGAGTCATTTCATCACTGATGATCAGATACGGCGTGGTAATATAGAGCCGATGTTTTGCACAGCTGATGAGATTCAGATAAACATTCTCCCCCACGCACTCATTATCAAGCGGTGTATCGGCATAGGGCTGCACATAGCCCTCCCCTTCCGCCGTTATATCGGGCAAATATTTTGCAATATCTGTATCTGTGTGTTTTGCACAGTTCCACATTTCCAGAAACATCAGCGTCAAACTTCGCACGGCTGCTCCTGTAAGCTTCACTCCCGTATCCTTCCAGATGCCGTAGGGATGTGTAAAATTAAAATACTCATCTGCAAGATTATAGCCGCCTGTAAATCCGATTTTCCCATCCACAACGGTGATTTTACGGTGATCGCGGTTGTTCATGAACAGGTTCAGAATGGGCATAACAGGATTGAACGCACGGCACTCGATTCCCAATGCCTTCATACGTTTGATAAAATCCAGATTAATAAAGCCGATACTTCCAACGTCATCATAGAAGATACGTACTTCAACCCCCTGTGAAGCCTTCCTCGCAAGTACATCACGGAGCATCGAAAATGCTTTTGCTTCCTCAATGGCATGGTATTCCATAAAAATAAAATGCTCTGCCTGTTCTATTGCATCAAGCTGTGCCAGAAACGCTTTCATGGTATCGCCATAATATTCCACTGCCGTTTCTCCATATACGGGGCAGCCGGCATAATCACGAATATAACGCATCTGATTCGCAGCAGCGGTATCACTTGCTTCTACGGCGCGAAGTGCATCGTCGGGACGTGCATACAGTCCCTTATATTCCTCCTGTACCTTTCGAAAACGCTTTCGGGTACTCTCCGTTGCACCGGAATTACCGAACATCACATAGAGCATCACACCCAGCGGCGGGAACAGCAGCAACAAAATGATCCACGGCATTTTAAATGCAGCATTTGTATGGGATACATAAATATAAAGCACTAAAATCGCTGCAAGAAGGCTGCTCGCAAGAGAGATCCACGCTGAATGACGGTTCAGTCCGATCACAAGCAGACAGAGCCAGCCGATCTGAATGAGAATACTCACTGCGACAAGTATCATACGGCTGACGCTGTTGCGCACATTTGTTTTTTCTTCCGAACGCATTTTTTCCTCCTGTTCTCTCCCGAATATCATGTTATTTAACATGATTATACCACAAAATCTCGGTTCTGTCCATATACTATTATGCCCGAAAACAAAAAAGTACTGCGGAAATCCGCAGTACAAAAAATACAAATACTTCAAGCTTCTCTGCCCGTCAGATAATCAAGACTTGCTCCAAAGGTGTCAGCGATACGGACAAGAATTTCCGCCGGCATGGCATGTACACCACGTTCGTAATTGGCATAGGTCCTTCGGCTGATGCCAAGATGCTGCGCAATCTGTGCCTGTGTGATATGGTTCACCTTGCGAAGCTTGCGGATCCTTTCATGCATGATTTTTCTCGTCTGTTGGTATTCCTGTATCATACTTGTCCTCCTTTATTTTTTTGCCGCATATTTCAGACGGCTCTACTTTTATAGACAATACAGAAGGGCAAAAATTGACACTTTTTTCAAAATACATATATTTTTTGTAGGAATGCACAAAATCACATTCGTATTTTGTGCATTCACACCATTGATCAGATTCGACGGACGATTTTGTCATGCATTATACCATAGATACGGCTGTAGATGCTGTCGCATTCCTCATAAGTCAGCTGCTTGGAAGTTGAAAGGATTTCCATTTTCACTCCCCACAGAAGCACGGATATTCCTGTTTCATAATAACCATTGCGAAGATAAAATGACTTTCGTGCAAGGCGCTCTGCCTGATTGGGTGCATGCGCATCCGGTGTTTCAATTTCCAGAAACATGGGCGTGTTATGATAATATACAGCAAGCGCTTTCAGAATCTCGCTGCCATATCCCCTGTTCCGGAATACATCGGAAACAGCAAGATAATCAAGCAGAATCAACGAATCCGATACTGCTGTAATGGCAAATCCAACGGGTTCACCTTCATCCATTGCTGTAAAAACCTGCAGAAGTCCTTTTGCTCGCTGTCTGAGAATCAGCGCAAATGGTTTCCGTTCCTCAGGAGGAAATGCGCTAAGATAGAGCTTTTTGATAAATTTGAGCTGTTCCTGAGAGGCTATTTTTAACTCCATAGGTATACCTCTTTTTTAATGATACGGTCTGAAAATTTTGGGGCGGCATGATGCCGCCCCAGTCTTGCATTATAAAGGAAGCTTATCTACCAGTTTCACAATAAACTTGAGAATATTCAGCGAGTCATTTGCACTCGGCTTGCCATCGTTATCCACATCAACATTTGCTTCACCCTGTTTTGTCATGCCATTATTGCCAAGCAAAGCCTTATTGAGTGTGATTACGTCCAGAATATCTACCTTGTTATCGCAATTTGCGTCACCGTACAGAGTTACAGTTTCAGTAGGCTCGGACGGTGTCGTCGGAGGCTCTGTTGCGGGAGGATTGGTTGCCGGAGGCTCTGTAGAGGGCTGATCATCGGAATAATAGAACTTCGCACCAAGTGCTGCGTAGGTGCTGGATTCCTTTGTCTGTGCAAAGCCCTTTGTATAGATCGAGCCGTTTGCATTTCTCCATTCCTTATGGAAATCCGTACCCATTGCGCCAACGCTCAGGCTGATGAAATCGTTATCGGTCAGGGGGACAATTTCACCGATCTTGTCGCCGTTGTTGATTGCCTGCTTGCCGCCTACATAGTAATATTTGCCGCTATTATAGTATGCGGAATTTTCGATGGTGCCGACAAACTTGTCGTTCTTGCCCTCCTGGTTCTTCACATAGCAGATCACCTTAGAGAAGTCGCAGCCATCGTCCGTGCAGCGGTACAGGGAGAAGTTCGGCTTGCCGTTGCCGCCAATGCTGTTATCAAATGCAGTACAGTTGGTCAGACTGCCGAGCTTCGGGTTATTGTTATCCGTAAAGCCGCAGTTGAGGTTTTCAAATGCGAGGCAGTTTTCAACAACATGTGCAGTACCCACGCCTGCACCGCCGAGCTTGAAGCCGTTGCCGTCGCAATCGCCATAGCCCTCACCAAATTCTGTGTAGCCGTTGCGGAATGCAATGCTGTTGCGGATGGTGACAACACCGATCGGGCCTGTTGCTTCCTTTGCATACAGATCCCAACCGTCGTCGGAGTTATTGTATGCAAGACAGCCGTCAAATACGTTGCCCTCGCCGCAGGTCAGCTTTGCAGCGAAACCATCGGCATTCTCCATTGTTGCATTATCGCAGTTGTTCTTGGATGTGCAGTTGAGGATCAGATTGTAGGACGGCCACTGTGCAATGGTGTTGGTGTCCGTTCTGTATCTGGACAGCTGCAGACCTGTATCCTGATTATCATTGAATACCATCATTTCAATGGTATTGTGATTACCGGAGAGCAGCATGCCGTTATCGGCTGCCTTTGTAATCTCAAAGCCGTACCAGTGCCAGTAGGAACCATCCAGTACGACACCTCTCTTGGATGGGTCAGCCTCGCCAAGTCCAGTGAAATCCCATACAACGGTTTCACCGGGGTATGCGGAAATCGTCTTGAGCGCATTCTCGGTACCGCTGTTGTTCTGGTCGATCATGATGGTTTCGGAGAACTGGTAGGTACCGCCGAGCAAATAAATCACGCCGCCTGCGGGTACTGCTGCAACTGCGGACTTGACATCCGTCGGATCATCCTTGGAAGTACCGCTTCCCTTTCCGTTCGGTGAGCAGTAGATCACCTTTGCATTGGAAGGAATGGAAGGTCCAACTGCCGGAGGCTGTGTATTATCCGGTGCAAGTGTTGTTGTAGTCGTTGTGTTCTGTGCAGGGGGATTGGTTTCCGGCGCCTTGGTCGTGGAGATATTCTCACCGGACCCGCTTGCATATGCCATATAGAACAGGTTGATGCTGTCGCCCTTTGTAATGGTATGTGCACCTGCTGCAAGATCAACGGTTACAATGCCATTTGCATCGGTCGTATACTTGGTTCCGTCAACCTTGACTGCCTTGCCGGCTTCTGCAAAGACAAGCGTCAGCTTGCCTCCTGCACCTGCATTGAAGGAAATGCTGGTAGCAGTTTCCATTTTCAGGCACCGCGTCAGAGTCTTACCTGCATAATTCACACTTCCCTTGGAAGTCGAGAGATTACCGCTGATGGTATAGAAGCTGCTGTCCTTTCCGTTTGCGGTGAAATCATGCACATATCCGCCTGCAGCAGCAGGAGGATTGGTATTTGCAGGGGGGGCTGTTGTCTGGACGGGAGCAGTAGTCTGTGCCGGAGGCTGTGTCTGCGGCGGAGCATCCGTATTATCGGAGAATCCGCTGCCGATGGCAACGATGGAATCCTTATAGGATACCAGTGCTGCCTTGAGTGCGGTATTCACAGAGGAGCTTTTGTCATCCACGCTGTCTGTGAATGTCCACTTGAAGTCGCCGCCATTTACACGGCCTGCGTTCTTTTCAACAATTGCCGGAACATTTTCCGCAGCGTCTGCGGTATAGCTGTACATATTGCTTGCAGTATCGAAGTTGTTATATGTCGCACCGCCGTTTAATGCTTTTACAGAAGCAGGAACCTGTTCGGTTTTGGATTTTACATCATAGCAGTCAAAATTCGAAGCACTTGTGCTGTAGGGCTTGTAGGAAGTTGCACCTACTACTACGTTGCCGTATGCCTTGATCATACCGCCTGCTTCACCGGAAAGTGTGGATTCGGTATCACTGCCCTGCTTGGAAATAATCATGGGCTTTGCGCAGTTTCTGAAGTAATTGCTCTCTGCAAAAACATCGGAATCTGTGGTGGAACCGATACCGTACTTGGAGTTTCCGTCATAGTAGTTGTTATACACATGAACGGTTGCTACTCTGACTCTCGGATGACGGGAATCGGAGTGGTCATACCAGTTGTGATGGTAAGTAATAAAATTGGAGGTGTCACTTGCATTTGCACCCTGCAGGTTGCACTTTCCGCTGTCCCAGAAATGATTGTAGGAATGTGTGATGTACTGGGATTTCTTTGTATCCAGCGCACCATCGCCCTTTGCCTGGTCGGCATCGGAACCTGCATCACCATAGAAGAAGTCGCAGTTATGTACCCAGCAGTAGGTATTTCCCTGCTGCAGTCCGCAGTTATCGCCCTCATCACTGTTGCAGTTCATAAAGCCGAGGTTGCGCACTTCCACATTGGTGCTGTTCTTGATGACAATTCCAAATCCATTGCATGTAGCATCATTTCCGATACCTTCAAGCGTCATGCCTGCCTTAACGGTATCCACAAGCAGATCGCCCTTAGCCATGCTGCCGGGATCGGTCACATTGCCGATGAAACGAATGGCAATCGGTCTTGTTTCCTTCCCCTTCTTGTAACCTGTAATGATGTTCTGAACACCTGTTACATTGGTCACGCCGCTGCCTGCATCCATGGAAACAGAAACTGTGTCCTTGTTTGCATTGGTAACATAGACAACGATCGCACCGGATTTGAGCGTACCGTCCGCATTGTATGCACCCATTGCCTTGCCGTTTACGAATGCAAAGCCGGATCTGTCATGTGCGGAGGATGTTACCTGCACCTGCGCTGACTTGGAGGCATCTTCATTGCCGCCGATGATCGGCACGATCTTCAGCGTGTGGCTGCCCGATTTGATTCCGACCACATCGGCTCTGAAATGTGTTGCATACTGTCTGATCAGCATTGAATCAATCTTTGCACCATCACAGTATACATTATAGCCGGTTGCATTGGTTACAGCTGACCACTGTGCATAAGCACCCTCTGCGTAGCCTGCACTTTCGGAAACAACAACTGCAGATGTACTTGCCTCTGCAAGCTTTCCGGCTGAAATGAAGCTGTCATTCAGATTCAGCGCCGTTGCCAATTGTGCATGACTCGGAACTGCAGATGCAACCATTGCCATTGCAAGGACTGCTGCAATTCCCTTTCTCATCATTGTAATTCTCATAAATTGACTCCTTTTTCATAAATTTATTCTTATATTATCACCCATTCATCTTTGTACTATATTATATCACAAATTTCCAAAATTTACAAGTGGTATATTCCACAAAACAAATTACGTCTTTTAGTGATAATACACAAATAAATATTTAAACGTCCTCGATAACAAATTAATACATCGAAAACAAAAATGACTATTTTCCTAAATAATTACGCACTACAGCAACTTATGTTTCGTTATATCGCCAAACATAAGAATTTGTCACATTTGACGAATAAAAAAATTTAAAAAAACGATTGACAAAGTATAATAGTTATGATATAATATAATCACAGCAGGATTAGGAATCATTCTTAATCCTACGAAAGGAGTGTGACGGAAGTGACCGAACAACGAAGACTGATCTCAGAGATCATTAAAACGACGGAATGCCACATGACAGCGGAGCAGATTTACATGGCTGCCAAAGCGCAGATGCCATCCATTGCCATTGGTACGGTATACCGTAATCTGGGATTGATGGAACGTGAAGGAGAAATCCGCCGCATTCCGATGCCGGATGCGCCGGATCGCTTCGACAAGACTACGAGGCTGCATGATCATCTCATATGCCGCAAATGCGGCAATCTTGAAGATGTCTGCATTAAGAACCTGATGGAAAGTTTTCAGGAATATCCTGAAATCCATGTGGATTCTTACGAGCTTGCCTTGTACGGTATCTGTTCAGCTTGTCTGGTTGATGGCAATGAATAAACAAAAATCAAAAATTATTTTAATGGAGGAAATGATTATGAAAAAGTATGTATGTCCTGTATGCGGTTACGTTCACGAGGGAGATTCTGCACCGGAGGCATGTCCGCAGTGCAAGGTACCGGGTTCTAAGTTCATCGAAAAGAATGACGAAGAAGCTCTGGTATTCGCTTGCGAGCATGAGGTTGGTGTTGCAAAGGCTGTTACAGATCCTGAGATCATTGCAGGTCTGAAGGCAAACTTCGAAGGTGAATGCACAGAAGTAGGCATGTATCTTGCAATGGCAAGAGTTGCGCACAGAGAAGGCTATCCTGAAATCGGTCTGTACTGGGAAAAGGCTGCTTACGAGGAAGCTGAGCATGCTGCAAAGTTTGCAGAGCTGTTGGGTGAAGTTGTTTCCGCATCCACTAAGGAAAATCTGGAGAAGCGTGTTGCTGCTGAGCACGGTGCAACACAGGGCAAGCTTGATCTCGCAAAGCGTGCAAAGGAACTGAATCTCGATGCTATCCACGATACTGTACATGAGATGGCAAGGGACGAAGCAAGACACGGCAAGGCATTTGAGGGTCTGCTCAAGAGATACTTCGGTTAATCTATTACAAAATAATTTATGGGGTATCCCCTGCTGCAGGCAAGGGATACCCCATCGGTTTTATAACATCCTATCGAATGACATAAATGCAACACTGCGCAGAACCATCAGACGGTTTTGTGCAGTGTCGCTTTGCGTATTAGTAATTTTCAGCGTGAATTTCAAAGTAACTCTTAGGATGCGCACAAGTCGGACAAACCTCCGGTGCCTTGGTACCTACGATGATATGACCGCAGTTACGGCATTCCCATACCTTGACTTCGCTCTTTTCAAACACCTGTGCCATCTCCACATTTTTCAGCAGCGCACGGTAACGTTCCTCATGATGCTTTTCAATTGCCGCTACCAGACGGAATTTTGCAGCAAGCTCCGGAAAACCTTCTTCATCCGCTGTCTTGGCAAATCCTTCATACATATCTGTCCACTCGTAATTCTCGCCTTCTGCTGCAGCAGCAAGATTTTCTGCTGTATCACCGATGCCGTTCAGTTCCTTGAACCACAGCTTTGCATGTTCCTTTTCGTTTTCGGCGGTTTTCAGAAAAAGTGCTGCGATCTGTTCAAAGCCCTCTTTCTTAGCCTTAGAAGCAAAATAAGTGTATTTGTTTCTTGCCTGAGATTCACCTGCAAATGCTGCCTCAAGATTCTTTTCAGTTTGTGTTCCTGCGTACTTGTTCATGGTTCTACCACCCTTTCAAATAACTAATCATATCACTTCATACTGATTTTTTCGGACGGTGCTTTTATTCCGGTTTGGTAAATCAGCATTCGGTATTTTTATTATAATGAGAATTTGATGATTTGTCAAGAGTACTTTTTGCACATTGCATGGAGAATATTCATTTTTCTTTTTTACTCTTACTTGCATTTCTTCAACCAATTTAGTATAATAATAATAGGCGTCAAGGCACAAATGGAAACAAGGAGAACAACATGAAAAAATATTTTAAAGTTCTGAGAAAATGCCCGCTTTTTTATTGGATCGAAGACGAAAATCTGATTGCACTGCTCGGCTGCCTTGGGGCTAAGGTTGAATTTTTTGATAAGAAATATACAATTCTTGCTGAAGGAAATCCGGCAAAGTTTATCGGCATTATGCTGCACGGCTCAGCACAGGTGATCCGTATGGATTATAACGGAAACAAAAGTATTGTTTCAGAAATAGCGGAATCCGATATTTTCGGTGAATCATTTGCATGTGCGGAAATTTCTTCGATTCCGGTCGCAATCGTAGCAAATGAACCCTGTGAAGTCATGTTCATTGACTGTCATCGCCTGCTGCATTCCTGTTCAAATGCTTGTGGATTTCATCAACAGCTCATTTTCAATCTGATGAAAGATCTCGCAACCAAAAATCTTCTGTTTCATCAGAGAATTGAAGTAACTTCACAGCGTTCCACCAGAGACAAGCTGATGACATTTCTGCTGCTGCAGTCAAAGAAAAACGGAAGCAGCAGTTTTGATATTTCCTTCAACAGGCAGGAGCTGGCTGATTATCTTGAGGTAGACAGAAGCGGTCTTTCTGCTGAGATCAGTAAACTGTGCAAGGAAGGGATTATTTTGTGCAAACGCAATCATTTTGAATTGCTGGACATACCTGTTTAACCCCCGCTTTTACATGATCTGATTGCATATTTTTTCATCACAGCGCTATACATCATCATATATTTCCCACTGAAAACATTTCATTTGCTATTGACAAATCTGAAATATTGCGTTATAATAGAAACCAATGAGATTCTGTGCAGCCGGCAGACAGTTTGCCTGCCATCTGTGTATATCGGAGGTTAACGATATGAATATGAAACAGCTTCGTTATGCACTTATTTTGCATAATACGGGCAGTTTTTCGCAGGCTGCAGAGATTCTTGGCATTTCTCAGCCATCTTTAAGCCAATATATCCATAAAATTGAAAAGGATCTGGGAGTCATTCTTTTTGAACGCACGGGAACGGATATCCGTCTGACGGATGCAGGCAAGATTTACCTGGATGCCGGAAGAAAGATTCTGGAACTGGAACGTCAGATGCAGCACCAGTTTTCTGAACTGCAAGGAAATCGCTCCGGCAGTGTTGTGTTGGGTATTTCTCCGCATCGCTGCTTTTGCATTGCTCCGAAACTGGTAAAACAATTCCGTGAAGCTTATCCGGGAATGCACCTTGTATTGGAGGAAAGAAGCGGTCAGGATCTGATTGCCAGCGCTCAGCGAGGGGAATTTGATTTGTGCCTGACTGTACTTCCTGTGAACGAGCAGCTCTTTTCTTATGAGCATGTTATGAAGGAAGAAGCAGTCATTGCTGTTCCAAATGGCACGGATTTATGCCGTAAACTTCGGGATTCAGCTGTTTCTGTGAACAACCGCAAATATCCTGCTGTTGATATACATATGATCGACGGAGCGGATTTTGCATTTCTGGGTGAAGGAATGCCCATGCAGATCATTCTGGATAATGTTTGCAGAAAATATAATCTGCACCTGCGAAAAGTTGTTGACTGCCGCAGTCTGGAAGCACTGGAAGCCATGGTAAGCGAGGGCATATGCTCCGCATTGATTCCTTCCTATCTGACCGGCTACAAAATCGGACATTCCGATGTCACCTGCTTTTCCCTGCATCAGGAAATCTCTACAAGAGAAATTGTTGCAATTTATCGTAAGGGACAGCATTTGTCAAAGCCTGTGCTGGATCTGATCAAAATTCTGAAAACACTGGATGTATAATCCAATTATGTGATTTTGCCGCTGACGATTTACTTGTCGGCGGCTATCAAAGGGTTTTAATATAACGAAAAAGTTATATGATTTATAATTTAAACATCATTTCTGAAAGCATTGAGTTTTAGCAATGTCCTCAGTTTTGATTCATTTTTATTCTGGATATAACCAAAAGGTTATATATATAATAATTATTAGAGAAGGAGGAAGTTATGAATCAAGTAAATTTTGTACTTGGTACGATGACATTCGGTGAATCCATATTTGGTGACGGCGCATCAGAAATGATACGAACCTTTGGGGAGCTTGGCTACACTGAGCTGGACACGGCGTATGTCTACAACAACGGACAGAGTGAGGAATTGATCGGCGATGCACTGAAACGCTTCGGGAACAACCCGTTCAAAATTGCAACTAAGGTGAATCCCCGCATTACCGGAAAGCTTGACGGAAATGCAGTTATGACTCAGTTTCACGAATCCCTTCGCCGCCTGCAAACGGAATCAGTGGATACGCTGTATCTGCACTTTCCGGATAAGGATACTCCTGTAGAATCTGCACTGGAAGCATGCGCAAAGCTGCACAGTGAAGGTAAAATCAAGGAGCTGGGATTGAGTAATTTTCCGGCATGGCTGGTAGTGGATGTTTATTATCGCTGCAAGGAAAAGGGCTGGATACTGCCAACCATATACGAGGGTCTGTACAATCCCTTGAGCCGCAGAGCGGAATCGGAACTTGCACAGGTTCTTGATCAGTTCGGAATGCGGTTCTACGCATACAATCCTTTAGCGGGCGGAATGCTGACCAATAAATATTCCAGTATGGAAGAAGCACCGGCTGACGGACGCTTCACCCATCGTCCGAATTATAAAAACCGTTACTGGAAACAATCATATTTCGATGCGATTTCCGTACTCAAGGCAGTATGCGCAAAATACGGGATCAGCATTATTGAGGCAACCTATCGGTGGATGGCGTTCCATTCAATGCTGAATATGGAGCGTGGTGATGCAATCATTATTGGTGTATCAAAGCTCTCACAGTTGGAACAAAATGTTGCTGCGGTTGCATCGGGAGCATTGCCGCAGGAACTTGCAGAGGCATTCAACAATGCATGGGAGACCACAAAGGCTGATGCGCCGCAATATTTCCGCTTCTATGATCCGAAAAGCAATATCTGATTTTTGAAGGGAGTGTTTTTATGCTGAATCAGGAATTTTTCTATCAGGAACTCACGAAAAACGGTGTCACGTTCTTTACGGGTGTGCCGGATTCTTATTTGAACGGATTTTGCAATTACTTGCAGGAGCATATTTCCGACAAGGAGCATATTATTGCAGCTAACGAAGGCAATGCTGTTGGAATTGCCGCCGGACATTACTTTGCAAACGGAAGTCTTCCGCTGGTGTACATGCAAAATTCCGGCATGGGCAATGCCGTCAATCCCCTTGCGTCGCTTGCAGACAGAAATGTATATTCCGTACCCATGATCTGGCTGATCGGTTGGCGTGGACAGCCCGGAACCGGTGACTGGGCACAGCATCAGCTGCAGGGCGAAATTACCACAAAACTGCCGGAGATCATGAACATTGAATACAGGGTTCTTTCCAACGATGAAACAGAAGTCACACAGATTCTGGAGTGGGCATGCACCAAAGCAATGTCTGATCGCTGCCCTGTGGCGTTGATTGCGCCGAAGGGAGTGCTTGCCGGTGAAAAGAAAGCAAATACACCGGATACGAGTTATCCGATGAGCCGTGAGGAGGCGATCGAAACCATTCTGGATTGCATGCCGTCGGATACGATCTACTCTGCTACGACGGGACGTGCAACGAGGGAGCTCTATTTCCTGCGTGAGCGCAGGAAGGAAAGCCACCGCTTTGATTTTCTGAATGTCGGTTCTATGGGGCATGCATCCTCCGTTGCACTTGGCATTGCTGTTTCCAAGCCGGAACGCCCCGTGGTAACACTGGATGGTGACTGCGCCTGCATGATGCACATGGGAGCAATGACCATGGTCAGCAAGCTGGAGGCACCGAATTTCCTGCACATTGTCCTGAACAATGGTGCACATGAATCCGTTGGCGGACAGCCGTCCGCAGGGTTTGCTGTGGATTTCACAGGCATTGCAAAGGCATCGGGCTATGCAACGGTTGACAGCGCAGTAACCACAAAGGATGAGATTATTGCCGCAGTGAACGCACTGCGCACAAGCGGAAAAGCAGGATTTCTGGAAATCCGCATTCACAAGGGTCTGAGCGGAAAGCTTCCGCCTTTGGATATTTCCCATGAGGGACTGATTACTGAACTGATGAATGAACTGCAAGGAAAGGAATGTGAGTAATGATGAACAGTATGGAACAGACAAGAACATTTTTGGGAAAGATCGGCTTACCGTGCGGTGATGCCTATGATCTGCCGACCTCTGAGAAACGATTTTCGGACGGTGCACAATTTCGTCTGGAGGTTCCGGGGATTCAGGGACCCGGCACGATGAAGACGCTGTTGGAGGAGCTTGACAGATATGGTATCAGCATCCATCGTGTTACACAGACAAAGGGAATCTGGACGCTGCTTGATGAGGAGATTGAAAAGATGGTGGAATATGCTCATCAGTGGCAGGTGGAGCTGATTCTTGCGATCGGTCCCCGTGCAACAACTGATACTTCCGCTTCTGTCAACACGCCCGAGGGGGTACGCATGGGCTATCGTCTGCGGGGACAGGAACAGATCGTGCGTGCAATTGAAGATGTCAAGCGTGCGGCAAGACTTGGTGTGCGTTCCTTCCTTGTATATGACGAGGGTTGTCTCTGGGCATTGAATGAATTCCGCAAGGCGGGTGAGATCCCTGCGGACTGCCGATTCAAGATGTCAGCTCACACAGGTCACGGAAATCCCTGCTCTGCAAAGCTTCTGGAGAGCATTGGAGCCAATTCCATCAATCCGGTGCGTGATATTCAGATGCAGATGCTTTCTGCAATGCGGCAGGCAATTGATATTCCGATCGACATTCATACGGAAAATCCCAAGTCCACCGGTGGCTTCATCAGACATTACGAGGTGCCTGAAATGATTCGTATTGCTGCGCCGATTTATCTGAAAACAGGCGGTGCGGTAGCAAAGACACACAGCTGGGATACGACCAATGATGACGCTAAGAAACGTGCAAAGCAGGTTGCACTTGTGATGCGTGTCATCAAGGAATATTATCCGGAGGCTATTATTTCAGAAAAAGGAAGTATAAAAGAATGAGACACCAAAGATTTAATCCCGATTTTCAGTTTGTAAAAGAACCCGAACATTTTAATAAATACACGGATCGTGAGCTTTTACAATACTGCCTGGGTGCAACTATGTACATGCCCGGCACTAAGGATTTTTTGCCGAAAATCATGAACTGTGCTATGCCGGGTCTTACCACGATGGTATTCTGCTTTGAGGATGCTTGCGCAGAAAGTGATGTTCCGGCAGCGGAAGAAAATGTCCTGCGCACACTTGATGCGATCAGCACAGCAATCGAAAACGGCGATTTACAGCAGGATGATATTCCGTTGATCTTCTGCCGTATCCGCAGTCTCGAACAGTTTAAAAGTTTTGCACAGCGTCTGACACCGCATATGGCAAAGGCACTGACAGGAATTAATTTTCCCAAATTCAATTCCGAAAACGGTGATGCCTACTTCGCTTACTTAAAAGCATTGAGTGCGGATTTGGGTGAAGTTTTGTACGGAATGCCGATTATTGAGGATCCTCGTGTTGCCTTTAAGGAAAGCCGTATGCAGGAGCTGATGAGCATTCGTGCGATTCTCAATAAATATTATGACATGGTTCTGCAGATTCGTGTGGGAGGAACGGATTTTTCATCCTGCTTCGGTGTGCGAAGGGGCGTGGATTACTCCATTTACGACATCATGACCGTTCGGGAATGTCTGGTTGACATTCTGAATGTTTTCAGCAGAAACAATGAGTTCGTGGTTTCAGGCCCTGTCTGGGAATATTTCCGTGCAAGCAAGCGGATGATGTTCGAAGAACTTCCGAAACATACGCTCGATGATTACCTGATGAAGCGGATTCCGCTTGTAAACCACGAGATTGACGGGCTGATGCGTGAGGTAATTCTTGACAAGGCAAATGGATTCGTTGGCAGAACTGTAATACATCCGTCACACATCAGATTCGTGAACGGTCTGCAGGCGGTGACACGGGAGGAATACGAGGACGCAAAGCAAATTCTGGAAAGCACCGAGGGTGGTGTACATAAGGGGCAAAGCGCCAACAAGATGAATGAGATCAAACCTCATACGAACTGGGCAAACAAGGTCATGATGCGTGCAAGGGCATTCGGTGTGATTGAGAATGAAAAGAATTACCTGATGCTGATCAGCGATCAAACTGCATAAAGGAGGCGTCCATGAGTATTGAACTGAAAACTCCGCTCAGTGATGACGTGATTTCCTCACTGAATGTAGGAGATATGGTTTATCTTTCAGGATATATTTTATGCGGAAGGGATGCTGTTCTGCCGAAAATTGTTTCCATGCTGGAAGGCGGCACAATTTCACAGCTCGGAGTTGAACTGCAGGGCAGTGTGATTTTTCATACCGCAGTCAGCCCGGCAGGGGTAGGCCCAACTTCCAGCAACAAGCTGGAAATCGAAAACAGCATTGCTCCGCTGTCCGCAGGCGGCGTCAAGCTGCACCTCGGAAAAGGGGCGCTTCATCCCGAAACAGTTGCTGCCCTCAAACAACACAATGCAGTCTATGCTGTCATTCCACCCGTTACAGCTTTGCTTGGTGCGCGGACACTGGAACAGCGCACTGCTGCATTTCCCGAACTTGGCATGGAAGCGCTGCATCTTTTAAAAGTGGAACGCTTTCCGGCGATCATTGCAGCTGCAAAAGGAAGGAGCATTTACGAATGAACCTGACAAAGGAACAGATCATTGAAAAGGTCAGCCGTACACTGGTGGAAGCAGGTTCCACATTCCGCGAGGACAAAAAGAATGCCTACCGTGCGGCAATCGAAAGGGAATCCAATCCGCAGGCAAAATGGGTACTCGAAACCATTCTTGAGAATGCAACGGCTGCTGAGAGTCATTGCAGTCCCCTGTGCGATGACTCCGGCATTCCACACATGGTACTGGAAATCGGTGAGAATGTAGGAGTTACGGGGGCTATGCTCGATGCCATCCGCGAAGGAATTGCACAAGGGCTGCGCAGACTTCCCGGCAGACCCATGGGAATCATGGGAAATGATGCACAGAGAATAGATCAGTCGGGGGGATTGAATCCGGATTCCGCCGGTGTAGAGCCTGCGCCGCTTTTGATCCGCAGAACGGCTGACAATGTGTGCCGACTGCATATCATGATGTTCGGCGGCGGCCCTGCCATCCGTGCCAAGACCTACCGTGTATTCCACAAACACAACACGGATGTTGTACTTGATGAAATCATCGCTTGGTCAAAGGAAGCGGCTGCACAGCTCGGATGCACCCCCTGCACATTGGCGGTGGGAGTGGGTCGTTCGCATTTTGAAGCATCCTCCCTGATGATGCAGGCGCTTGTTGACGGCAGCTACACACAGCAAAATGAGATGGAACAGCGCATCACAAACGCAGTCAACGAATCGAATATAGGCGCTTTAGGACTGCACGGAAACACCACAGTGCTTGCGACATTCATGAAGGTTGGCCCACAGAGGGCAAGCGGCGTGCGCATTGTATGCGTGCGTCCCTGCTGCTGCTTTGAGCCGAGGATCGCAACGGTGGAATTATAAAACATTCCCACAACGGAAACTTACATTTCCGAATGTTTCACCATAAAATACAAGCCGTGAAGAAATCTTCTTCACGGCTCATCTTTTTATGAATATCAGAGAATTGAGTAAGTTAACAAGTCCAACGTCACGGTATGAAATCCTACAATTTTTGTATCCCAGCGGTCATACTCACCATCGCAGTTTGGATAGTTGTCGATCCACTGGTAAATCGGAAATTTCAGTATAATCCGACTGTTTCCTGCCTGACAGCATACATCTGTATATACTTCCTTGCCGCTTTCAACCGCTGGCGCTTTGCCGACAGCAACTCGTTCATCGTCCATATTGTAAAATTCCACGCTGCCTTCGGCTTGTACCACTGCTATGATATTCTCATTCTCGAAAAGAATCGTTGTTTCAGAAATATATCCCGACGCCAGTTGAAATAATTTCTCACTTGTCTCCTTTTCACTGTTATATACAAAATCGATTTTTCTTGCCATCGTACTCATCTCCATTCTTTTGACATTTGCATCATTAGAGCAAAAAGTCTAAAAATTCAATGCAAAGGAAACAAAGCCGCTTCTGACGCAAACATCAAAAGCGGCATTGTCATACTTTTAGTTGCCGCAAAGTTCCTGATAGAGTGCAATATATACATCCGCAGATGCATCCCAGCTGTAATCACACTGCATTGCACGTTTCATCAGAGCCTTCCAGCCCTTTTCATCATCATAACTTGCCCTTGCCCTTGCACAGGCATCAAGCATGTCATGTGCATTGTAAGTCTTGAATGTAAATCCATAGCCATCACCGTTTCCGTCATCCTTGACAGAATCACGCAAACCGCCGGTTTCACGGACGATCGGAAGCGTTCCGTATCGCATTGCCACCATCTGTGCCAGACCGCAGGGCTCACTCTGCGACGGCATGAGGAACATATCCGCACCAGCATAGATCTTTCTTGCCAATTCCGGACGGAAGCCCAGTGTAACACTGACCTGTTCGGGATAGCGGAACTGCATTTCCGAGAAGAAAT
Organism: Ruminococcus sp.; assembly: GCA_015066865.1. Taxonomy (GTDB): domain Bacteria; phylum Bacillota; class Clostridia; order Oscillospirales; family Ruminococcaceae; genus UBA3855. Next base: position 17,116 of record SVNQ01000015.1, read on the forward strand.
CCTCGTAGATCTTCTCACCACTTCCCAGAATGGCGAATTTATAGCCAAGCTTGAGAATATCCTCAAACACATAGCGGATCAAATCCACGCCCTTGTGCGATACAAAGCGAGTCACAATGCCAATTACGGGCTCATCTCCCTCACGCAGACCGAGTTCCGAAAGCAGTGCTTCCTTGCATGCCTTCTTCCCTGCCGGCTTTGCGGCACTGAATGTCTTTGCAATCAATGTATCCTTTGCCGGATCATACAGCTTAGTATCAATTCCATTCAAAATACCGGAAAGTTTCTGTTTTTTATTCACCAGAATACGATCAAGACCATGCGCATACCACGGATCAAGGATCTCCCATGCGTAGCTTGGGCTGACTGTGGTGATCCGGTCCGCTGTTTCGATTGCACCCTTCATCATGTTGATCGAACCGTCATATTCCAGCATCCCCATGTGGTAGAGCGGAATGCCCATGACTTCGTTCAGCACTTCCCTGCCGAAATTTCCCTGATACTGGATATTATGGATCGTGAACACATGCTTAAGATTCTGATAGCCCTGCTGATATTTGTAGAACACCTGATAAAAGACGGGGATCAAGGCTGTCTGCCAGTCATTGCCGTGGATAATATCCGGTGTAAAATCAATGTATCGAAGCATTTCCAGAACTGCACGGGAGAAAAATACAAATCGCTCGCAATCATCATAGAATCCGTACAAGCCTTCACGTCCGAAATAGTAATCATTGTCTACAAAATAATAGGTCATGCCGTCCCAATCGGCAGTGTAAATACCGCAATACTGTTTTCTCCACGAAACATCTACGGTGATATTGGTCAGAAATGTCAGCTTTTCACGCAAATCCGGACGAATGGATTGATAAAGCGGCATTACCACACGGCACTCGTGCCCCTTACTGCTGATCGCAGCAGGAAGTGAGCCGATGACATCTGCCAGACCGCCGGAAGCAGCAAACGGTACTGCCTCACTTGCGGCAAAGAGAATATTCAAATCCATTCACCTCCTGATCAAAGCTTTGCATTCTTACTGATATAAATCGGGTAGGTTTCCGAACCTGTCAGAACACGTCCATCCGAAACTTCCACATTTTTATCGGCAATGATATTGCTCAGCGAGCAGTCCTTGCCTACCTTTGTTCCCTGCTGAAGCACACAGTTCTTCAGAACACTGCCCTTTTCTACCTTAACTCCACGGAACAGAATACAGTTTTCAACCGTACCCTCAATCACGCAGCCATCGGCAATCAAGGAATTCTTCACCTTGGCATCCAGTCCGTATTTCGCAGGGGGATTGTCACCGATCTTTGTATACACCGGTGCAGAGGGTTTGAACAGGGCATTGCGGTTCTTTTCATCAAGCAGGGCAAGGTTTGCGTCGAAATAGCTCTTGACGCTGTCGATCCTGCTGAAATAACCCGTATGCTCATAACCCATGAACTTGTATTCATTCAGTCTTGCCTGCAGGCAGTCACGAATCAGGCTGTACTGACTCTTGCTTGCTGCGTCTCTGACAAGCTTTCTCAGGAAATCCTTGCTCATCACAAACATATCCAGACAGATGTTGCATTCGCCTGAGATCTGCGGATCAATCATTACATTGCGGATTCTGCCATCCTCGTCCATTTCAAGAACATCCACGCAGGAGCCGCTGTCCTCACTGTACAGATACTTGCCATAAATGGCTGTAATATCCGCACCTGTCTTGATGTGCTGCGCCACAACTGCATTGAAATCAATTGTGGTCACATAGTCACAGTCGGACATTACAACATATTCTGCCTTAGAATGCTCAAGGAAGCTCCAGACATTGTTCAGTGCTTCCAGACGGCCTCTGTAAACACCGCCGCCCTCCTGACTGAAGGGGGGCAGAAGGTGCAGTCCACCCTTCTTTCTTGCCAGATCCCATTCTCTGCCGGAACCCAGATGATCCAGCAGGGAGCCATAGTTGGACTTTGTGATAACGCCGACTTCATAAATTCCGGAATTTACCATGCTGGAAAGCGGAAAGTCGATCAGGCGGTATCTTCCGCCGAACATGATGGAACCCATGGTTCTGTGCTTTGTTAAATCTATTACGGTAGAATCATGCAAACTTGCAAAAATCAAACCAAGAACATTATTATTTACGCCCATTTGCGATGCCTCCTTACACATTTTCAGAAATAATTTGTTTTGGAAGAACGGCAGCATTTTCAGAAACCGTCACATTATGTCCGACTACTGCAATGCCCCAATCATCTCTGTTCTCAACACATTCAGGGCTGCATCCGATCTTTGCACCGGATTCTACAACGCAATTCTCGCCGACAATTGCATATTCCACAACTGCACCGGATTTAACTACTGTGCCGGGCATCAGGATACTGTAATTTACCACTGCACCTTCCTCGATCGTAACACCGGAGAAAATGACAGAGAAATCCACCTGTCCGTTGATATTGCTGCCCTCAGTGATCATGGAATTTTCAATATGTGCGCTTTCTCCGATATACTGCGGAGGCATATTATTGTGGCGTGCATAGATCTTCCACTTCGGATCGTAGAGATCCAGCGGTACGCTGGGACTCAGCAGATCCATATTGGCTTCCCAGAGGCTGTCCAGTGTGCCGACATCCTTCCAGTAACCCTCAAATGTGTATGCGTACAGACGTTCATTATTTGCGAGCATTGCAGGAATAATATCCTTACCAAAGTCCTTGGATCCTGTATTTGCATTCTCATTTTCAATCAGATAATGCTTGAGCTTGCTCCATGTGAACACATAGATACCCATGGAAGCCAGTGTGGACTTGGGCTGTGCGGGCTTTTCGGTGAAATCAACCACTCTGTTTTCAGCATCGCAGGTCATGATACCAAAACGGGACGCTTCCTCCATCGGAACGTCGATTACCGCAATTGTACCATCTGCATTGTTCTTCTCATGGTATTCCACAAGCTTGGAATAGTCCATTTTATAGATATGGTCACCGCCCAGTACAATCACATATTCCGGATCATAACGTTCGATAAACCGCATATTCTGATAGATTGCATTTGCGGTGCCCTGGAACCAGTCCGCACCTTCCTTTGTTTCAAATGGAGAAAGCACATGCACACCGCCGTACATTTTGTCCAAATCCCACGGCTGACCGTTTCCGATATAATCATTGAGAACAAGCGGCTGATACTGCGTCAATACACCCACGGTATCAATTCCGGAATTGGTACAGTTTGACAGCGCAAAGTCAATGATACGGTATTTACCGCCGTAAGGAACCGCCGGCTTTGCAACATTCTGTGTCAGTGCATAAAGTCTGCTGCCCTGACCGCCTGCCAGAAGCATTGCGATGCATTTCTTTTTTGCGTTCATAATATTCCTCCTAAAAATACAGTTTTGCTATATATGATTATTCTGTTTTGGCTTCTTTTTCGGGTTTATTCGTTTTACGCTTCTTTTCCTGTTCTTCCGTGATGCTGAACTTATCTTCCTTTACACGGCGAAGATACAGCACTGAAAGTGCGGGCAGCGTCAGAGAAATACACTGATCAAATCCATGCATGCCATATTCGATGGATTCATAATTTTCCAGTGCCAGACCTTGTCCGCCAAATTCCTTTGCGTCCGTACTGAACAGCAGTTCGTATTCTCCCTCAAAGGGCACACCGATCTTATAATCTTCTCTGGTCACGGGAACAAAATTGCACACAGCAATCACTTCACTGCCGTCATCCGCAATTCTGCGGAATGCAATGACGCTCTGCTTATAATCGTCATGTGAAATCCAGCTAAAACCGCTCCATGAATCATCATTGTCCCAGAATGCCGGAGTTTCCAGATAAAGCTTGTTCAGTTTCTTTGCAAATTCCCATGTCTGTCGATGTTCATCCTGTTCCAGAAGCTCCCAGTCAAGCTGTGTCTGATAATTCCACTCGTTTTTTTGTGCAAACTCCTGTCCCATAAAAAGCATTTTCTTACCGGGATGCGCCATCATGTAGGCAAGGAACGCACGGTAGGATGAGAACTTATCACGTTCATATCCGGGCATTTTATTGAGCATGGAGCACTTTCCATAAACGATCTCATCATGGGAGATCGGCAGGATATAATTCTCAGAGAAACAATAGAAGAACGAGAATGTGAGCTTATCATGGTTGAATGCACGGTAGATCGGATCAAGTGACATGTACTGCAGCATGTCATTCATCCAGCCCATATTCCACTTGAAATTAAAGCCCAGACCGCCAATGTCCGTCGGTTTTGTCACGAGCGGCCATGCGGTGGATTCTTCTGCGATCATCAATACATCAGGATGCTTTGCAAAAACAGCTTCGTTGAGGTGGCGGAAAAATTCAACAGCTTCCAGATTTTCGTTGCCGCCGTTGATATTGGCACTCCACTCGCCGTCACGTCTGTCGTAATCAAGATACAGCATGGACGCAACCGCATCCACACGCAGACCATCCAGATGAAATTCATCAAGCCAGTAGCATGCACTGGAAATCAGGAAGGAACAAACCTCACCCTTTCCATAGTCGAACACTCTGGTACCCCATGACTTATGTTCCATCTTCTTCGGATCGGTATATTCATAGCAGTAACTGCCGTCAAATTCGCACAGACCTGATGCATCCTTCGGGAAATGCGCCGGAACCCAGTCGAGAATGACACCAATGCCTGCCTGATGGAACAGATCTATCATCTCTCTGAACTGGTCAGGGGTTCCATAACGTGACGTAGGAGCATAGTAACCCGTTACCTGATAGCCCCATGAACCGTCATACGGAAACTCTGTCAGCGGCATGAACTCAACATGCGTATAGGACATCTCCTGCATATACGGGATCATCTGTTTTGCGAATGTTACATAATCCAGGACGGATCCATCGGATGTGTGTTTCCATGAGTCCAGATGCACTTCGTATACATTCATCGGACGCTTGTACACAACCTGTTTTTTCTTGGATGCAAGCCATTGTTCATCATGCCATGTGTAATTGCTTTCATAAATCTTGGATGCAGTCGCCGGTCTGGTCTCAAAATGCACAGCATAGGGATCGGACTTCATCAGAATCTGCCCCGATTGCGTTTCGATACTGTATTTATACGCATCAAACTGCTGCAGACCGTCAATTACGGCTTCCCAGATACCATCGGCGATACGATACATGGTGTGGCTTTCACGCTGCCATTGGTTAAAATCACCTACGACTGAAATACTCTTTGCTCTCGGCGCCCAGACACGAAAACGATGCCTGCTCACACCATCTTCCGTGATGCGATGCACGCCGAAAAATTTATATGCTTCATTATTTTTCCCTTGAAAAAACAAATAAAGCGGGAAATCATTAGGATTGGTTGTAGAATTCATATTCATGGTTTCGCCCCCTTATACATCTATTGTATCAGAAATCCCGAATAGTTGCAAGAGTTTTCAATTTATGTGTTGGAATTTCATAGAGTATGATAATATTACGTCTATTTTTTTGTGCATTCCGACGATTTTTTGTCTATTAACATGGTAAAAGGCAATGGTATTTCTGAGTTTTTTGTACAGAGTATCGGAATAAGCATGTATGGGGGTATACCGAACTGATAGAAATTACAAATTTTGCACATAAATGGCTGTTGTGAGGCAGCGCCTCACAACACCTTTCTATCTGTTTTTGACGGAAACAGGATTCCCCTATACAGCCATGCGCTCTGCAGCGGTTGTCCGTTTTTGGTTTGCCGCACACCGGATTCTTGCAGCTATCACTGTAATATCATCTTCGGCTTTTCCTGCATGGAATATACCTGCTTTTTCACAGATTTGTGTAATCACTTCGGTCAAAGGCATATTCCGGAGCAGCAGCTCCTTCATAAACGGAAACTCGGCTTCATGGATTCCATCGGACAGCATAATGATCTTATCCTCTGCAAATGCCGAAACAGTTTTACGGAACGGTTCAGCCTGCGGTACGATACCAATCGGAAAACTGGGTGCAGATATTTTCATTACCTGACCGTGATGCAGGAACAAGGTGGAGGATGCACCGGATTTATACATCTGCAGTTCTCCATTATCGGCATTGAGCCGCAAAACATCCAGAGTAGCAAATCCTTCGGTATTGGTTTCGGACAGGAGCATTGTATTGGCAAGACGGATCGCAGTTTCCGGCGGCATTCCGCTGCTGACAAGCCGCACAAATGCCCTTACTGCAATTTTTGAAACCAAGGATGCGGATGAACCGCTTCCCATTCCATCGGACAGGATCAGATACTGATTTCCGTGTGCATCCGTAAATGCATCGGCAGTATCACCGCATCGTGCATAACCCGGAGCATGGATACTGCGGACAGCGTATTCCAGACAATATGCAGGCCGCTGATAAAAGCAATATCGCATGCCGCCTCCATTCTCCTGCGGCGGAATGCTGCACATTTCCACATGGAGCAATTCACTCAGAAGTGCCTGCACTGATCCATCAGCTGCAAGTGCGGTTCTTGTATAAATCTCTGCTGCATATCTGCCGCTTTTCAAGCGATGCACAAAACAGCTCTGAAACTCACATTTGCACAGACGAAGTATCTCCTGAAGTCCGTTCGTTTCCTGCATGCACGGCTGAAGCTCACGCTGTCGGGCAGAATCCGTGGTCATTTCCTCCATTAAACGAAAGTACTCAAGCATGACGCTGCGGCTTTGTGACAAATGCACGCAGCGGCTCTGTTCAAGTGCCGCATGCTGCCCGCATTCCCGAAAGCATTCCAATATTTTCCCGCGGCGAACACATCCTGCCATTGCTTCGGGGCCGGGATTTGCTGATGGATTGTGCAGGAGCTGACGAAATGCTTCCTCCGTTTTTTCTCCACGCTGCGACCAACAAAAATCTTCATTCTTACAGCCTGCACACAGTCTTTCTCTTGCCAGCTGCACTGCATCAACGGGCTTTGTGAGATGCAGATGCTGCATAACGGCAGCTGCTTCCTCACGCAAACCGCTGATGGATTGGGACAAAAATTGTTCTCGATGTGCAATACATTGACCGTTTGCAGGTTTCTCGGTATGGTATGTCAGAATACGGTACAACGGTGCTTTACTGAAAAGTGCATACAAACAGCAGGAAAGAAGAAGTTCTACCAGCACCTTGGCAAATTCCGCACTGCTGTCAAGTACTGCACTGCTGAGCGTCTGCATGAGAAAATATACAGGAATGAACAGTGCATTGGGCAGCTTACTGAGAAATCCTGCAAGCATGGCGGTTACGGGCAAAAAAAGCAGCGGCATTCCGAGTTTTACACTGCACAGTACAGTTCCGCATGCGGTCAGTGCGCCGAGCAATGTACCGCCGCTATGGCGGAACTGACGGGCTGCCAGCATGGTAATGAAGATTCCGGCAACTCTGCCGGCATTACAAAAATACAAATCCAATCCGCACAGTGCTGTAATTCCCAGCAGATATGTAATGGCAAAGGTAAAGCTCTTTCCCGCATCCAGTACGATTTTACCGTATTTGCGGAATGCATTCCACGCATCGGCAAGAAAGAACGCCGCAGTTCCAATAAGCAAGGATACTAAAATGTAGAGCGGCATTCTTCCATCTTCACTATCAAATACCAGATCACTGACGATTCCTGCAATACTGCAGGAAATGGTCGTAAGTATGGCAAGCACATGCGGTCGGCGTGCTTCATAGAACAGGATACGCATACATGACAAACTAACCAGGCATGTCAGCAAAAATCGCATTTCGGATGATGCTCCCTGCACTACATAGGCAAGCAGACTGCCAAGCAGGATGCAGAAGGCATACACAGGTGAACAGATTCCAGCAAGCGCCGCAGCCAGCGGCGATGCCGTGCCGCATATCGTCCCGACTGACAACAGATAACCGCCGCCCAGTGCAGCGATGCATCCAAGCGGCAGACGCACTGCCTCATATGCCATAAATTTTTTGATGTTCCGCATTTGAAACTCCTCCTTATTTCCGGTTGTATTCCGTGTTTTTCTTAATTATACCAGATTGTGGGGAGAAGTTTTGTCAGATTGTATTGCAGAATTTGCGCAGTTTCAGGCAGCTGTGTGTTATTTCCTGCGAATTTGGGTGAAGGTGGGGATTTCCCGAAAAGAAAGAACCCGTAAAGACAAAATCTGTCTTTACGGGCATCACATTCTATACACACGCCAACGCATTTGCAAGTCTTACCAGTTCTTCCATCGTGAGTGCTTCAATACGAACATTGGCAGGTATTTCCGCCTGTGCAAACACGTCCTGCATCCGTGCTTTCGGGATCGAAAGTCCGCCTGCCAGAACGCCGGAAAGCTGCTTTCTTCTCTGAGAAAAGCCTGCCTTTACCATGCGGAAAAACATCTTCTCGTCCGTTACCTCCCACGGCTTTTTCTTATGCAGCGTAATCTGGATCACTGCGGAATCGACATTCGGTGCAGGCATGAAGCTGCCCCTTGCTACCTGAAAGAGCGTTTTTGTCTGTCCGTAATATGCCACTGCAACGGAAACCGCACCCGATTCTCTGCTGCCAATGGGTGCGCAGAGACGTTGGGCAGCTTCCTTTTGTACCATGACTGTAATCGTTTCGATGGGGAGTTTTTCCTCCAAGAGGCGCATAATGAGGGGGGATGTGATATAATACGGCAGATTTGCACAGACTGCCACTCGCAGTCCTGCAAATTCCTCTGCAATCAGACCTGCAAGGTCATATTTCATCGCATCACCGTGGATGACTTTCACATTATTGTAATCGGCAAGTGTTTCTTCTAAAATCGGAAACAGCCTGTCATCAAGTTCCACGGCAACCACCTTGCTTGCACGCTTTGCAAGCTCCGCTGTAAGCGTTCCCACGCCTGTTCCGATCTCCAGTACACCGAATTCCTCGGCAGCATTTCCCATCTCGGCAATCTTAGGGCAGACTGTGGGATTGATCAGAAAATTCTGCCCCAATGCCTTGGAAAAATGAAATCCATGGCGTTCCAGTATACTTTTCACATAACCGATGTCTGTCAGCTGCTGCATCAGTTCATTCCTCCCATCTCATTCAGTACCGCCTCGGCGCAGCGGATTCCATCTACGGCGGCAGAGGTGATTCCGCCTGCATATCCGGCTCCTTCACCGCAGGGATACAAGCCCTTTACACCGATACTCTGATAATTCTCATCACGCAGCATCCGAACCGGAGATGAGCTGCGTGATTCCACGCCCGTCAGAATTGCATCGGGATCGGCAAAACCACGCAGTTTCTGATCCATTGCAGCAATGCCAAGACGCAGTGTTTCACACATAAATTCCGGCAAATACCTGTCGGGCGACGCAAATGCAGTTGCCGGAGTATAGGTCGGCATGACCTTTCCGAACTGTTCGGATTCCCGTTTCTTCAGGAAATCCCCCACACGGATCACGGGGGCGGCATAGGTGCTGCCGCCTGCCTGAAATGCTGCAAGCTCCAGCTTTCGCTGCATCTGCATGCCTGCAAGGGGGTGACTGTCACCGAAATCCTCGGGATGCAGTCCTACAAGCAGCGCACTGTTGGCATTCCTGCCGTTACGGGCAAAATGGCTCATTCCGTTGACCGCAAGCATTCCCTCCTCGGAAGCAGCTGCCACGACTTCTCCACCGGGACACATGCAAAATGTATACAGACTTCTGCCGTTTGGCAGATGGACTGCCAATTTATAATCCGCAGCCCCAAGTGCGGGATGCCCAGCGGATGCACCATAGAGCGCACGATCCATATCTGCCTGCAGATGCTCTATGCGCACACCCATTGCAAAGGGCTTCTGTGCCAGCGGAAGACCACTTTCATGCAGATAGGTCATGGTATCCCTTGCGCTGTGACCGAGTGCAAAAATTGCGTGATTTGCAGAAATTTCTGATGATTCTCCATTTTTCTCGTACTGAACGGAATACAGCATACCATTTTTTCGGGTAATTCCCGTTACTTTCGCACGGAAGTGGATCTCACCGCCAAGAGAAATGATTTTCTCTCGGAGATTCCGCACTGTTTTGGTCAGCTTGTCCGTACCAATGTGCGGCTTTGCCTGCCAGAGAATTTCCTCAGGCGCTCCGCATGCGGCAAAGGTCTCCAGCACAAAGCGTATGCGGGGATCCTTGATTCCTGTGTGAAGCTTGCCATCGGAAAAAGTACCTGCACCGCCCTCGCCGAACTGGATGTTGCATTCCGTGTCAAGGATGCCGCTTTGACGGAATTTCCGCACAATTTCCATGCGTTCCTCCACCGCACAGCCACGCTCCAGCACGATCGGCCGAAGTCCTGCAAGCGCCAGTACATAGGCGGCAAACATCCCCGCAGGGCCGAATCCGACAATCACGGGACGCTCCGGATTCCGGCATGCCGGAACGGTATAGGGAACTTCCTGCACGGAAAGCACATCATTATCATTGGCAAATCGTTTCAGGAGCTGTTGTTCCTGTGATATTTCCAAATCCAGTGAAAACAAAAAAGAAACTGCATTGCGTTTGCGTGCATCCACGGAACGTCGGCGGACTTTCAGAGATTTGATGGTGTCTTTAGATATTTGCAACTTTTTTGCTGCTGATTTGTATAAATCCGCTTCTGTATAATCAAGAGGCATGCGGATATTCTGTAAACGGATCATAATTGACTGCTCCTTTCCGCAACATGCTTTGCCGCATGTACACCGCTTGCCCATGCCCAATGCAGGTGATAACCTCCGCAAATACTGTGGACATCGGCAGCCTCACCGACAACATACAGATTCGGATGTTTTCTTACCTGCAAATTTTCGTCCAGCGCACACCCCATCACACCGCCTGCAGTTGCCTGTGCCTGTTTCCAGTCGGAAAGTCCTTTGACTGGGAACTGCAGATTCTTCAGATATGCTGCAATTGCCGAAAACTCTCTGCCTCCAAGCTGTCCGCAGGGATCTGCGGCTTTGATGCCGCATTGCTTTAAAATGAGCCTTGCAAGGGGTTTCTGGACAATTCCGGAAAGCAGCGCTTCACAATCCACATGAAAGCGCACAGCCTGAAATGCGTAGAGCATTGAGAGGATGCTGCCTTCGCTTTGTTCGGGACACAGATCAAGCGAAATATGAAAATCTTCGCAGCGCTTCGTATCCACAAGTCCTGCCAGATTAAAAAGGCAGATACCGGAAAGTGCATCCTGTGTGAACTGCACCTCACCCGTTTCGCAGCGAAGCAGCGTCCGTTTGTCATACAGCGCCACAGCAGCTTTCGCACGCAGTCCTTTAAGAGGCCGAAGAAGATTTGCATCGGATAAAACCGGACAGAGCACGGGGGTCGGAGGCGCAAGCGGAATCTGCAGTGTTTCGAGCAGATCCCAAGCACTTCCGTCCGTACCAAATTGTGGGGCGGCATGACCGCCTGCGGCAAAAATGACAGCATCCGCCGTATATTCCGCTGTCTGTGTGCTGACAAGCCAACGCTTACCGATAGGGGCGAGCCTTGTGACACGGGCGTCACAGATCTCCTCCACGCCGTAATGCGCACATACGCTGCGCAGGACATCCAATACGGCAGTCGCCGTCATGCTGTAGGGGTACATTCTTCCCTGCTCGTCTGTACGGCAGCAGAGTCCCAGTGTTTCAAAAAAATCTGCGGCATTTCCAAAATCTGAAAGTATCCCTGAAACGTCCACGCTGCCGTAATATTCCGCCGCTGTAACAGGGGTATGGCTGAGGTTGCATCTGCCGTTTCCTGTGGCAAGGATTTTCTTCCCAACTCTCTGGGAACGTTCCAATACAGCGATTTTTTCAACGCCGTAGGATGCGGCGGTCACTGCCGCCGAAAGTCCGGAGGCACCGCCGCCGATGATGATTAGCTGATAATTCATAGTACCTCCGAATGCAATTGCACATCCACACTGCGGCAGATGTGCAAATGATGTATCTTACCGATTTTCCAGCACGATCACTGCAACCACATCGGGGCCTGAATTGATGGAGATCGCTGCACCTATTTTTACAGTTTCTGCCGGAGGATAACCAAGTCGCTTTGTCAGTTCTTCACCCAGCGCCGCGGATGTTTCACCTTTGCAGCCACGCAGAATAATATAAGGTGCGCCGGACACCATGTTCTTTTCTGCCTTGTCTGCCAGTGTGGGGATTACCTTTTTTTCGCCGCGGATCTTTTCGATAACTTTATTTTCACCGTCAATAAACTGAATAACTGGTTTCAGTCCCAGCAGATCACCTGCAAATGCTGCAGCGGCGGAAACACGTCCGGATTTCTTGACATATTTAAGCGTCGGAGGGATAAAATATATCGTTGCTTTAGAGAACCAATCTTTCAGGTACGCTACGATTTCATCAGCTGAAACGCCCTCTGCCGCCTTTAATGCCGCCTGTTTCACCGGATATCCGTACAATGCGCTGTAGCTGCGGGAATCCAGAACATGGATTCGCATCTGTTCTTCCGCCATGGGATAATTCTCATACAGGTTCGTTTTTGCCATGCAGGCATTCTGGTAAGTTGCAGAGGCATTTCCGTTGATGCATACACAGATGACATCCGTATATCCCTCATCCAGATACTGCTTGAATTTTTCTTCATAGATAAAAGACGTAATCTGTGAAGTAGTCGGCAGCTCGTCGGATTTTTCCAGAAGCTCGTAAAATTCATCCGTGGACAGATCTACCCGCTCACGATAGGACTGGCCATTCACGCTGAGCATGACGCTCAGAATGTCAATTCCCAGTGCCTCTGCCTGTGCAAGCGGAATATCACTCGTGGTATCTGTGATGAGTTTGATTTTTTCCATAGTCGTTTTCTCCTTTTATTGGGAATTATTCCCACTCATATTTGGTCAGGTTCCCCTGTGATTCCAGCTCCGGATAACCCCACTGCCGCAGCACTTCATATGCGGCAATCGCCACGGAATTGGATAGATTCAGACTTCTCAGAGTTGGTCGCATGGGAATGCGCACACAGGTTTCCGCATGGGCATGGAGCAGTTCCTCGGGAAGTCCCGCATCCTCTCTGCCGAACATCAGATAAACATCACTATGTCCATCATACTGCACGTCGCTGTGACGGTTCCGCCCTTTTGTGGTGAAAAAGTAAATTTTATCATTTTCATGCCGGCGCATAAAATCAGCAAGACTTTCGTATTCGGTAATATCCAATTTATCCCAATAGTCAAGTCCTGCTCGCTTGAGCTGCTTGTCCGTGATCGTAAAACCGAACGGATGAATCAAATGCAGCTTTGCACCCGTGACAGCACAGGTTCGTGAAATATTACCGGTATTCTGCGGAATCTGTGGTTCACAGAGGACGATATGCAATGCCATACGGATACTCCTTTTTTTCTGCAGTACAGCTTTTTCCTTTGTTATTTCCCCTATATCATGGGAATGCTATCACTGAAGCAGCGTATGCTGCTCAAGAATCTGATGTTCCCCTGCAAGGAGGGTTAGTATATGAAAATGAGCACCATCATCAAGGGTGTTGCCGTCGGTGCAGTTGCCGGAACAGCATGCTATGTGCTTTCCAGAACTTCCGACAAACAGAAACACCGCATGAAGCGTCACGCTGAGCAGGCACTTAAGGCTGCCGGCTGTGTACTGGATGACATCACATCCATGATGCACTAATACTAATTCTCAATCAAACTACCCCAATAGTTTGATTGAGAGCGTGTGCTGACGCACCGCCGCCGGTGATCTGCCGCCTTCGGGCGGCTTACTTATTTTACACAGTTTTTTCTATATGCAAGATAGCTTTCCAGAATAATCACCGCTGCCACGGCATCCACGACTGCCTTGCGTTTTTTTCCTCTGGTGTTGGTCACATTGAGGTAATTATGGGCGGAAACAGTGGTGCTTCTCTCATCCCACATGACAGTCTCAAGTCCCGTGCGCTCCTCCAGAAGCTTTGCGAAATTCATGCATTTCTCGGCACGTTCACCGATGGTATTGTTCATATTTTTCGGGTAGCCCACGACGATCAGCTCCGCACCCTGTTCCTTTGCTTTTGCGGCGACCGCATCGGCGCAGCGCTCAAAATTGCGCTCCTGCACGACACACACGGGGGATGCGAGAAATTCCGATTTGTCGCAGATGGCAAGTCCTGTACGGGCGTCACCGAAGTCTACGGATAGGATTTTCATAATCTAACCTTTCATAACATAATTTTCATAGTTTTAGCCTTGGGGTTGGATGAAACATGCATCATCTGATTTCAAAATACATATTTCTATCGGACATCATAATAGAATCCATCCGCTGCCTCTCTGTCCTTGCCTGTGAAGATACGTTTTGTCAGCTTGCGGTTCTTGATCAGGTACCAGTCGCCAAATTCATCGAATTTGCGGCTGGAAGTGAGGATGTAGGATTTCTTCAATGTACCGAATTTCTGTCCCCTGCTCACGCCGAGTTTGTTCAGCCTTGCGGCAAAATCCATATCCTCCAGACTGATGAGTGTTTCGTCAAAGCCGCCGATCTTCTCAAAATCCGTCTTATAACACCAGAACATACCGCCGGAAAGGGCAGCTTTGTTCTTCACCATGATAGGAAAGAGATTGACAGCGACATACGCACCGGAAAAGAGCATTCCGATGGATATTCTGTCAAATTTTGAACGTGTACCGCCGCCGACATATTTACCGCATTCGAGCATTTCTGCGATTTCTTTCAGCGAACCCTTTGTCATGCAGCTGTCGGCGTCGATCGTAACGATGATGTCACCTTCTGCAGCTCTGACGCCGGCATTGCGTATCATGCTGATGCACTTATCCTGATTGTCGATGACCTTTGCACCAAAGCTTTTTGCAATTTCAGCGGTTTTATCGGTACAGCGGTTGGCGACAACGATCACCTCGACATGGCTGTCGGAAACCTCGGCTTTTGCAAGCTGTATTGCTTCCAGACATGCGCCGATGTATTGTTCCTCGTTGTGGGCGGGGATGATGATGGAAAATGTGTGATTACTCATGGTTGGTCTCCTGTAAATTGAAGTTTCGATGAACACATTCGACCTTTGTCCGCCGCAAGGCGGTCATTGGGAGAAACATGCCAGCGGCGGCTCGCCGCTTACCAAGGTTTGACCGTACCAATCACATCCCTCACAGAAGCAATCCCCTGTGCATCAAGGAAATCATTCATTTCCTCCACGATCTTGATCGGTGCATACGGATCTGTGAAGATCGCTGCGCCAACCTGTACGGCGGACGCACCTGCCATCATCAGCTCGATAGCATCCTCACCGGTGGAAACACCGCCCATGCCGATGATCGGGATGGAAACCGCATTCGCTGTCTGCCAGATCATGCGGACAGCAACCGGCAGAATTGCAGGACCTGACAGACCGCCAACATTGTTGCGCAGGATCGGTCTGCGAGTGCGCACATCAATTCTCATGCCAAGCAGCGTATTGATCATGGAGAGGGCATCCGCACCTGCGGATTCCACTGCCTTTGCGATTTCCACAATGCTTGTCACATTCGGGGAAAGCTTTACTACCAGAGGCTTGGATGTTGCCTTGCGCACTGCTGCGGTAACTGCTTCTGCACTTGTGCAGGAGGTACCAAATGCTGCACCGCCCTGCTTGACATTCGGGCAGGAAATATTCAGCTCGATCATATGCACATCGGTCTTGTCAAGCTTTGCTGCAACCCCTGCGCATTCCTCCGGGGTTGAACCTGCGATATTCGCAAGAATCACCGTATCCTTGGTCAGCAGGTTCGGGAGTTCCTTTTCAATGAAGGTGTCAATGCCGGGGTTCTGAAGTCCCACGGAATTGAGCATACCTGCCGGTGTTTCGGCAATTCTGGGGGAGAGATTTCCCGTGCGCAGTGTGCCTGTTGTACCCTTAGTCGCAATGCCGCCGAGCTTAGAAAGCGGATAAAATTCCTCGTATTCTCTGCCGTAGCCAAATACGCCGGATGCCGGAATGATGGGGTTTTTAAATTCCACCCCTGCAACTTTTACAGACAGATCAGCCATTACCAAACAACCTCCTCAGCATTGAATACGGGACCATTCTTGCACACATGCAGGAAATATTCCTCGTCATTTCTCTTAACCTTGCAAGCGCATCCAAGGCATGCGCCAACGCCGCAAGCCATGCGCTCCTCAAGTGATACCTCACACAGAGGAACATTGTTTGCCTTTGCAAGTGCGGCAATGCCCTTCAGCATCGGCATCGGGCCGCATGCATAGATGGCATCCACGCCGCCTGCTTTCAGGACGTCCTCCAGCGGCTGTGTAACAAAGCCATGCACACCCATTGTGCCGTCATCGGTGCAGAGGATGGTTTCCGCACCTGTTTTCTTGAAATCCTCCTGCAGAATCACGGCATTTGCACTGCGGAAGCCCGTGATGACTGTTGCCTTTTCACCGTAGATCTGCGCAAGGGGAAGCATGGGGGGCGTACCGATGCCGCCGCCGATGAGGATCACTTTCTTTGCATCGGGATTCACGGTAAATCCGTGACCGAGAGGTGCGAGCATGTCGATCATATCGCCCTTATTGAGTGCTGCGATTTCTGCTGTGCCCTTGCCGCGCACTTCAAACACGATGCGCAGCGTACCCTCCACCTTGTCGATCTCACAAATGGAGATCGGACGGCGCAGGGTGAAGCTTCCGATACGGATATGCACAAACTGACCCGGCTGTGCGGCTTCTGCCACTTCGGGGCAGAGAATGACAAAGCTGTACATTTCCTTCGCAAGGGTCTTTTTGTCGATAATGGGATACTGTCCCTGTGTGTATTTCATAATTTCCTCCATACTATCGCCCAAAACATCTTTTCAAAAATATTTGAAACGCATCTTTTAATGTATATTCCTGTCTCTTATTACATTTAACACATTTTTTTGAAAACACATTTAATACACCACCACAATAGGTGCATTTAAAGTTATACATTCTTATCTCTTTTAATTGAAGAGCCGGAAACTTATTGATTTGACTACTTATTCTTGGATACTCTACATTTATTAAAAGGGGACAATTTTCAAAAGCATGTGTTTCAATCATTGTATGAAAATTAGGAATCACAATCGAAGTTAAACTAGTGCATCCAACGAATGCAGAGTTCTTAATCACTTTAACACCATCAGGAATTGTAATAGAAGCCAAACTTGAGCACCCAGCGAATGCAGAGTTATTAATTACTTCAACACCATCAGGAATTGTAATAGAAGTCAAACTTGAGCACCCAGCGAATGCAGAGTTATTAATTACTTTAACATTCCTAGGAATTGTGATAGAAGTCAAATTTCTACAACATTCAAACGCTGAATTTCCAATTTCCGTTACACTCTCTGGAATCTTTATTGTTTTTATATTAGAACAATTCTTAAAAAAAGCGTCATAAATTTCTGTGATACCATCTGATATAGTAATCGAAAACAAATTATTACAGTTTTTAAAAATACTTTTCCAATTTCCTTTCAACATTGTAGGAGTTATATTAATTGAATTCAAACTATCGCAGTTAGCAAAAACATCATTTCCAATTTCGGCTACAGTATCTGGAATAGTAATTGATAGCAAGTTTTTACAATCCGCAAAGGCCATATCTCCAATTAAAGAAACCTTATTAGGAATGTTCACCGATATCAAACTGGTACAGCCTCTAAAAGCTCCTTCCGCTATTTTTTCAATCGTTTCTGGTAGTTTCACCGATGTTAGACTAGTACAACCATTAAATGTGTTCTTGGAAATAATTGTTACACCATCTGGAATAACAATTGAAGCCAGACTTGTACACCCCCTAAATACACCCAAAAAACTTTTTGGAGATGAAAAGCCTGATGCTTCCAAATCACAATACCCAATCGTCCGTACGCTTTTTGGAATGTTGATTGAAGACAAGCTTGTACAACCTAAGAAAGCACCATAGTCTATCTTTGTAATACTATCTGGAATGGATATTGAAGTTAAACTAATACAACCACTAAATGCCTCTACTCCAATTTCTTTTACAGTGTTTGGAATAGAAACAGAAACAAGACCTAGACATCCTGCAAAAGCAGCCCCAATATGTGTCACCGTATTCGGTATTTCCACATGAGTTGCTGCACCGTTATATTTCACCAATACACCACCACGGATGACAAAATCTGCAGTGTTATCGCCATATACATTCACTACATCCGCACGTATAGTATTGTAATTTGTTGTATTATAATTATTAATTGCCTTTTCTACAACAAACGGTGAATCACAATGCGTGCAGATCCACGCATCTTTTGTATTATCAACCTCCAGATTACCACCACAGTTCGTGCATTTGGCATTAACAAATGGCATACACATTCCTTCTTTCTTGTCACTATTTATCAGATTTTCGTAATGTCCACAAGTTCCACATCATCCATGCTGCGCTCAGAGAGGAGTACGTTTGCCAGTGCATCCGCCGTGTCGATGGCGGTCAGGCTGCAAATAGAGCGTTCCACGGATTTGCGGCGCATCCTTACGCTGTCACGGGCGGGCATTCTGCCCTTTGCGGAAGTAGAGATCATGTAGTGGATCTTGCCGCTTTCCAGAAGGTCGATGGTATTCGGAGATTCCTCGGAGATCTTACGGATCATGTTTGTTGCGATCATGTTGCGGTTCAGATAGCTTGCCGTACCGCTTGTTGCATACAGCTCAAAGCCCATCTGCGAGAATTTGTCCGCAATACGCACGATTTCACGCTTGTCACTGTCACGCACGGAAATAAGCAGACCGCCCTCACGCTTGAGATCATACCCTGCCGCAACCAGTCCCTTGAGCAAGGCATCCTCAAAGGTTCTGCCGATGCCAAGGCACTCGCCTGTGGACTTCATTTCGGGACCGAGCATGGTATCCACATCCTGCAGCTTCTCAAAGCTGAACACGGGAACCTTGACTGCCACATAATCACCCTCCGGATAGAGCCCGCTTTCATAACCAAGCTCCTTCAGGGAAGAACCAAGCATGATCTTGGTTGCAATGTCCACCATCGGGATGCCTGTTACCTTGCTGATATAGGGCACAGTTCTGGAGGAACGGGGATTTACTTCAATGACATACACTTCATCCTTGTACACAACGTACTGGATATTCACAAGTCCGATGACATTCAGTGCAAGGGACAGGCGGCGTGTGTATTCGATGATGGTTTCACGGATTTTCTTTGAAAGATTCTGCGCAGGGTACACGGAAATGGAGTCGCCGGAATGCACACCTGCACGCTCAACATGCTCCATAATTCCGGGAATCAGGAAATCTTTGCCGTCGCAGATCGCATCCACTTCTACCTCCGTACCCATCATATACTTGTCGATGAGAACGGGATTTTCGATCATGGTGGAGGTGATGATGCCCATGTATTCTACAACATCCTGTTCGGAATGCGCAATGATCATATTCTGACCGCCCAGTACATAGGACGGACGCAGCAGCACGGGATAACCAAGCTTTTCGGCAACTACCACGGCTTCCTCCGTTGTCATGACGGTAAAGCCCTCGGGTCTTGGGATGCCGCACTGTTCGAGCAGCTCGTCAAAGCGCTCTCTGTCCTCGGCAGCGTCGATATTATCCGCAGAGGTACCGAGGATATTCACGCCCATATCCGCAAGATGCCGTGTCAGCTTGATTGCAGTCTGTCCGCCAAACTGTACCACAACGCCGTCGGGCTTTTCGGTAGCGATGATGGATTCCACATCCTCACGAGTCAGCGGATCGAAATAGAGTCTGTCGCCCGTATCGAAATCGGTGGAAACGGTTTCGGGATTGTTATTGCAGATGATCGCTTCGCAGCCCATTTCCTTGAGCGTCCACACGCAATGCACGGAGCAGTAGTCAAACTCGATACCCTGTCCGATACGGATGGGGCCGGAGCCGAATACGATGATTTTCTTTTTGCCCGTGTCGGTTCTTTCAATGAACTGTGCAGCCTCATTTTCTTCATCGAAGGTGGAATAGAAATAGGGTGTTTCCGCCTTGAATTCGCCTGCGCAGGTGTCAACCATTTTATAAACAGCACGCAGATGCAGGGGGCATTTCTGACCGGACATGCGTTCGATGGTGCTGTCAAGATAGCCGTACTGCTTGGCAATGCGGTATTTATCTTCCGTGAGTTCATCCTCGGCAAGCCACTGCTCCAGCTCTACGAGGTTGAGGAGCTTATCGAGGAACCATTCGTCGATCATGGTGATCTCATGCAGCTCCTGCACGCTCACGCCACGTTTGAGCGCTTCAAACAGCTGGAATGCACGCTCATCCTCAATGCTGTTTCTGAGGCGTTCCATGATTTCCTCCGTGGACATCTCGATGTATTTTTTCATGTTCATCGAATCCACGCCAAGCTCTGTGGAACGAACCGCTTTCATGATCGCCTGCTCAAAGCTGGTACCAATTGCCATCACTTCGCCGGTTGCCTTCATCTGGGTGCCGAGATTTCTCTTTGCATAAACAAATTTATCGAACGCCCATTTCGGGAACTTGATGACCACATAGTCAATGGACGGCTCAAAGCAGGCATAGGTCTTGCCCGTTACCTGATTGAGGATCTCGTCAAGGCTGTAGCCAATGGCAATTTTGGTTGCGACCTTTGCGATCGGATAGCCCGTTGCCTTGGACGCAAGTGCGGAAGAACGGGAAACTCTGGGGTTTACCTCGATTACCGCATATTCCATGCTCTCGGGATGCAGCGCAAACTGACAGTTGCAGCCGCCCTCAACCTTCAGCTCGGACACAATATTCAGCGAGGCACTGCGGAGCATCTGGTATTCACGGTTGGTGAGCGTCACCGCAGGTGCAATAACAATACTGTCGCCCGTATGTACGCCAACAGGGTCAAAGTTTTCCATGGAGCAGACGGTGATCACATTGCCCTTGCTGTCACGGATCACTTCAAATTCGATTTCCTTCCAGCCGCTGATGCACTTTTCTATCAGTACCTGTGTAATGGGGGAAAGTCGCAGGCCGTTTGTGGAAATATCCCGCAGTTCTTCCTCATTATAAGCAATACCGCCGCCTGTTCCGCCGAGCGTGAACGCAGGACGTACAATGACGGGATAGTCAATTTCCTGTGCGAATGCCACTGCATCCTCTACGGTTTCTACGACCTTTGAGGGAATGCAAGGTTCGCCGATCTTTTCCATGGTATCTTTGAATGCCTGACGATCCTCTGCCTTATGAATGGTTTCGGGATTCGCACCCAAAAGCTTTACATTATGCGCATCCAGAAAACCTTCCTTGGCAAGCTGCATGGAAAGCGTCAGACCAGTCTGTCCGCCGAGGGTGGACAACACGCTGTCGGGCTTTTCGATTTCAATGACACGCTTGACTACATCGAGCGTCAGCGGCTCGATATAGATCTTGTCCGCCATTGCTTTATCGGTCATGATGGTTGCAGGGTTGGAGTTGATGAGTACGACCTCCAGTCCCTCCTGCTTGAGCGCACGGCAAGCCTGTGTACCGGCATAGTCAAATTCGGCTGCCTGTCCGATGACGATGGGACCGGAACCGATGACAAGTACTTTTTTTATATCATTTCGCAAAGCCATTTATTCCGCCTCCTTCTGCATTCTTTCCACAAATTCATCGAACAGATAGTCAGTGTCCATGGGATTTCCGTTTGCTCTGGGGTGGAACTGTACGCCGAACGCATTCGCATTTGTGTAACGCACACCCTCACAGGTTTTGTCATTGGCATTCACATGGGAAATCTCGCCCACTTGTGCAGTAATGCTGTCTGTCAAAACAGCATATCCATGATTCTGCTCAGTTACATAGGTTCTGCCGCTTGCAAGGTCAATGACGGGCTGGTTTACACCTCTGTGACCATATTTCAGTTTTTCCGTCTTTGCACCCATTGCCAACGCCAGAAGCTGATGACCAAGACTGATGCCGAACATGGGGATATTGTGTTCCGCAAGCTTGCGGATATTTGCGATGATCTCCGTATTCTCCGCAGGATTCCCCGGTCCGTTGGACAATACCACGCCGTCGGGACGCAGTGCCAGCACTTCATCGGCACCGGTGAATGCCGGAACGATCGTAACCTCACATCCACGCTTTGTCAGATGCTCACAGATGTATTTCCTGCAGCCGAAATCATAGAGAACCACACGGAATTTTGTTTCGCTCTCACTGCAAGTCTGCATCTGCTTACAAGTCACGTTTTCTACGGTCTTTGTAAT
>SVNQ01000016.1:0-20354 GCA_015066865.1 Ruminococcus sp.
GGGTGAAAAGGGCGATGACGGTTACACGCCTATTCGTGGCGTGGATTACTGGACGGAAGCGGACGTTGAAGCAATTAATACTGCAACCGAGGCGTTTGTTGTCAGTGAGCTTGCAGACAGGGCACAGCTTGAACCCCTGTTTGCTGAATCCGTTGAATGGCTGAATGAAACTGGCGATACGACAAAACTGTATGTTTTGCCGGATGGGTATATCTATGCTTACATGACATCGGAAGTGTTAGTTCCTGCTCCAAATGAATTTGATGTTGACGCAGCAAAGCTCAATACCCGTTTGAGTTCATCCGGATCAGAATCTACGGGTAACGGAATAGTTGCAACAGACTATATAAGCGTTTCTTTAACATCTCCGTATTATGTAACTTTCAGCGGAATTGATTCTATTTTCAAGCATGGCACATATGCATACGCAATCCATCTGACGTATTTTGACAGCGGGAAAAATAGAATTGGTGCAAAAGTATTGCAAGCTGATACTATCAACTTACCGCACACGTTCAATATTTTTGATTCTTCCTATTCAAATGCTGCTTTTGTGCGTTTTGCTATCTGCATAAATTCAAGTTCTGCAATCACCAAAACTGACTGCGAGGGGCTTTCTGTTGTATGCGAATCTAAATCCGAAACAATTACCACAACAGGTTGGTTTTCGACAAAACATGCATTTGTACCGGCTGATTATGAGGATAGAATTATTGACCTTGAAAACGATGTGAATAATCTTAAAATCGGCTTCGATAACGAGATAAGTGTTCCCGATTTTTGGGAGAATGCTGTCGAAGATTGCATTTCAAAAATCAAATCGTTGCAGAACGGCAGAAACACTGTGACATTTGCTTTTTTCTCCGACAACCACCAAAACACAAGGTACCTCGGATCACTAATCGGAAAAGTAATGCAAGATTGCTATACCCCATATTGCTTTTTTGGCGGTGATGCTATCGACAGCGGAACGCTGGCAAATGAAAGCGATATGATTGCGAACGATAAAGCGTTTGATGAAGCTTTAAGTATTATTCCTGTCGAAAGAATGTGCAGAGCCGTAGGAAATCATGACGGGTATTGGGTTGATAATAACGGCACAAAGCATTGGTATACTCGACCTCAAATTTATGATTTGTTCTTGCGACAGGAAAGCGTAGCACAGAATAAACATTATGGCGGTGATGGCACTTATTACTATGTGGAGGATTTGGCAAGCGAAACAATATTCGTTGTTTGCAATACAAACTACAATGTAAATACAGCGACGGAAACGCTCGATAATGAGCAGATAAACTGGCTCAGTGATGTTGTTTTCAAAGAGTTCAATAAATCTAAAACTTTGGTATTTATCAGTCATCAACCAATTACAAACAACTACCATTCCAATATTTATGCCGACACAGCTCACGCTATTCAAAACCTGCTTACTGATAAAATAAATGACGGTTGGAACGTTGTCGGTTGGTTCAGTGGTCATATTCACGCAGATAGAATCTATCAAGTCGATCACACAACTAACCCAGAAGCAAACGACCAAATCACCGTATCCTTGCCTTGGAAAACCGTTACAATTCGTGCAGACCATACAGGACTTTGTAGAGATGAGGATTTAATTCACGCAATCGGAAACGACGATCAGAGCCATGCTATTGACTTTGTGACGATTAACAAGGATACGAGAACAGTCAATATCACACGTCTTGGCATTGGCGAGGACAGGAGTTTCACTTATTAAGGAGGAATCATATGAACATCACGGAAAAACTGCTGACTGTCAACCGGTACAGCCGTCCCGGAACGAAGCGCAGGGAAACAACAAAGATTGCGGTGCATTACGTTGCGAACCCGAAATCCACGGCAATTGCAAACCGCAATTACTTCGAGAACAACAGGATCACGAAAAATTCTGTTTCCAGCCATTATGTCATTGGTCTGGAGGGCGAGATCATCCGCTGTGTGCCGGATGATGAAATCGCACACTGCACCAATTCTGCGAACGCCTACAGTATCAGCATTGAGTGCTGCCATCCTGACTGGACAGGCAAATTCAATGACAAGACGTATGCTTCACTGGTCGAGCTGTGTGCAGAGCTTCTGAAGAAGTACGGGCTGACCGCAAACGATCTCATCCGTCACTACGATGTGACGGGCAAGATCTGCCCGAAATGTTTTGTGCCTGCGTGCAAGGGCGGCTCCGATGATGACAAGCAGACTGCTTGGAAGAAATTCAAGAAGGACGTGGAGGAGAGGATGGTGGATGCTGCAAAGCTCTATCGTGTGCAGGTCGGTGCATTCCGAGTACGCGAGAATGCAGAGGCTATGCTCCGGAAGGTAAAGGCTGCGGGCTTTGCGGATGCGTTTATCAAATCAGTGTAAAAAAATTACCGGCAGGGGGTTCGATCCTCTGCCGGTTTTTTTGAAATTATTAAAATATAAAATCCTCAGAAACAACGCATTTCTGAGGATTCTGGCGGAGAAAGAGGGATTTGAACCCTCGCGCCGGTTACCCGACCTACTCCCTTAGCAGGGGAGCCCCTTCACCACTTGGGTATTTCTCCATGGTGAATCATAAAATATAAAAAAGGAAAATGGCGGAGAGAGTGGGATTCGAACCCACGGTACGTCGCCGTATCACCAGTTTTCAAGACTGGCTCCTTAAACCGCTCGGACATCTCTCCAGTCTGTCAACCAGCTTTATTATTATAACATATCCATATCGTTTTGTCAAGCTTTTTTTTATAATTTTTAAAGAAGCAATGAATCCATCTAAAAAATCGGCACTTTCTAAAAAATTAACGCCTATTTTTCGTTAATATCCATGAAGTGACTGCACTCACGCCGCACAAAAGTTACAATCCGGCTTGTTATGATGAAAAAATGAATGGAACACTTGCAATATGATAGGAAAGATGATATAATGTTAATAATATAACATTGTTAAAAATAGGAGGGAAACATGAGAAAATGGGTCATAGGAAAACCGGATCCCCAGATCGTTTCGGCATTGCAGAGCCGAAGCGATTTATCATTGCTGTGCTGTACCGTACTTGCTGCACAGGGATGTGAAACTATTTCACAGGCAGCTGAACTCATCGGATGCAGTGAGCTGAGCGATCCCTTCCTCCTGTGTGATATGCGTGAAGCCGCAGAAAGGATCAATGAAGCCGTTGATGCCGGTGAACGCATCTGTATTTTCGGCGATTATGACTGCGACGGCGTCATGGCTACGGTCATTCTGTATTCCTTCCTTTCGGAGATCGGTGCGGATGTTATCTGGAAAATTCCGGAACGCAGTGAGGGTTATGGACTGAATGAATCCGCTGTCCATGAAATGCATTCGGACGGCGTGCAGCTGATTGTTACCGTGGATAACGGCATTTCTGCCATCAAGGAGGCAGAACTCATTGCTTCGCTTGGCATGGATCTTGTAATTACCGACCATCACCAGCCGGGAAAGATGCTTCCCGAAGCGGCTGCTGTGGTCGATCCGCATCGGGAGGACAATTATTCCCCATTCAGATTGTATTGCGGAGCAGGAGTTGCACTGCTGCTGGTTGCAGCACTCAACGAAGGCGATACGGAAATGGCACTGGAGCAGTTTGGCGATCTTGCGGCAATTGCTACCATTGCCGATGTTGTCAGCCTGACGGGTGAAAATCGTTATCTTGTGCAAATGGGACTTCAATATCTGGAAAACACGGAATGTGCGGGTCTGCGTGCGCTGCGTGAAGTCAGCGGAATTTCAGATCGTGAACTGACTGCTTCCAGTATTGCGTTTGCGCTTTCACCGAGAATCAATGCGGCAGGCAGAATGCAATCACCAAAGCTTGCCGTTTCCCTGCTTCTGGAAGCTCCCCGCAAAGCAAGAGAGCTTGCAGAGGAACTGAACACCATCAATTCCAGCCGCAAGGAATGCGAAGCTGAAATCATTGAAGCTGTCCTGCAGTCCATTGCACAGAATCCGCAAATTCTCCATGCACGGGTTCTGGTGTTCAGCGGTCATGACTGGCATTATGGCGTTCTTGGAATCGTGGCTTCACGGCTGCAGGAACGTTTCGGAAAGCCATGTATCGTGATCAGTGTAAAGGATGGCGTGGGACATGGATCTGCACGCAGCTTCGGGAATTTTTCCATATTTGATTGTCTGACCTTCTGTGACGAGCTGCTGGTAAAGTATGGCGGGCATCCGGCGGCAGGCGGTCTTACAGTGAGCGAAGAAAATATTCCGGCACTTATTGCACGGATCGAACAGTATGCCGCCGAGCATCATCCGGAAATGCCCGTTCCGGAACTGCATGCAGCATGTGCATTGCAGCCGCAGATGCTCAGCGTGGAACAGGTGCAGAGTCTTTCACAGCTCGAACCGTTCGGCGCTGGAAATCCCGAACCGGTATTCGCCGTGGAAAATGCGAAAATCGTGGAGATCCGTCCGCTTTCCGGCGGTCTTCATACCAAACTGATCGTGCAGGTACAGAATCAGACCTATGATGCATTGCTGTTCCGCATGTCACCGGATCAGACCGGACTTCAGACAGGTGCCTTCTGTCACTTGATGGTGAAATTGGGCGTGAATACATACAACGGATTTTCAAGCGTGCGGATGATCGTGCAGGATTATCGGATTTCCGGCTTGAAGCAAGGTAAAATACTGTCTGCCATGCAGACATATGATAAATACCGCAGACAGGAAAGCCTGCCCAAGGCGGTGTATGAGGCGATCTGCCCATCAAGGGAAGAATGCATCACTGTTTATCAGGCAGTTCCTGCAAAGGGAATTTCCATGGATCAGCTCATGCTGCAGATGTATCAGAAAGACATTAACTACTGCAAGATGCGGATCTGTCTGGATATTTTCTGTGAGCTGGGACTGATGCAGCAGGATTTCAGAGAAAACAAAGCCGCACTCTGTCCTGTAAAGAGGAAAGTGGATCTGCAGGCATCCGATATTCTTAGGGAGATTCAGACAAAATTAAAGGAGGCTTCGGAATAATGGAAGATAAAATGGTTACGATTGATGAACTGGTGCAGATCATTCTGACCAATGATAAGCAGTATGATCTGAGTAAAATTTTATCCGCACATGAATTTGCTGCCAAGGCACATGAGGGACAGTTCCGTTCTTCCGGACAGCCATACATCATGCATCCGCTTGCGGTGGCAAAGATCCTGCTGGAACTCGGTATGGACACCGATACCGTCTGCGCCGCCCTGCTGCATGACGTGGTGGAGGATACCGCGGCGACAACGGAGGACCTGAAAAAACGCTTTGGCACGGACGTTGCACAGCTCGTTGAGGGTGTGACAAAGCTGAAAAAAATTCCGATTTTCAATAAGGAACAGCAGCAGGCAGAGAACGTCCGCAAGATCATGCTTGCCATGGCGGAGGACATCCGCGTTATCATCATCAAGCTTTGCGACCGTCTGCATAATATGCGCACGCTTGGATTCCGCCCGGCGGATAAACAGCGGAATACCGCTGCCGAGACCATGCATATTTATGTGCCGATCGCCAATCGACTCGGTATCCGTGCGGTAAAGGACGAACTGGAGGATCTGTCGTTCAAGTACCTCGACCCCTTCGCACATTCGGAAATTGAGCAGATCATGGCAATGAAGAAGAATGAACGTGAGGAGTTCATCCACTCCATTAAGGCTTATATCGGCGAACATCTGAAAGACCATCAGTTCGAGCGTGAACCTGAGATTTCGGGCAGAGTCAAGAGCAATTACAGCATCTACAAAAAGATGTACATGCAGCACAAGGAATTTGATCAGATCTATGACAAGTACGCAGTGCGCGTCATCGTATCCACGGTTGCTGAATGCTATGCAGTTCTCGGTCTGATCCATGATATGTACCGTCCGCTTCCCAATCGTTTTAAGGACTACATCTCCACACCCAAGGCAAATATGTATCAGTCGCTGCATACCACGGTACTCGGACGTGAGGGCATTCCTTTTGAAGTGCAGATCCGTACATGGGATATGCACGCAACTGCCGAATACGGCATTGCCGCACATTGGAAGTACAAGGAAGGCATCAAAGGCACCGATAAAATGGATCAGCGTCTTGCGTGGGTCAGACAGGTACTGGAAACCCAGCAGACCTCCGATGATGTGGAGGAGATCGTCCGCATCATCAAGAACGACTTAGCACCGGAGGATATTTTCGTTATGACGCCCAAGGGGGACACCGTTTCCCTGCCTGTCAAGGCAACGGTCATCGACTTTGCCTACCGCATTCATACCGAGATCGGTCATAAGACAATGGGGGCTAAGGTTGACGGAAAGATCGTTCCTCTGGATTATGAATTGCAGACCGGACAGATCTGTGAAATCATGATCAGCAAGGATCCCGACAAAGGACCTAACCGTGCATGGCTTGATATTGCCAAAACAAACGATGCAAAGGCAAAAATGCGTTCTTGGTTCAAAAAAGAGCGCCGTGAGGAGAATATCACCACGGGACGCAGCATGCTTGAAAAGGAACTCAAACGCAGCCGCATTCTCATTCCGGAGGAGGAGCTTGAGGCATTCCTTGCCGATGATCTGAAACGCCACAACTGCTCAAGTCTTGAAGATTTCTACGCATCCATCGGCTATGGCGGCATCATCCTTCAGAAGCTTCTGCCTCGCTGGAAGGATCTGTATCACAAGAACTACTGTATGGAGGAAAAGCCGCAGGATCAATCCATTATCACGCCAATCAGAACGCCTTCCACCAGCCGCATTATTCTCGATGACATCAGTGATTGTGCCGTAAAGTTTGCACAATGCTGCAATCCCCTTCCGGGAGATGACATCATCGGTTTCATCACAAGAGGACACGGTATTTCCGTGCATACCACGCAGTGTATCAACTACAAGTCCATGCTCAGCCGCAACATTCCTGAAGAACAGGAACGCTGGGTGGAGATCCAGTGGACGGACACTTCCAATACTGCCATGCAGACGGGCATTGAAATCGTTGCACTTGACCGTGTGGGGCTGGTATTCGATATTTGTGCGATCCTGACGGAAGCACGTATTCCGATCGTACATTCTTCATCCCGTGTATTGAAGAACGGCAACGCTATTTTTGACGCATCCATCAAGATCGTCAACAAGTCCCAGCTCACAGCCGTATTCGATCGTATCCGCAAGATCAAGGGCGTATTGTCCGTGGAGCGAGCAACCAATTGAGCCACGCCGGAGGTGACGTATGCAGCTTGCAAACATCTGGAAACATTACCGCACCATCACTCGTCACCGCCATGCGGTGATCCGGCACTGCCGGAAGGCAGGCATATTCTGGCAGGGACTTCGGCATGATCTGTCGAAGTACTCCCCTGCGGAATTTGTGCAGGGTATCAAATATTATCAGGGAACACGCAGTCCGAACGAGGAGGAACGCCGTGTGATCGGGTATTCCACCGCATGGATGCACCACAAGGGCAGAAACCGCCATCATTTTGAATACTGGACGGATTATTCCCCAAAAACGGGAAAAATGGAACCAGTCAAAATGCCGCTGCGTTATGTGGCGGAGATGTTCTGCGACCGTGTGGCAGCGAGCAAGATCTACAATGGGAAAAGCTACAAGGACGGCGATCCCCTTGCTTATTTCCTGCGTGCAAAACAAAGACGTGTGATCCATCCCGAAACATCGGATCTGCTGGAAAGTCTGCTGCAGATGCTTGCGGATGAGGGCGAGGAAAAGACCTTTGCCCATTTGAAACGCCTTATCAGGGAACAAAAATCGTATTGAGCATAAATGCAGTCTTGACCCCGTATCATCAAGATACGGGGCTTTTTGTCGCTTTACAAACATTTTACAATTCGCTGCTGTTAGATTTGACGTAAAACTGGTACAATAAATCCATCAGGGCAGTCGAGCCCATTAATGAAAGGAAATTGGTTATGGACATTTTTGACGTGCTAACACTGATCGGCGGCTTGTGTTTGTTCTTATTCGGCATGAATCTCATGGGCGAAGCACTTGAACGAAGTGCAGGCAGCAAGCTGCGCTCCCTTCTTGAAAAGCTGACCACCAACAGGGCAGCAGGACTCCTGACAGGTCTTGCGGTAACGGGTGTGATTCAGAGTTCTTCGGCAACGACTGTCATGGTCGTCGGCTTTGTTAACTCCGGATTGATGTCACTCAGGCAGGCGATCAATGTAATTATGGGTGCAAACATCGGTACGACCGTAACAGCTTGGGTGCTCAGCCTTGGCGGCATTGAAAGTGACGTGCTTTTCCTGCAGCTGCTAAAGCCCACTTCCTTTACTCCTGTTCTTGCACTGATCGGTATCGGTCTGCACATGTTCAGCAAGAGCGACAAGAAAAAAGAGATCGGCACGATCTTCCTTGGATTTGCAACGCTCATGTTCGGTATGGACACTATGTCCGGTTCCGTAAGCGGTCTGGCAGATATTCCGCAGTTTCAGGAATTGTTCATCATGTTCAAAAATCCCATTCTCGGCGTGCTTGTCGGTGCGGTTCTGACGGGTATCATCCAGTCCAGCTCCGCATCCGTAGGTATTTTGCAGGCACTTGCAGGAACGACAGGTCAGGTTTCCTATGGCGCTGCCATCCCGATCATTATGGGTCAGAACATCGGTACCTGTGTTACTGCGCTGCTATCCTCCGTAGGTACAAATAAAAATGCAAGACGTGCTGCATTTGTGCATCTGTTCTTCAACATTATCGGTACAGTGATCCTTCTTACGGTATTCTCCATTATTAACGCAGTATTTGCTCCCGCACTTTTTGATGAATCCGCTTCACATGCGGGCATCGCTGTAGCACATTCCATTTTCAACATTACCTGCACATGCATCCTTCTGCCCATGTCCGGTCTGCTGGAAAAGCTGGTTTACAAGCTTGTTCCGGAAGATAAGAGCCAAAAGGAAGAAACACCCATTCTGGATGAGAGACTGCTTGTCACACCGCCAATTGCACTGGAACAGTGTGCGCATCGTGCCGCTGATCTGGCTGGCTTTGCTGCCTCGGCACTTGGTGACAGTCTGAAAATCCTGAAAAACTATACACCTGAGCTTGCAGCGGCAATTCGTGAAAATGAGGAAAAGAGTGACCAGTATGAGGATGTTCTCAGCACCTATCTTGTAAAGCTCAGCTCCCATCAGATCAGTGCAGCTGACAGTTCCGAGGCTGCAAAACTGCTGAAGATCATAGGTGACTTTGAACGAATTTCCGACCACGCCGTAAATATTCTCGAATCCGCAGAAGAAATGCGTGAGAAGAACATTCGTCTGACCCCTGCCGCTGTGAAGGAATTGTCCGTTATTTGTGGTGCGGTACAGGAGATTACAGACCATGCACTTGCAGCATTCCTTAAAAATGATCTGGACGCTGCCGCACAGGTGGAGCCGCTTGAAGAAGTGATTGACATTCTCCGTGAAAAGCTCCGCTCCAGTCATATTCAGCGTTTGCAGCAGGGTGAATGCAGCATTGTTGCCGGATTCATCTGGTCCGATCTGCTGACCAATCTGGAACGTACAGCAGACCATTGCTCCAATATCGCAGGCTGCATCATTGATATTGCCGCAGAAAATATGAACCTCCACGAATCCCTGCGTGAAATGCGAAGCAGCAACGAAGGATTCAAGGAGCAGTACACCCTGTATCGGGAAAAATACTCGATTGCATAGCTGTAAATCCCAAACCCAAATGTATAAATACGCACTTCCGAATCCCCAAGCCATATGCTTGGGGATTTCTGTATGGATGGCTGCATTCGGGGCATAATAGTTCTTGTTGATGCTCACAAATTACAATCGCTGAAAAGAGGTACGGAGGCATGCAGTATTTCAGAGAAGCTGAAAAATTACGTTCCGAAACCATTGCGCACAGACGGTATTTTCATCGCAATGCGGAAACAGGCACAAACATGCCACTTGCACAGGAATATGTACTGCGCACGCTTGCATCAGAAGGCATTGAAGCAAAGCCATGCGCAGGCGGCGCTGCCGCAATTCTCGGGCAGGGGAAGCACACCATCCTCCTGCGTGCGGATATGGATGCACTGCCAATGGCAGAGAAAAGCGGCCTACCCTTTGCCTGCCCTACGGGACTTGCAGCACACACCTGCGGACATGATATGCATGCTGCCATGCTGCTGACTGCTGCAAAGCTGCTGAAATCAAACGAAAATACACTCCGCGGCAGAGTTAAGCTGATGTTTCAGACCGGCGAAGAAACACTCAGCGGTGCAAAGCAAATGGTAGCGGAAGGCATCCTGCAAGATCCCAAACCCGATGCGGCACTTGCCCTGCATGTCGGCCCGAGTGGAACTGTGGGTGAATGCTGGTACAATGCCGACAGCACGATGATGCTGTCATGCGACGCATTCCGTATTACTGTCAGAGGAAAAGGCGGACACAGCGCCTATCCGCACCTTACCGTTGATCCGATTGGGGCGGCAGTAGAAATATACAATGCCCTCATGCATCTTGCAGCTTACGAAGCGGATCCATCGCATAACACTGTACTCACCATCGGCAGTCTCACGGCAGGAACAGCATACAACATCATACCGGAAACAGCCACATTACAGGGAAGCATCCGCACGGATGATGCACAGACCCAAGTGCATCTAAAAAAACGGATGCATGAGATTGCAGCACGGACTGCTGAAGCATTTCGCTGCAGTGCTGAAATCACAATGCTCGCCGAAAATCCCTTGCTGCGCTGTGATGGGACGCTGACCAATGCATTTGCAGATATACTCGCCAAAATACCGCAGCTTACGCTGCATGCAGGTATCCGTGCCTCCGGTTCGGATGATTTTGCCGAAATCACTGCAAGGATTCCCGCAGCCTATTTGTTCCTGTCCGCAGGTTTTCCGAACGAAGCATCCTTTGCCAGCCATAACCCCGCTGTCAGGTTCAATGAAGATGTTCTGCCGCTTGGTGCTGCAATTCTTGCACACTGTGCGGATACCTGGCTGCGCAGTCATGATTGACGTAAGCTCGCTATAAGGTACATTTCTTCCTTTCGGGGATGCTTGTTGATTCCGGTATGCGGTTTGCAGACCGGAAGGAAGCGCTGCGTTCCTGCTTGTGCTGCTGTGTATGCTCCCGCATTTCCCGAATATCCTGCTGCAATTCGGTGCGCTCCTGACAGAGTAAATCAATTCTTGCTTTCAGCGCATCCTGCTCCTTGGTTTTCAGCGTTTTGTCAGTCTTAAGCTTGTCCCTCAGTTCTTTGATCCGGCTGATGATCGCAGTTCGGCTTTCTTCATAACAATTAATCAAGTCCTGCATATATCCTCCTTTTGTTGCGGGATGGTTATATTAATCCTCCAATCAAAATTTGCCTGCTCGAAATACGTAGATTGTGTAAATCCATAATAATCCTTCCTTTCTCATTTTGGTTTTGCATACGGTAATTGCGTTCGATTCGTAACGCAATGCAGGATACGGATTCATCCAAACGGTTACCCCGGTCTGTTTTTTCGTACAGAAAAACACTTATCCGCTTTTGTCAGAACGAATTTTCGTACCCGCATTTT
Organism: Ruminococcus sp.; assembly: GCA_015066865.1. Classification (GTDB taxonomy): domain Bacteria; phylum Bacillota; class Clostridia; order Oscillospirales; family Ruminococcaceae; genus UBA3855. The sequence goes on from SVNQ01000016.1 coordinate 11,517, forward strand.
TATTATACACGAACATTTGTTCGTTGTCAAGGAAAATTGTACGCATTTTCGTATTTTGTCGGAATGTATAAAATTCAGCCGCAAAAACTGTTAATTCGTACAAAAATAAATCCGGTGTACGAATATTCGTATTTTTGTATTGCTTTTTTCTTAAAAGAACGTTATAATGAGATAGGAGGTGATTTTCATGGGGTTTGGAAAATTACTTGAAGAAAAGATGAAGGAAAAGGGTGTGAAGCAGGCAGAGCTTGCAGCTGCTGTTGGACTGCCCAAAACGACCCTGAGCAGCATGATCCTTCGGGATAATACCAAAATAGAAATCGAGAAGTTTCTTGACATATGTGAATATCTTGACTGCAACCCCGAAGAATTCTATTCTGAATTTAAACGGACGCATGCAGTAAAAATGCCGCCGCTGTTTGCAAGAAAGTACGACCGCCTTGACGAATTTGGCAAGGATATGGTAAACACGGTGCTTGAAAAGGAATACATACGCTGTACGGCAATTTCAGCGGCACAGGAATCCGTTCTGAAAATCCGTCACAGCTTTTACAAAGTATCCGCCGGAACGGGTTTTGAGCTTGGAAACGGCGATCAGTGGGAAACGATCTCCATACCCGATACACCCGAAGCACACAAAGCTGATTTTGCGCTGACCATCAAGGGCGACAGTATGGAGCCGGTGTATTTTAATGAGGATATTGTACTTGTCAGGGAACAGCAAGCGATCGACCTTGGCGAGATCGGTATTTTCATCATCAACGGGACGGGATATATCAAAAAGTACGGCGGTGACAGACTAATCTCTCTCAACGCCGAATATGAGGATATTGTATTTTCAGAGTTTGATGACATCCGCTGTGTCGGCAAAGTCATCGGAAGAATATGACAAACAGGGATTACTTGCCTTGCTGATTGGTTTACAATTCAGCAAGGCTTTTTTCTCCCTGCATTATGCTGATATTCCCATTTGTTTTTTGTTGTATTTTCATAAATTGGAAACAGATATTTTGTTTTTCCTTGACATTTGCTGTATTTTCGTGTACAATTATTGTATTCGTATCCTCGAATACAATAAAAAAAGTAAGCTTGGAAACTACAAACAATGCATAAGATTCATTCTGTTTCCGCGGTTTACAGAAAGGTGTGTTTTATGAGCAAACAAACAAATGCGACTGCTGAAAAGGGCGGTTTCGGATCGAAGCTTGGCTTCATTCTCGCTGCTGCCGGTTCTGCAGTCGGTCTGGGAAATATCTGGCGTTTCCCGTATCTTGCCGCTAAATACGGCGGCGGTATCTTCCTGCTGGTGTATCTGATTCTGACGGTTACATTCGGTTTCGCACTGATGACAACCGAAATCGGCATCGGACGTAAGACAGGAAAAAGCGTTATCGGCGCTTATTCATCCATCAACAAGTATTTTGCCCCGCTCGGATGGCTGGCAGCGGCAGTTCCGGTCATCATCCTCCCCTACTACTGCGTAATCGGCGGATGGGTACTCAAATACATGGTTGCATTCCTCACGGGCGGCGGTACAGCTGCGGCAGGTGATGGCTCTTACTTTACAGGTTTCATCGGTCATGCATTACAGCCTACGATTTTCTTCTTCGTTTTTGTTCTGTTCACCGCACTCGTTGTTATGCTCGGTGTCAACAAAGGTATTGAACGCGTCAGCAAGATCATGATGCCGATGCTGTTCATCCTGATCGTGGGTATCGGTATTTATACGCTCACACTTCCCGGTGCAATTGACGGTCTGATCTATTATGTTAAGCCTGACTTCAGTGCATTCTCTATTAAGACTGTGATTGCTGCAATGGGTCAAATGTTCTACTCCATGTCCCTCGCGATGGGTATTATGATCACCTATGGTTCCTACATGAGAAAGGAAGACCATCTGGAAAGTTCCGTTCGTAACATCGAGATTTTTGACACAGCAGTTGCGGTTCTTGCAGGTATGATCATTGTTCCCTCCGTATTCGTATTTTCCGGCGGTGATGCAACCCAACTGAATGCCGGACCTTCTCTGATGTTCATCACACTGCCGAATGTATTTGAATCCATGGTTGGCGGTCAGATCGTTGGTACCGCATTCTTCATTCTGGTTGCACTCGCTGCACTGACTTCCTCCATCTCCCTGATGGAGACGGTAGTATCCATCATCGTTGAAAAGTTCAAGGTAAAAAGAATCCCTGCTTGCGTGATCGTCATTGTAGTTACACTTCTCGTTGGCATGCTCTCCGTACTTGGCTACAGCAACTGGAGTGAAGTGACTATCTTCAACATGCAGTTCCTTGATTTCTTTGATTTTGTCAGCAACAATATCATGATGCCGATCGTTGCACTGCTCACTTGCATCCTGATCGGATTTGTTGCAAAGACCAAATTTGTCGAGGACGAAGTAGAACTCAACGGCAAGTTCAAATCAAAGATACTTTACAGAATTATGGTAAAGTATATCTGCCCGATCTGCATGCTGGTAATTCTGTTCTCTTCCCTGTTTATGTCGCTGTAATACGGATTCCATTCACGGCGATTCATTACATGAACGTAAATAAAGCAGCAGCGGCATTAAATGCCGCTGCTGCTTTTTATTTTCCTATGAAGGGCAAGTGTGTGCAGAATACATTACTCCACATTGAAACCGATGTAGGCTCTATCATCAAAGGAAACATTTCCGGAATAGATTCCCTTCGTATTTCTGAGGGCATACATGCACTCCGGATCTTCTTTGAGGCCCTTGCTGAGGTATTTTTCTGAATCCTCAAGCGTGTCAAATAATCTGGGATAGCCATCCGATGCCATAATTACTCTGTCCCCCGTTTGTACGGCGTATACTTTGACATGCTCAGGGAAAATATCGCCTCCGTTAATCACATCATATCCAAACGAGTAATTGGTATTCGCAAATATCCCCTGCTCTTTCAAAAACGGCATGATACAGCTGCGTCCATAATCTGAGCCTTTCACATTATAAGAATAATTGCCTTTCAGCATTTCAGATTCAATACAAAATGCCCGCAGGTCACTCATAAGTATATCAAGCTTTTTTATATTATTGTAATCCCTGCAATTTATTCGAAGTCTGCAGTCACCAAAACTCCAAACCTCATGACGCTTGGCGCTGTATATAAGGATGCTTGCCTGAAGTTTTTCTTCATTTTCCAACGCCTCGTATATCACACCATTTTCCTTGTACGCCTCTTTTACGGCGTTATTAATGTATTCTATTGCAGATTCAGCGGTTATTTCCTTATCCATGCGCTTAATTGCACTGCTGATAAGCTGAGTAATATAAACGTCACCACGCATTCCATTCCACAGACGCTTGCCTTTGGGGGTTGCGCCATCTATCACGGCAATAAAATCGCTTGTATCGACAATGGCATCGCCGCATATTCCCTGCATTCCTTCTTTGCTTCTTATAAAGCTTTCCTTATAGCTTACAATTTTATTATACCGTTCAATGATAAAATCGCCGATCGCCTCAAGGTAGGAGCATGCTGTATACACAGCCTGCGGAAGAAATGCAACTGCATTTGTGACAAGAAACTGACGCAGTTTTTTCAGCTCCACAAGCTTTTTGTCCGCAATTTCAAGGCGTTCGTCCTTGCCGTGGCAATTGAGAATGTCCTTTTCGATGTCTATTCCTTTTTTCAGCTCAACGGAGCATGAAATTCCCATTTCCAGATTAGTTTTATTCACAAAGAAATCGTAGAATCTGAGCTTGTCCGTCTGAAGTTTATGTTCTTCAACGCCCAATTCTTCCAATAATCCTCTGTAAGCTGCCGCTGTCAGGTTCACATTTTCGGTAAATGAATCGTAATCGCTGTACGAAACACCCTCTATCACCGAAACCGAATACTGGTGCTTGGAATATGTTTCAGCTGCATTTGCGGAACGGCTCGTCAGCAATATTCTGCGGCTCTCTTTTTGCTCATCTTCCAAAAGCAGCAGATTGATCCCCAGCGAGGTAAAGAAAATTCGGCTGTATGTAAGATCCGTATACTGCAGCTCTTTTGTTAAATATTCATTCCCCTCAGCAATCAGCTGCTTGCACACATCCTTCATCACTCGATGCGTATAATAATCCGTGGTAAAAAATTCAAGTGAAAGCATGGGGCGTTCACTGAGATCTTCCGTTCTCTCAAATGGATTGATACGATTGATTCCGAATTTCAAATTGTTGAAATAACAGCCGTTTTCATGGTGGAGGAACTGCAAAATTACTTTTCTTCGTGAATTATGAATGCGTTCCCGCAAATCCGGAATCGGTATATGACTGAATATTTCATCCCATGTCATTCCAAAAACTTCCGGTTTGTTGGGCATATGCTCCTTTATCCATTGTTTTTGTTCCTCGTCGATTTCTAAATCATCGGGAGGCGCAAGAAAGAAACGGTGCTTTGTCAATTTTGTTTTTAAAGTCTCTCCCGCCCTATAATACGGATCTCCCTGCGCAATGGGATACACTCCCATTTCCTCATGCGTCAACAGCCTCGTGGTATCGGCTGTCTTTGGACCGACAGTTTTTGTACGTTCCACGAGTTCGTCCAATTTACTGATCAGAGCATCAATATGCTCTTTTTTCACATGATATGCCTCCATGATCTGTATATCGGAAAGCATGTATTCAAACTCAAAACTAAGCGGTTCATTATCAATGCGAAGCGGAATAACCGTAATGTCCTTATTAATTGCCATCTTCACTTCCTTGGCTACCCATTTGGAATTCATTGATGAACCGGACAAAAGCAAAATCAGAATCTTGGATTGCGCAAGCATCTTGATATTATCCATGAAATGTTCTTCTTCCATTTCAAGCTTTCGCAATTCAGCGCCAATATCCTCTGCATAATTATTGCCCGTTGAGATATTACACGGTGCAAACCACACATCAAATCCTGCAAGATCCAGAGATGAATACACTCTGTTGGCATATTCTAAATCCCTCGTCGTATAACTTAAGAAAATGTTTGCCATGGTAAAATCCTTTCCGAGTTGCAATTTGCACAACCCGACATAAACAATCTAACAAATACGGAATCAACATACAATTGCCCCCTTGATATGGTATCTTCACGCTACCTCGTCAAGGGGGCTTTTGTCTATGTTGTTTTACGGATTCAATCAAATAGGAATGAATGCATAAGGCAGTTATTTCATGCTAAGAGTTGCTGTATCCGTTGTAACCGATACGCCATACTTATCTGTAATCACGCAATATACCTTACGTCCGTTTTTCGCCTCAGTCATATTATAGGAGTAAACAGGCAATGTCACTGAGGACTTTTTAAATGTTGTGCTGCCTGCTTCACACAGATACCACTGATACTTCAGACCATCACCTGTTGCAGTCACTCTTGTTGTTACAACAGCATTTAAAGACGCTGACGCATTTTTCGGCTGGTTTGTGATTTCCATAGGTGTGCCCATGTACAGTGTTGCAACATCCGTTGTCACTGATATGCCAAATCTGTCTGTTACAACACAGTATACTCTGCGGCCGTTCTTTGCATCTGTCATTTTGTAGGAATATTCAGGTGTTGTTACGGATGACAGTTTGAACTTCGTACCGCCTGCTTCACAGAAATACCATTGATACTTCAGTTCTTCGCCATTCGCAATCACCGTAGTCTTAACCGTTTTTCCGGACAGTGCAACGTCATTTGTCGGCTGCTTTGTGATTTCCAGAGGCGTACCCATGTACAGTGTTGCAACATCCGTTGTCACTGATATGCCAAATCTGTCTGTTACAACACAGTATACTCTGCGTCCGTTCTTTGCTTCTGTCATTTTGTAGGAATATTCAGGTGTTGTTACGGATGACAGTTTGAACTTCGTACCGCCTGCTTCACAGAAATACCATTGATATTTCAGTTCTTCGCCGTTCGCAATCACCGCAGTCTTAACCGTTTTTCCGGACAGTGCAACATCATTTGTCGGCTGCTCAGCAATTGTTACGGGAGTACCCATATACAGTGTTACGGTATTTGTTTGAACAGTAAATCCATACTGATCCGTAATCACACAGTATACCTTACGTCCGTTTTTCGCCTCAGTCATATTATAGGAGTAAACAGGCAATTTCACTGAGGACTTCTGGAATGTTTTATTACCGGGTTCACACAGATACCACTGATACTTCAAACCATCGCCATTTGCAGTTACCATGGTCTTTACCTCTTCACCCAGAGGCGCTGCTCCATTTGTCGGCTGCTTTGTGATTTCCAAAGGTGTACCCATGTACAGCGTCACAGTATTTGTCTGGGCTGTAAATCCAAACTTATCTGTCACAACGCAATATACTCTGCGGCCGTTCTTTGCTGCTGTCATCTTGCATGTGTATGCAGAGTCTGTTACGGATGACAGTTTGAACTTCGTACCGCCTGCTTCGCAGAAATACCATTGATATTTCAGTCCTTCGCCCACAGCAGTAAATGCAGTCTTAGCAATCTTTTCGGAAGGTGCAATGGCATTTGTCGGCTGCTTTGTGATTTCCAGAGGTGTACCCATGTAGAGTGTCACAGTATCGGTTTTTGCTGTACAACCAAACCTATCTGTTACAACACAGTATACCCTGCATCCATTCTTTGCAGCAGTCATTTGTGTTGTGTATACCGGAGCTGTTACGGATGACTTCTTAAAGTTCTTCTCGCCCGGTTCACAGAGATACCATTGATAGCTCAGTCCTTCGCCTACAGCTGTAAATCTGATCACAGCATTTTTTCCGGAAGATGCAATGGCATTTGTCGGCTGCTCAGAAATTGTAACAGGAGTGCCCATATACAGTGTTACGGTATTCGTTTGAACAGTAAATCCATACTGATCCGTAATCACACAGTATACCTTACGTCCGTTTTTCGCCTCAGTCATATTATAGGAGTAAACAGGCAATTTCACTGAGGACTTCTGGAATGTTTTATTGCCGGGTTCACACAGATACCACTGATACTTCAAACCATCGCCATTTGCAGTTACCACGGTCTTTACTTCTTCACCGAGAGGTGCTACGTCATTTGTCGGCTGCATTTTGATTACCAGGGGAGTGCCCATGTAGAGTGTTACAATATCGGTTTTTGCTGTATAGCCAAACCTGTCTGTCACAACACAGTATACCCTGCGTCCATTCTTTGCTTCCGTCATCTCACAGGTGTACGCCGCATCTGTTACGGATGACAGCTTGAATCTTGTATTGCCCGGTTCACAGAAATACCATTGATAACTCAGTCCCTCACCCTCAGCAGTAAATGCAGTTTTAGCAATTTTTCCGGAGGGGGCAATGCCATTGGTCGGCTGTTCAACAATTGTAACAGGCTTGCCCATATAGAGCGTTACTGTATTTGATTGTACTGTAAAGCCATACTGATCGGTAATGACACAGTATATTCTGCGTCCGTTTTTCGAAGGCTTCATTTCTGCTGAATAGGTTGCGCCAGTCACACCGGACTTCATGAACTTTGTGCCATTTGCTTCGCAAAAATACCACTGGTACTTCAGACCATCGCCAGATGCCACTACCTTTGTTTTTACATATTCGCCGGAAGGTGCTGCACAATTTGCAGGCTGTTCCTTAATGACCAGCGGACTAATGGGAGTCCATGTGATGGTGCCGCCATAATTCTGCAGTTTGTCAGTTGTCCATGTTGTGTCAGTTTTGAAATAGTATGCGTTGGTTGTCACACTTGTGAATGCATTGCTTGCAATGACAGGTGCATTGCCGGTGAACATAACTCTTTCAAGACTTGTGCAGGTACTGAATGCACTATTATGTATTACTGTGATCGTGTTTGGAAGATTGATTTCGCTTACTGTTGTAAATCCGCCAAATGCAGATTCGGGAATACTGCTTCCTCCTGTAATTGTAATACTTCTCAATTTATCGGAGTCGGCGTTGGAATAAGTTCCGAACAACAATTTTCTCATAGTTGAAGTTTCGTTCTTCTCAACACCCTCTGCCGTATTTCCGGCAAACGGTAATGTTACTTCTTCAAGTGCAGTGTATTCAAACAATGCATTGCCGAGACTTTTCACACCTGCAGGAATCACTGCCTTTTTAAGGGAAGAACACCAACTGAACACATTATCTCCAACACTCTGGACACTATCTGGAAGAATCACTTCGGAAATACTACTACAATATGCAAATGCAGAGTTTCCGATTGTTTCTACCCTTTCGGGGATTATCACTTCAGGAATTAACGAGCATCTATAGAATGCATTGTCTCCTATTGTCGTTACACGATCCGGTATATCAATGCTTTCAAGACTTATGCAGGTACTGAATGCACTATTATGTATTACTGTGATCGTGTTGGGAAGATTGATTTCGCTTACTGTTGTAAATCCGCCAAATGCAGATTCGGGAATACTGCTTCCTCCTGTAATTGTAATACTTCTCAATTTATCGGAGTCGGCGTTGTTAAAAGTTCCGAACAATAATCTTCTCAATGTTGAAGTTTCGTTCTTCTCAACACCCTCTGCTGTATTTCCTGCAAACGGTAATGTCACTTCTTCAAGTACAGTGTATTCAAACAGGGCATCGCCGAGGCTTTCCACACCTGCAGGAATCACTGCCTTTTTAAGGGAAGAACACCAACTGAACGCATTATCTCCAACACTCTGGACACTATATGGAAGAATCACTTCGGAAATACTACTACAATATGCAAATGCAGAGTTTCCGATTGTTTCTACCCTTTCGGGGATTATCACTTCAGGTATTAATGAGCATCTATTGAATGCACTGACTCCTATTGACGTTACTCGATCCGGTATGTCAATGCTCTCAAGACTTGTACAGTTAAAAAATGCACTATCATGTATCTTTGTGATCGT
>SVNQ01000016.1:20364-38783 GCA_015066865.1 Ruminococcus sp.
TCACTTCAGGTATTAATGAGCATCTATTGAATGCACTGACTCCTATTGACGTTACTCGATCCGGTATGTCAATGCTCTCAAGACTTGTACAGTTAAAAAATGCACTATCATGTATCTTTGTGATCGTTTCGGGGAGATTGATTTCTTTTACCATAGAAAATCCGCTAAATGCTGATTCGGGAATACTGCTTCCGCCTGTAATTGTAATACTTCTCAACGTATCAGGGAATGCGGCGTTAAAAGTTCCAAACAATAATATTCTCAATGTTGAAGTTTCGTTCTTCTCAACACCCTCTGCTGTATTTCCGGCAAACGGTAATGTCACTTCTTCAAGGGCAGTGTATTCAAACAATGCATTGCCGAGGCTTTTCACATCTGCAGGAATCACTGCCTTTTTAAGGGAAGAACACCAACTGAACGCATTATCTCCAACACTCTGGACACTATATGGAAGAATCACTTCGGAAATATTACTACAATATGCAAATGCAGAGTTTCCGATTGTTTCTACCCTTTCGGGGATTATCACTTCAGGTATTAATGAGCATCTATTGAATGCACTGACTCCTATTGACGTTACTCGATCCGGTATGTCAATGCTCTCAAGACTTGTACAGTTAAAAAATGCACTATCATGTATCTTTGTGATCGTGTCAGGCATTTCAATGGAAGTCATATTTACACAGCTGGAGAAAAGGTTTCTGCCAATGCTGGTGATTCCTTCTGTGCCATTGATATTCTCAATGATAACTTCCTTAACCAATTCTTTGTTTTGAATGGAAGGACAATTCTCATACATGTCTCCACTACCGTAAATATACAAATAGCCATCGCCATAAAGTGTGTATGAGATGTTATCGCCGAGAGTTCCAACCTCAATTGACTTTAATTTCTGTTGTTTTTCAGGAAGTACTGTTGGAGTTGAATTAATAACCGGTATTTCTTCAGAAGGTAACGGTGTGGTTTCCTGAATATTCACAGACGTTTCTACGTTATTATCCTGCAAACGAAGTGTAAATGTCTTTTCTCCTTTTGGAATAGTAAATGTTCGATTATAGACAATTTCATCATCAATCTTTATTATGCATCCATATGTTCCGGGTTTGCAGTAGAATTGTGCATATCCATTTTTATTTGTTCTTGTACTTACTCCGTCAAAAATTACTTCTGCATTAAAAGGTCTGTTTCCTTGTTGATCTATAAGTGTAAAACCTGTTTTGTAAGCACGATACGGACAGGAACCAAAACCAAAATCTAAATTATCTGTCGAGAAATAACCATCAAACCACGGCATTGGATGTTCAAAATTAAAGAATTGATATGAAAGTTCTAACCTTATAGGCGCTATTCTAAGAAAAACATCGCCGTATACAACCAAAGAGGTACTTATACTTGAACAAGTCCTACATGTATGAACGTCTTTTTCATTTGAATCGATCACTGCAACATTTGCATTATTTGCAAACTGATGACCGATAAATGTAGTACTGAGCTTGCCGGTTGATCTTATTCCTCCTGAAATAGAAAGACCAAATGAAGCCAGTTCTTTGCTGAACAAAACACACTGTGGTGCAAGTGATAATCCCGCTTCTACTGTACCTTCAACACATGCTTCAAGCTTTACCGGATCGTCTGGATATCGGCTATAATTACCGAAACCTGTTTCTGTATCAAACATAAAGCCAAATTCAGGGGCGAATGAGAGCGTAAATTTAGCCGATACAGAGGCCTTAAAATAAACACAGGGAGCCAGATCAATTAACACCACTGAACCTAACAATGGTACCTTTGCTGCCGGAATATAAATACAATAGTCGGTAGTGATAGGAACTCTATTGCGATCTGTCCCAAAACCTAATTCCATTGTAATGGTAGTTGGGAATTTTGCAGAAAACAGGATATTGACATAATCATGTTTTTTATAAAAGTTCAGATAGATTTTGGCGTTTAACTCGCATTCAACACCAATTCCACCTTCAACATCGCTAAAATAACCACTCTTTAAATCGCTGTCATAATCAGAAGGGAACTTAAGTTTTAATGGCTGAGGTGATGCATAATCTATTTCCTTACTAATTTGCGCCTTTTGATTATTTGCAACATCGAAATTATAGTTAAGCGATGTTTTCGAATCACCTTCGTTCAAGTTACTTTCTTCGGACGTATCCTCTTCAACAAGTGCAGTTTCTTCTTTCGATTCAACAGTATCACTTGAGAGAATATCCTGTACCTGATCGCTTGTTGCTGTTTCTGATGCAACCTCTGTGCAAACAGCGGACTCATCTTCAGCGAAAACAGTAGCTGTTTCTGTAGAATTTTCAGAAATGTTCGTAATGGTATTTTCGCCAAACGACACATTTGCAGGTATCTCCACATCATTGCCATCGCCATCAGTGATTCTGACACCTTGATCAGGATCCTTTAATACCGTATCATTAGCGTCTGCAGTTACTTCGATCTTCACAAACTCGAACATATCTTCTATGCTCTCGCTGCTGCCGTTAACAATCGCCTTGTTATCTTCAATTTCTACGGAATCAACTGCAAGTGCGATTATATTCTCCTCATCGGGCTGGATATAAAAATAATCACCCTTTTCGAGTTGCTCCACAGTTTCATCCGCATTTTCAAACACAAACACATTGTTATCATAGTCTGCCGATACCAGTGTATTCGTGTTTTCAGAAGAAGCTGCAATCTTTGTGTCCTCCTTCAGAACAACAAAGTTTGTATTTTCTTTCTCATCCAGATTTACAACATATTCCTGATTAAAGTCATTAATGTCAGCTGCATAAATTTCCTGCATCTGGCGAGTATAATCCTTCAGTATAAATGTCTGGCAAAGCACATCATTTAACGGGCCTATCAGATCCGCTGTGATCACATAATACTCCGGCAGCAAAGCAGTATTCAGCTGCAGTTCTGTGATCGTTTCCTTGCCTACCTGCAGTTTCCTCTGGGTTGTTATAATTTCCGTTCCGTCTTCATCATTCAGAACCTTTACCTTAACGCTGCAAGCTACCGCCTGCGTCGTTACGATCTGCACGATCCCCGTATCGGGATTAAATCTGAGTGATGTGATTTTAAACTCATCTTTTGCCGGTAAATTGTTTTCGATAGGGTCCAATTCCTGCGCTGAAGCCATTTGGCTAATGTATTTTCCCAGTGAATTGGTTGACTCCACGTCCACCATCGAAGACGGGGCATTCAGAGAATTACCGCTTATAGCATCATCATCTTTTTTGGACAAAAATCCATCAAACGATATTGATGATGCACAGGTAATCACTGCTAAAGCCGCTGCTGTCATTTTTTTGAAATTCATCTTTTCGACTCCTTTTCATAGCATCACTTCATCTTGTTGATTTGATAAAGCTACTTTAATTATACAATTTTAACAAAAATATGTCAACAAAACCAATAACATATATATTTAACACTTTGTTAATGATATTGTGCACTCTGCACAAAGAATGGATGTACAGCATCACAATACTGCCAAAAGAGAAAGCTCCCGATTTTCGGAAGCTTCAACTGGTCGAAAAGAGTTTTCAGAAGGAGCGATGATAGAAAAACAAGAAAGTCTCCCCAAAAGGGAGACTTTCAAATGCGTCTGCCGGCGCGGGCTCCGCGCCTGGTCGGGATGACAGGACTCGAACCTGCGGCATCTTGGTCCCAAACCAAGCACTCTACCAAACTGAGCTACATCCCGTTATACAGCACCGACATGCGGTGCTTGACTTTTATGGTGCGCCTGACAGAACTCGAATCTGCGCTCTGGGGAGTCGGAGTCCCCTGTTTTATCCAACTAAACTACAGGCGCTTATTGCGATACTCCCGCACAACCATTATTTATTATACCAGATTTTGCACTTTTATGCAATAGTTTAATTCAGAATATTTTATGAACAAATTATTGATTTTTTATTTCCTTTGCAAGAGAAAGCAAATTAAAGAAGGAATGCATGGATTCATCGGAAAGTGCATACAGCGCATAATAAAAAGGATCATCCTCGTCATTCCAGAAGGCAGGAATTTCGCAGTTTTGCTGCAATAACTGAATGTGTGCTTTTTCTTCCGTTACCGATACACTTGCAATGGCGATCTGTTCACGATGCATGGTATTGTATCCACGCTGACTTACACATAGTCCACCCCAAACTACGCCGCTTGCAACAAGATGGATACACAAACATATTCCCAAAAATCGTAATTTTGCTTTCATGCACTCCTCCATTTCCTGAAAAGCCTCCCTGCTCCGTTTCACATCACTTTGAATCTGCGTCCGTTAATGTGACATGCTTTTCAATGCCCTTGCCAGCGATGCACCGATAAGTTCGCCCGAATACTTTGCCTGTTCCAATGTATTGCCGTGAGAACCGACTTCAATCAGGAGACTGCCCGTCGTCAGATTCTGATTGTATTTGCGGTAATCAAAAAGGATCGGTCTTGTCAGTCCCGGATAGTCGGATTCCATCTGCTGCTGGAGCAAGCATGCAAAGCGAAAATTCTGCATATAGTTTGGCATTCCCATCGTACCGTCATCACAACCCGATATGATCATTACCTGCGCCGCTTTTTTGTCTTTGATTTCTGCAACCGGCTGACTGATGATCCCTTCCTGACTGATGGCATCCCGATGAATGTCCAGAACAACCTTGATGGATGGATACTGTGCCAGAATCCCCTGCACCGTTGCACCGCTTCGCTCATAAGATCCGGTATAGGATGGATAATCATGGATCGTTGCATCATGTATCACTGCAATTCCGGACTTCTCCAGCTTTTTTGCAATCGCATCCCCAACCATTACCATATTTTTGGAACTGTCCGTGGTACGATAATTGAATGAAGCGTCATATGCATCACGCTCATATGGTTCGTAGGTCTCCGTGGTGTGGGTATGCATGATAAGCACCTGCGGCTCACTGTTGAGTTCAATATTCAGCGCAGGTCGGAGTTTGCTTTCCGTATGCAGGGTTTTGTTCGGGATACTGGTTTTGTTCAGCACCTGCCCTGCCTGTTCCAGATTAAAATACCGACTTCCGGAATATGGGGTATAAGTCATGGGACTTACTTTTCCGCCGGACAGATCCCATGTTTCCGGATAGGGCTTAGGCCCTGCATCAACAGGCTCTGCATTTACAGCATCGGCCTCCGGTTCTGTCGGATCGGTTTCCGCTATCGCCCCATAGCCCTTCGAAATATAGTGTATCGGATGATCGGCATAAATCTCATCATCGGCTGTGGTATATTCCACCAGCTCGTCCGCACCCCAGTTCAGAAAATCTGCAAATGCAGGAATATTCCGCAGCAGCAGTGCCGCACCGACTCCAGCGGAAAACACCAGCGTCAGCACTATTGCTGCACTGTGCAGTGTCCGCCTGTTCTTGCGCCGCATATACTCACCTCACAGTATTGACGTTTTACTGTAGTATATGCGGCAGATTCTGATTTTAGTATATGCTATCGTTTTTTATGCAAAAGCATGCCCAATGTATTTCCAACAAGCAGTATTACTCCATATACGCCCACATAAAACCATGCAGATTCATTATAGAAAATATAAATGCTTGGAATAAACAGCAGCGTTCCGCACAGAACAAAAAGCCAATGGAAGCCCTGACGGACACCGCAGATAAATGCGCAGAGCAGACTGATGAACGGCACCAGCCCCAACAGGACAAAAATCCCCATGCCCGTATCCGTGATCAGAAACGGCAGCGCATAATAATTAAGTGCAAGAATGATTAAATACGGCAGCATGCCGATTGCTTTTTGTTTCATTGTGTTTCCTCCAATCAAAAATAATCCTTACAAGAATTATAGCACAACAATTCTTAAAAATCAACACTCCGGTCATTTTTCCGGAACTTACAATTTTTCGGAAACAAGGACTTGCCGTCTGCATATACTCTCTCAGGAGGGATTACTATGTATCGCTGTTACAATCCAAAACGATTTTTGAGATTACTGCTGGTGGACGTTGTTGCCATTGCGTTTCTGATGGTTTTTTTGCAGCTTGGAAAGCTTGTATTTTCAGCCGATGCACCGAAGGATGGCGTTTTTCTGCCTGTGGTCATGTACCACAGTGTTACGCCGGAAACGGTGAGTGAGTATCAGGTGAGTGCCGAAATGTTCCGCCGTGATCTGCAATATCTTTCTGAAAACGGCTATGAAACCGTAAGTGCGGCACAGCTTGTGGATTACACGAATGGAAAGGGAGAACTGCCTGCAAAGCCCATTATGCTCACATTTGATGACGGATTCTACAACAACCTATCCATTGCCCTTCCGCTGCTGGAGGAATTTGATATGTGCGCTGTAGTATCCGTTGTGGGAAAGTACACGGATGTGAATGCAGCAAACGATCCGCATTCGGATGTTTATTCCTACCTGACATGGGAGGATATCCGGATGCTGCAGGAATCGGGACGCGTGGAGATTGGAAGTCACACCTATGATCTGCACAGCATGGAGGATCGTGCAGGATGCTCCATCATGTTTGGCGAGAACACAGAGAGCTATACTGCACTTCTGACAAATGACTTGCAGCGGCTTCAAAACCGCATGGCGGAAGAAACGGGAATGCAGCCAACCGTTTTCGCCTATCCCTATGGATACATCTGCAAAGAAAGCATTCCGGTTCTGAAGAAGCTGGGATTCGTATGCAGTTTTACCTGTTATGAACGTCCGAATTATATCACACGCAATCCCAGCTGCCTGTTTGGTATCGACAGGTACAACCGGAGCGGAAATATTACTACGGAGGAGTTCTTCAAAAAATTACTGGAGCAAAAGCAATAATTATACGAATGCAGAGCAACAAAACAACCCTCAGCCACAGAGCTGAGGGTATTGTTGTATATTATGCAATTCCGTCCTCCACCATCTTGGGCAGTTCCGCAAGATTGAAGGGGGTTTCCTGATACACGCAGTAGTTGAGCCAGTTGGAATACATGAGATTCGCATGGCTTCTCCATGAAAATTTCGGGGTGCAGTTTGGATTGTCACCGGGGAAATAATTGAACGGCACATCAATGGGCAGTCCCTTTTCCAGATCACGGAAATACTCGTCCTTGAGCGTATCACGGACATATTCATTATGCCCCGTCAGGAAAAACTGTCTGCCGTTCTTATTGGCAACAATATAAACACCTGCAAGGGGAGAATAGGAAAGCACTTCAAGCTGCGGAATCTTCTCAATATCCGCACGTCTTGTTTCTGTGTGACGGGAATGCGGCACGGGAAATTCATCATCGAATCCACGCAGCAGAGGGCTGTTGGACACCTCTGCCTTATGCGGAAATACACCGAACAACTTCTTGCTCAGCTGATATTTCGGCACGCCGAAATGATAGTACAGACCTGCCTGCGCCGCCCAGCAAATATGCATGGTGGAATACACATGGGTCTTTGTCCATTCCATGATGTCACAAAGCTCCTCCCAGTAGTCCACATCCTCAAATTCCATCTGCTCCACCGGTGCCCCCGTAATGATCATGCCGTCATAGAAATCATCACGGATCTGCGGAAATGTCTTATAGAACGTACTCAGATGCGCCTTGGAGGTGTTTTTGGAAACATGCTCCACCTGCAGCAGATCTACATCCACCTGCAAGGGGGAATTACTCAGCAGACGCATCAGCTGGCATTCCGTTTCAATTTTTTTCGGCATCAGATTCAGAATCAGCACTCGAAGTGGGCGGATATCCTGATGCTCTGCCCTGTTTTTGGGCATGACAAAAATATTCTCCTCTTCCAGTGTCTGGTATGCCGGTAAATTTTCTGGGATTCTGATTGGCATTCTGCCCCTCTCCTTTCTGGTGGTGTACTTTATGGACACAGGATCTGTTCCCTGCATTCCGCCAAGAATGAATCGCTTGCAATTCAAGCGTTTTGCCTTTGCCCCATCGAGACATTGGCAAAACGGCTCGGGATTCCAAAGGGATTTTATTCCTTTGGCGGGGGTGCAGGGGGCGGCGCCCCCTGCCACAAAAGTCTGCCATCCCCAGAAAGGAAATGGCAGACTGTCATATAAATTTTCGACTTATCTGCGACCTTTGCACCGTGGGTGCATTGGGAGCAAATCACCTGCATAGGTTCTGTGCTTAGACGGGATGTACCTGATTTGCGGCATCACCGTGCTTGCCGTCAAGACCGAACTTTGCATTGCGGCGTGCTTCAAAGAACTTCACAGCAACCTGTCCGAACTGTGCATAGCTCAGAACGTCCTCTTCCTGCTCCGTCCACTCTGCGCATTCCTTACGCAGCTTTTCGAGCTCAGGTTCAATCAGATCTGCCGGACGGCAGTCGATGGGAGCTTCATCACCAATGATCATCTTGCGGAATTCCGGATCGATCGGAACGGGAGTCTGACCGTATTCACCACGAACAACGCCCTTGAACTCCTTGGTTACCATCTTGTAGCGCTCGCCCATAATGACATTGAATACAGCCTGTGTACCAACGATCTGGGAGGAGGGAGTTACCAGCGGCGGATAACCTGCATCCTTACGAACTCTCGGAACTTCCTTGAGCACCTCAGTCAGCTGATCTTCCTTGCCTGCCTGCTTGAGCTGGGACAGGAGGTTGGACAGCATACCGCCGGGTACCTGATAGATCAGTGCATTTGCGTCAACAGCCAGCATCTTGGGATCAAGCAGACCTTCCTTGATGTACTTTTCTCTCAGTGTCATGAAGTAATCACGGATCTCAGTCAGCAGTACCAGATCCAGACCGGTATCATATTCTGTACCCTGCAGTGCAGCAACCATGGACTCGGTCGGTGCATGGGATGTACCCAGAGCCAGAGGAGACATTGCGGTGTCGATGACATCCACACCTGCTTCGATACCCTTCATCAGGCACATGGAAGCAAGACCGGAAGTATAGTGTGTATGCAGCTGGATCGGAACATTCACAGCAGCCTTCAGTGCCTTTACAAGCTTTTCTGTCTCATAGGGAGTCAGAAGTGCTGCCATGTCCTTGATGCAGATGGAATCTGCGCCTGCTGCTTCGATCTTCTTTGCATAATCCACATAATAATCCGTTGTGAAAACCTCACCGAGGGTGTAGGAAATAGCGATCTGTGTGTGTGCGCCTTCCTTCTTTGCTGCCCTGATGGCGGATTCCAGATTACGGATGTCGTTGAGTGCATCGAAAATACGGATGATGTCGATGCCGTTTGCAACGGACTTCTGTACGAAATATTCCAGAACATCATCAGCATAGTGACGATAGCCCAGCATGTTCTGTCCACGGAACAGCATCTGGAGCTTTGTGTTCGGCATATTCTTCTTGATGGTACGCAGTCTTTCCCACGGATCCTCATTCAGAAAACGCAGACAGGAATCGAATGTCGCACCGCCCCAGCACTCTACGGAATGGAAGCCAACCTTGTCCATCAGCGGCAGAATCGGGAGCATTTCCTCCATGCGCATACGGGTCGCCAGCAGGGACTGATGTGCGTCACGAAGTACGGTTTCAGTAATTTTTACCTTTGCCATAATCTTATTGTTATTTTACGTTGCCGTAAAATCTTCCTTTCTTAGATTTTGAATGAATCGACTTTTTAGCCCACTGTTGCCAGAGTATCACCGGCATTTACAGTTGCACCCTTCTGTACGGTAATGCTTGTGATTGTACCGTCGCAGGGAGCTACAATTTCATTCTCCATCTTCATTGCTTCCAGAATCATGATGCACTGACCCTTGGAAACGCTTGCGCCGTTTGCAACCTTCACATCGAGGATCGTACCGGGCATCGGAGCGGATACCTTCTCACCTGCGCCTGCTGCTGCGGGAGCTGCTGCAGGTGCAGGAGCTGCTGCGGGAGCCGGAGCTGCTGCGGGAGCTGCTGCTACGGGAGCTGCGCCTGCTTCAAGTTCCTCAACTGCAACGTCATATGCCTTGCCATTTACTGTTACGCTAAATCTTTTCATTGTATGTACCACCATTCATTTTATTTTATCCGTTCAGGTCGATCAGAACGGGAGATTATTATGCTTTCTCGGGAGATTTGTCACACGCTTGTCAGCAAGCATGGTCAAAGCACCTGTCAGGACATTGCGCAGTTCAGCTGCGTCAACGACTTCATCCACACATCCCTGCTGTGCAGCGGAAACTGCCGATGCCAGTGTATCGGTGTATTCCTTTGCAAGCTCTGCCCGCTTTGCAGAGAGATCCTCCGCACCTGCGAGCTTGTCATGCCACAAAAATTCTACAGCTGCCTCAGGAGCAAGCGGTGCGATGTATGCACCATCAAGCGCATAAGTGAAGTCCGCATTGCTGTACTTGCCTGCCATTGCTACGAATACAGGGCCTACTGCTTTGCCTGTGATCACGGAGATCTTGGCAGTTGTAGCTTCTGCATAGCTGCCTGCAAGTCTTGTCAGTGCCTTAACTGCACCGGCAAGCTCTGTATCGGAATTGCCATCAAAGCCCAGTGTATCCACCAGAGTGATCACGGGGATGGAGAATGCATCTGCTGTGCGTACAAAACGAGCAAGCTTTGCACAGTCAGCCTCTGTCAGCTTGTCCTGTGTCTTGTTGGTTGCTGCAATTGCGACTGTGGAGCCTGCAACAGTTGCCAACGCTGTATAAGCTGCACCTGCATAATCTGCATACAGCTCAACCACACTGCCGCCGTCTGCAATGCTGTTTACGATGGAGTTCAGATCCTTGCCGGCTGTAGCTGCGGGAGCCTCATATTCCATGCACGGAACGGATGCCATGTTATTGACAGGAAGCATCACCAAAAGCTGCTTTGCCTTTGCAACTGCATCCATATCATCCTTTGCTGTCAGTGCTGCAATACCGTTTTCTGCAGCTGCCTTTGTGCTGCCTGCACCCTTTTCGAAAGAAGGTGTGAGGAACAACTCAGCACCCTCCGCCATCACCACATAATCACAAGCACATGCGATCATCGCTGCACTGCCAGCGCAGGGACCTGCGATGACTGCGATCTGCGGAACTACGCCGGATACCGAAGAAGCCTTATTCATGATCAGGCTGTAGGCATTCAGGGAAGCAGCCGTACCATCCATGAATGCACCGTTAGAATCAAAAATTCCTACAACAGGATCACCGGTTCTGGATGCCAGCTCATACACTCTGGCGATCTTCTCTGCCTGTGCTGCACCAACGGCACCCTTTTCCACGCTCTGATCCTGTGCGAATGCATATGCCGGATTGCCGTTTACATAGCCATAAGCGCATACTACGCCGGCGGGTGCGGTTTTTTCCATCACATAGGATCCAATTTCCTTATAAGAGCCCTCGTCAAATAATGCAGCAAGGCGCACTCTTGCGGGACTGTTCAGGTTTTTCTCCATTTGCATATTATCGTTCCTTCCTAACATAGACATTATACATTATTATCATACTATTTTTTTCAGGTTTTTTCAAGTGTTTCTCTAAGACTTCCTGCAACTTTTACAGTTATCCATAATTTCCGCAATGTTTCCAAGCGTATTTTCGTCATTTTTCACAAAACGGAGTTTCTGCATATTCTGCATCATTCCGTCATCCTTCAACAGAAACACGGCACGGTTGAGTCCTCGCAGCAACCCCTTAAACAGCACCGAGCGCACCAGTCCGTCGCAGAGATACAGATCACCGCCGTCATTTACGGTGTGAATTGCCACCGCTTCCGGTTCATAGGCATATACAATATACCCCGTCACCTGCTCGCCATCGAGTGCTTCCGTCAGGTAGAGCGGATATTCCGTACTGATCGCATCAAGAACAGCACGGTAAGGCTCATGATTTGTCTGCTCCAAGATTTTCAGCATATCCTATTCCTTTCCGATGGCATTGCGGATAGCACGCAGCTCCTCCGCAGTCAGATCACGGTAAGTTCCCGGCTTGAGCATGCCGAGCTTGATCGGGCCGATGGAAGTTCTGCGCAGGCGCGCAACTTCCAGACCGACAGCCTCACACATACGGCGGATCTGGCGGTTTCTGCCCTCCTTGATTGTCATCTGCAGCACCACTCTGCCGGGCTCCTTGTTCAGAACCACAACGGTTGCAGGGAGTGTTTTTCTGCCATCGAGCATCACACCGTCGGCAAGCTGCACAAGCTGTTCATCCGAAATATCGGGACGAACCGTTACACGGTAGGTTTTGGTTACATGGCGGCTCGGATGCATAATGCCGTTTGCAAAATTGCCGTCATTGGTCAAAAGCAGCAGACCCTCGGAATTGCGGTCAAGCCGACCGATGGGATAGACACGTTCCTCCACATCCTCCAGCAGATCCATAACACAGCGGCGCTCCAGCTCATCGGCAACCGTAGTCACATAGCCGCGTGGCTTGTTGAGCATGATATAACGCATGGTTTTCTTCTTCGGAATATACACACGCTCGCCGTTCACGGTGATCAGATCCTTCGGCGACGCCTTATCGCCAAGCTTGACGGGACGTCCGTTGCGCTGCACCTTTCCTGCGGAAATCAGCGCTTCCGCTTTGCGGCGCGAGCAGTAACCCGCATCTGCCAGTATCTTTTGTATTCTGATATTTGCCACAGATATCCTCCTTTAAAACAGGTTCTTCACCCGATTCCATAGTTTTTGAAACAGGTTTTCGGAAACCTGCATTTCTGTCATCCGAGCATCCTGCACCGCACAAAGCGGCACCGTACCGATGCACAGATCCTCATAATAATATTCCAGCACACCCACTTCGTCCCCTGCACAAATCGGTGCATAGGAAAACGGGGGCTTCAGGATCTTATACGTCACCGCAGAAATATCGCCCTCAAACGCACCGATGGAAAGCCTTTCCGCCGGCACCAGCCCGATCTGCGTCATATCACTGCCCACCACATTCTGGGAAATATCTTCGGGAACCGCAAGCTCCGTTTTCTGCACATGTGCAAAGCCGTAATCATACATCTGCATATGATCCTGCCAGTCACTCGGTGCGTTCAGCGTCACGCAAAGCAGCGTTACGCCGTCACGCTCACAGGCAGATACCAGACAGCGTCCGGCTTCATCGGTAAACCCCGTTTTCACGCCTATCACGCCCTCATACATGCCCAGAAGCTTGTTGGTATTGTAGAGCGTGCGTGCGTAGGGAGGATTCCCGAAATTCACACTTGCCGAGGGGCGTGAGCAGATGTCACGGAATGTGGGATTCCGCATTGCCTCACGGGTCAGCAGCGCCATATCGTAAGCGGACGAACCATGTCCCATCCCCTCCAATCCGGAAGGTGTGGCAAAACAGGTATTTGTCATTCCGATCCGGGCAGCACGTGCATTCATCATCTCAATGAATGCAGGAATATCGCCTGCTACTGCCACTGCCGCTGCATTTGCGGCATCGTTGCCAGAAGGCAGGAGCATTCCATAGCAAAGGCTTCGCTTCGTAACAATGTCATTTTCCTGCAGTCCCATGGACGAACCTTCCACATGGATGGCTGCATTATCCACTGAAAATTCCTCATCAAGATCACCGCTTTCGATGCACAAAAGGGTGGTCATGATCTTCGTGGTACTTGCCATTGACAGCTTTTCCTGCGCATTCTTCTGAAACAGTACCCTGCCGGTTGCCGCCTCCATCAGAACACACGCCTTTGCGGATACCTCCACACCATGCACCGGCAGTTCAAAAACACCGGACACAAACAGGCATACCGCCAGAATAACACCAGTAATTCGCCGCATATCCAACCTCCATAAAACAGCATTTTTCAATGCCATTCTATGCGGACAAATTACTTTTTATTCGATGACTTCCTCAGCCTCTACAGTTTCCGCATCATCTGCAGATTTCTTATCCTTCTTCGGGATCAGTGCAGAAATCTTGTCGATGATCTCCGGAATCATATTCAGTGCCACATTGCCCTTGTCCGCATTCATGGACAGCTGAACAAGCCGTACATCGCCATTCTGCACAACCAAAAATCCAACAGGCTTGACACTCATGCCGGCACCTGCGCCGCCTGCAAAATATTCCTTGGCCGTTCTTGTCGGAATATCGGAACCGCCGGATGCAAAGCCCAGCGAAACCTTTGATACGGGAATCACAGTTGTGCCGTCACCGCATTGAATCGGATCACCGATCATGGTGTTGGCATCCACAACACTGCGGATCTTTTCCATGCTGATTCCCATAAAGCCGTTGATTGCATGTTCACTCATAGTATTCTCCTCCTGCGGCTGTGCCGCTTATGATCTCTATTCAGCCGGTCTGCGCCGGATCAGTCCCTGTTAAATTCTTGGGTCCACGATTGTCTTGTCCGCATTTTTGCCTGCACGCCAGTATTTCCAGAGGAACCAAAGCGCTGCCGCAACGGCTGTGCCGATGCGAACCTTCACCTTGCAGCGGATGTTCCAGCGGCTTTCATCCGCTGTAAAATCACAGGCAATGCGCACTTTTTTACGCTTGACGTGTATATATTTTCCAAGAAATGCAAGCACATTCTGCACGGCAATCTGTATTTTGCCATAGAGCAATGCGGTGTCTGCCGCATCTTCGCCGCCGATCAGAAAATCCGTTTCCAGATTTCCGAGCGTGACAGAACGAAGCAGTTTCTGCAAAGGTCCGGGAATTGCTGAAAGAATGTCACCGATCAGATCCGAACGTTCGGCGATTTTCTGCAAAGCACACTGTATTTTTTCAGCAAGCAAGCGTTTTTTTCGCTCCGCTTTCTCAGCCTCTTTCTGCGCTTTTCTTTCAGCTTCCTTTTCTTCTTTCTTTCTTGCCTTTTCCTCAGCTTTTCTTTCTTCTTCCTCCGGATCGGGTTCTTTTTCCTTCTTGAACGGATACACCTGTATGCCGAAATAACGAACAGCATAGCGAAATTCCCCGTTCCAAAATTCCACAGCCAACACAATTCTCGACACCATTATGATTGCCAGAATCAGCAGCAATACCAATAAAATGATTAAAAAAATGCGCAAGCTGTCACCTCCGTTCCGATGAGACCGACGGAAATCTATTCCTCCGTTTCCGTCATATCGGCAATTTCACCGGTAAATTTCTCAGACTGTTCAGGATCGGGCAGATCCTCAAGTGAAGAAAGCCCGAATGCACGCAAAAACAGCGGGGTTGTCCGATAGGCGATTGGATGTCCGGGGACATCAATTCTGCCCGCTTCCTCCAACAAGCCCTTATCCACAAGGGAATTGACAACGGATGAACTGTCAATACCGCGCACACGTTCCACAAAGCCCTTGCTGACGGGCTGGTTATAGGCAACGATCGTCAGCGCCTCCATTGCTGCATTGGAAAGCGGCTGCATCCGCTTGGTTTCCAACGCTGTACGAATCAATGCGGAGAACTCCGCACGCGTTCCGATCTGCCATGCATTGCCAAGATGCAGCACCTGCAGAGCGCTGCCCATTTGTGCGTATCTCTCCTGCAGTAATTCAGCCAGATTGTACACCTCAAGTTCCGGGATATTGAGCGTCAGCGCAATGCGGTCGGTTTCCAGCGGTTCTCCGGCGGCAAACAGTATCGCCTCCAAAGCTGCAATCATGTTCTGTTCTTCCATCCCTTAACCGCCTTTCTTCTCTTTCATGGTCAGCATGGTATTATCATCATTCAGCTCAATCCTGCCAAATCTCGTAAGTTCCAATACTGCAAGAAATGTCGCTACTCTTGCCGATCTGTCGGTAATGCCGTCATACAGCGACTGTACAGAAACAGCTTTGCCCGCATAGAGACGCCGCAGTACAAACACGACCTTTGAGATCACAGAAACCACCTTAGCCTGTGTGACGGTATCCGTAATTTTCTCGGACAATCGCTGTCCGTTCATTTTCGTCTTGCCGATCTGTGCCAGAATCTCAGAGAGTTTTTCCTTCGGATGCTGCAGCTGGTAGGTCTGTTTTGTTTTCAGCTTCATGGGCTTTCGTACAAACACATCATCTGCAATGAAGGATTCCCGAAGCTGTGCAGCTGCCAACTGGCAGAGGGCATATTCGATCAGCGCTCCCTGCAATTCCTGCTTGATGCGCTCTGCCTCCTCCGGTTTCGGTAAAAGGGATGCACTCTTAATGTAGACAAGCCTTGCTGCCATTTCCAGAAATTCGCCCGCAAGCTCTAAATCCTGCTGCCTTGCCTGCTCCATGTAAAGAAGGTACTGCTCTAAAAGCTTTGTGATCTCAATATCGTTGATATTCAGCTTGTGCTTGGAAATCAGATGGAGCAGGAGATCCAGCGGTCCTTCAAACACATCCAGCTTAAAAGTCATTTCTTCCATTTTTTACCTCAGAAGCATCGGAATCCATGATGTTGCAAACTCCATACCAGCTGCTATATAACCGGACACAAGGGAAAGCGGATAACTCAGAATACCGGTTGCCATCAGTATCATAACAATAATGTAGAATGTATGCTGATTCTCAAAGATCCATTTATCCACCTTGTAGGGGGTAAAATAGCTCAGAACCTTTGAACCGTCCAGCGGCGGTACGGGGATCATATTGAATACCGCAAGATTGATATTGATGGTAACAAAAAAATACAGCATCAAGTAAATATAGAACATGGTGCCTTCAAGATCGCTCACTGTTTGCACGACCTGCAGGGCACATACACCGATGAATGCCACGATCAGATTGGAAACCGGCCCTGCAATTGCTGTCAAAAGCATGCCAAGACGGGGCTTTTTGAAATTTGAAGGATTCACCGGAACGGGCTTTGCCCAACCAAATCCAAAGATAAACAGTAAAATTGAACCAAACAGGTCAATATGCGCAAAGGGTGACAGCGTCAGTCTGCCCATATATTTTGAGGTGTGATCGCCCAGTTTATTCGCAGTCCATGCATGGGCATATTCGTGAATTGGAAGGATCAGAAAAATAATCATGAGTCTAACCAAAAACTCCAAAAAATATTCGGGCGAAAAAGTCGGTATCTGAAACATTTACAGCACTCCTCATTATAAAAAATCAAAGCATACACTTTTATTATACTACAATTCTGCTCAGTTTGCAAGTGCTTTTCCGAAGTTTTCATCGAATCGACGTTTGTGCAAGCTGTACAAGCGTAAAAGTTGAATTGTGTTCATTTGTTTGCTTTTCAACGGAAATTTGGAAATTGCAATTTTTTTGGCAAGAAACGAAAAAAAACACTTGCTTTTTTCGGAAACATCTGTTATAATAATGACATAGGTGTTTTTCTACATGGTTTAAGGAGGTGTATCCTACAATGGCAAAGTGCGAAATTTGCGGCAAGGGTGTAACTTTTGGTAACAAGGTTTCCCATTCCCATAGACTGACAAACAGAACATGGAAGCCCAATGTTCAGCGTGTAAAGGCAATCGTGAAGGGAACTCCCTGTCACATTCATGTATGCTCCAGATGCCTGCGTTCCGGCAAGGTTGAGCGTGCGTAATTGCATACGATGAAAAGCAATCAGGAGGAATCGGCTTATGCCGGTGCGCTCCTGATTTTTCATATTCTGCCATTCCGCCTGCGGCGGATTTTTTTATTGGTATTTCTCATAAAAAATCATTGTGGAAAGAGTATATTCTACATAGATTATAAAAATGCGGTTGACTTTATGATAGTTTTATGTTATAATGTCTATAACAGTTATTTAGAACGGATGGTATGATCCGTTGCTGTAAATTTTAAATGAGGTGAATAATTTGGCAGAACAGAATAATAACCAGAAGCCGATCGAGAATCCCGTTCTGGTAAAAGCAATCGAAAATATGAAGCAGGAGCGTAATCCGCAGACAGAAACTGCATTCGTAAATGCAATGAAAGTTGCTCGTTTCTTTGTTCCCGCAAACATCAGCAAGGTTCAGCAGGCAAATGCCAATGCAGATGGTACTGTTGAGCTGAAGGAGCAGCCGCAGGTCAGCTTTGTATTGTTTACCAATCAGGATGACAAGAAATACTTCCCACTGTTTACGGATATTGAAGAATACCACAAGTGGCCCGACAATGACAAGCATCAACTTGCAGGCATTTCCTTCAAGGATCTTTGCCAGATCCTGCGCAAAAACAACAATCCTGACGTTGTAGGCGCTGTACTTAATCCTTTCAGCCACAACATTCTCATTCCTGCTGAAACACTGTACCGCATGCAGCAAACGGAAGCAATTGCTCCCGGCACAAAGATTCAGATCGGTACTCTGAAGGAAGAACCGACTCCCCTGCTCGATGGTGTAAGACCCTATCTGGAGAGCCAGCCTTCCATCAATAAGGTATACCTGCGTGTCATGAAGCGTGAGGACAAGGAGCAGCCGAATTTCCTGTTCGTTGTTGACATCGCTACCACACTGAGCGAAGCTGAACTGAAGACTGTGTTTGATGGTCTGGCTGAAGCTGCAAAGCCCAATATGCGCAACGTTGAACTTGCTATCGTTCCCATGAGCAGCAAGTTTGGTACGGAAGCAATCAAGGGTGCTGAGCCTTTCTATGTAAAATAATGTGTCCGCAGAACCTGCCATACGGCAGG
>SVNQ01000017.1 GCA_015066865.1 Ruminococcus sp.
GAGATCGGCACACAGATCTATCCTGCGGTAATGAGTGTTGGATACATCTGCGGTTTCCGCATTTCTTCCTACATGTTTGCAGGCGGCGTACTCAGCTGGCTGGTAATCATTCCGCTGATCGTGATGTTTGGCAACGATGCTGTCATTTATCCCGGTACTGCCCCCATCGGTGAGATCTTTGCTGAAGGCGGCGCAAGCGCTATCTGGGGTTCCTATATCCGTTACATCGGCGCAGGCGCTCTTGCAGCCGGCGGTATCATTAGTCTTATCAAGAATCTGCCCCTGATTATCACAACCTTCAGAGATGCACTCAAGGGCATGGGCAAAGGCGGCGGTGCCGTTTCTCAGGACAGAACATCCTCCGACCTGAGCATGAAGGTCGTACTCGCTGCAATTGCAGTTCTGACACTTGCTATCTGGCTGATTCCTGCAATTCCGGTAAACTTCCTCGGTGCTCTGATCATCGTGGTATTCGGCTTCTTCTTTGCAACTGTTTCTTCAAGAATGGTTGGTCTTGTCGGCAGCAGCAACAACCCTGTTTCCGGTATGGCAATTGCAACCCTGCTCATTTCGACTGTTATTCTTAAGATGACCGGCATGACAGGTGCAGCCGGTATGGCAGCTGCCATTGCAATTGGTTCCATCATCTGCATCGTTGCTGCAATTTCCGGCGATACTTCTCAGGACCTCAAGACCGGTTATCTGCTTGGTTCCACACCGAAGAAGCAGCAGATCGGTGAGATCATTGGTGTTCTGTCATCCTCTCTGGCAATCGGCGGTACCCTGTACCTGCTCGACAGCGCATGGGGCTTCGGTTCCGAGGAACTTGGCGCACCGCAGGCTACTCTGATGAAAATGATCATCGAGGGCGTTATGAGTGCAGAGCTGCCGTGGAATCTGGTATTTGTAGGCGTATTTATTGCAATTCTGATCGAAGTAATGGGTATTCCTGTGCTTCCGTTTGCAATCGGTGTTTATCTGCCGGTTCAGCTGAATGCATGCATCCTGATCGGTGGTATCGTTCGTCTGGTATTTGACAAGATGAAGGCAAAGGATGCTAAGCAGGAAGAAAAGAAGAAGAATATCATCAACGATGGTATCCTGTTCTGCTCCGGTATGATCGCCGGTGAAGGTCTGGTCGGCATCCTGCTGGCACTGTTGGCTGTATTCGGCGTGGACAAGGTTCTGAATATTTCCGGTATGCTCAACCTTCCGGAGGCTGTTTCAAGCATTGGCAGTCTGGTTGTATTTGGTCTGATCATTCTCTCACTGCTCAAGTTCTCCGTATGGAAGAAGGCTAAGAAGGCTGAGGCTAAGAATGAAGCGTAAACAGCCCGAAAGCAACTATCTGGAACGCTGTCCTGTACATCCTGAATGGATCGTGTGGTCAACGGATGAAAACGGCATTGTAACGCTCGACATTGAAAACAAGGGGCTGATGAACCGCATCGCCCAGAAGGTTCTGAAGAAACCGAAGGTTTCCCATATTCATCTCGATGAGATCGGCAGCTTTGTCTGGCCGATGATCGATGGTAAAAAGACGATCATGGACATGGGTGAACCGATGGAGGAACATTTCGGTGATCGTGCAAAGCCAACCTACGAACGGCTTGCAAAGTTCTTTCAGATCCTTGAAAGCTACGGCTTTGTGGAGTGGAAAACTGAATAAACAGAAAAATCCTCACCGATTGGTGAGGATTTTTTGTATCCGTTATATTATGAGAAAAACATATGCTCCACAAAAATTTTCACACCGATACCCACAAGAATCAGACCGCCTGCAAGCATGGCACGGCTACCGAGTTTTTCGCCGAAGAATTTACCGAAGCAAACACCGATCACAGAGCATATGAGCGTTACGCCTGCAATGAATAGTGCAGCTGCGATGATATTAACATCGGGGAGCGCTGCAAAGCTCACACCGACTGCAAGTGCATCTATGCTGGTGGCAATCCCCTGCGTCAGCAAAAGAACGGGCGTCAGCGATGTGTGCTTTTCTTCTTCCTTTTGCGTTACGGCATCGAAAATCATTTTTCCGCCGATGTACCCAAGCAGGATCAGTGCAATATAGTGATCAACTGCGGTGATATAGGATTCAAACGCCTTTCCAAGAAAATAGCCGATCGTGGGCATGAGTCCCTGAAATCCGCCGAAACAGACGCCTATAGCGAGAACCTGCGATTTTTTTAATTTGGTACAGCACAAGCCATTGGAAATGGATACGGCAAATGCATCCATGGAAAGTCCGATTGCAATGAGAAACAATTCGATATATGACATAAAAAATCTTAATCCTCCGGTGCTTTCTGTGCAAGCTTCTGGGAATATTCCGCACGGAACTGCGCAAAGGTGTCCGTGTCGATCGCTTCACGGATACGCTCTGTCAGTGTATTATAAAAATACAGGTTATGTGTTACCGCAAGTCTGCCTGCAAGCTGCTCATTTGCCTTGAACAGGTGGCGTACATAGGCTCTGGAGAAATTGCGGCAGGTGGGACAGTCACACTGAGAATCCACAGGTCTGGGATCCGTTTCATAGGTCTGGTTCTTCAGATGACGGATGCCATCCCATGTGAATACTGTGCCGTGCCGTGCATTTCTGGAGGGCATGACACAGTCAAACATATCAATGCCCCTTGCGACTGCTTCGATGATGTTAGAAGGCGTTCCGACGCCCATCAGATAACGGGGCTTATGCACGGGCATATGGGGTGTTACAGCATCAAGCACACGGTACATATCCTCCGTTGGTTCTCCGACAGCAAGTCCTCCGACTGCGTATCCGTCAAGGTCAAGCTCTGCAATTTCCTGCATATGCTCCACACGCAGCTTCTCAAAGGTACAGCCCTGATTGATGCCGAAAAGCATCTGCTTGGGATTCACACAATCGGGCAGCGCACACAGGCGTTCCATTTCAGCCTGACAGCGCTTGAGCCAGCGGGTGGTTCTTGCACAGGATTTTGCGGAATAATCGTATGTAGAGGGATTTTCCACGCACTCGTCGAATGCCATGGCGATGGTCGAACCGAGATTGGACTGAATGCGCATACTCTCCTCCGGTCCCATAAAAATACGTCTGCCATCAAGATGGGATTGGAAGTAAACGCCCTCCTCTTTAATCTTACGCAGCTTGGCAAGTGAAAATACCTGAAATCCACCGCTGTCCGTCAGAATCGGACGATGCCAGTTCATGAACTTATGCAGTCCGCCCATTTTTTTGACGATTTCATCGCCGGGACGCAGATGCAGATGATAGGTATTGCAAAGCTCCACCTGACATTTGAGATCCACCAAATCCGGGGACGAAATTCCACCCTTGATGGCTGCCGCTGTACCAACATTCATAAAACAAGGAGTCTGCACCGTTCCGTGAACTGTTTCCAACACACCACGACGTGCAAGCCCCTCATTCTTCAACAAAGTAAACATAAATTTTTCTCCTGTCTGTTTTGGTTGCTGTCAGGAAATTCCGAAGGCTGCTCGAAATCCGACAAACTGTCCTTTATCAATTCAAAAAGAAATAATACTCCACTTGATCAGTACTTTCTTAAGTATACCATATTTTACAGGAATTGTAAAGGGTACATCATGCTTTTCATAAAAAAGGAAATCTGCTCTCAAGCAGATTTCCTTTTTTATTCTTATTCCTCCTCAAGACTGAAGGTATCCGGTGAGACCGGTGCATCCTGCTGAATATGCAGCATTTCACACAAAACCATATACAAATCATAGAACCACTCGGCAATCCTATGACCATCGGAGAAGTTTTCTGTCATAAACTGCAGTTCCGTTCCCTGCAGCTGCGAAAACAGAGGATTCCCCGATTCTGTACAGATTTTCAATACATCGGTACTCTCTGTATCATTGATCTCCTGCAGCATTTCCTGCACTGAGGAATCACTGATACCGTTATATCTTGCGTCATTATTTTTAAAATCCGAAAAAACAATCGTAATTGGACGGTAGCAATTGATTCCGCCCATTGCGTAATTTTCCTTGCGGCGAAGTCCTCTCTTGTGCGCAAGATATACGGCACACACAATGGGACTGAGACCCTTTCCCTGCTCCTGTGTATCCGGAATCTCCACCCCTGCACTGCATGCAGCAAAATCCTGACGCATCCTGATTTGAGAGCGTTCTATGGAAATTACGGATATATCGGTATTGCTCATGGATTCCGTCCGAGTCATTATTTTTGCAAAACGGTTCATGCCCTTATACAGCGCAGTGTACATTTCATCGCTCATGCTCATGCTGCAATCAAGCACGAATGTCAGGAGAATCCGCATTTTTCCACGAAGATTCAAACCGCTTTTCACCTGAAGGATCTCCTTATCCGCAACCATTGCACGTCGGGTGACACTGTTCTGCGCACTCCAGATGGTATCAATATATTTGCCCTCCACACGGTTTTCCCATGTTTTCAGATCACCTCGAACAAGCTCTTCACTTTCGGGCAGTATCATTCTTTTTTTGAACAGTGGCACGTTATTCCTCCTTATCGGCAATGAAATCCGTAAAGCTTTCGGTTCCGCCAGCTGCAACATAGGCACTGTAACGCAGCAGGTCAACAGAATCCATCACATTTACTTCACCATCACCATTGAAATCATAATTTTTTCCATCTTCACCATCAATATTGCCTGAAACACTTATCTCCAGAACCTTCACTGCATCAAACACATCTACCCTGCCGTCATTGTTGGGATCACCCTGCGGTTCCTTCGTTTCCGGCGGTGCTGTTTCCGTAGTTGTTGGCTCGGTCGCTGCTTCTGTGGTTGTCGGCTCGGTTTCCTTCGATTCTGACGGTGCATCGGTCGTTGTCGGATCCGTCACAGATTCTGTTACCGAATCCTGCGGTTTCTCCGGCTTTGGCTTGCTGCCGAGTGCAGCTGCAAGAACACATCCAAGAAGAATCAAAAGAACTGCTGCGCCGCCGATTCCGGCAAACAGGAAAATTTTCTTCTTATCTATGCGGTTTTCCAATGCTGCAAGCATTTCCTCCGCTGTTTGATACCGTAGGGATGAATCAGAATGACAGGCTTTATTGATGATCGCTGTCATTTTTCGTGCTTCTCCTGAGGACATGTTCTCCGTCTGATGGATTCTTGTAAGGCACTGTCCCAACATAAAAATATCGGACTGTGCATCATATTTTTCATGAGGATAGAACCCTTTTTTCTTCAGATGCTCTGCATCCTCCTCAATCCCAGCTCTGCCAAGGCAGTATGTTCCATTTTCCAATCGGAAGATATTCTCCGGACAGATGTTTTTATGAACGGAATCGGCACCATGTATCTCAGACAATGCACGGCATATATCCATCGCAAGCTTCCGTGTTTCTTTAGAATCAGCAGTATACTGCTTGCCAATTGGTACGAGGGCTCCATTATTGGAATAGTGTACCGTGAAAAAATAAGCATCTTTTTTCTTTTTTGAGGAATGCAGCGTATGAATCGCTGCCTCACAAGGAAGTATGTATCTGCAGTTTGGAAATTTACCTGTCAAAAGCAGACGTTCCTCCGCTTGTTCAAGGTAGAAATCCACCCACTCCTGCCGCATTTCTTCGTCCTTTTCATTTTCGTCCGTGTTTGCGGTCAGCTGTGTTGCTTCCATCCATCCCTTTGCAGTTCTGGATACAAGACTTGCGTCAAATCCGTTTTTTCGTTCATGTACTGCGTCCAGAGTCCAGTTTTTCCGGAAATCTTGAAATTCTTCATCATGCTTTATTGCATTTAACATTTGTTCAGTCATAGCTACTCCTCTTTACCGTTCGGATTCGGATATAGTATTATTATAACACACTCGACTACAAATTTCAAGTATAAAATAAAAAAACTGTGCATTATTCACATTATATTATTATTTTTCCATTTCCGTAATGGAAAACCGCAAATTTTCTTATTGATAACGAATAAACCGACAGGATTTTGTCCTGCCGGTTCTTGTAATTCTTCGATTTGTTACTGTTTTCGAGCAATTTTATATTCGTCACCATCTCGATAGTAGGGACATTTTGCATAATGCCCCTGCAAAAGACGAGCGTACTCATCCTCATCCAGATTCAGATCGCAGACATAGCAGTCCCATTCCTCGTCGTAGGAAAAGTAAGCACAGGTTTCACATTCGTTCATATTGCCGCTCCATTCTATGTTTTACAAAGTACACCCCGCCTACGGCGGGGTATGCTGCATATGCTGTTTGGTTATTCGTTCACATAGGCTGCTTTGATTCTGCCGATGTACATTTTGTGCATGGGGTCATTTCCATACCACTTCTGACAGATCTCAGGCTGAGTGAAATGTTCCTCGCCCATCATCTGTGCATACATCTTTTCACAGACAAGCACAAGCTTTGCTTCAGCAAATGCTGTCGTACCATCCAGCGCAACAGGTGTCAGACCCGTTTCCTTTGCCTTGTCAAAGTCCCTGCCGGAATGCGATCCGCAGAACTGAAGCGCTTTACGATATTCCGCAGGAAATACGCACACGCTGAACGTATCATTATCTTCCATGTAGCCAAAGGTATGGCGTGAGGTTCTCACCACAGCTGTCATTGCAGGGCCGCCCCAGATCACGCCCATTGCGCCCCATGACGCTGTCATGGTATTGTAGGCATCCGGTGTTCCTGCTGTCAGAAGAAACCACTCATCTCCTATTGTAGTAAACGGGTTCATATTCAATTCGCTGAGTTCTTTTTTTACAAATGACATTGCATTCATCCTTTCTGAAATAATAATTCATTCTATGTACTGATTTTGCAAAATATCCGCATTGAGAAAACAGCAACGAAAGAAACTCCGTTGCTGTTCATCCTATTGATTAGTCTTCTGTTTCGGGTTCAAGATCTGCAAGCTCGTCAAGGTCGAGATCGTCGAAATCAAACTCCAGCTCCTCGCCGCAGTTCGGGCATGTGGTCTCGCCTTCTTCCAGCGTGAACTCGTCAAGTACGATGCATTCGCCGCATGTGGGGCAAATTGTCTCATACTGTTCGTCATCATCGTCACAGGAGCAGCAGCAATCATCACAATCACAGTCACAATCATCTTCGTAGAGAACTTCTTCAATATCGCCCAGATCTTCATCCAGAATATCGCAAAGCTCCTCCAGCTCCATAATGCGGTCTTCCAGTTCCTCTGTGTACTGCTTCATGTCATCAAGTGCATCACAGATTGCTGCAAATACCTTGCTCTCCTTGGAAGCAGGATCAAAATCCAGTCCTGCAAGCAGTCCCTTCAAGTAAGAAATCTTATCCATCATTCATACCTTCCTTTCGGCGGTTGTGTAAAGTAATCGCTTATGCACGCTCCATGTATTCGCCTGTTCTTGTATCAATGCGGATCATATCACCCTCATCAATGAACAGCGGTACTCTGATCTCTGCGCCTGTCTCCAGAATTGCGGGCTTTGTTGCGTTGGTTGCAGTATCACCCTTGAAGCCGGGATCGGTCTGAGTTACCTGCAGCTCAACAAAATAGGGCGGCTCTACACCGAATACATTGCCCTTGTAGGACAGAACCTTAACTTCCATGTTCTCCTTTACGAACTTGAAGTTGTCACCGAGCTTATCAGCCTCAATCGGCAGCTGCTCGTATGTCTCAACATCCATGAAGTAGTACAGACCGCCATCCTCATACAGATACTGCATGTCCTTACGCTCAATAAATGCGGTCGGGAACTTTTCAGTCGGGTTGAAGGAACGCTCAACGACTGCACCGGTGATAACATTCTTGAACTTGGTTCTTACAAATGCGGCACCCTTACCCGGCTTTACATGCTGGAATTCAACTACCTGCACTACGTTGCCGTCCATCTCAAATGTCACGCCGTTTCTGAAATCGCCTGCTGTAATCATAAAAATAAACCTCCGTAAATTCAATACTTCTCAGCCGATATTGCCGATCAAACCGGTTTCTATCGGGCTGAATACTCATATACTTCTATTTTACACTAAAATCAAATTTTTTTCAATAGTTCTTTGAAAATATTACAGGCATATCAACTTCTTTGTGAACTTCGTCAAATTTTCACAGGAATTTTCGCTGATATGCACAAAATCTTCAATGCGCACCCCGAATTTTGCCGGAATATAAATGCCCGGTTCGACGGTAACAACACTTCCGCTGACAAGCGGCTTATCGGATCTGGGACCGGCTGTGGGAAATTCATGAATTTCCATGCCGACACCATGTCCGAGGGAATGCCCGAAATACGCTCCGTAACCTGCTGTTTCGATCACAGTTCTTGCTGCATGATCGAGCTGACTGCCTTTCATGCCTGCTCTCACCTGCTCAAGTGCAGTTTCCTGCGCCTCCAGAACGATCTCATAAACACGCCGCATCTCCTCGGTCGGCTCACCCACACAAACAGTTCGGGTCATATCACTATGGTAGCCGTCCACAACTGCCCCGAAGTCCATGAGGACAAAGTCACCCTTCTGCACCTGTCTGTCATCGGGTACACCATGCGGCATGGAAGTATGGGCACCTGTGAGTGCTATCGTTTCAAAGGAAAGATCCTCCGCACCGTTGCTGCGCATATGAAAATCCAGCGCAAGTGCGATCTCACGTTCGGTCATGCCCACATGAAGCTGTTCAAGGAGCGCTTGCAGCGCATGCTCAGCAAGGCTCTGTGCGGCTTTGATCTTCAGAATCTCCCCCGCTGTTTTTACAGTACGCAGCGTGTACAACGCATCTGTGAGGGTATCATCCGTCAGAAATTCAAATTCTGCAAGCTTGTCACGGTAGCAGGCAAGCTGCTGCAGCGTCATGCTGCCCGATTCAACGGCAACAGTCTGCGCAGCGTGGTGCACAAGCAATTCCCTGATTTGTGCGTAGGTATCCTTCTGCTCAATGACCTCACAGAACGAAACAACCTCACGAGCCTTTTCAATGTAGCGGAAATCAATGATGAGATACGCCTTTTCACGGAACACCAGCACAATACCTGCGGAAGATTTCATTCCCGTCAGGTAACGGCGGTTGATGTCATCGGTGATAATGGCACAATCGGCTTTTCCCTGTAATGCCTGTGATAGCTTTTCAACACGTTCCCTCATGCTTCCATCTCCGCAAGTGCTGTTACACCCAGATAATAGCTCTGCAAGCCGAATCCTGAGATACTGCCTCTGCAGACGGGTGCGATCACAGAATGGGAACGAAATGCATCACGGGCAAAAATATTGCTGATATGCACTTCGATGCAGGGGATTTTGATTGCCTTGATTGCATCGGAAATGGCATAGCTGTAATGTGTATAGGCACCTGCATTGAGTACAACGCCGAAAAATTCCTTGCGTGCTGCATGGAGCTTGTCAATGATCTCGCCCTCGTGATTGGACTGGAAGATCTCGCATTCCAGACCAAGTTTTGCAGCGTGCGCCATAATATTCTCATTGAGCTTGTCAAAGCTCACATCGCCGTAGATGCCGGGTTCACGTTCACCAAGCAGGTTCAGATTCGGACCGTGGATCACAAGGATTTTTCGTTTCATATTGATTCCTCCGTACTATATTTTTGGGGCAGAAAGGGTTTTTCCATAAAACGCTTGAACTTGAAAAATGCTGTCTTTTCAAGCTCCATGGGCTTGACATAAATGCTCTTCACACCGAACAGATTTGCCCCCAGAATGTCCGTATAGATCTGATCGCCGACAACCACAAGTGCCTCCTTTGGCAGTCCCATGCTCTTCTGCGCACGGGAAAAGCCGCTTGTCAGCGGTTTCTTACCTTCAGCGATGAACTCGATCCCCAGAAGCTTTGCAAATGGTGCCACTCTCGGCGGATGGTTGTTGGACACCAGACGCAGCTGGATTCCCGCAGACTTCATGGATGCGATCCATTCCTCTACGGATTCCGCCGGAACGGGATTGTCATGCGTTGTCAATGTATTGTCAATATCCAGAAGCAGTCCCTTTACGCCCATTTTGCTGAGCATTTCGGGGGTGATGTGACTCACACGATATACTGCAGCCGTTGCACGAAATAACATAATGCCTCCATTCTGCCGGTTTTCCGGCAAAAATAAGGGCGCACCTGCCGGTACGCCCTTGATTTTCATTAATACTTACGCTTACGAGCTGCCTCGGACTTCTTCTTACGCTTTACTGAAGGCTTTTCGTAATGTTCTCTCTTACGAACTTCAGCAATGACGCCGTCCTTGGCGCAGGATCTCTTAAAACGCTTCAGAGCGGTATCCAGAGATTCGTTCTTGCCTACACGTACTTCTGCCACTTACTATTCCCTCCCTTTGCCACCAAGACAGAGGTTCTATCCCGCAGCTGCCTGCATTGGATAGTATACTAAACTTCCCTTTCGAGAAGGTAGTTTGCCAACCACTTCTTTAATGCATTGCTATTACAAGCATAAAATAATTATACCATGCAAGCTGAATTTTGTCAATAGCTTTTTAGGGTTTATGCAATTTTTGTTATTTTACAACAAAATTCACAAGCTTATTTTGTACATAAATCTGCTTGAGCATCTGCTTGCCTTCGATTGCCTCTGCAACCTTGGGTTCAGCTGCTGCCTGAGCGAGTACGGCATCCTTTTCAGCGCCGACTGCTATGTTCATCTTTGCACGGAGCTTGCCATTAACCTGTACTACAATCTCCACGGTATCATCCACGCACAGCTTCTCATCAAACTTCGGCCATGCCTGTTCATTCAGAATACCTTCAAAGCCGCAGATCTCGTACAGCTCCTCGGTCATATGCGGTGCAAAGGGATTGAGCAGCATGAGCAATGTACGGTATTCCGCACGAGTTACAGTTCCGATACCA
The DNA here is from genome assembly GCA_015066865.1 of Ruminococcus sp. Taxonomy (GTDB): domain Bacteria; phylum Bacillota; class Clostridia; order Oscillospirales; family Ruminococcaceae; genus UBA3855. The sequence goes on from SVNQ01000017.1 coordinate 10,778, forward strand.
TAAATATCGTTCACCAGTGCCATCATTGCAGCAATGCCGGTGTTAAACTTCAGGCTCTCAATATCCTCGGAAACCTTCTTGATGGTCTTATGCACGGTGGACATCAGCTCCGGACGGTATTCATCACCGTCAATGAGGAAGTCCTGCATTGCCCATACTCTGTCGAGGAAACGTCTGCATCCCTTAATGCTGGAAGGACTCCACGGAGCGGACTTTTCAAAGTCGCCGATGAACATCTCGTACAGACGCAGGGTATCCGCACCATACTGACGGATGATGTCATCGGGATTGATGACATTGCCTCTGGACTTGGACATCTTCTGACCATCCTCACCCAGGATCATACCATGGGAGGTACGCTTCATGTACGGTTCCTTATGTGCGACACTGCCGATGTCATAGAGGAACTTGTTCCAGAAACGAGAATAGAGCAGATGCAGTGTGGTATGCTCCATACCGCCATTATACCAGTCTACGGGCATCCAATAGTCAATTGCTTCCTTGGAGGCAAGCATCTGATCATTCTTCGGATCGCAGTAACGCAGGAAGTACCAGGAAGATCCTGCCCACTGGGGCATGGTATCGGTTTCACGCTTTGCGGGACCGCCGCAGCAGGGACATGTGGTATTGATGAAGCTTTCCAGTGTGGACAGCGGAGATTCACCATTATCGGTGGGCATGTAGCTCTCAACATCGGGCAGACGAAGCGGCAGTTCTTCCTCCGGAATTGCAACCCAGCCGCACTTCTCGCAGTTAACCAGCGGAATGGGTTCGCCCCAGTATCTCTGACGGCTGAACACCCAGTCACGCAGCTTGAAGTTTACCTTACGGTGACCCTTTCCGGATTCCTCCAGCCAGTCCTTGATCTTTACCTTAGCATCCTCAACGCTCAGACCTGTCAGGAAGCCACTGTTGACCATTACACCTGTTGCGCAGTCGGTGAATGCGGCTTCTTCGATGTTTCCGCCTGCAACGACCTCGACCATGTCGATGCCGAACACCTTTGCAAACTCCCAGTCACGATCATCATGTGCAGGAACTGCCATGATCGCACCCGTGCCGTAGCTCATGAGAACATAGTCGGAAATGAAGATTGGGATTTCCTTGCCGTTTACGGGATTTACCGCACGCACGCCCTTGAGCTGTACGCCGGTCTTGTCCTTATTCATTTCGGTTCTGTCGAAGTCCGATTTCTTAGCTGCAAGTTCCTGATATGCAGCAATTTCATCATTATTCTCCAGCTTGTCCGCCCACTTTGCAAGCATAGGATGCTCGGGCGCAATTACCATGTAGGTTGCACCGAACAGGGTATCGGGACGTGTGGTATATACAGTCAGAGTATCGCCTGCGGTGGTTTCAAAATCCACCTCTGCGCCCTCGGAACGTCCGATCCAGTTGGTCTGTGTGGTACGGATTCTGTCGAGGTAATTGACTTCGTCCAGATCATCAATCAGGCGCTGTGCGTACTCTGTGATCTTGAGCATCCACTGGCTCTTGACCTTGCGCACTACCTCGCCGCCGCATCTTTCGCAGCAGCCGCCGACAACTTCTTCATTCGCCAGAACGACCTTACAGGATGTACACCAGTTTACTGCCATTTCCTTCTTGTAGGCAAGTCCCTTCTTGAACAGCTGGATGAAGATCCACTGTGTCCACTTGAAATAGTCGGGATCTGTGGTATTTACCTCACGCTCCCAGTCAAAGGACAGACCGAGTGCCTTGAGCTGATCCTTGAAACGTGCCACGTTCTTTTCGGTTACGATGGCAGGATGGATCTTATTCTTAATCGCAAAATTCTCCGTCGGCAGACCGAATGCGTCCCAGCCCATCGGGAACAGCACGTTATAGCCCTCCAGACGGCGCTTTCTGGATACAATATCCATTGCCGTGTAAGGACGGGGATGACCGATATGAAGTCCCTGTCCGGACGGATAGGGGAACTCTACGAGTGCGTAGAATTTCGGCTTGGAATAGTCGGTTCCTGCACGGAAGGTGTGGTGATCATCCCAATAACCCTGCCACTTTTTTTCAATTCGTTCGTAATCGTACTTCTTCATTGTAGTTCCTTCTTTCCTATATAATCGAAGTATATCTTTTCAGCGGACATGCTGCCGCTGTTCGTTCCTTAGTATTATTCTGCCTGTTCGAGAAACTGTGCGATGTCCACATCCTCCGCATCGCCCCAGAGCTGTTCCAGTCGGTAGAAGCTGCGCATTTCCTGATAGAACACATGGACGATCACATCGGAATAGTCCAGAATGTACCAGTTTGAACCGTTCATGCCCTCTTTGTGGGCAGGTTCGATTCCCTTCTGACCAAGACGGAAATCCACTTCATCGGCAAGAGTACGGGTATGGGTACTGCTGTTACCGCTGGCAATGACAAAGTAATCGCCAAGCGAGGATTTTTCAGTGATCTTCAGCACACGAATATCCTCCGCACGCTTGGCATCGAGTGCCTGTACCATTTCTTTGATCTTTTCTTCAGTTGTCATACATTTCACTCCTTAATTATTACACATATTACTATATTCATCCTGATAATGCGATCAATCGTTTCTCAATCGCATGAGGTAATAATTATATGCGGCAATGCTGTATTCCGGCAGCATGACACCTTTTTTCAGAATTGCTGCAGCTGAGTCACGAATCGCTTCCAGCATGGCTTCCTGCAGATTCTCATAGGCAAGTCTGCGCATTCTTCCGACACCTTTGTAATCCCTGTCGTCAGAGATCATATCAGCAATATAAATGATCTCCTCAAGAAGCGACATATTGGCTCTGCCAACGGTATGGAACCGCACGGCATTGAGAATATCCCTATCCGTGATTCCAAATTCCTTTTGCAGATAATACGCTCCGGCAATTCCGTGCCACACTTTTTTAGAATGCAGCTCCGCTTCATCCGGTGCAAAATCTCCGGCAAGCATTAACGCTTTCTGATCATCAAAAAGCATTTCCTTGCAGACATCATGCATCAGTCCCGCAAAATACGCCTTTTCTACATCCGCACCGTATTTCTGTGCAAGCTGTCTGGCGGCTCTTGCGACATTGCAGGAATGCCTAAAGCGTTTCGGCGAAAGATGCTGTTCCAGAAAGGCAGTTTTATCTTTTACCCGATACACGAATCATCACTTCCAGCATATAAATTTCTCTGTTTTATATATTGTACTATTTTTTCAGGCAAATAGCAAGAATTATTCTGACTTTTCTTCACATTCTCCCGTATTTTTGTGGAAGATATGGAAATTGTTTCCACATTCAAAAGGTGAATTTCACCATATTGACGCAATTCATCCGCACATTTTTGCAGATTTGCGTATTCCTCCGGTTCTCTGGCAATTGCCGCAAGTGCCGCATAACGCAGAATATCCTGAAAACGATACCACTGTGTAAATGTGCGAAGCATATCACCGCCGATGAGCAGAAACAATTCTGCATCGGGATACACCTTTGCAAAATGCGTCACTGTATAGTACGAATAGCTCACAGCATTCTGCCGAAGTTCGTAATCCTCCGCACGCATCCACGGATATTCCTCCGCTGCCAGCCTGCACATCGCAAGACGATCCTCCGCAGGCGCATAGGCAGATGCGGATTTATGCGGCGGCTGCTTTGCGGGGACGAGCAGAACTTCATCAAGCTGCAGTGCGTCATGAACAGAATTTGCCAGATGCAAATGTCCATTATGCGGCGGATTGAAGCTTCCGCCAAAAATGCCGATACGCATTACTTGTTCTTAGGAAGCTCGATGACGGGTTCCTGTGGATTTCTCTTCCACAGAACAAACTTGCTGCCGATGACCTGTACCACCTCTGACTTTGTCTTTGCTGCAATTTCTTCCGCTGCTTCCCTTGCGGTGTACATGGAATTGTCCAGTACACGCAGCTTGATCAGCTCACGCTTGCGCAGGGCATCGTGCACCTGCTGGATGAGATTGTCATTGATGCCGCCCTTACCGATCTGGAAAATCGTTTCATAGGTGGCTGCGATTCCACGAAGTGCAGCTCTCTGCTTGCTTGTCAGCATATTATTCACCATACCTTTCTTTGAGTACGTCATAAAGTTTTTTCAGTGCGTTGGCACGATGGCTGACTGCATTCTTTTCATCAGCCGTCAGTTCAGCAAAGGACTTCTCACCGTACATGAACACAGGATCGTAGCCAAAACCGTTGGTTCCGCGTTTTTCATAACCGATCGCTCCCCTGCATTCCCCCTCGCAGACGGTCAGATTTCCATCCGCATCTATGAATGCAATGGAGGAAACAAATTTTGCACCTCTCTGTGCCTGCGGAACATCTGCCATCACGGAAAGCAGCTTGTCGCAGACTTCCCCTTCGGGGGCAAATCTTGCGGAATACACACCCGGCGCACCGTCAAGCGCATCCACACACAGACCGCTGTCATCTGCAATCACGGGAAGTCCGGTTTCTTCATACACAGCCCTTGCCTTGATTTCAGCATTCGCTGCAAATGTGCTGCCGTTTTCCTCAGGATTCACGCTCGTGCCTGCCTCCTGCTGGGAGAGCACCGTAATGCCCAGCGGTGTAAGGATCTCTCGCACTTCACGCAGTTTATTCTTGTTATTTGTTGCAAGCACGATCTTATGCATTTTCTTCGTCCTCCCCTTCCGTCGGTGTCTTTGCATCGAGGCTGACATCTGCGGAATGATCGAACAGTGCCTTGACGAAGCTTGCATTGTCAAAAGTCTGCAGGTCGTCGATTTTCTCGCCCACGCCGACAAGCTTGACGGGAATGCCAAGTTCATTTTTTATAGAAACTACGATGCCGCCCTTTGCGGTGCCATCGAGTTTTGTCAGGACAATACCTGTAATATTGGCAACCTCGCTGAACAGCTTTGCCTGATTGACTGCATTCTGTCCGGTGGTTGCATCCAGTACAAGCAGCACTTCCTTTGCGCAGCCCTCTGCGCGGGATTCAAGGATACGGTTGATTTTCGCAAGCTCATCCATGAGATTTTTCTTGTTATGCAGTCTGCCTGCGGTATCCACGATCACCACATCGCAGCCCCTTGCTCTGGCGGCAGTAACAGCGTCAAACACAACGGATGCAGGATCCGAGCCCTCTGCATGCTTGACGATCTCCACACCTGCACGCTGCGTCCAGACTTCAAGCTGGTCAATGGCAGCCGCACGGAAGGTATCCGCTGCTGCAACGATCACACGCTTGCCCTCCTGCTTGAACTGGTGGCAGAGCTTGCCGATGGTGGTGGTCTTTCCTGCACCATTCACACCGATGACCATGATCACGGACGGTGTAGTGGAAAGATCCAGTTCCACATCATCCCCCATCATATCGCCGATGATCTCCTCGATCAGCTCCATGATCTGCGCTGGATCGGTCACACCGCGCTCCTTGACAAGCTTGCGCAGTCTTGCGCAGATTTCCACTGAGGTTTCCACGCCCATGTCGCTCATGATCATGGTTTCTTCAAGCTGTTCAAACAGCTCCTCATCTATTTTGGTAAAGGAATTGACCACACGCTGCATCTTCTGCACAACGGCGTCACGGGTCTTTTGCAGACCTGCCTTAATCTTTGAAAAAAGTCCCATAAAGCTCTCCTTTCATTTATGGATTGTTGTCATCGAGCGGAATATCCTCGGGCTGTTCAAGCTTGAGCAGACGGGATATACCGTCCTCCTGCATCGTCACACCGTAAAGGACATTCGCCTCTTCCATCGCACTGCGGCGATGAGTGACAAGTACGAACTGGGTATTGTCCGTAAACTGCTTGAGATAGCGTGCATACTTGCGGACATTTGCCTCGTCAAGTGCAGCGTCGATCTCATCGAGGATGCAGAACGGAGCCGGACGCAGACGCAGAATGGCAAAGTAAATCGCAATTGCCACGAAGGACTGCTCGCCGCCGGAAAGTGAAATGAGATTCTTGATGACCTTTCCGGGCGGGGCAACATTGATCTCAATGCCCGATGTCAGGATGTTTTCGGGATCCGTCAGTGTCAGCTCAGCTTTTCCGCCGCCGAACAGGTCACGGAAGATCTCTTTGAAATTCTGGTTGATCACGGCAAAGCTCTCACTGAATATGCGGCACATCTCCTCCGTCAGCTCCGCAATGAGCTTTTCCAGCTCGTTTTTGGAGCTGCGCACGTCCGCCATCTGGGCGGACAGGAATTTGTAGCGCTCGGAAACCTCACGGTATTCCTCAATCGCATCCACATTGACACTGCCAAGCGCACGGATCTTCTGTTTCAGCTCGCTCAGCCTTCGCTTTGCTGCCTGCGGATCCTCAATGGGCTGTGCGATCTGCTGTGCTTCGGAACGTGTCAGCTCGTAAATCTCCAGAAGCTTTGCAACGATGGAATCGCTCTCGCTCTGCAGGTTTGTTTCACGTTCTGTCAGACGTGTGACCTCGGCTGAGAATTTTTCCTTCGCCGCATGGAACTCATTGAGTCCCTTCTGCATCTGACGGATGCGCATATTCTGTGCATCGTGCGATTGTGTTGCAGTTCTGGCTTTCAATTCCGTTTCTGTAATTTTGGATTCTGTATCCTTCAGCGCTGCTTCCTTTTGGGAAATCTGTGCCGTTTTTTCGGCAACAGCGCTGCGGTATCCTTCAATTTCCGCATGGTACTGCGCTTCCCGTGCATCGGCAGATTCTACTGCCTCCTGTGCAAGTGCAAGGCTGTGCTGTGCGGCTTCCCTGTCTTTTTCTGCCTGCACCATACGGATCTTCAGATCGCCGTATTTCTCGGACAGTCGCTCACGCTCCGTTTGCAGAGCAATGCGGCGATCCTTTGCACCGGAAAGTCCCGCTTCTGCTGCGGTGATCTCCGCAAGCAGGGCATCATACTCTTTCTGTGCATTTTCAACTGACTTTTCTGCTTCTGCGGATTGATTTTGCAATTGCTCCAAGCGGATCGCCTGATCCTGTGTCTGCCGGCGATACTGGGCAACGGGGAAGGCATGGCGCTGTGACTCACTCTGCGCCCGCATGTAAATCTGCTGCAGGTCAGTGAATTGTTCGTTTTGTTCCTGCAGTGCCTTTTCAGCAGCATTCACCTGTTCCGCACAGCGGCGTGCGATTTCTTCTGCTTCCTGACACTGCTGTGCGATCTGTGCAATCGCAGTCTGCAATTCCTGCAGCTCCGTCTTTCTGGTCAGCATACCACCGGTTTTCTGCACCGAGCCGCCTGTGAAGGAACCGCCGGCATTGATCACCTGTCCGTCCATTGTTACGATACGGAAGCGATAACCATACTGCTTTGCTATTTCCGTGCCGCAGTCAATATCCTCAGCAATCACGATTCTGCCAAGCAGGTATTCGGCAATGCTGCGGTATGCCGCATCGCATTCGACAAGATCACTGGCAATCGCAACAAAACCCTTTCGGTTCTGCAGTCCCTGTTCTGTGAGCCGTTTTCCGTGAACGGATGTCAACGGCAGAAATGTTGCACGTCCTGCACGATTGTCACGCAGGTAACGGATTCCGTCCTTGGCTGCCTTTTCATCCGCAACGATCAGATGCTGCACGGATGCGCCGAGGGCAGTTTCAATGGCGATGCCATAGCGGCTGTCCACCTGAATCAGCTGTGCAACAGTTCCGAACACGCCCTGCAGCGTACCCTGTCGGACGCTGCGCATGATGCTCTTGACGCTGCCGGAGAATCCCTCCATGTTATTTTCAAGATCGGTCAAAAACCGATGTCTTTGCTTTTTATCACGCAGCAAAAATCCAAGCTGACGGAACTGTTCCTCCGCATCTTTTTTCTGCTGCTGCAGGCTCTGGTATGCCTGCCGGCTCTCGGTAATTGCCGCTTCCTTTGCGGCAACCTCCTGCTGAATTTTAGTAACAGCTTCAAGCGCCTGTGCGTAAACCTTTTCCGCATCGGCAAGCTTTTTGGCATCTGCCTGCGTTTCGGCGCTTAATGATGCAATATCCACTGTGATCTTTTCCGCATTGTCCTTCGCTGTGCGGATTCCAAACTGCAGTTCGCTGCGCCGCAGATAAAGTGCATGCAGATTTTCGTCAGCTTTTCGGGATTTTTCATCTTCTTCCCGATAGGCGTTTTCCATTTGTTCAAAGGCAGTTCTCGTGTGTTCGAGCGCCTGTTCCGCTGCAAGGCATTCCGCCTGCATCTGCGCAGCAGCCTTCTCCGCTTCCTCAAGACGGGAAATGCGTGCCTGACGGTCATGCAGCTCCTGAGAATGGCGGTCGGAGGCAATACGCTGTGCTTCCTCACTGTGGACGATGTCATTTTTCAGAACGGCAATTTCCGCTTTCATCTGCGATGCAAGATCCCGAAGCTCGGAAACACGCCTGTGCGCTTCTTCCGCATCCACAGAACACTGCTGCATGATGCGGTAGCAGTTCTGGATCTTCTCCTCCTCATCGGCTATATCACGCTCTGCATTCTCATATTCAGTGCGGTTGACAAGGAGCTTTTCGGAAATAACCTTGAGCTTTTCCTGTAATTCAGAAAGCTGATTGACCCATACCGAAATTTCCAGTGCCTTTTCTTCCTGCGCAAGTACGAGGAATTTCTCCGCTTTCTGTGCCTGCAGACGAAGCGGTTCCACGCGACTTTCGAGTTCTGATACAATGTCATTCAGGCGCTGCATGTTTTCTTCTGCTGCATCCAGTTTGCGCTCGGCTTCGATCTTTCGGTAACGGAATTTGGAAATACCTGCTGCTTCTTCAAAAATTTCCCGTCGGTCGTTGCTCTTGGCACCTACGATCTCGGCAATTCTGCCCTGTCCGATAATGGAATAACCATCACGTCCAAGTCCCGTATCCATGAACAGCTCGTTGATGTCCTTCAGGCGCACGGATTTGCCGTTGATACGGTATTCACTGTCACCGCTGCGGTAGAGCTTTCGGGTAATACTCACCTCATCGCCGTAACCCTCCAGTCTGCCGTCACTGTTGTCAATCACCAACGTAACCGCCGCAAAACCCATGGGCCGTTTTTCAACAGTACCGGAAAAAATAACGTCCTCCATTTTGTTGCCGCGCAGGGTTTTCGTGGACTGCTCGCCCAGCACCCAGCGCACGGAGTCACCGATATTACTTTTTCCGCTGCCGTTTGGTCCGACTACGGCAGTCAGACCTTGGTCAAAGTTCAGTTTTATTTTATCCGGAAAGGACTTGAATCCTTGCAGTTCCAATGATTTTAAGTACATTCGTTACTCCCTGATTTCACATTGGTATTTTTTTAAATTGTGATCTCCGATGATTTTCAGTGTGATTCCCTTTTCCTGAAAATATCTGAGATTTTCCCTTTTATGTCCTGTTGCCTTGCTGACTTCGGATGGATGCACGGCGATGACAACACCACTTTCCGACCGTTCACCGATTTCGGAGGAGATCAGGCTGCGGTAGACTCGCCCTTCGCAAAGCTCACGAAATGCCGGATGGTAGAAGCCTGCGGTCATGTCCTGTTCAACAAACTCCGATGCATGCAGACCGCATTTGATCACGGAAATACCGGTTTGATGGAATTTCCATAATGCATCCGCACAGAACCCCAAAACATCCTCCATAGGAAACAGCCGATACTCGCCCGACTCATAGAGCTTTGCAAGCGCAGTGCCTTTCAGAATGACCACGGGGTAGATTCGCACGGTGTCCGGATGCAGCTCCATGATTCTTTTCAGCGTGAAATATTCATCTTCTGTCGAACTGCCATACAATCCCACCATCATCTGCAGTCCCAATTCAAAGCCAAATTCCCGTATCAGTCTGCTGGCAGATTCCACCTGCTGCGCCGTATGCCCTCTGTGATTTGCCGAAAGCACATGGTCACACATACTCTGTGCTCCGAGTTCAATTGCCGACACTCCGTATTTTTTGAGCAGCGTAAGAATTTCTGCGTCAATACAATCGGGTCTTGTGGAAATACGGATCCCTGCAAAGCCTTCCATTCCCAGAAAGGGCTGCACGGCTTGCAGAAGTTCCAGCATATAACTGCGTTCAATTGCCGTGAAGCTGCCGCCAAAAAAGGCAACTTCCGTATTCTGACGATCGGAAATTTCAGAAAATGCCTGTGTGCAGACATGCTGCACATCCGCAGCATGCGGTAATTTTGATTGTGCAGTGATGGTTTTCTGATTACAGAAAGAACATGCATGCGGGCAGCCAGCATGAGGCACAAAAATGGCGATATTCTTATGTTTCATAGCCCATCAGTTCCAAAGCTTCTTTTGCTGCCATCTGCTCGGCATCCTTCTTGCTCTTGCCCGTTCCTCTGCCGATGACATTGGAGTTCAGGCAGACTTCCACGGTAAAGGTCTTACTGTGGTCGGGGCCGGTTTCATTGATGAGGATGTATTCCACCTTTTCCTCGGGATTTCTCTGAATCACTTCCTGCAGTGCGGTCTTATAGTCACCGAACAGCACGCTGCGGTTTTCGGGAAGATTCTTCGGAATAAAACGCAGGATGTGCGTTCTTGCCGCTTCAAGACCTGCATCAAGATAAATTGCTGCAATGACTGCTTCAAACGCATCCGCAAGAATGGAGGGACGCTGTCTGCCGCCCGTATTGGCTTCGCCCTTGCCGAGCATCAGGAAATCCCCCAGAGAGATCTGCTGTGCAAAGCGATGCAGGGATTTTTCGCAAACCAGAGCTGCACGGATCTTTGTCAGCTCACCTTCGGGAAGATCTGGGTAATTTTCAAACAGATACTGGGATACCACGATCGACAGCACACTGTCGCCAAGAAATTCGAGACGTTCATTGCTGCGGCGCATCTTGCGCTTTTCGTTGGCGTAGGACGAATGGGAAAGCGCCTCATAGAGCAGATCCTTATTCTGAAATGTGATCCCAAGTATTTCTTCAAACTCGGTAAATACCGGTTCCATGATTACTCTCCCTTCATTTCCTGCACAGTCTGTGCAATCGTTGGTACGATATTGCCGTCCACGCAGCGTTTTGCCTGACGGACAGCATTGAAAAATGCCTTGGCATCGGAGCTTCCGTGTGCTTTGATGACGGGAGCAGAAATTCCCATCAGTACCGCACCGCCTTCTTCCTTGTAGTCCATGCTCTTCTGGAATGCCTTAATCTTGTCCATGATCATGAGCGCCGCGAGCTTTCCGCCAATGCCGCCAAACCAGTTTTTCAGCTTTCCTTTAAAGAAACTGCCCATGCCCTCGTAGAGCTTCAGGGCAATATTTCCCGAAAATCCGTCGCTGACAACAACATCAAAATCGCCTGAGGGCAATTCTCTGGCTTCTGCATTTCCAACAAAATTGACGGGCGCATTCTCCAGCAGCTTATATGTCTGCTGCTCCAGCTCCCTGCCCTTGGTTTCCTCTGCACCGACGTTCAGAAGTCCCACACGGGGATTCTTTACGCCCTTGACACGCTCCATATAGGCACTGCCCATGATGGCAAACTGCACGAGCATTTCCGGTCGGCAATCCACATTAGCACCTGCATCCATGAGCATCATATGTCCTTTTGCAGTCGGCAGAACCGGCGCAAGTGCGGGGCGCTTGATCCCTTTGATGCGCTTCGCAATAAAGGTTGCACCTGCCACAAGTCCGCCCGTACTTCCGGCACTGACAAAGGCATCGCCCTTGCCGTCATGCAATGCCTGCAGTCCAACCGCAAGTGAAGTATTCCTGCCTTCTTTCAGAATGGTGGTCGGCTGTGCATGAATGTCGAATATATCAGGGGCATGGAGAATCTCAAATCCGGAAATGTCTATATTTTCCTTCTTGGCAGCTTCACGAAGCTTTGCTTCATCACCACTCAGGACGATCTGTACGCCCAGCTCATCCTGTGCCTGCTTACAGCCTTTTATTACTTCAAACGGTGCATTGTCACCGCCGAATCCATCAACGATTATTCTCATGCGATCACTCCGTTTCCAATGCCTGCAATGCATCTTCCAGCACTGCAATTGCCTGTTCTGCTATCTTTTCATATCTGAGCTGTTTATCACGAATACGCTCTGTCAAAGGGGGCAGTAAGCCCATATTTGCGCCCATCGGCTGGAAATCCGCTGCACAGTCGCCGCTGACGTAGGCGGCAAGCGCACCCATCATTGTTCCTCTTGGAAGGATGTAGGCGGGTTTCCCCTGCAGCTTTCTTGCAAGACTCTTTCCTGCGATGATACCGCTTGCGGCGGATTCCATATAGCCCTCCACACCCGTCATCTGTCCTGCGAAAAACAGGTTCTCCGCACCCCTGAGGGAATAATCCGCATCAAGTAGCTTGGGGCTGTCGAGGAAGAAATTGCGGTGCATCACACCATAGCGAAGAAATTCCGCATGTTCCAGTCCGGGGATCATTCCGAACACACGCTTCTGCTCTCCGAATTTCAGATTTGTCTGGAAGCCTACGAGGTTGAACATCGTGCCGTCCTTATTTTCACGGCGCAGCTGTACTGCCGCATACGGTCTTCTGCCTGTTCGGGGGTCAGTGAGACCCACGGGCTTCAGAGGTCCGAAGCGCAGGGTATCCATACCACGGGAGGCAAGCACCTCCACCGGCATGCAGCCTTCATAGACACGGAATGCCGCTTTGTCATGCTCATGCAGCGGTGCTTTTTCCGCTTCCACAAGGGCATTCCAGAACGCTTCATATTCTTCTTTATTCATCGGGCAATTCAGATAATCCGCATCGCCTCTGTCATATCTTGACTGGGCAAATACCAGTTCCATATTCAGACTGTCTGCGGCTACAACGGGGGCAGCCGCATCGAAAAAGCTCAGTCTGCTGCCGCAGAGCTGTTCAATTTTTTCGGATAGTGCATCCGAGGTCAGGGGACCTGTAGCAATCACCGCATTGCGCTGCGGCAGCTCCGTCAGCTCCTCACGGATCACGGTGATCAGCGGATGCTCCGCTATTTCCTTTGTTACGAGTGCCGAGAACTGTTCCCTATCCACGGCAAGTGCACCGCCTGCGGCAACCGCACAAGCCTTTGCACAGCGGACGAGCAGGGATCCCTGCATTTCCATCTCGGTTTTGAGAAGTCCGCCTGCGGATCCCAGACGGGATGCCTTCAGAGAATTGGAACAAACAAGCTCGGCAAGCCCCTCATGATGATGGGCGGGACTGTAACGATGGGGTTTCATTTCATAAAGTCGGACTGCGATCCCTGCATTTGCAAGCTGCCATGCAGCTTCACAGCCGGCAAGACCGCCGCCGACAACAATTGCTTCTTCTGTCATTATTTCAGGCTCCGTTCATATCCGCACTGGGGCTTTTCGCAGACAAGCTTGCCTGCCTTGCCGCCCTTCTGGAACAGTGTGGAACTGCACTGCGGGCAGGTTTCCTCCACGGGGACATTCCATGTCATAAAATTGCATTCGGGATAACCGCTGCATCCGTAAAAACTTCTGCCGCGCTTTGATTTCTTCAGCACGATCTTGCTGCTGCAGAGCGGACACACACCGCCTGTTTCCTGCACGATCTTCTTGGTGTTGGTGCATTCGGGAAATCCGGGACATGCCAGAAATTTACCGAATCTGCCAATTTTGATCACCATGTTTCTTCCGCACTGCTCACAGACAACATCCGTTTCCTCATCGGGGATCTTCACATGCTTGCCATCCATGGCACTTTCAGCCTGTTCGAGCGTCTTTGCAAAATCCTGATAGAAAGCTTCAAGGGTTGCAACCCAATCGGCTGTTCCCTGTTCCACATTGTCAAGATCGGTTTCCATTTTAGCAGTGAATGCGGTATCGACAATATGCTCAAAATGCTCCTTCATCAGCTGCGTGATGACCTCGCCAAGTGCCGTAGGTTTGAGCTGCTTGCCCTCACGTTCCACATACATTCTCGCAAGGATCGTGGTAATGGTCGGCGCATAGGTACTCGGTCTGCCGATGCCGTTTTCTTCAAGCGCCTTGATGAGCGTTGCTTCGGAGTATCTTGCGGGCGGCTGTGTGAAATGCTGGTTTCCGTCAAGGCTGATAACCTTGAGAACATCATTCATTGCAAGCAGCGGCAGCATCTTCTGGTTTTCTTCTTCGTTTTCGTTCTTTTCCTCATACAGCACGGTAAAACCGTCAAACTGCACGGAATAGCCCGATGCCTTGAAAAGGCAGCCTGCTGCATCAATATCCACGGAAACCGTGTCAAGCAGGGCATTTGCCATCTGGCTTGCAATAAAGCGTTCCCAGATGAGCTTATAGAGCTTATACTGGTCGCTGCTCAGGCTGGATTTTACACGATCCGGCGTCAGGTCGGGCATGGAGGGACGAATCGCCTCATGTGCATCCTGTGCGCTTTTCTTGGATTTGAACACACGGGGCTTTTCGGGGAGATAATTCTCACCGTATACTGCCTTGATATATTCAGCTGCTGCCGCCTGTGCGTCGGCAGAAATGCGCAGACTATCGGTTCTCATATAAGTGATCAGACCCACTGCGCCCATGCCTTCAATTTCAATACCTTCGTAAAGCTCCTGCGCTGCCTTCATGGTTCTCTTGGACTGGAATCCAAGACGCTTGGAAGCTTCCTGCTGCAGTGTGGAGGTAATGAACGGCGGTGCGGGCTGTTTCTTGGTCACACGCTTACGGATACCCGTAACCACAAACTGTGCATTCTCCAGACGTGCAAGCAGCATCTGAGATTGCATCTCATTCGCAATTTCGATTTTTGTTCCGTCCACCGATACAAGTTTGGCATTGAACTGTTTTGCACTATGGGGAGAACGAAGCTTTGCGTCGATGCTCCAGTATTCTCTCGGAACAAACGCGCGGATCTCCTCCTCCCTGTCCACGATCAGACGCACTGCAACGGACTGTACACGTCCTGCGGACAGACCACGCTTCACTTTCTTCCAGAGAAACGGACTGAGCTTATAGCCCACAAGTCTGTCCAGAATACGGCGTGCCTGCTGGGCGTTGACAAGATCCAGATCAATTCTGTGCGGATTCGCCATACCGCTTCGTACACCGGACTGGGTGATCTCATTAAATGCCACACGATTATTGGCATTCATATCCAGATTCAGCATCTGTGCCAGATGCCATGAAATCGCTTCTCCCTCACGGTCAGGGTCAGTTGCGAGATATACACAGTCGCTTTTCTTCGCACGTTTCTTCAGATCTCTGATGATGTCTTCCTTGCCCTTCATGTCAAGATACTGCGGTGTGAAGCCATTTTCCACGTCCACGCCAAGCTTGGACTTTGGCAGGTCACGGACATGCCCCATGGATGCGACAACTTCAAAATTCTTCCCCAGATATTTCTGTATGGTCTTAGCCTTTGCCGGGGACTCTACGATTACTAAATTTGCCATATTTTCGCCATCCTGCGGATGGCGCACGCTCCTTTCTACTGCGGTTCTGTACCGGTTCGGTCACCGGCTGTATCTACAAGTTCAAACACATCACGTTCTGTGTTTCGGATATATCCTGCCATTTCCAGTTCCATCATCAGAACGGTCACATACTGAAATTCCATTCCCAGCTGACAGCAAAGCTCATTGGTGTTCTGTCCGCCGTTTTTCAACAGTGCGAGGATTTTCTGATGTTCCGGCGTGAAATTCTCCATCGGAATGTTCGGTTTGGTTTCCGGTTCAGAAACAGGGGTACTGCGGACTCTTGTCCTTGCATTCTGTGTCTTTCGGGAAGCCTGCTTTTCCGACAATGACGGATCTATGCTGAATATCAGTGAATCCTGTGTTCGGGTTGCATTTTCGTCCGTAAACAGCGTTAGTTTATACGGATAACGCAGGTAATATGTGTAAAGCACATCCAGATAATTGAATACGGGATAAGCGCCGTCACGCAGAAAATTGACTACACCGCTGTAACGTGCATCAAACAGATCTCCCGGCGGAACACAAAACACATGTTTACCCTGCTCACAGGCAAGATTTGCAGTGATCAGCGCACCGCTCCGTGCACCTGCTTCCACAACAAGGACTGCTTCACTGATTCCGGAAAGTATCCGGTTTCTGACAGGAAAATGGTAGCCATTGGGCGGTGTGCCCGGAAAATACTCGGAAAGCAGCAATCCGTTTTCTGCAATTCTCTGCTTGAGCGCACGATTTTCTCTTGGATAGTCATAGTCCACGCCGCAGCCCAATACTGCAATTGTGGGCTTGCCTTCTTCAACGGCAGTCAGGTGTGCCGAGGCATCCAATCCGACTGCGCATCCGCTGACAAGGACGATCCCGCACTTGACAAGATCTTTGCAGAGCCATTTGGATACTTTCAGACTATAGGGCGACGGATGTCTTGTGCCGACCACTGTCAGCAGCATCGAGTCATGCAGCAGCTTCGGTTCACCCTTATAGAACAGCACAACCGGCGGATTATAAATATTGCGAAGTGGGTGCGGGTATAATTCACTGTCCCACGTCATGATTCCGATTCCATTTTTCTCGCAGTATGCCATAATATTCTCGCTCTGTTCGAGCTTAATACGTCTGACATTTTGTTTTTCCTTTTCATTGAGCAAACTGCAATCCGGATCATGCAGAACATAATAGACTTCCTTCAGCGTATCATACATCCTTGCAACTTCCAGTGTTTTGACATTTGCAACGCCAAACACCATCACAAGCCAAAGCCAGTATTTTGTTGATTCGCTCTGTGTCATAGGTCACACCCCGTTCTTCATCATTTCCCACATCAGAATCCCGGCAGCCATTGCGGCATTGAGAGATTCAGGGCCTCCCCGCATGGGAATTGTTACTGCCGTATCACAGGCAGCGATCACATCGGCGGGCAATCCGTTTCCTTCGTTGCCGATCCACACGGCACAACCGTCTGAAAAGCTGCATTCCGTAAGTTTTACGGCATGGCTTGCCGGAACTGCAGCGTAGCTGTGGATTCCCTTTGCATGCAGAATCTGCAGCAAAACAGCGGCATCCCCTTCTTCATACACCGGTACACGGAACACCGAACCCATTGTGGCACGAACCACTTTAGGGCTGTAGAGTTCACAGCTTCCGACAGAAAGTATGGCATCCACACCGAGTGCATCCGCAGTCCGGAGGATCATTCCCATATTTCCCGGATCCTGCAAACTGCACAGCACAAGGTATTTTCCGGATGCTCTGAGAGCATCCGCAAGCGGTCTGCGCTCAGGAATACGGCATACAGCAAAAACACCCTGCGTATGCTCCGTATCCGTCATCACATCTCCGACTGCATCGGAAATATGGAGCAGCTTTCCTGTTTCCTGCATGTGTTCTTCTATGGCATCACCGTGCTTTTCCCATGCACTGTCGGTAACAAAGACCTGCTGAACACAGCCGGTTTTTGAGAGTGCATCACATACGATACGAAGTCCCTCAATGACAAACAGTCCCTCCGTTCTGCGTGCCTTTTTCTGATCGCGCAGACGTCTGTAATGCTTGATGGCTGGATTATCTTTTGCCGTAATTCTGACGTTTTCTCGCATGGGAAGCCTCCGGTTTCTAAAACTGTAATGTATAACAAAACACGCTCTTTGACTTTTCAAGAGCGTGTTTTGACAAAAATCAAAGTGCTGCCTTTGCCTTTTCTACGATTGCTGCAAAGCCTGCTGCATCGTTAATTGCGATCTCGGAGAGCATCTTTCTGTTCAGTGTGATGCCTGCCTTCTTGCAGCCGTTCATGAATGTAGAATAGTTCATGCCGTTCATCTTAGCTGCTGCGGAAATTCTGGTGATCCAGAGCTGTCTGAAGTTTCTCTTCTTCTGCTTTCTGCCTACATATGCATACTGGCCGGACTTCATTACAGCCTGCTTCGCCATCTTAAAATGCTTGCTCTTTGCGCCAAAGTAGCCCTTTGCCAGCTTCAGAGTTTTATTTCTTCTCTTACGAGTCATCATTGCACCCTTAATACGTGCCATCGTCATCTACCTCCGTATATTTCAAATTTCGCTGTTTCTTGCTCTTTTTCTTCCCTAAGCTTCTGCTTACAGATAAGGAACGAGCTTCTTGATTGTCGGTGCGTTGGTTACGTCTGCAACGCCTGCGCCTCTTGCAATTCTCTTGCGCTTAGTGTCCTTCTGTGTCAGTCTGTGACGCTTGTTTGTGTGCTGGTACTTTACCTTGCCGTTTGCTGTGAGCTTGAAACGCTTCTTTGCACCGGAATGTGTTTTTACTTTCACCTTTGCCATGAGTAGTTCCTCCTTTTTACTTGGATGCTTTCGGGGATATGAACATTACAATGCTGCGCCCTTCCATCTTTGCAGGTTTTTCAACCGTGCCGACTTCAGCACATGCTTCCTTGAATTTCATCAGCAGTTCTTCGCCAATCTGCGGATGTGCAATCGCACGCTTACGGAATCTGACCGATACCTTCAGCTTATCACCCGAACTCAGAAATTTAATTGCCTGATTTACCTTTGTTTCAAAATCGTGTGTGTCAATTGCGGAAAACATTCTGATCTCCTTGATTGATACCACTTTCTGATTTTTCCTTGCTTCCTTCTCACGCTTCTGCTGTTCAAAACAGTACTTTCCATAATCCATGATACGGCATACAGGCGGCTTCGCCTGCGGCGCAATCTTCACAAGGTCAAGATTCTTCTCATAGGCAATCTTCTGCGCATCTTTTGCTGACATGACGCCAAGCTTGGTTCCGTCGGCATCAATGACCAAAATTTCCTTGTCTCTGATCAATTCATTGATCTGCATGTCCTGTTTACTTATTGCGGGCACCCCCAAGCATTAAAATTTAAAACAAAAATGAGTGCGGACACTCGTCTGCACTCACCATTACATCATTCCACACACATACGGACAAAATTGATCTGTATGCAGGAAATAACATATTGACCGTTTCGGCAATCGACTGCGTCGGGTCAAACGGTGAGCCACAAATTGTGTCTGCTTTGTTTTCGTATATTATTATAAACTATATTTTGGGTTTTGTCAAGCCTTTTCCGTAATTTTTTTAAAATGTTTGTTTTTTCGGAAATATTTTGAAAATATGTTCTAAAAAATCCAATTACCTATTGCAATTTCAACATAAAATGTGTTATAATGTATAGTAGAGTGTGCAGTCCGTTTTGGCGGACTGTAAATTATCATTTTCAGATCAGGAGTATACATGGCAGAAAAAATTGTAAAACTTGAAAATATCGCTAAAATTCCTGAATTATTTGGCAGCTGTGACGAGAACCTGCATGCCATTCAGAGGGAATACAATGTTATACTGTTCTACCGTGGTGCGGACATTCACATCACGGGTGAACCGGAACAGACCGAGAAAGCCGCCAATGCCATTCGGCTGCTCATGGAACTTGCAGAAAAGGGACAGCATCTGACAGAACAGACCGTCCGTTATGTCACCTCGATGGTTTCGGATGGTGAGGCTGAAGCTCTGCATAATTTCAACGGAGATGGCATCTGCATCACGACAAGCGGCAAGGTCGTTCGTCCGAAAACAGTCGGACAGCGCAAATATGTGGATGCCATTGCTAAAAACACGATCGTCCTTGGCGTAGGACCTGCCGGTACGGGAAAAACCTATCTGGCTGTTGCACTTGCTGTCAGGGCATTCCGTGCACATGAGGTACAGAAGATCATTCTGACAAGACCCGCTGTTGAAGCAGGTGAAAAGCTTGGTTTTCTGCCGGGTGATCTGCAGGAGAAGGTTGATCCCTATCTGCGCCCGCTTTATGATGCATTGTTTGATATGTTTGGTGCGGAGACCTTTGCACGGCACATGGAAAAGAATATCATTGAAGTCGCACCCCTCGCTTACATGAGAGGACGCACATTGGATGACGCATTCATCATTCTGGATGAAGCACAGAATACCACCTCCGAGCAGATCAAAATGTGTCTGACAAGACTCGGTGCTAACAGCAAAATGGTCATTACGGGCGATATTACGCAGATCGATCTGCCGGAAAAACGTAAGTCCGGTCTGATCGAGGCAATGAAGGTTCTGCGCAATGTCGAGGATATTGCAACCATCAGATTTTCGGATAAGGACGTTGTCCGCCACAAGATCGTTCAGGACATTATTAAGGCTTATGAAGCCTACCATAAAGAAGGGAGAAAATCATAATGCAGCAAGCAGGTAAATTGAAGGTTTATGTGAGGAATAATCAGAGCGACGTCAAGATTCCTTCGGGAATCCGTCTGCTGATCAGACGCTGCTGTCATGCAGTGCTGGTATCCGAAGGCTTTACAAAGGATGCAGAAGTCAGTGTTTCCTTTGTTTCCAATAATGAGATCCGCAGTCTGAACAAGCTGTACCGCGAAAAGGACAGCGTGACAGATGTACTTTCCTTCCCGCTGACGGATTCCGACGGCACGATGGAAACCAATGCGCAGACGGGCTTTGTCCTGCTGGGCGACATTGTGATTTCCATAGAAACAGCTGTGAAGCAGGCATCCATTTATGGGCATTCTTTGGATCGAGAAATCGGTTTCCTGACGGTACATTCGATGCTCCATCTGTTGGGCTACGATCATGAAACCAGCAAGCTTGATGAGAGAATCATGCGTGAAAAGGAAGAAGCAGTGCTTGAAAAGCTGGGTATCTCCAGAGATATGACGTTTGTTACAGAATAACATAGTAACAGAAAGGCAAAGTATGACAAAAACTATTTTTCTGACACTCTCCGGCAGAACCAATGCCGGTAAATCTACATTGCTCAATGCGCTGATCGGCGAGAAGATCGCCTCCGTCAGCAGCAAGCCGCAGACCACCAGAACACGAATTACGGGCATTCTGACAAAGGATGAAACGCAGTATGTGTTCATTGACACCCCCGGTCTGCACAAGCCGAAGAACAAGCTCAGCACGCATATGCTGAAAACTGCGGAAAGCTCCGCTGCGGATGCGGACGCTGTGCTGTATGTGATCGACTGCACTAAGAAACTGCACGAGCAGGACGAAGCGATGCTCAAAACCATCCGTGACAAAAAGATCGCCTGCATTATTGTCGTGAACAAAGTCGATCTTTTACAGGATAAATCTGCGATGATGCCGCTTTTGCTGCGGCTGAACAATGAATACAATCCCCATGCGATCATTCCCGTAAGCGCCTATGAAAAGGACGGTCTGGAGGAAATTATGGCGGCGGCTGAGGAACTTGCAAAGCCCTCCGTACATTTCTTCCCTGATGATTCCTTCACTGACCAGCCCGAACGTGTGCTGGCTGCCGAGATGGTGCGTGAAAAACTCCTGCGCCTGCTCAATGACGAAGTTCCGCACGGTATTGCGGTAACGGTGGAAACCATGCGGGAGCGTGACGAGAAGGATATTCTCGATATTTCTGCTGTTATTTACTGCGAGAGGGATTCCCACAAGGGCATCATTATCGGCAAGCAGGGCAGCATGCTCAAGAAAATTGCAAGCTCCGCAAGACGTGATCTGGAGCAGTTCTTTGAAATTCAGGTGAACCTCCAGTGCTTCGTGAAAGTGAAAGAAGGCTGGCGCAACAAGGAAGGACTCATCCGCAGCTTTGGGCTGTCAGAGGAATCCTGATCCTGCTTTTCCGCATACTCCCAGTGATATTTTTCGATGTACAAGCGGATACTATCACCGGAGGGATGCAGTATGACAGCGGATATGCTTTGGGAGAAATTCCGGACAAGCGGCAGCATTGCGGATTATCTGCAATACGCCGCACAGAAAGGGTGTAACGATCTTGCTGACAGTGAAGGGCGTTGTACTGACGCAGAAGCCGGTCGGTGAACAGGATAAATTTATTGATATTCTGACGGATGAACTTGGCGTCCTTGAGGTTCTGGTCAAGGGTGCCGGAAAAATCAACAGCAAAAGCGGATGTGCAACACAATTATTTGCATATTCCGCCTTTTGTCTGCATCAGGGGAAACGAGGTTACATACTCAACAGCGTTTCCCCCATTCGTATTTTTTATGAGCTTCGCAGCAGTGTCACCGCCGTTGCACTGGCATCCTATTTTTCGCAGATCGTACAGTTTTCGGTTCTGCCGCAGGCAAGCAATCACGAAATCCAGCGGCTGCTGCTTAACTGCCTGCATTTTCTTTCACTGAAAAAATATCCGGAGGCAATGCTCAAAAGCATTTTCGAACTGCGCATGGCGGCACTTCTCGGTTTCATGCCCGATGTTCTAATGTGCAGGAACTGCGGTGAATATCTGCCGGATCACCTGCTTTTTTCCGTGGAGGATGGTACATTCTGCTGCAGCGACTGCCGCAGCGAACAAGAGGAATTTGCCCACAGCGTTGAAATGACGGCGGGCACGCTGCAGGCGATCCGACACATTGTGCTGCAGGATCTGGAGCATGTGTTCGGATTCCGTCTGAACGAAACATGTCAGGAAGCGCTTTTTACATTTGCTGAACAATTTTTACAATATCATATTGACCATACATTTTCTGCATTGCAGTATTACAGGGCAATACAGAATCCAATGGTCTGATCCATGCACACAAAAGGAGGCTTTTATGAAGTCTTTTGAACAAGTTTTAGAGCTGGACAAGGTTCTTGCACAGGCGGCGCGCTTTACTTCCAATGAAACCAGCCGGAGTATGATGCTTGCCTGCAAGCCGAGCTGTGATCTTGCCGAGGTACGTCTTGAGGTGCAGAAAACGGATGACGCGCTGCAGCTTGCGCTGCAATTTGGTACACCGCCGTTTTCCGGATTCAAAAACATCTGCAATTCCGTTACCCGTGCCGCATCCGGTGCAAGGCTTTCCCTGCGGGATCTGCTGGATGTTGCGGATCTTCTGCGGCAGGTACAGTCTCTGCACGGCTGGTACGGGCATTGCAGTGAATCGGCAACCTCGCTCGATTACTTATTCTCGCTGATCGTACCCGATGATGATCTGCTTTCCACACTCGAACGTTCCATCGTTTCCGAGGAGGAAATTGCGGATGCGGCAAGTCCGACACTTTCGGAGATCCGCCGCAAACTCCATCGTTCCCGTGCGCATCTGCGTGAAACACTCGACCACATGGTACGCTCGAAATCCATGCAGAAGTATCTGCAGGAAACGACAGTAACCATTCGTGACGGAAGATTCGTACTTCCCGTCAAGACCGAATACCGTACACAGGTGGCAGGTCTGATCCACGATACTTCCTCAAGCGGACAGACGATCTTTATTGAGCCGATGCAGATCGTGGAGGCAAACAACGACATCCGTTTGCTGGAAAGCCGTGAGCTGGAGGAAATCGACCGCATCATGCAGAAACTCTGTGCTGCGGTTGGTCAGCAGGCTCCGGCACTTCGCAGACTGCACGATACCTGTGCGGAACTCAATTACTATTTTGCAAAGGCAAATTATGCCGCATCCCTGCGGGCGACCAAGCCCGAAATCAGTGATGACGGTATTCTGGAACTCAAAAAGGCACGCCATCCTCTGCTGGATAAAAATAAGGCGGTTCCGATTGATCTTGCACTGGGTGAAGAACACAATGCGCTCATTGTGACAGGTCCGAACACGGGCGGTAAGACGGTTGCACTCAAAACCGCAGGACTCCTGACGGCAATGACGATGTGCGGATTCCTGATTCCGGTCACGGACGGCAGCCGTATTTCCATATTCCGCCACATTCTGGCGGACATCGGTGACAGCCAGAGTATTGAACAAAGCCTTTCCACGTTTTCTTCCCACACGCTCAATGTTGTGGAAATTCTCAACACTGCTGACGACAGCACGTTGGTACTTCTCGATGAACTTGGTTCCGGCACCGACCCTGTGGAGGGTGCTGCACTGGCAATTTCTGTTATTGATTATCTGAAGCAGCTGGGCGCAAAGCTGATGGTAACCACGCATTATCAGGAACTGAAACTCTATGCGGCGGACACAAGCGATGTCATCAATGCGTCCTGCGAATTTGATACTGCTACGCTTCGCCCAACCTATCGGCTGATCATCGGTTCTCCGGGTAAATCCAACGCATTTGCAATTTCCGGTCAGCTGGGCATGCCTAAATGCATTCTTGATCATGCTGAATCACTCATCAGCGAGGAGAACAGACATTTTGAAAATGTCATTTCCCGTTTTGAAGAAGCTCGAAAGGAACTGGAAAAAGAACGTGAGAATGCCAAAAAGCTGAGAGAGGAAGCAGAGCTTCTGAAGGCAGAATGGCAGGAAAAGCACGAAAGCATGGCGTCCGAGGAAAAAGAAACACTGGAACGTGCCGCAGCACAGGCAAGCCGTATTGTGGAATCGGCAAAGGCTCAGACCAACGCATTGCTTGATGAGCTTGAACAGCTTCGCAAGGACAAGGACAAGGCGGATTTCTCCAACCGTGTTTCTGCCATGAAGGGCGACAGCACGCAGCGTTTGCGCATGATGTACAAGAATGCAAACCCCGTGCTCGGCTCTGTGGATGAAAACGGCGATTATGTACTCCCCCGCCCCCTGAAAAAAGGTGATCGGGTTCTGATTGCCGATCTCAATCAGGAGGGCGTACTCGCTGAGGATGCGGGGCAGTCGGATTTCGTTTTCGTGCAGATGGGCATTATGAAAATGAAGATCCAGATCTCCCGTCTGAGGCTGCTTGACCCGAAGGCTGCCGATCAGAAGAAGGAGCAGAAGAAACAGCGCAAAAAAGGTGCGGTTTCCGCAAAGGTGGAACGCCGTGGTTCCATGGAGCTGGATATTCGTGGGCAGGCATGCGATGACGGTGTATATGAAATGGAACGTTTCATCGACAGTGCGGTGCTTTCCGGTATCGGTACGGTGACGATCATCCATGGAAAAGGTACGGGACTCCTCCGCAAGGCGGTGCAGAAACGTCTGAAATCCATGAAATGCGTCAAAGAATTTCGCAACGGTCTTTACGGCGAGGGTGAAGATGGTGTTACTGTAGTAACGCTTCGGTAAATTGTACAAAAATCCAATTAAATATTTGTCATCAAATCCCAAATGTTCAAAAAATATTTCTTGAATATTTTGGGATTTGTTGTTATAATGAACATATATACAGCATCCTGTATATACCGCATTGCACGAATTTATTCTTTGAAGGGAACGATGTATGACATCGGTGAGGGGCTTATGATTAAACGTAAACGTATTGCAGTCATTATCTGTAATATTTTCCATCCCTGTCAGCAGAAAATTCTGAAGGGATTGATTTCACAGGCACATGCGCTTAATTATGATGTTGCCATTTTCACAATGTTCATGAATTTCGATGAGGAAACAGGGTACCAGTACGGCGAAAATCATATTTTTACACTCATCAACTATGATTTGTTCGATGCTGTGATTTATGTTCCGTGTTCCATCGAAAAGCATGCGCTCAGAGAATCAATTGAACATGATCTTGCAGAAAAATGCAAAGCTCCGGTGATTGCGCTTGAGTATGAACATCCCGATTATCATATGGTAAATGTGGATGATACTGCTGCATTTGAGCAGGTTGTTTCCCATTTGATCGAGAAACACCAATTAACGGAAATTCTGTGTCTGACCGGATTTGAGGGTAATCTACAGGCGGAAGCACGTCTGCAGGGTTATCGTAACGCCATGGAAAATCATGGGCTGTCCGTTCGTGAGGATTATGTGATCTACGGCGATTTCTGGATAAATGCAGCCAATAATCTTGCGGAAAAGCTTGCTGCCGGCAAACTGGAAATGCCGGAAGCAGTTGTGTGCGTCAGCGATTTTGTTGCAATTACACTTTGCAATCGTCTGATCGAACTGGGTGTCCGTGTTCCGGAAGATATTATCATCACCGGTTTTGATGCATCCAAAGATGCTGCCAACAACGTTCCATCCATTACCAGCTACTCCCGTCCCCTTGCAGATATGGGAATGAGAGCCGTTCTTTTGGCCAACAGGCTTCTGACGGGTGAGGAATGTGAGCCGATTGCCATTGATAACGGCTTGCTCGTACCGGCGGAGAGCTGCGGATGCAAGGAAGATTTTTCGTTGAAATTCCATAAACATCAGCAGGAAATCAATACTGTCACCAATTATCAGGATCTGTTCCAGACGAGCCACATGGCGGAATCTCTCAATTCCTCTACAACGCTCAATCAATGTCTGTTTAAGATCGTCAATAATATGTATCTGATCTATGGTATTCAGGATTTCTACCTTTGCTTGTGCGATCAGTGGGATGATTATGAAAAAGGTGAAGCAAATGGTGATGCGTACATGGATTATACCGACACCATGCGCCTGCGTATTTCCTGTATGGACTGCAATGCAAAAATGGTCGATCAGGCTTTTGATAGATCTGAGCTGCTGCCGGAACTTTTCGAAAATTCAGAAATTCCCCGTGCGCTCTATTTCACACCGCTGCATTTCAATGAGCGTTGTCTGGGATATACTGCCATCGGATACGGTGACAACCTGATTACATTTGACGAGCTTTACCATTCATGGATACGCTATATCAATAATGCATTGGAATTTGTGCGCATCCGTAATATTTTCAACAGCATGCATCAGCGGCTGTATATGGCATCAATCCGTGATACGCTGACAGGTATTTTTAACAGAAAAGGGTTCAGACGCTATTCGGCAGAAGCATTTCAACGGGCACTTGAAACCGGCAAGAAGCTTCTGATCATTGCGGCGGATCTCGATAACCTTAAGTCGATCAATGATAATTTTGGACATCTGGAAGGTGACAATGCCATCTCAGTATTTGCAAATGCACTGAACACCTGTTTTGAAAATGATGAGATCTGCGCAAGAACGGGCGGTGATGAGTTCTTTGCCATCGGCTGTTCCGATTATACGGATGAAAAAATCAAGCAGTATCTGAACTACATCGAGCAATATCTGGACAGATACAACAAAAGCTCTAACAAGCCCTATCTGGTAGAAGCAAGTATCGGCTATATCTGCCGAACGATAACAGAGAAAGATGCTCTCCAGCAGCTTCTGGACGAAGCAGATGGTTATATGTACGCAAACAAGGTTGCTCGAAAGAAAAACAGAACATGATATATTTCCCTGAAAACAGGGAGTGTATAAAGAAAGCATTGAACGTTTTCCATTACGGAAAGCGTTCCTTTGCGTCATCAGGATGGAGGATATTTATGAAAAAATCAATCAGAAAAGCACTGTGTGCCGCTGCGGCATGCGCTGTTCTGGCAAATGCCCTGCCGATGTCAGCAATGGCGGGTGAGCTGCTGGGACAATCGGACTTTGCCGAAGGTGCAGGACTTCCCTGGCACATCTGCGAGTCAATGACGGGAAAAATGGATTTCACCATTGACGGCGGAACCTACAACATTACCGTGATCAATCCCGGTGGTGTTTCCAACGGAGGTGAGGATCGTTGGGACTGCCAGTTCCGTCAATCTC
>SVNQ01000018.1 GCA_015066865.1 Ruminococcus sp.
TGGTGACCCGTACGGGAATTGAACCCATGATTCCGCCGTGAAAGGGCGGTGTCTTAACCTCTTGACCAACGGGCCGTAATGGTAGCGGCAGCAGGATTCGAACCAGCGACCAATCGGGTATGAACCGAGTACTCTAGCCAACTGAGCTATGCCGCCACATGAGCTGTATTTCTCACACAGCTTTATTATTATAACACATTCCAAAACAAATGTCAAGCTTTTTTTCAAAAAAATTATATTTTTTGAAAAAAGCTGCAAAAGCACTGCTCCAACTCAATTCAAATGACCCATAAAACGCGTGATTGCGACAATTGTCAGTTTTTATGTGAGGTTTATTACCATACCTTCCTCCGATACTTCAAAACCAAGAGACTCGTACAGTGGTCTGCCCACGGGAGTAGCATCGAGCGTGATCTGCGTTGCGCAGCGCTGACGTGCATCCATGATCAACTGCTCCAGCATACTCCGTGCAATTCCCTGTCGGCGGTGAGAATCCCGTACATACACATTCATGATGTGCGCTCGTTTTCCACTTGGATGGCTGAATGTCGGCATTACGGAAATGTAACAAATGCTTGCACAGCCAATCGCCGTTTCACCATCCCACGCAAGTACTGTCACCTGATCACCCTGACGAAAATAACGCTCGCTCTCGGTGTAAAATACTTCTGAAAATTCGTGTTCCTGCGTAAAACCGCAGACTGTACGCATCGTTTCATACCGCATCTGCAGCACGGTTTCAAGATCCGACGGCACCGCTCTCCTGATTCGAATCATCTGCCGCTTCCCTTCTTTTTCTTCTGCAATTCACATACTATGGCAGCCTGCAGCTGTGGAGGACAAAGCGATGCCCCGACAAGTCCAAGCTGAATCATGAGCCCCGGCACGATCACACCCCTGCCCCTGAGCGTCTGCTCAATGGCATACCGTGCAACATATTTCGGATCCGCTGCCTGCAGCGAAAAGGTCACACCGGCACGATTGTTGAAATCCGTGTTCACGGGACCGGGACAAAGGACACTGACAGTTACATTTGAACGCTTTCTGCGCAGTTCCTCACGGATGGCGAGTGTCAGACGGACGACGTAATTCTTGGAGGCATAGTAGCTCGACATTAACGGTCCCGTCATGAAGCCTGCAACGGAGGAAACATTCAGAATATAGCCGCTGCCCCGCTTTTCAAAATCCCTGAGAAAAAGCTTTGTCAGGATATGCACGGAGCGGATGTTCACATCGATCAGCTCCAATTCACTGTCAAGGGAGGTTTCCGAAAATTCGCCGAAGATCCCAAAACCGGCATTGTTGATCAGAAAGTCAATTCTCATATCCTTGCAGAAGTCATACAGTTTCTGCGGTGCATCGGAATTTGCAAGGTCAAGGGCAATATACTTTGTGCTGCTGCCGAATTTTCTTGCCATTCTTTTCAGCATTTCCTCGTTACGGCCTGTCAGCACAAGCTGCCAGCCCTTACGGTGAAGATAAAATGCCATTTCTTTTCCGATACCTGAGGTTGCCCCCGTGATCAATGCTCTCATATTTCCATTCCTTTCCGAATTATTTACTGTTTCTTACCTTCAGTATAGCACGGAAACACTGCTTTTTGCAAGTACTTTCTGAAATTTTTGTGAAATTTCAAATTTTTTTTGAAAAAAGTATGGACTTATTTTCAAATATATAGTATAATAATGAAAGATTGTTTTTTTGGAGGTATTATCATGTCAATTTTCAAAAAAGTTTCTGCATTTCTGACTGCTGTCGGTATTGCTGCAGCTTTCACAGGATGCAGTGATACAAGATATGGTCTGGAGGTAGACGATGTCAAGGTTCCTGCAGGCATTTATATTTATTATGCAAATTCCGCTTACAATAATGCTCTTTCCATGCTGAAAGCAGAGAATCCGGAATTAGATACAGAAGATGTAAAGGCTGTTAAGGCTGCATCCTTGGAAGGCGTGGACACGCTGACATGGATTCACAACAAGGCAACTGAGCTTTGCGTAAGCTATGTTGCTGTGGAGAAGAAATTTGATGAGCTTGGTCTTACACTCGATGATGATGCAAAGGCCAACCTTGACTTCATGATGGATTATTACTGGTCAAGCTACGAGGCTTCTATGACCAAGAACGGCATCAGCGAGGATTCCTTCTCTAAGATCATGACTTCAAGCTACAAGAGCGAAGCAATCTTCGAATATTACTACGGTACCGAGGGAGAATTAGGCGTATCCGAGGACGAGCTTAAGAAATATTACCTTGACAACAACATCCGTGCAGAGTATGTCGCTTTCAATCTGTACGACGGTGCAGGCAATCTGCTCAAGACCGACGGCAAAAAAGATATGATGAAAATGGTCAAGGCTTACAAGGAACGCGTTGAGGACGCTTATGATGACGGCGGCGTTGAAGCTGTTATGACGGAGATGAGCGTTGTTCAGGAGGAATACAAGGCATACTGCACCTCTATTTCTGAGGAAGCTGCCGGCGTAACAGGCACTACCACCACAACGACAACAGCGGCAACGACCACAACAACGGAAACAACCACTGCAGAAAGTGCTGATGCAACGGATGAAACCGCAGAAACTACTGTTGTAACAGAAACTGACGAAAACGGCAGTGCAGTAACTGTTGAAACCACAACAACGGAAGCTACCACCACAACAACTGCAGCTGAAGGTTCTTCCGATGAAACCACCACTTCTACTGTTTCCTTCCCGAATGAGAGAATCATACCGATCATCAATGAGGAAGATTATGAAGAGGGCGATGAAATCCCCTATTCTCCGAGTGAAAAGGCTTACAAGGATCTCCTTGCCATCAAAGAAAAGGACTATGGCAAGCCCTATATTGTAGAAGAAGATGAAGTGTATTATCTGATCGTCCGTTATGATCTGGAAGATCGTGCAACTGAAAAGGATCTCTGGAATGAAGATCAGATCTACTCCGTACAGGTTTCTATGTTCGGTGAAGATTTTGACGAGATGATCAAGGAATGGTCCGATAAAATGAATGTTGTCAGAAATGAAGCCGCTTACAAGCGCTATGACCCGTTCAAGTTCGATATGTAATTGATACACAAAAGCTGTGCAGCAAAACAACGGCTGCACAGCTTTTTTATGCAATGCGGTGAGATTCCATGAAATGCGGTTCTTCCGATCATCATGCCTTGCAATTATGGCTGGAGTATGGTATAATGGAATCAATACATAAACTATGGAAAAGGATGCTGGCTATGCGTGACCTCGAACTGGCAGTAAAGCTGCTGAACAATGAAAATTATACCTGCGTGCTCTGCAAGGGAGAGCAATTCTACACAAGCCGGCAAAAAGGGATTTCCCCCATGCTTGATTGGATCGACAGTGGTGCAGATCTGCAAGGATTTTCCGCTGCGGATAAAATTGTTGGGAAAGCTGCCGCCATGCTTTTTGTCCTTGCCGGAATCAGGTCGGTGCATGCTCAGGTACTGAGTGAGTTGGGAAAGCAGGTGCTGGAACAGCATGGTATTGACGTTTCCTACAGCACGCTCACAAAACGGATCATCAACCGCAATGGGGACGGGATATGCCCGATGGAAGGAACGGTTGCGGAAATCCACACACCGCATGAAGCAATTACCGCAATCCGATGCAAACGTGATCAGCTCAGAAAGGGAGAATGACGATGATGATGAAAAAATTAGGATTTGGGTTCATGAGGCTGCCGCTTCTGGACGAAAAAGACCAGACTGCGTTTGACAAGGCGCAGCTGTGCACAATGGTGGACAGCTTTCTGGAACAGGGCTTCACCTATTTTGATACGGCATACATGTACCACGCATTCCAGAGCGAGCATGCTCTGCGTGAGGTTTTGGTGGAACGCCATCCCCGCGAACGCTATCTGATTGCGGACAAGCTGCCGACGATGTTCCTCAAAAATGAGGAGGACATGGAACGCATTTTCAATGAACAGCTTGAAAAAACGGGTGCCGGTTATTTCGACTACTATCTGCTGCATTGCTTGAATCGGGAGAATTATGAAATTGCACAGAAACTGGATGCATTTGCATTTGCAATGCAGAAGAAGCAGGAAGGAAAAATTCGGAAATTCGGATTTTCCTACCACGACAATGCTGCACTTCTGGACGAGATTCTGACAGCCCACCCCGAAGTGGAGTTTGTACAGCTGCAGATCAATTACCTTGACTGGGATAACGAAACAGTGCAGTCAAGAAAATGCTACGAAACTGCGATGGCGCACGGCAAGGAAATTCTCGTGATGGAGCCTGTCAAGGGAGGCACGCTTGCCAATGTACCGCCGAGGGCAGAAAAGCTTCTGAAATCCCATGAGCCGGACATGTCCGTGCCGTCATGGGCGATCCGCTTTGCGGCAAGCCTTGAGGGAGTTTCCGTTGTACTCAGCGGTATGAGCAATATGGAACAGCTCCTTGATAATACGGGCTACATGCGGGATTTCAAGCCCCTCACCGAGGAGGAACGCGCGGTCTGCATGCAGGTAACGCAGATCATCAATTCCAAAATCAACATCCCCTGCACGGCATGCCGCTACTGTGTGGACGGCTGTCCGATGAATATTCCGATTCCGGAATACTTTGAGCTGTTCAATGCGGAACAGCAGGAGATCAAAAAAAATTTCACAGTACAGGGAACGTACTATGACAATCTCACCATGAGCTACGGCAAGGCATCCGACTGCATTGCCTGCGGTCAGTGTGAACAGCATTGTCCGCAGCATATTGAGATCATCGAGGCACTCAAAAAGGTTGCCGCAGCATTTGAAGAATAACCGATAGATGAAGGAGTGATTCCATGCCATTTTTACCTGTATGCCGAAAAGATTTGGAGGATCGGGGCATCGAACAGCTTGATTTTATTTGTCTGACGGGCGACGCTTATGTGGATCATCCGTCCTTTGGCATTGCCATTATCTCCCGTATTGCCGAAAGTCTGGGATTTTCCGTGGGCATGATTGCGCAGCCCGTTTCCGATGCGGATTTTCAAAGACTCGGAACACCGAAGTATGCATTTCTCGTCACGGGAGGCAACATCGACAGCATGGTATCAAATTACACCGTTGCAGGAAAGAAACGCTTCGATGATGCCTACAGTGCAGGCGGAAAGGGCGGCAGACGTCCCGACCGTGCAGTGACGGTTTATTGCAAAAAACTCAGAAAGCTTTTTCCCGATGCTGAAATTGCCATCGGCGGTCTGGAGGCATCTCTGCGCCGCTTTGCCCACTATGATTACTGGGCGGACAGGGTGCTGCCCTCAATTCTTGTGGACTGCGGTGCGGATCTTCTGATGTACGGCATGGGAGAAGTGACGATCACGGAGATCTGCAATCGCCTGAAAAACGGCGAAAAGCTCTCTGAAATGCACGACATCCGCGGCACCTGTTATCTGACGGAGCCGATCAACACCCCCATGGGTGCGGTGCAGTGCGATAGCTTCGAAATCGTGCGTGACAACAAAAAGGCATATGCCAAGGCATGCCGCAAGCAGTACGATGAGCAGGATGAGGTATACGGAAGAACGATCGTGCAGCGGCACGGCGATAGGATGCTGGTGCAGAATCCCCCGCAGCGCAGTCTGACGCAGGAGGAATTTGACCGCACCTACGAGCTTCCCTACATGCGTGCATACCATCCGATGTATGAAAAGGAGGGCGGCGTACCGTCGATTCAGGAGGTGGAATTTTCCATCACTCACAATCGCGGATGCTATGGCTTCTGCAACTTCTGTTCGATTGCTCTGCATCAGGGCAGACGCATCCAGACACGAAGCGAGCAGTCCGTCCTCAGTGAAGCGGAGATGCTCACAAAAAAAGAGGGCTTTAAGGGATACATCCATGATGTGGGAGGGCCTACGGCGAATTTCCGTGCGCCGTCCTGCAAAAAACAGCTGGAACATGGATTGTGCAAGGGCAGAAAATGCCTTGCACCCACACCGTGCAAAAATCTGGAGGTGGATCACAGCGAATACCTCGCTCTTTTGCGGAAGATCCGCAAAATCAAGGGTGTCAAGCGTGTATTCATCCGTTCGGGCATCCGCTATGATTATCTGATGGAGGATCAAAGCGATGCATTTCTCAAGGAACTGATTGCAAATCATGTCAGCGGTCAGCTGAAGGTGGCTCCCGAACATGCCAGTAACCGTGTGCTTGACTATATGGGCAAGCCGCATATTGATGTCTACGAGCGATTTGAAAAGAAATTTTACGAGATCACCAAGGGCATGGCAAAGGAACAGTACCTTGTGCCGTACCTGATGTCCTCCCATCCGGGATGCACGCTCAATGATGCGGTGGATCTGGCGGTATTCCTCAAAAAACACAATATCCGTCCGGAGCAGGTACAGGATTTCTATCCCACCCCCGGCACGATTTCCACGGCGATGTTCTACACGGGGCTTGATCCCTACACGATGCAGCCGCTGTTTGTTCCGAGATCGGCGGAGGAGAAAAAACTCCAGCGTGTGCTTTTGCAGTACTTCAAAAAGGAAAACCGCGATATGGTGGAGAAGGCACTGCGCATGGCAGGCAGACACGATCTCATCGGAACGGGTCCGAATTGCCTGATTACTCCATCGGAAAAATCCGAAAAGCAGACAGCACAGCGGAAATATGGTTCGCCAAAGTCCAAAGCTTCGCAGAATCGCAGAAATTCTTCCAAACCTGTCAGAAATGCAAAGCAAACTGCAGGAAGAAAGAGAAAAGGATAAAATCGTCCGCTACCCTTGAAAAATTATTTTTTGAGCCATCCCCTGCCTGCTGCGGTGGATGGCTCATAATTTTATAAAAAATAAACCCGAAAGGCAATATGCCTTTCGGGTTTCATGCAATATACTAAACTATCCCCTGTTATTAGTTGTATTTTTCCAGAAGCTGCTGGATCTTCTCATGGGGATCAATCACTGTGCTGATGGAAACGTCGTGGTTCAGAGATGCAATGAAGTATGCAATGTACTTGGATACATCTACTTCATGGAACCACTCACGCTTGAGCAGCTCAGGAGAACGATAGGTCAGGTTTGTACCGAATACACCGCTGATGAAACCATCGTTGTATGCCTGATCGAACTTTTCCAGACCGTTCGTGAAGATGGAATATGTTGCATATGCAAAAATTCTCTTTGCATTGCGCTTTTTCAGCTCATAGGCAATATCCAGTACGGATTCGCCGGAGGAGATGATGTCATCTGCAATGAATACATCCTTGCCTTCTACGGAGTTGCCGAGGTATTCATGTGCGACGATCGGATTTCTGCCGTTGACGATTCTGGAATAGTCACGTCTCTTGTAGAACATACCCATGTCCACACCCAGAACGGATGCATAGTACATGTTGCGGTTCAGTGCGCCTTCATCGGGGCTGACTACCATGAAGTTATCCTTGGTTGCATGGAAGCCATCAATGGACTTGAACATGGTCTTGAGAACCTGATAGGAAGGAATAACATTGTCAAAGCCCATCAGCGGAACAGCATTATGTACTCTCGGATCGTGTGCGTCAAATGTTACGATGTTGGAAACACCCATTGCCTGCAGTTCCTGCAGTGCAACTGCACAGTCGAGGGACTCACGGTAATTGCGGCGATGCTGTCTTCCGCCGTAGAGATTCGGCATGATTACATTGATTCTGTATGCCTTGCCGCTGGCTGCCTGAATGATTCGCTTGAGATCCTGATAATGATCATCGGGGGACATGGCATTCTTCATGCCGAAGTATTCATAGGTGCAGCTGTAATTGCCAACATCGGTGATGATGTACAGATCCTTACCACGGATGGTGGACTTGATCAGACCCTTGCCGTCACCGGAGGCAAAACGGGGGCATTCGCTCTCTACCAGAAAATTCTCAAAGTCGTAGCCGCCCTTCTGTGCCCAGTCCACCAGATAACCATTGATCTTATCACCCAGTTCACGGGCGCTCTGCATGGCGATCAGGCCGAGGGGGGCAACATTGGTTTCGAGATTGAACAGAACTTCATTGTTACTCATACTTCTCTTTGCTTCCGCAGTGCAGTACGGAAGCACTCCTTCCTTGGATAATTATATTTCAATTAAGGCCGTGCCTGCCTTAATCCGCAGCAAATGAATCACTTACAGAATTTATCAATATAATGCTCAATGTCCGCAGCAATGATCTGCTTCGCCGTATCAGCATCCTCCACCTCGTCCACAGCCGTGGTCTTGTTCTCCAGCTCCTTGTAGACCTTGAAGAAATGTGTCATTTCCGCAAAAATATGTGCCGGAAGCTCATTGATCGAGCGGTACATATTGTAATTGGGATCATCGAACGGAATGGCAATGATCTTGTCATCATGTCTGCCGCTGTCGATCATGCGGATCACACCAATGGGATAACAGCGAACCAGCGTCATCGGATACAGCGTTTCGGAACACAGCACCAGTACATCCAACGGGTCTTCGTCATCCGCATAGGTACGGGGAATCAGACCGTAGTTTGCCGGATAATGGGTGGATGTATGCAGGATGCGGTCGAGCTTGATAAGTCCTGTTTCCTTGTCCAGCTCATATTTGATCTTACTGCCCTTGGGAATTTCAATGACCGCTACGAAATCCTCAGCGTTAATGCGCTTTGGGCTGATATTATGCCAGATATTCATAATAACACCTCATCAATCGGTTGCTGACACCTCTATACATTTTAAGTATACCCATGTTTTCATGTTTTGTCAATCGTAGAAAACAAAAGAAAATGAACTTTGTCGAACTTTCTAAATTCACACAGCATTTTGGCAATTTTTATAGACATCTTTCGTGAATAAAAAAACTTTTTTTACAAAAAACGATTGCCATTCCGAAAAGAATATGCTATAATCAGAATATACCCTGTTTGTAGCGAAAATAACAGGAAAGGAGGGGTTAAAAATGGAAGAAAATAACATCGAACTGTACCAAAGCCGCATTAAGCGAGTTCTCATCACGCAGGATGAAATTGCGGCGGCAATTAAGGAGACCGGTGAGAAAATCAGTGCGTCCTACGACGGGAGACCGATTCTGCTGGTCAGCATACTGAAAGGATCATTTGTGTTCCTGGCTGACCTGTGCCGTGCTATTACTGTTCCCTGCGAGATCGGATTTATGTGTGCAAAAAGTTACTACAACGGCACGGTTTCCGCAGGTGTGGTAAAGATCACAATGGATCTGGAACAGGACATCAGCAAGTACCATGTCATCATTGTCGAGGACATCATTGATACCGGCAGAACGCTCAATGATGTGGTGAAGCTGCTGAAAACAAGAAAACCGATTTCTCTGAAGGTCGTGACGCTGCTGGACAAGCCCAGCAGACGCAAGGTGGCTTTCGAAGCAGACATGGCGCTTTTCACAATTCCGGATCATTTTGTCATTGGCTATGGTCTGGACTGCGGTGAATATTACCGCAATCTCCCGTATATTGCAGAGTATGATGAAACAAAATAGAATGAGGGGAAATCAATATGCTGAACCGTTTATTTAAACTGAAAGAAAACAACACCAATGTGAAAACTGAGATCACTGCCGGCATTACCACATTCATGACAATGGCGTACATTCTGGCAGTCAATCCAAGTATTCTGAGCGAAGCGGGAATGGACGCAACTGCTGTTCTGCTCGCAACCTGCCTTGCCTCCTTTATCGGCACGGCATGCATGGCATTCATGGCAAACATGCCCTTTGCACTCTCTGCCGGCATGGGACTCAATGCTTTCCTGACATACACCGTTGTCCTTGGATTTGGATACTCATGGCAGGTTGCGCTGCTTGCAGTATTCATTGAAGGCATCATCTTCATCATCCTCTCGCTGACGAAGGTCAGAGAAGCGATTTTCAACGCGATACCGCTTTCGCTCAAGCACGCTGTATCCGTTGGTATCGGTCTGTTCATTGCGTTTATCGGACTGCAGAACGCAGGACTGACGGTGGACAATTCTTCCACACTGGTATCCATTGTCAGCTTCCGTGAAAATTTCACAACCTCCGGCATCTGTGCGCTTCTGGCGATCATCGGAACATTTCTGACCGGTATCCTCTATATCCGCAAGGTGAAAGGTTCGATTCTGATCGGTATTCTCGGAACATGGGTTCTGGGCATTATTTGCC
The DNA here is from genome assembly GCA_015066865.1 of Ruminococcus sp. Classification (GTDB taxonomy): domain Bacteria; phylum Bacillota; class Clostridia; order Oscillospirales; family Ruminococcaceae; genus UBA3855. The sequence continues at coordinate 10,105 of SVNQ01000018.1, forward strand.
AGTTTACGGGGCTTTACACAGTTGATGCAGCAAATGGCTACTATTCCCTTCTGCCGTCATTTGCTATGACGGATTTCTCCAAGCTCGGCGAGACATTCGGTCAGTGTTTCAATGTGGATTTCAGCAGTGTGGGTATTTTCAACTTCATCGTGATCATCTTCTCTTTCCTGTTCGTTGACTTGTTTGATACGCTTGGCACGCTCATCGGCGTTGCCACCAAGGCTGACATGCTTGACGAGGAAGGCAGACTGCCGAAGATCCGTCCTGCACTTCTTGCGGATGCCATTGCAACCTCTGCGGGTGCAGTACTGGGCACTTCCACAACAACCACTTTCGTGGAATCTTCCGCCGGCGTGGCAGTTGGCGGCAGAACCGGTCTGACAGCGCTTACAACAGCGATCCTGTTCCTGCTGTCAATGTTCTTTGCACCGATCTTCACTGCAATTCCGTCGTTTGCAACAGCGCCTGCACTGATCATTGTCGGATTTTTGATGTTCAGCAATATCGCACAGCTCAAGCTTACAGAGGATAATTACACTTCCGCAATTCCCGCATATCTGTGCGTGATCGCAATGCCCCTGTTCTACAGTATCTCCGAGGGCATCTCCATTGGTGTGATCTCCTATGTACTGATCAACCTTGCTTGCGGAAAAGCAAAGAAGGTTAATCCCGTGATGTATGTGCTGGCAGTACTGTTCATTCTTAAGTATATTTTCCTGTAAACTTCAATCCGCCTCCTTGCAAAAAGGAGGCGTTTTTTTTGTAAAAATGCACTCTCGTACCATTGACATTTTCATAACAATGTGGTATAATGATTACAGAAGCTGACCCGAAAGTACGCTGACGGGAAAGCCTAAAAAAACGCATCTGACACCGAACATTTCATGAGGTGGAAGTCCATTCCAAAATCAGCACCCTAAAACTATGGGATTTTTCGCTGTACATGAAAGTTTTGCTGCCCGACTGCGTTCGGGTATTTTTATTTTTAAGGAGGAATCATAATGTACGATCCGAAATCCGCTAAGGCAGAAGAATTTATCTGCCATGAAGAAATTGAAGCAACCCTCGCTTTCGCAGAGGAACACAAGAACGACAGAGAACTGATCAAATCCATTATCGAAAAGGCAAAGGAACTGAAAGGTCTGAGTCACCGTGATGCAAGCGTTCTGCTTGCCTGCGAGGAGGAGGATCTCATTCAGGAGGTGTATGCCCTTGCTGAGCAGATCAAGAAGGATTTCTACGGAAATCGAATTGTTATGTTCGCACCGCTGTATCTGTCAAACTACTGCGTCAATGGCTGCGTATACTGCCCCTATCACTATAAAAACAAGACCATCTGCCGCAAGAAGCTGACACAGGAGGAGATCAAAAAGGAAGTCATCGCCCTGCAGGATATGGGTCACAAGCGCCTTGCCATTGAGTCGGGCGAAGATCCGGTGAACAATCCGATTGAATACATTCTTGAGAGCATCAAGACCATCTACAGCATTCAGCACAAGAATGGTGCGATTCGCCGTGTGAATGTCAACATTGCGGCAACGACCGTTGAAAATTACAGAAAGCTTGCGGATGCCGGCATTGGTACATACATTCTTTTCCAGGAAACCTACCACAAGGAAAGCTACGAACAGCTCCATCCCACAGGCCCAAAGCACAACGACGCATACCACACCGAAGCGCATGACAGAGCGATGGAGGGTGGAATTGATGACGTGGGACTGGGTGTTCTGTTCGGTCTGGAGCATTACCGCTATGAATTTGCAGGCATTCTGATGCATGCAGAGCATCTGGAAGCACGTTTCGGTGTCGGTCCGCATACCATCAGTGTTCCGAGAATCCGCCGTGCGGACGATATTGATCCCGATCAGTTTGACAACGGCATTGATGATGATATTTTTGCAAAAATCTGCGCCTGCATCCGTGTGGCAGTGCCATACACGGGCATGATCGTATCCACTCGTGAATCCAAGGCGTGCCGTGAGCGTGTGCTGCACCTTGGCGTATCCCAGATCAGCGGCGGCTCCAAGACGAGCGTGGGCGGCTACAGCGAACCGGAGCCGGAGGATGAAAATTCCGCACAGTTTGATGTTTCCGACAACCGTACACTGGATGAAGTTGTCAACTGGCTGATGCAGCTGGGCTATATTCCGTCCTTCTGCACGGCTTGCTACCGTGAGGGAAGAACCGGTGACCGCTTCATGCAGCTTTGCAAAACAAAGCAGATCCAGAACTGCTGCCATCCCAATGCCCTGATGACGCTCAAGGAATATCTGGTGGACTATGCGTCCCCCGAAACCAAGGCAATCGGCGAAGCCCTCATTCAGAAGGAACTTGCCAATGTCAAGAGCGACAAGGTGCGTGATATTGTGGTGCAGAGACTCGATAAGATCGAAGAAGGCAGCAGAGATTTCAGGTTCTGATAAAGGTGTTTCTATGAAAAAATGGTACAACGAAGAATACGAATTTACAATCGAAGTCACTGGCTTTTTGCAGGGCAACCACACAGAGCATTACTGCCGTAACGGTGAGGAGATCGGCGACATATACCACTGCACTTACGGATGCCCTGTTAATGCAGAGGGATGTGGTATTTGCAGCAAGACGATGGTGATGCTCCATCCTCTGATGGAAGCCGTCCGCAGCGGCGGTGACCTTCGTAACCTTGGAGGCGATGGGAAGTACACCAAAACCATCGTCTGTCCCGATGGCTGTGTGATATTCCGGCTGACTGCCGTGCCGCTCGGTAATGAGAATTTCCATACTGGCGGATTTTGGCAAGAACCAAGATAAGGAGAATTGTATGAGCCTGAACACCACCCCCACCTCTGAGCGCATCCACATTGCCTTTTTCGGCAAGAGAAACGCCGGAAAATCCAGTGTTGTCAATGCCGTCACCGGACAGCAGCTTTCCGTTGTATCGGATTTCAAGGGCACGACCACCGATCCCGTATACAAGGCGATGGAGCTTCTGCCCCTCGGCCCTGTAATGATCGTGGATACCGCCGGCATTGACGATGAAGGGGATCTGGGCGCAATGCGCGTGGAAAAAACTCTTGCCGTTCTTGCCAAAACTGACATTGCCGTGCTTGTCATTGACGGAACTGTCGGCAAAACTGCGGAGGACGAACTGCTGATCTCGGAATTTCAGAAGCGGAAAATTCCCTACATTACCGCATATAATAAATCCGATCTCTATGATGCACCGAATGCCGATTCCATTCATGAGATTTATGTAAGTGCAAAAACAGGCGTTGGCGTCACAGAGCTGAAAGAGCTGATCGCAAAGCAGGTAAAGCCCGATGCAGTGCAGAAACCACTCATTTCCGATCTCATTACATCCGGTGATGTGCTGGTGCTGGTGATCCCGATTGATGAATCTGCTCCGAAGGGCAGACTCATCCTGCCGCAGCAGCAGGTCATCCGTGAAGCTCTCGAATGCGGTGCAATGCCCATCTGCTGCCGTGATACGGAAGTCACACAAACGCTTGAAAAGCTCAGCATCCCACCGAAAATGGTCATCACTGACAGTCAGGCGTTCGGCAGAGTATCAAAGCTTGTACCGCAGGAAATTCCGCTGACGTCGTTCTCCATCCTCTTTGCAAGATATAAGGGGGATCTGGAAACCGTCGTGCGTGGTGCAGCGGCACTGGATTCCCTGAAGGACGGGGATAAAGTACTGATTTCCGAAGGATGCACCCATCACCGCCAGTGCGGCGACATCGGCACGGTGAAGCTGCCGAACTGGGTGAAAGCTCATGCAGGCTGCGAACCGGAATTTCACTGGACATCCGGCACAGAGTTCCCCCGTAATCTGTCGGGTTATTCGCTTGTCATTCACTGCGGCGCATGCATGCTGCCGCAAAAGGAAATGCAGTTCCGTCAGGAAACTGCCGCACAGCAGAGCATTCCCATGACAAATTACGGCACGGCAATTGCACACTGCAATGGAATATTGAAACGCAGTTTGGAGCTGTTTCCGGAAGCTGTTGCATTATTGAAATGAAAAAAGTCATCCCGCACATGCGGGATGACTTTTTTACACCGAAGAAGTTGGTATTGTTTTACAGTCGAAACGGCAAGACGAATCATTCCGTCTTGCCGTTTCTGACCTCTTTCTCTCTTTTACTGCTATTACAGCTTTTTGATAATGTCAGTACTTATTACTTTGTTGCCTTAAATACATATCGACTGAAATTGTACAGGTGTGCGTGGATGCAGTTATCGCCGTGATAACCGCCGTTGCAGTAATGCCAGAGATGCGGTACATTGTTCTTTGTGAAGTTGTTGTGGTAGTTTTCGGGATTGTTGTATACAACTGTGTCATTGCTGCCCGCTGTAATCATTACCAGATACGGTTCCTTGCCACTGTCCCACTTGAATGCGCCCGATACACCGGGTGCAGGACAGATCGCACCGATATATCCGAACAGGTCGGAACGCTGCATGCCGATCAGCAGTGCTTCTCTGCCGCCCATGGAGAATCCTGTAATTGCTGTGTTGTTCTTTCCGGTCTTGACACTGTAGGTCGATTCGATATGGGGCATCAGATCCTTGATCAGATCATTGATGAAGTTGTCATACGCTCTGTTGTTGAAATCATCCATTCCACTGCAGGAATCCTGCGAATCACTCGAATAGATATACGGGAATACCACGATCATATCTTCCGCTTCGCCCGATGCAATTGCATTGCCGATGATCTGTCTTGTGTACATCGTGCCGTTGCCCTTAATGATCATACGATCCTGATTCTCCCAATAACCGTGCATTACATACAGTACGGGATACTTCTTATTCTCGCTGTAGTTTGCAGGGAGCAGGATATTGTAGGGCTTGTTTCTCTTGCAGGTGGTTGAATAGTAGCTGCCGCTCTTAACTGTACCATACTGCACGCCGCCCTGTTCCTGATGAGAGTTGTTCGGCTCAAATTCCACCATCTTGGATGCGCACTGTGCGGTAAATTCCGCCATGCTCATCGCTTCTTTCTCCGGCTCCGTCGGAGGTTCTGTGGGCTTTTCTGCCACTGTGAATGCGCTGATTCTGCCCATCACGAACTTCACGATCTGCACCACGTCTACCACTTCAAACTCGCCGTTCTCGTCAACATCCGCTGCGAGTGCTGCTGCAGCACTTGGGAAATCCTTCACAAGTCCCTTCTTTGCGCATGCAATATCAAATGCATTCACCTTGCCGTTCATGTCGATGTCGGCCTTGATGACATTGAATGAACCGGAGCCTTCAACTTCTGTTCCCGGCAGAGCACCAATCACATGATCCACATAGAAGCTGGTCGTGCCGCTTTCTGTTTCCAGATAGATTTCCATATTGGACGCATCCGCAGGAATCTTGTATTCGGTATTGGCAAGCTGTACCCACTCGCCCTTGATTGCTGTTGCTGTTGCAATGGTGTCATACTGTGTTTCACCGCTTGCATTGGTATACTGCAGTTTCATCATGACAGTTTCTGCTGCACTGCCTTCGTTCTGCATTACTTCTGCACTGAAGCTGTAGGACTCACCCTTCTTGAAATAAGAAGTGCTCAGCTTTTTCGTTGCACCGTTCCAAGAAGCGGTACGGTCGCTGACATAGAGTGCACGGTCGCCCTGGTATGCTTCCTTATTGGTTGCACCAACGCTTGCACCGCCTCTGCCCGACCAGCCGTCATCGCTCTTTTCAAAAGTGCTGTTGAAATAATAGCCTTCCTCGGAAGGGCCGCCGCCGGAGCCGCTGAACTGCCACCAGTCCACATTGAACAGGAAGCCGCTGCCGCCGGAATATCTGAAGTACAGATCATGCTCGCCCTCTGCGCCGGCAACATCACAGGTAACCTCCTGCCAGTTCTGCCAGCCGCCGGTTCCGGTAACATTACAAGTACCTACCACAGGACCGCTTACGCTGTCGAGATGGATCTCGATCTTGCCGCCGCTTTCAGCGGAAGCCACGCTTGCTGTGAAGGAAGATGCACCCTCACCGAAATCTACGCCTTTTACCTTGATATAGTCGCCGTTTTCGATGTTGGCAACATTCACGCCGCCTTCGCTGCATTTTTCTGTTTCAACACCGGATTCCCAGCAGATCTTTTCCGCTTCATTGCGGATATACGGATCCACCGCTTCGATCTGTGCCGGACCATTCTTGTTATTGGAAAGCTTCGGGATGGTACCATCTGCATTGTAGGAAAATTCCTCGATGCAAACGGAACGTGTAAAGCCGCCGCCTCCGGGCAGCGAGCCGTTATGATACGCAAAATAGGACTTACCTCTGTAATCCACGATACCGGGATGATTGGTGAAACTGCCGCCGCCCGTTGCACCCGATGACATGATCTCACCACGGAATGTCCACGGGCCTGTGGGATTCGGGCTTGTGGAATAGCAGATATTCTCCGGAATACCGGATGCCGCATAAACCATGTAGTAAAGGTTGCCGCGCTTGTAGAACCACGGGCCTTCCTCATACAGTGTAGGATGACGCTCGTCACCGTTCGGACGGGAACCGAAGCCTGCTGTTGTCAGCTCGATCTTGTTCACCTGACCGGAATAAGAAATCATATCCTCATTGAGCTTGACATAGTTCAGTGTGGGGTTACCGAAATACAGATAAGCCTGACCGTCATCATCAATGAATACCGTGGGGTCAATATAATCCCAGTTCGGGCCGCAAAGGGGCTTGCCGAGGGCATCCTTGAAGGGTCCTGCGGGATTATCTGCAACCGCAACGCCAATTGCACGGCCGCCCGTTGCCGCAGGCACGAGGGTCACATACATGTAGAACTTGCCGTTGCGCTCCACGCACTGTGCAGCCCAGGCGGTATCTTTCTCAGCCCATGTAAAATCTGTGTAGCTGAGTACCGTACCCAGATCCGTCCAGTTCTGCATGTCCGTCGAGGAATAGCACTTCCAGTCGGGCATCGTGAAATACGTCGAACCGTCAAGGTCGTGGCTTGTGTAGATGTACATCGTGTCATTGTACACCATTGGTGCGGGATCGGCAGTATAATTTGTCTGAACAATCGGGTTGTCCGCAAAAATCGTAGGTGTACATGCCATTACAGCGGACATCCCGACAACCGCCGCAACGACTATACGTATCATTCTCTTCATGATGATTCCTCCGTACATATAATATTGTATTCATAATAACAAAACAAAAAATTAATTTCAACCCACATTTTAATGTTTTGGTGGATAAAATGAAGATTTTTCATATTTTTTTATGCACTTACAACAATTTTATACGCATTGTCTAAGGAAAAATAGCTAAAGCAGTAATGAATAACCATAAGTAATACCAATTTGCCGGCAAACTATTGAAATTCTTTGATGGAAAGCGTGTGCTTTCAAATCCGCTGTTTTATGCCATTTAACGGCAAAAATCGTCTCATACGGATATGTTTCATTCTTCCGGCAACATCTCATCCAGCCATTCTTTGGCATCGTTCTCTTTTCCCATTTGAATCAAGATGGAGGCATATTCCTGACATAATTTGTTCCACTCTTTTACAGGCGGATGCTCCATCGACATGAAATATTCAAGCCCTTTCAAAGCAAATGTTTCAGCCATCGTCAGATCTCCCAAACCTTTTTTGCAAATCGCATAGGAACCATAAAATTCTGCTGCTTCGTATGGATAAAAACGAGGTTTGATTTCATTTGCTTTTGTGAAATATTGTTCCGCCGTGCAAAAATCTGCCATTTCCAAATAACATTGGGCAACTTTTAAATAATAATCGAACAACATACGGCTGCCTGCCAATTTGTCCTGAGTAGTTTGCTTGTCATCTTCAAATTCCAATAGTACAGCCAATATCTCATTGGGATGTTCTTTGCTGCAAGCGTATACATAAAGATTCATCAGAACTAACATCGCATCCGCATTGGGGTATACTTCTTTAAAGAAATAATACAGATCTGTATGCAGCTGTAGTGATTCCTCATCAAGATCATTCTCATAAAGCTGGACTGCGAAATTATAACATTCAGCAAACGGATCCTTTTCATATGCTAAATGTTCAAGCTCATTAAGTGCTTCATCCGAAAGCGCATCATCGCCGGCATTTAACAAATCACAATAATCCTGAGATTTATATTTGATTTCAGGATATTTTTCCGTAAACGTTCTCAGCACCGCAAGCATTCTTTGATAGCATTTGCAGCAGTCCTTAAGCAATTCCATGCGGATTTCTTCAATTCTATTTTCCTGAACATCTTCGATCCATACCGAAAGGCAGGATAACAGCCTTGACAGACAGGAATACGCCTGTGCCAACTCAAGCCAGCAGTCATCATATCCCTTGGCTGCATACGCCTCATACAAAGCTGTACTGTAACGCATCAAAGACAATGCTTTTCGTATTCTTCTAATGTCATACACATCAGCACTGTTTTCTGTTGAAATACGCAAAGGAATGCCCTGTTCCGGTGCTTCGGAAATGTATTTTTCCGAATCCAGATCTAAACAGATGCCCAAAGCTTTCTCCCAGAGAAAATCAATTTCGAATGCAAGATAATCGCCGCTCTGCAGACATAAAGCTGCAAGTTTTACCGCATACAGCAGTTCATTATCCTCGCACAGCTCCCGATACAACCGAATGGCAAGTTCCATATTTTTGACGATGATCCGATCATCACAAAATGGCTGCGAATAATTCATCGAACAGAAAATTGATAAAACTTCCGCATAATCCCCCTTCCACTTGATCGGATCTTTCCTATACAGAGCTTCAAGCAGATCGATCGATTTCATGATATACGTTTCACTTTGTTTTCTCTGCTCCTTGTATACAGGATTGGCTGACACATTGTACACGATGTATCCTGCACTGCGCTGATAATATAACGAAGCAAGCCTGCTGTAAAAGAACGCCTCTTCCGAGAGCATCCGCTCATCCTCACCATATGCCCTTGGAAGGTATTCGAGTGCGGACTTTACAAACATATTACAGATGTCATCATCAAGAACATTTACGAATGCAAGTAGAGAGAACATTTTAAAGTACTCACCCATGCCGAGTTCGATATTCGCTGCAATTTCAGCTATTCTTATCGTACTTCTTTTCACACAGTCGAAATGTTTGTATCTGAACAGAAAATCGGATTCATACAGGAATTTCAGCAGATCATAGAGCGCTTCATAAAGCTTTTTATCCTCCGCACTTTCTGATAGTATTTTTATCTGCTTTTCGTACAGTTCCAATGCCTTTTCCGGATTGCGCATAACGCCCTCTCCGATCCTGTACATCGTTGCCAGCTGTTCTATTGCAGGCAAATAATTCCGGTCGGCAGCCTTGGTGATCAGCTCTGCCGCACGATTATGATTGATTTCGACTTCTATACCATTAAGATAGGCAAGGCCGATAAAAAACAAATGCATTGGATCTTCTGTTTTTTCTGACATGGCTATATCGGTAAATTTGGTATAAAAGCTATTTGTCAGCTGGCCGGGGTCAAAGCCGTCTACAATTTCGGGAATGTCATCATACAGATTTTTCAGAGAGTTCATCTGATCATCCGTCAATGCAGCCGAAAGGATCGGCATGATGGGAAGCGAAAGTTCTCTTGCCTTCGGATATTCCGTCTTCCGTATGTAATTATCTTCATTTACAAGATTTTCTGTAACACAGAGCACAAAAAGCTGACTGTTTTTCATTGCATTTATTATGGCATCATTAAAATCCTCTCCGGGCAATAAATATTCATCAAACCAGATGGAAATATCTCGGCAAAAAGGAATATCGTGAATCAGTTCCATAAGCCGATTGGCAAGAGCACGGTCTTTTTTTCTGTAGCTTAAAAAAATGCGTGCATAAAACGCTTGTCGGATTTTCAACAGCAATTCATCATTCACCAAAATGAACGAAAGAAACTTTTGTATTTTCTGTTCGTAGGTCAATGTCGTTACATCACATTTGTTTTTTTCGATATAATGCAGATTGCCGCATATTCTGGCAAATGGTTCATCAAGTCCGGATGTCTGCATCAGCGGAAGGATGGGGATATTATGCTTTAAGGCATACGGCAAATCAATATCCCTTGCCCGGTTCGGTGTCATAAGGAAATTTTTGGTAATAGGGATAATGAATAATTGCATTTCACTGATTCTGAGAGAATACTCATCTTCATCATCGGGATCATCTCTGAAATACCATATGGCACAGTCAAATTTTTTCAATACAATCTGAGAAATCTCCTCAAAATACAAATCAAAGTCATCGGGATGGGACGTGAAATATACACGCTGCCGCCCATGCGGAGATGTTTCTCCTCTTAATTGATAACCAAAATCCTTCATTTGTCACCTCTTATGATAAATATAGTTGATTTTAAAGTTCCTCTCCAAGAACTATCGTAATAATGCGCTTAAAACGCAGGATCGCTGACGATAATTTTTAGTTTATTATAGCATACATTGGTTAGAAATGCAATATATGATTTCTGCACAATATTGCATGTCCGCACATCTGCGGACAACCATTTATTGATACAGCAACAAATGGTTGTATTTTGAAAAATAACATTGTTTGCAATCAACAGAAAATTGTGGTATAATGATGGTAATGAGAAAATCCGGAGTTTCTTATTGGCAAAACACAATGTACAGTTGTAAATGGAAAGGGGGAAATTATGAGCTCTCAATTCAGTAAAAACCTGACGAAATTCAGAAAACGCTGCGGCATGACGCAGGGACAGCTTGCCGCCCGACTCAATGTCACGCCGCAGGCAGTTTCAAAATGGGAGAACGGCAGTTTGCCGGATACGGAATTTTTACCAAAAATTTCCGCAATCCTTGGCGTTTCAATTGATGTGCTCTTTGGTCTGGCTGAGGATCGTGATGCGGCAGATCTGGAGCAGATGATTACAGACAGGATCAGACAGACTCCGCCCAACGAACGTGCGGATGTGATCATGCAGCTGTTTTACGCGGCTGCGTCCGCCTACAATGAATACAAATTGTCCGTTCCAAAATACCCCGAAAATCTGGAATTGGAAACTTACGCAGAGCTGAAAACAGATTACGAAAACATGATTGCAAGGCTCAATGACGACCTGAAGTATTTCTGTTTTCTGAAAATCCCCGAGAATGGCGTGGACAGCTATACACAGGCAACGGATGGCATGGTACACCTGTTTCAGACGCTTGCCGACAAGGATGCGATCACCCTCATTCACTACCTTGGCAGCGGATATCGCAACAGAATGCAGTCGCTGGAGTATATCTCACGACAGATTGGTATGCCGGAAAAGCGTGTGAAAAAGGTGATGGACAACCTTGACAGGCTGGGATTTGTCTGGCGGGTTTCGGCTGAAATCACGGACACACCTTCCCTTATTTACGGTTATGCCCACAATGCGCCGCTGACCTGTCTTTTGGTTTTGGCGAAATCCTTAACAAACTACATCAAGTTCCATGACCTGTATGTTGATACTTATACACACGGCCCTTTTCGAAGCGAGGCGGCGGAGGCATCCGAACCTGTTCCGCAGGCTTCCTTCTGGGGAGAAGCTGATGATACGGAATCATAATCAGAGGAGGAGTAATTATGAACAGATGCAAACCCTTTCTTGCAGCGGCAATGGTCATGGCTGCTGCATTGACCGCACCCTTTACCGCTGCATATGCAGCAGGAGATGATACGATGAACATCAACATTGACCTTGGCGCTGAAACCAAGGAGATCAGCCCCTATATCTATGGCATCAATCAGTACGCAAATCAGGAGAATTACAGCAAGGTGACGGTGAATGCTGTCCGTCAGGGCGGCAACAGAATGACTGCCTACAACTGGGAAAACAACGCATCCAATGCAGGTTCGGACTGGAAATTCAGCTCCGACAACAATTTGTCCAATTCCGATGAACCGGCTGACTGCGTGCAGGTGCTTTCCAAGGAAGCAGAAACCTACAATATTCCTTACAAGCTCACCACATTGCAGATGGCAGGCTATGTTGCAGCGGATAAGGATGGTCCGGTTTCGGAGGAGGAAGCTGCACCCTCCAAGCGCTGGAATGAAGTGGTTCTGACAAAGGGAAGTGCATTTGCCGAGACACCCGATCTCAAGGACGGCAAGGTGTACATGGATGAATATGTCAACTATATCATCAACAAGTTTGGCGATTCCACATCTCTGACGGGTATTCAGGGCTACAGCCTTGACAATGAGCCGGCACTCTGGCATCATACGCACAGCCGTATTCATCCGGATCAGATAACGATCAAGGAATTAAGCGAAAAGTCCATTGAAATGGCAACAGCGATCAAGAAGCTTGATCCTAAGGCAGATGTGTTCGGTCCTTCACTGTTCGGCTACATGGCATATGTTTCTCTTGCCGATGATGACAAGAGCAACGAATGGGAAACCATCAAGTCCGAGAACAACTATCACTGGTATCTCGACTGCTATCTCGATCAGATGAACAAGGCATCCGAAGAAGCCGGCGTTCGTCTGCTGGATGCACTGGACATTCATTATTATTCCGAAGCCAGAGGTCAATGCCGTGTTACAGAATGCACTGACAGCACCCATACGGATTGCATCAAAGCAAGACTACAGTCCGTACGTTCACTTTATGAGGAAGGCTACATTGAAGACAGCTGGATCGGTCAGTGGGGCAAGGAAAATCTTCCGATTCTCCCGAATGTACAGGCATCCATCGACAAGTATTACCCCGGTACAAAGCTCGCCATCACTGAATACAATTTCGGCGGCAATGATCTGAGCGGCACGATTTCCCATGCGGAAGCACTCGGATGCTTTGCGGATGCCGGTGTATATATGGCAAGCATCTGGGGCGGCAACTCCTACCAGTTCTCTGCCATCAATCTCTACACCAACTATGATGGAAAAGGCAGCGCCTTCGGTGATATGCTTGTTCCGACCACAACGGACGATGTTTCTCTGGCAAGTGCCTATGCTTCCATTCGTGGAACCGATCAGGGAACCGTGACGGCGATGATCACCAACAAGGATCTGGAGAATCCTGAAAATGCTGTGATTTCCCTGAACAATGCGGATACCACCTATGAGGCTGCTGCGGTTTATGCAGTATATGGAGATTCTGCGGATATTCGTCTGATCGACATCGTGGAAAATGTGGAGGACAATGTTGTGAATGTCACACTGCCGCCATATTCCGCTGCGATGGTTGTCATCTCGGATGATGCATCTGATTTTGCGGATCTGGAACTGTACGATCCGGATAAGATCGTACAAAAAACAGAAACTTTTGAAAATATAAAAGACATGATCAATGCGAACGGTTATGTAGAGGTGCCGATTACAGATCCTGAGCATCTGGTAAGAATCGACATCAAAGGAAATGTAACCTCCAGTGCCGGTTCCGGATGGGCTACCGCCGGCTGTGCAGTATGCATGAATGCTGAAGCAGCGGACGGTACGGGATTCTGGACATACAAGGGCTACTCACTTGCTCTTGGCAATGGCTCGACTACGTCCGTTGAATTTGACGGTACGCTTATGAATGACGAAGTTCCCGTGGAGGCGGTCATCGCAGACGGTAAGGTCGAATTACAGATGTGGTGGGAGGCTTCCGAAAAGATGGAGAACGATATTGAGGATGTTATTTCCGTGGAATATACCAAAATTGATGTCGTGTATGAATACGAAAACACAGGCTCCGAAGTGGATACGCAGCCGACTACGGAACCTGCGGAGAAGGACGACGCTTACGGTGATGTGAATTGCGATGGAACGGTTGATATTCTTGATGTCATCGTTCTGAACCGAAATCTTCTTGGCAGTTCTGAACTGACTGCTGAGGGCAAAAAGAATGCCGATGTTAATCTTGATGGCACTCCCACGCCTGCGGATTCGCTGAATATTCTCAAATACCTCGTGAAGCTGATAGACAAGCTTCCTACCGACAAGGTATAAGCATGCTCCCATATTTTGCTCATAAAACTGCGGATAAAAAATGAAGCGAACTGCGCATAATCCCCTTCTCCATTCACATACTAAATCAAAAAGGAGTTGATCGTATGGATTTTCAGAAAGAAAACAGCCATATCTACTGTAAGAACGATTTCGGACAGATCATCGCAGAAATCACCTTTCCTGAAGTTGAGGCAGGCGTATTTTGCATCAACCACACGTTCGTGGATGATTCCCTCCGAGGGCAGGGAGTCGCAGGAAAGCTTGTGAAAATGGCAGTGGAGGAGATCCAGAGCAGGAATGGCAAGGTGACAGCCACCTGTTCCTATGCGCAAAATTGGCTGGAAAAGCATCGGGTATCATAATAACAAGGGCAACTGTTGAAATAACAGTTGCCCTTGTTATTGTTGAAATCAAAGGATTTTCAAAAGCAAATCATTTCAGCGGCAGTATTGACGGATATGCAGTAAAAAGGTTTTCCAAAAAACATCATCAACAACTACAGTACAATAATCCTCCAACCAGCATTTCACTTTCAATTGTTTAGGAAATTCATTTCACATGCATGGCTGTAACACCGCCGGAGTTCGTTCTGCAGCATTTGCAGTTTTTGTCAAAGCTCGGATTGCATGCATAAAAATTCTTGGAACTGAGCTGATCCTGTGTTAGGCGCATTGCTTCGCCGAATCGCTGGAAATGCACGATTTCCCGCTCACGCAGGTAGCGAATGGGATCAATGACATCGGGATCATCGGCAAGGCGCAGGATGTTCTCATAAGTCGCTCTCGCCTTCTGTTCTGCCGCCATATCTTCTGCAAGATCAGCAAACACATCACCTTTGGACTGGAAATATGCAGCTGTGAACGGCACTCCTGCTGCAGATGCGGGATAGAGTGCTGTTGCATGGTCAACAAAATACTTGTCAAAGCCGCTTTTCTTAATTTCTTCCATGGAAAGGTTCCGTGTCAGCTGATACACAATCGCAGAAATCATCTCAACATGGGCAAGTTCTTCCGTACCGATGTCCGTCAAGAGTCCCTTCGCCTCGTTTGAAGGCATGGAATACCGCTGGTTCAGATAGCGAAGTGCAGCTGCCAACTCACCGTCCGGACCGCCAAGTTGGCTTAAGATCACTTGTGCCATCTTTGGATTGGGATTCTTGATGTTCACTGGATACTGGAGTTTTTTTTCATATGACCACATAAATTAGTTCGCCTCCTTTTCCCATGGGTAGGGACCTTTCACCCAATCCCACTCCTTTTCATTTTCTGACTGGATGTGGGTGATCGGACCGAAACGGCGGACATATTCATCTACTGCTGCCTGACGGAGTGAGCGATACTTTCGGAACAGCTGCAGCGCCTCACGGCATTGTGTATGCGTATCTAAATACAATGCCAGATCATACAGTGCAAAGTCATATTTACGGATGACCTGCATCAGCTGATTGCGGGTTTTCATTTTCCGCACCCTCCTTCCATTCCCAGAAATGGTTTGTCGAGCACCGGAAACATGGTTCCACGGCTGATACCCATGTCTGCTTCATATACTTCACCCCACATCTGATATGGCACATATGCCATTCCGGGGGGCGTATCCTCCGGAAACACGGTCATGGGCTGGGGCAGCAGTCCGCCGTCGCATTCCACCGGATCGGTCGGAAACAATGCGGCATCCATGGACTGTGCCATGCGTTCAAATGCATGAAGCTCCATATTATCATCGTCTTTCTTGCGAAAGACGCTCCTTTCTCAATTTACGCATGATTCCCATGCGTATTACATCGTATGAGGAAACTTCAGTTTTGTGCCTGTCTGTTCGAACATAAACATAAAAAAGCCTCGTCATAAACGGAGCTTCCAGTCTGTCGAAAAAGTCCCATCCAGCCAGTACGCCTTGTGGCGCACGGCTGGACTAATTATATTATTATGGGTTGCGCCTTCGGCGCATGTAGGGGGCTTCGCCCCCTACAACCCCTAATAAATAGCCAAAAAGCGCTCTGCAAGAGGGCGGGTTGAGGGTGCGGCAAAATTAAGTGAAATTATACTTTTTTGATAAGCTAAAAGCCCCGTCATGGACGGGGCTTCAATTATAAGATGCAATTATGCCTGCGGTTTTTCCGTGATCTCGGCACTTCCCTTCTTCATACCCATCAGCTGCATGCCAATAATAATCACACCGCCGATGATGAAGAACAGCCAATTGAATGTGGCGAAGCTCAAAGCTTCCTGCGGAACATCCAGTGTCTGCGGTCCGACAATAACGGAATAGAGAGAACCAAGCATCAGACCAATGATCAGATACACGGTTATGCTGCGGAATTTTTCAAGCGCAATCCGAATTGCACGGACAATGGATACAATGCCGGTAATTACACCCAGACCAAATACCAAAAGTATCGGGAAATACTCAAAATTCAAGTGCATCAATTCCTTGATGGCATTGATGACAGAAACATACAGCCCGAAAATCAGAAGCAGCGTGGAGCCGGAAATTCCGGGAAGTACCATTGCGCAGATGGCGGTGGCACCTGCAAAAAATACATAAAAATACGTTCCGATGCTCGGATTTTGAATGCTGACGGTATTTCCGTTTCCGCCCACGGTGAAATAGGACAGGAGAACAACAAGCACTGCACCAATCAGCAGTGCAAAGGCAGCCCACGGCTTTTCCTTCAGGCATTTGCGTTCCTCGTAAATCACAACCGGAATCGCAAACAGGATGAATCCTATGAACAGCGATGAAATGCTGTAAATATGCTTTTCAAATACAGCAGTCAGCACCAGTACGGACGCTCCGAAGCCAATTACCCAGCCGATTCCAAGTTTGAGCAGATAAATAACGGCATTCTTTTTTGCAGCCATATTACCTGTCATCAGATCATTGAGCGAACCTATGAAATTGTCATAGAAGCCCATTAAAAATGCGACCGTACCGCCGGAAACACCCGGTACACTGTCCGCAAGCGCCATGCAGAAGCCATGGATCATTGTCATAATCAATTTTTTCAAAAGTCTTACACTCCTTATATCCGCCATGCATCAGCAGGGCTTTTTTTCAGTATACCATATCTCCCCAGAAAAAAACAGTACATTTACGAAGATTTAACATAGGTTTTTCGGAATCCTAATACTTCTCAAGCACCATACAATCGTTACAGAAATTGTATCATGAACATACCAAGCAGCGCTGCGCCCAATGCCGACAGGGGGAATCCCAGTGCTGCACAGATTATGCTGTATCGGTCAAACAGCACATAGAATTTTCCATGCTGCCAGAACCGCACCTTGCATGTTTTCTTACGATAGATCAGATTCTGCAGGATGCCCTCCGCAGGGTAGGTGTTGCGGTACTCTGCATCACCGATCCGATATATGGCAGCTCCCATTTTTGCTGTTTTATCAATTCGGAGAAACTCTGCCTCACGGCTTTTCCCAATCAGCAGAAATACTGCACTCACCATAAAAAACACAGTCATCAGAAGCAGCAGTATTTCCATGATCAAGAGGATCCCCTGCACGATCAGTCCCGTGCTGATGCCCAGAATCAAGAGTAATACAATGATGACAAGGGCTGCGATCAATATTTCCATAGTCTTCTCCCGTTATGCGTCCGTGCCGGAATCCTGTGTGAGATAGTAATTTGCCAAATACAGCGAGCCGCAGATAACCACTGCACCGTGATTGTCTTTCGACCATTTGATCGCATACGGCAGAGCCTCCTCAAGCGCCATGGGAATTGCCACGACATGCTCTCTGGCAAAGGCGGCAGTGAGTTCTTCCTTGGGCAGCGCACCTTCCGTGAATCCATCCACACAAATCGTCTTGCGCAGAGCAAGCGATAACAGGAACGCCGCAGCTTCATGATCCTTTGTACCCGTCATACCGCAGATGCCGATCCAGTTCTCAATGCCGCTTTTATCAAGCGCCTTGACAAGCGCACCCACGCCATCCGCATTATGTCCGCCGTCGAGAATGACAAGCGGATCTTCCTGCAAAATCTGGATGCGTGCAGGAACCTGTGTTTCCATAAGTGCTTCCTTCACAGCGGATTCCGGCAAAGCGTAGCCCTTATTCCGCAGCACCTCCACCGCTTCCAGCACGGTCATGGCATTGCTGATCTGGTGTCTGCCGCCCATTTTCAGCGCATAGGATTTTCCACGATAGGCAAATCGGCTGCCCATGATCGAACAGGATTCGATCTCACAGCTGTTTTCATCGGGGATATGATACGGACAATGCTTTTCGTCCGCCGTCCGTTTCAGGACTTCCAGCGCTTCGGGCTTGGAGTCAACAGAAAATACTGCTTCACTTCCCGTTTTTATGATGCCTGCTTTCTGTGCGGCAATTTCCGCAAGCGTGCTGCCGAGGATCTGCATATGATCCATCGAAACAGAGGTAATGATGCTCACAAGGGGCGGTGCGATAATATTGGTGGAATCAACCAGTCCCCCGATCCCTGTTTCCAGAACCACCACATCCGCACGCTCACGCACAAAATAGAGCATGGCGATCGCCATGGTGATCTCAAACTGGGAATATCCTTCATCCCCCACTGCATCTGCAACGGTATTGCAGATTTCCGTAAATGCATCCCTCGGAATATCCTCACCATTCAGGCGGATCCTGTCACGATAGTGAACAATATAGGGGGATGTCAATGTACCCGTGCGATACCCGCTTTTTTTGAGGATACTCGTGCAGTATTCTGCAGTTGAACCTTTTCCGTTTGTACCTGCAATATGGATAAAATGCAGGTAATCCTGCGGATTTCCGACTGCTGCCATCAATTTTCTTGCACGGTTGAGATTTGTTGTGGGCGTACCGCTTCGGCTGAAGCCGTCAACGAATGCCCTTGCCTGTCTATAATCCATTATAATTTCCTCATGTGGAGCATATTGCGCAAAAAGCTGTTTTTTTCCATGAGCATGGAAAGAACGACACCGCCCGTACATCCCGTAAATCCCTGAATGAGATTGGCAGGGATTGCGGCAGCAGCTCCGAATCCATACCCAAGTATGACAGCTTCATAGAATAAATAACCAGTCATCATGATCAAGGCTGCCGCAAGTGCGCCGAGATACTGCCCCTTATGGCTGCGAATTTTTCTGAAAATTGCCCATGCTGCAAATGCCATGCATGCCTTTATGACAAATGTCGCAGGTGCATAGATCGCATAGCCGCTGAAAATATCAGCCATCATTGTGCCGATGCCTGCAGCAGCAATGCCGTAAACACCGCCAATATACCATGCGCAAAGCAGAACGATGCTGTCACCGAGGTTGATGTATCCGCCCGTCGCCGGTACGGGGATCTGTATCACCATTGTACAGACGCATGCAAGCGCCGCAAGCAATGCGGCAAACACAAGTCTGCGGATATTATTTGTTCCAGTGTTCATCAGAAACCACTCCTTCATCCATTACCGTCAGTCAGGGGAGCATATACACGCTCCCCTGCACTTTGCTTACTGATAGCTTGCCATGGAAGCAAGAATCTTATCCATCTTCTCCTGTGCCTTCGCAAGCTTTGCCTGTTCCGCAGCAATCAGCTGCTCAGGAGCTTTTGCAAGGAATCCCTGATTATTGAGCTTTCCGCTGAGGAAGTCGATGTCCTTCTGTACCTTTGCCTTTTCCTTCTCCAGACGTGCCAGCTCCTTTTCCTTGTCAACAAGCTGATCCATCGGAATGAAGATTCTTGCAGCATCGGTTACTGCACCCGCACAATTTTCCATTTCAAACTTGTCGCCGGTTTCCACTTCGGATGCGGACGCAAGCTTCTCAAAGAATACGGATGCACCTGCAAAGAGCGCTGCATCGGCTGTTTCAATATACAGCTTCGCCTTAACGGACGGAGGAACATTCAGCTCCGTGCGGGTATTTCTTACTGCCTTGATTGCAGAAATGATCTTCTCAAAGTCATTTTCTTCCGCTGTGAAATCAATGCTCTCGTCAAATGTCGGGTAATCCTCCAGCATGATCATGCTGTCATCGCCGACAAGCACCTGCCAGATTTCTTCCGTAATGAACGGCATGAAGGGATGGAGGAGCTTGAGCATTCCCTGCATTGTCCAAACGAGAACTGCCTGTGCGGATGCCATATCCTCTCCGCCATTCTGGATTCTCGGCTTTGTCAGCTCAATATACCAGTCGCAGTAAACATCCCAGATGAAGTCGTAGATCTTGGTGGATGCAACACCCAGTTCAAACTTGTCAAGGTTGTCGTTGACTTCCTTTGCAAGGCGGTTGAACTTATTCACAAGCCACTTATCTTCCAGTGTGAGATTCTCCGGCAGACCTGTGAAACTGAAATCATCCGGCAGGTTCATCATGATGAAACGGGATGCATTCCAGAGCTTGTTTGCGAAGTTTCTTGCTGCCTTTACCTTTTCGTCGATATAACGCATATCATTTCCGGGAGAATTGCCGGTTGCAAGCATGAAGCGCAGTGCGTCCGCACCGTACTGGGAAATAACCTCCAGAGGATCAATGCCGTTGCCGAGGGACTTGGACATCTTTCTGCCCTGTGCATCACGGACAAGACCGTGAATCAGAACGGTATCAAAGGGAACCTGCCCCATGTTTTCCAGACCGGAGAACATCATGCGGACTACCCAGAAGAAGATGATGTCATAGCCCGTAACGAGGGTATTGGTCGGATAGAAGTATTTCAGATCCGCTGCATCCTTATCAGGCCAGCCGAGTGTGGAGAACGGCCAGAGTGCGGAACTGAACCAAGTATCCAGTGTATCGGGATCCTGACGCATTGCCTTTCCGCATTTCGGGCAGACTGCGGAATCTTCCTTTGTTACCACCATCTCACCGCATTCATCGCAGTAGAATGCAGGAATCTGATGACCCCACCAGATCTGACGGGAAATACACCAGTCACGGATATTCTCCAGCCAGTGGAAATAGATCTTATCGAAACGCTCGGGAACGAACTTGGTATCGCCATTCTTCACAGCGTCAATTGCAGGGCCTGCCAGAGGCTTCATCTTTACGAACCACTGTGTAGAAACCTTCGGTTCTACTGTTGTTCCGCAGCGGTAGCAGGTGCCGACATTATGGCTGTATTCCTCAATCTTGACAAGTGCGCCCTCTGCTTCGAGATCTGCAACGATCGCCTTTCTTGCCTCGAATCTGTCCATGCCCGCATACTTCGGATAATCCTCGGTAATTTTAGCGTCATCCGTCATCACATTGATGATCGGCAGATTGTGACGCAGACCTACTTCAAAGTCATTCGGGTCGTGTGCCGGTGTGATCTTTACAACGCCCGTACCAAATTCCATTTCTACATAATCATCCGCTACAACCGGAATTTCACGGTGAACCAGCGGGAGAATGAGCATCTTGCCCACCAGATCCTTATAACGCTCATCGTTCGGGTTAACTGCAACCGCAGTATCGCCCAGCAGCGTTTCCGGACGGGTCGTTGCCAGCTCCAGATACTGATCGGAGTCCTTCACCTGATAACGGATATGCCAGAAATGGCCTGCCTGATCCTCATATTCTACCTCTGCATCGGACAGAGAAGTCAGACATTTCGGACACCAGTTGATAATGCGCTCACCACGGTAGATCAGACCCTTTTCGTAGTACTTGACGAACACTTCCTTAACCGCCTTTGAGCAGCCTTCGTCCATTGTGAAACGTTCTCTGTCCCAGTCACAGGAAGAACCGAGCTTCTTGAGCTGTTCCACGATTCTGCCGCCGTACTGGCGCTTCCATTCCCATGCACGCTTCATGAAACCATCTCTGCCGAGGTCTTCCTTCGTTACGCCTTCCTTGCGCATTGCCTCAACGATCTTGGCTTCCGTTGCAATTGCTGCATGGTCGGTGCCCGGCAGCCAGAGTGTGCAGTAGCCGCGCATTCTCTTCCAGCGGATGAGAATGTCCTGCAGGGTTTCATCCAGTGCATGACCCATATGCAGCTGTCCTGTGATGTTTGGAGGGGGAATGACGATCGTATAGGGTGTCTTGTTCTCGTCAATTTCCGCATGGAAGCATCCACGCTTTACCCATTCACCATAGATTCTGTCCTCAAATTCTTCGGGACAATAGTTCTTTGCAAGTTCCTTTGCCATCTTTCAGACTCCTTTTCATGATTTTGGGATGCAAAAACGCCCCGAGCCGTAAAGCTCAGGGCGAACATTTTCAGTCCGTGTTACCACCTGAATTCGGATGCAGTGCATCCGCACTCACACAACAGGAGATTTTCTCCGATTGCATTCTCTGTAACGGGAGAACCCGCCGGAAACTACTTAGGATATTCCTGTTTGAACCGGAACTCAGGGGCTACCTTCGGATGCTTTGCACGAATCCTTACACCGGCCGGATCCTCTCTATGCTGCAAAATACACCGTACTCCTCCCCATCAGCGTTTTTGATGGATATTGTACTTTATTTATTATAGCGGATTATGCGGCACTTGTCAAGCAGTTTCAACTGATTTTGAGGAAAAGTACCATAATTGCAAATATTCCCTTCCATTTTTTAACACAAAATGTACTGTCAGTTATATTTTTTTGAATCTCTTGCTTTTATATTACAAAAATGATATAATTAGGGTATCAATCAATCGGAAGGCGTGATTCTCTTGCAGAATGCTCTTAAAAATACAACTGCAATTCTGCTTTCGGCAGCTTTGCTATGCTCTGCGTTTCTCCCCTGTGCCGTTTCTGCGGATATTGTTTCCAATCCTGTAATCAGCCGCAATTGTCCTGTGTACTGCGGCAGCGGTCAGGGAAACTCTGCAAATGACGAGCATTATTTTTCATTCTGGTTCGGCAATTCCCCCGATTATCTTGCCTATGACTTAACGGACGTTCCGGAAGATGAACGAAATACAGTCATCTGTGCCTGGTATAATGCAACGGGGCAATATGATCCTTCAATTTCAAACGGCGGTTCGACAAACGGCGTCCCCAGTGCCTATACCATTGAGGTGAATGCTGCCGAAGGCGGCGAGTATCCGGAGGATGGCTGGGTGGTCGTGGACACGGTTGCGGATAATACTTTGCATTCCCGTCAGCATGTGGTGGAGATGGAGGGATACAACTGGATAAGAATGAATATTGCTGAATCCGACGGTAAATCGGGCGGAAGCATCAGTATCCAGATGGATATTCACAATATTTCCGACGGCATTGCCGACAGCTGGATCTTCCTGGGAGATTCCATTACAGCCTGCGGCATGATGAACTGTTACGGTTCAAGCTTCGCCGAGCTTGTGAATGCCATAGACAACCGGTATTTCCCTGTGCAGGAAAACGGCGGCATCGGCGGTATTTTAAGTACGGACGGCAAAAAACATATTGACCGCTGGCTGTCCACGTTCCCCGGAGAATATGTCAGCATTGCCTATGGCACGAACGATGCTTGGGGCAATCAGACGGGGGCGGAAACATATTACGAGAACACGGTTTATATGATCGAAACAATCCTCGAACTTGGCAAAAAGCCTGTACTGCCTACAATTCCGTATGCAGCGGAAAGCGGTGTCAGCAATTATCTGGATGACTATAACAGTATGGTACATCGGATTTATGAGGAATATCCGGAAGTGATCAAGGGTCCTGATTTTGACGCTTTCTTCCGTGAAAATCCTGAATTATTAAGCGGTGACGGCGTGCATCCGAGCAGCGAAGGTTATACGGCGATGCGCCGGCTCTGGGCTGAAACGATGTACAAAGCTGTATACAATGCGCAGACGCTTGATCCTTCTGTTTTGCTTGGTGATGTAAACGGAGATTCCAAACTCAATGTTCCCGATGTGATCCTTTTGCAGAAATATCTGCTGAATCTCGAAACATTTGATCAGGCAGCCTTTACAAAAGCCGATTGCAGCGGCGACGGCAATGTCAATGCCTTCGATTTATCCATAATGAAACAATGGGTTTTCGCCTGATGCGGCGCATCAGAGCATGATCAATACAAGGAGCAATTTGCTTATGACAAATTCAAAGAAAACCGTAATCATTCCCTCAGGTCCCATCGAAACGCTCGACGGGACGGAACTGCTCAAACTTTCCGAAGCCGGCTATCCGGAAGCACAGGTTGCCTATGCCGATCATCTTGCGAGATCATGGGGCAGCAAGGAAGAACAGCTCAAGTGGCTCAGTCAGGCGTACTTGCAGGACAATGTGGTTGCAGCTTGGAAAATCGGCTGCTTGTATGCAAAGGAATACCACGATAACGAAACAGCACTGCTCTGGTACGAACGTGCAGCGGAACGTGGATTTACGATTGCCATGATGTCGATCGTTTACCATTATCTTTCCAAGATCACCTATGATTCCTACGAAACAATGCTGGCAGGGTATGAAACTGCATTTGCGTGGCTGATCAAAGCCACACAAAAAGGCAATGTGCATTCCTACCGCACGTTTGCAGATTTCTGTTTCTTTGGCGTTCAGATGGAGCAGGACTATGCACAGGCGATCCGCTATTATGAACGTGCTGCCGAGGGCGGCGATGACATTGCCTGCGTGATGCTTTGGTACTGTTACAAATATGGAAAGGGCGTTCCCCGTGACAAGGAAAAGGTCAAATACTGGTTCGGCAAGTGCAAAAAAATTAACCACCGCATTCCCCTGCGGCATCATCTGATTGCTTGGAAAAAGGTTGCAAAACGTTACAAGGGTGCGTATTCAATGGATCTTCGAAAATATGTATTGTAAAAAAACTGCGGAGCATTTCATTTCTGAAATGCTCCGCTTTTTGTTATTACATGGGAAGTGATTTAATTAGACCTACGAGATATTTCATAATCATCAGAGAATCCGCAGGTGTCGGCTTTTCATCGTTATCCACATCGGCGTTTACTGCGGCTTCCTCCGACAAAGGAGCGGCGCCAAGCAGCGAACGGTTGAGAACGACAATATCGAGAATATCCACATCGCCATCCAAATTGACATCACCATAGATCACCTGTGCATCGGGGGCATCGGTCGGTTCTGTCTTTCCGTCGGTGGGCTTGGTTTCATCAGGCTCCATGGGCTTTGTCGGCTGTGTCGGCTGCGGCTCTGCACCGTAATATTCCGCTACCGTAATGCCGTTTTTGCCAAGCGGGATCTTATGGTCAAGACCGATGAATGTACCATCCTCTGTCTGCCAGATGGAGGGCAGTACGAAATTATACTTGACCTCATCCCATGTACCGAAGTTGTCATACACAAGACCGCCGGTATCACCGGAGTTTTCATTGAAGCACCAGAATGTATGGTGGATGCGGTTTTCGATCATAAAGTCACGCAGATAGGTCATCCACGCACGGTTTTTGCCGTCGGCATCATGCTCCTCATCAAGGAAGCCGCCCCACTCGCCCATCAGCAGCGGTGCCATGCCAGTATCCTGAATGAAGAACCAGTTGTCATACCAGCAGTCCTCAATCAGCGTTTCCTGTGTGAACCCATCATAGAACCAATCCTGTTCCCATACAAGCGGGCCGTAGTCATGGGGAGAATATACCAGCTGATCCTGATGCTCACCGAGATCGATCGGATAATCCTTCGCACCACGGAAGTTGCCGCCCCACCATGTATGATGATAGTAGCTGTAGGGGTATCTTGAATAATCAAGATTCTGCGATGTCCAGTCCGCACCCTCCTCAAACTTCGGGTACACTTCCGTGCCTTCCACCATGATCAACAGATTGGGGTTGATGGCAAGCACCTTTGCAGCGGCAGTTTCTGCTGCATATTTCCAGTTGGTAGGATCCTTGGAATCATCCCATTTCGCCATCAGATTGGGGGTATCGGCAGTTCCGTGCGGCTCATTCTTCAGATCAATTGCAAGGATGGTATCGTCATCCTTGTAGTATTCTGTAAACCATTCCAGTGCCTCGAACCAGTCCTCGGTACTGAATTTGTCCGTATACCAGAGGCTGATCTGATGACCTGCGGAATTGGTATCCGCACTGTGGATGTCAATCATGATCTTGATGCCCAGTTCTCTGCACCACTCGACAGCCTGATTCCAGATGTCGAAGCTGTACATGATCGTGCCGCCTTCAACGCCCTCAAGCGTCAGCTCGGGGTTGGAATACTGATTCACCTTAGGCGGTGCAGGATCGGGATCGCCGTTCTTCCACTGCAGCAGAATCTCGGTGGACATGGGTACACGCAGAAAATTAAAGCCATGATCGGCAATTTCCTGCAGCATTTCGTGCATATTTCTTGACCAGACGCCATCGAACACCTGACTGCCGACATTATATCCAAACCAGTTGCAGCCCGTCAGCCAGACGGGATTTCCGTCCATATCGACAATTTCCGCATTTTCATTGACATGCAGCCAGTCATCGTGGTATTCATCGGGCGTGCTTGCTGCGGATACCAGACCAGCAGCGGTATTGGCAAGCATCGTGCCGGCCATCAAAACTGAAACACATAATCTGGAAAACCATGCTTTCTTCATAACAGATCCCCTCTTTTTTGATTTACGGCAGGAATGCGCAGTTTTCGCTGCCGTTTGATTTCCATACTGATATATTATTATCATAGCACAAAATCTTCCAAGTGTCAAATGTTTTTTGTGTTTTTTCGGGAGTTGCAGTGATTTTTTACAGTTTTTCTTTCCGTCGAAAAATGATGCTTCTGTCACCTTCTTATAAAGTTGTATCGAAATATACAACTCGACTTGCAAAGTGCGTTTTGATGAAACGATTTTTCTGATACCAAATGCATCCATCCGTTCTTCACATACATTCGTTTACAGATTTACAAATATTGCGCAATACTGCGAATCGTTTCATCCTCATTTTATCATCCTCACGAAAGGGGGAAAGAACATGATGGATGACATCAAACGTGATGCGGCGCTTCTTGGTGCAATTGCGGGGTTTCTCTGGGGCGAACCGGACGGATTGCTGCTTGCACTGATCAGCTTTATCTCAATTGATTATCTGACGGGCGTGATCGTTGGGTTTGTGACCAAACAGCTTTCCAGCAACGCCGGATTCATCGGACTTGCACGAAAAGGGCTGATTCTTGCCATCGTTGCTGTGGGGCACATTGTGGATGTTCATGTGCTCGGAAGCGGTACATCGGTATTCCGCTCAGCAGTGATTGGCTTTTATCTTGCAAACGAAGGAATGAGCATTATCGAAAATACCGCTAAATTGGGAATGCCGTTTCCGGACAAGCTGAAAGAAGCGTTCAAACAATTAAAGGGAATGAATCAAGACGAAAACAAGGAGGACTAACCATGAAGAAGTTTTATGAAAGAATCATTGGACACGCGAGGTTTCTGGGCAAGCAGACCACCTACTACGCCGAACTCACCGCCGACACCGCCGCAGACATGCCGGATCCAGCAGATCATCCTGAGTGGGAGGTTGGCAGTGAGCTTCTGGTGCTGGAGGACGGCGGCAGCAGGTACAGACTGAGTAATTCCCGTGAATGGGTAAAGGTAAATTTTAATACGGGTCAGGGAGGGGGTGAAAAGGGCGATGACGGTTACACGCCTATTCGTGGCGTGGATTACTGGACGGAAGCGGACGTTGAAGCAATTAATACTGCAACCGAGGCGTTTGTTGTCAGTGAGCTTGCAGACAGGGCACAG